>JAEYRV010000006.1 GCA_023435305.1 Bacillota bacterium
CATAATAAAAATCCTCCAAACACCTTATATTATAGCACATAACGCAAAACTACGCAAGATAATTATTTAAAATTTGACAAAAAAATAAGCCTAAATCAAGGCTTTTGGGGATTTTTTTCCTATTCAACTGTCAAAGACCCGCCTTGATTTCCCGACAATAAAAAATATATTGCATTTTGTATAACTACTGATATATTATC
Organism: Bacillota bacterium; assembly: GCA_023435305.1. Taxonomy (GTDB): domain Bacteria; phylum Bacillota; class Clostridia; order Acetivibrionales; family DTU013; genus DTU013. The sequence continues at coordinate 201 of JAEYRV010000006.1, forward strand.
ACATATGAATGACTATTATATAGAAAGAAAGATACATATGATACAAAGCGCAGTGGTTCCGGCTTTACTTTGTTTGCTGCTGTTGGCGGCAGGTTACATGCTGGTTCCATCTGATAAACATAAGAAGATATATTTAATACTTGCTTTTATAGGTATCCTGTTAAGAATAGCTGCGGTTCTGTACCTGTACGCAGAAGGTACTGGCTCCGTCGGGACAGACGGCCTTTTATACCATAAGGCCGGCATATGGATCAGCAGTCAGCTTGACCGGGGGATTCCCCTATTTAAGGTCAAATATGCTTACACATGGTACACTGTTATTGTAGGGTTGGTATACAACACATTTGGTGTTAACCGATATATCGTTTCCTATATTAATATAGCACTCGCATTTTTTTCAGCAATTCTTCTCCTGCGGATCGCATTAACACATAACTATAAATTCACAAATGCGTCATTCATAAGCCTGTCCTTTTTCTTTTTTCCGAATATTATTTTATGGACTTCCGACTCGAGGAAAGAGGCACTGACTATTTTCATATGTATTTTTTGTATATATATCATGCAAAGATATATTATTTGTGAAGCTTCACCGATCGAGCAGAATCAACAAAAAGCGAAAAACCGCGCTGCTTCATTCATCAGTATTGTTTCAGTATGTATTCTGATGTGGCTTTGTACACTGATCCGTATATATATGTTTGTTCCGATAGCCGCAGGTGTTCTGATAAGCCTTTTCTTAATATACAGAAAGAACAAAATGAAGATATACCTTGTATTTGGTCTGACTGTGATCATAAGTTCATTATTGATATTCTTCCTTACAGTCAACCCATTATTGGAAAACTACCATGCGATCATGTTTCCGGATGAGATAGGGGATTTTGGTGTCGATATCGCCAATAAGGTAGAGAAGATCAAGCTGCTGGCATCAAACAGAAACATCCTTGCTTCGGCGGCGAATTACTTCCTTCTGCCATATCCCGGCAATACAGGCATTGAGGAGATCAGCGGAAGCACTATTCTAAATATAATCGTCAGTATAGATATGCTCTCCTGGTATGTTTGCATGCTTCTCATAGCTGCAGGCATATTTTACAGTGTAAAAAATAAGGAAAGCCTCCTTTTGGGGATATTGGCCTTCCTCATTATCTACATCGTTATTAATATACTTGTTGTTGAAAATGTATCAGATACTATATACCGTTATCGTTCAGTAATCATCGGTCCTGCGCTGATGTTCATCGACTGGAGGGTGATCGCCGGTCTGAAAGAACATTTCATCAAGATTTTCAGACGACACAGGGAAAATGAATCAAATTCCATCTCCATAAGTTGAAGTTCCCTCTTAGTCTATGTGGCCGGATTTTCAATTAATGGCAGAGCGAAAATCCGTCCTGATCAAATCCGTCCAAGTCAAAAATCCACCCTGTTCCACCTCACCTGCTTATCCGGCTGTGCAAAGCTTAACAGCTACTTCGGCTGCAGTGGCAGCATCGGGAGTATATATGTCAGCGCCTATCTGCTTGCAGAATGCCTCTGTCACAGGAGCTCCTCCTATCATTATTTTCACCTTGCTCCTGATTCCTGCCTTCTCGATCTCCTCAACCACTGTTTTGATTTCAGGCATGGTTGTTGTGAGCAGTGCAGAACAGGCTATTATATCTGCTCCGGTTTCGTTTGCCTTCTCAATGAATTTGTCAGCGGATACATCAATACCGATATCATATACTTCGAGGCCTTTTCCCTCCATCATCATCCTGACGAGGTTTTTGCCGATATCGTGCAGGTCTCCCTTCACTGTGCCGATAACAACCTTTCCCTTTGCCTGAACTCCGCTGGAGGCAAGCAGCGGCTGAAGCAGTTCGGTTCCCGCCTTCATTGCACGTGCTGCTATCAACACCTCCGGCACGTAAACCTCATCATTCTTGAATTTCTCACCAATGATCGACATACCGTCCAGAAGGCCCTGCTCAAGTATCGTCTTTGCATCGATACCCTCTTCTATTGCCTTTGTTACAAGCTCCTTTACAACCTTTGCCCTGCCCTGCTGCAGATTCTGCGAAATTTCTGCTAATATACTCATTACTCGACACCCCTTCTGGGAAATTTCCCGTTGCTGTGCGATTCCCGCCCTTAGGCGCAAAACGCTTTTGATATATTTTATTAAAAATTTAGATTTCCTTTTCTTTCCCTGAACTTACCCGGGCTGATGCCCACATGGCTTCTGAATACCCTTGTAAAATAGCTCTGATCCTCATACCCCACCATATTGGCCACATCCACCAGCGGAATATCGTGATCCGCCAGTAATTTCTTGCTCATTTCGATCCTGATCCTGTTTAAATAGGTATTGAAATTACAATTCATTTCCTTCTTAAATATAGCACAGAAATATGATGTACTGAGCTGAACGTGGCCGGCAACGTCCTCGAGCATTATTTTTCTCATGTAGTTCCGCTTTATGTAATCAACCGCTTTATATATAACATCGATATGTTTTACATCCTTCAGATTGAAAACGCAATCCGTAAAACGTATCATTATCCCCGACAGCCAGTAGGTAAGCTCGTCTATGGTATCAAATCCGTTTATCTGAGACAGATAGTTGCAATTGAGACCGAATATCTGCTCGATGTCGGCCCCGCCCTCAAGCGCAGCTCGTGACAGCAGCACGACCAGTTCCAGTATCCTGGCCTTCATTACATCAAAATTTCCGCCTGATGTAAAGAAAACATGTCCCAATATTTCATTGAGGACCTTCTGGGAGCCTGATTTATCACCAAGCGGTATCAGCGACAGCAGTTCCTTTTCCTTCTCGACGGGATAGGTTCTGGTATCGGTGTACTCGCCTGCTAATGATTTTATATAGTGCACATACTCGGATATCCTCGACTGCTGCTCCAGGACCTCGGTCCTGGCTCTCCCGGCATTATCCGGACTGTCCGCTATATATAAGGATACCATATAAAGCATTTCTGACAAGTCCTTTACTGCTTCCGGACTGACTATCGGCAACAGCCGTACCTGTCTTTCTATATCACCGGTTTTGCTTTTGTCAAAGTCCCCATTAATGATTATCTCCTCAATCAGCAGCTCATCAGGCTCCATCATGAGTACCGGTCCGCCGAGCACAGCCCCCCTTGAGACACCGTTGCTCATTATCGGCGAGACCCAATGGACCAGTCCAATCGGGCAGAAGAATATGTACCTGCCGCCAAATCTCTCGGCCTGATAGCTCCCGTACAGATGAGCATTGCTGCATTTTCTGTCTGTACAGCCAAGACTCTTGCATAGCTCGCACTGTCCGTTTGGCGAAGCATGGACAACTGTATTGCCATGAGTATCGATGACCAGGCATTCCGTACCCACAGACCGGCTGTAAGTCTGGGCGGCATGCTTTGACCTCTCAATATCAAGCCGCGTTTCATCTGCAGTCTGAATACCTCTCATCGTTACTCTCTTTCCGATTACAGCAACTATCGGAATATATCACGATATTGTCACCGCTAATCATAATACTTTTTCAATGATTCGTATTTAAAATTTTTCTAGTTTTTTGCATTTTTTAACGATTTCGCATAAACATTTTACCACAATCATTCAAATAATAAAATAGTGCAAATCTTTAAAATCTATTTATATAATACGTTTATATAGTTGTGTAATATTAACATGATCAGAATGCAAAAGATACTTTTCATTTGTAATAATTAAATATTCTAAAAGTGAGGTTCAACATGAAAATCAATATGAACGAATGGGCGCAAGAAATCATCAACTCGGAAAACAGGCTTTCAATGCCGATCATGACCTATCCGGGGCTTAAGCTTGTCGGATCTGGAATAATGGATGTGATTCAGGATGGCGAAAGCCAGTTCAGATGTATATATGAGCTTTCGCGAAAATACCCTTCCATAGCTGCGATGACGATCATGGACCTGTCAGTGGAAGCAGAAGTATTCGGCAGCACTATAAGATATTCCGCCGATGAAGTTCCTGCCGTCGCGGGCAGCATAGTAGACAGCGAAAGCTCGGCAAGGGAGCTTAAAATACCCATTCTCGGCACAGGAAGGACCGGGGCTTACCTCAGAGCGGCAGAGCTGTGCGCGCAGAACATCAGCGGCAAGCCTTCCTTCGGGGGACAGATAGGTCCGTTTTCACTGGCATGCAGGTTGTTTGACATGACAGAAATCATGGTGGCGTTATTTGATGAGCCCGAAACAGTTCATATAATACTGGAAAAAGCCACAGAATTTCTGACAGCCTATGCAAAAGCCTTCAAGGATGCAGGTGCCAACGGCATCATAATTGCCGAGCCAGCATCGGGACTGTTGTCTCCTGACCAGTGTACCGAATTTTCCTCGGAATATGTCAAAAAAATAGTTGATGCAGTACAGGATGACCATTTCATGATCATCCTCCACAACTGCGGAAATACAACCAGACTGGTTCCTTCACTGATGTCCACCGGCGCCGGCGGATATCATTTCGGCAACGCTGTAGACATGACGGCCATATTGCCTCAGGTGCCGTCCGACCGACTGGTATTCGGCAACATTGACCCGGCAAGGACTTTTAAGAACGGTACCATTGAGGACGTAAGGGAGAAAACCCGCGAACTGCTCGAAAAAACAGCCGGCTATAGGAATTTTGTCATTTCATCCGGCTGCGATATACCCCCCGGAACGCCTATTGAAAACATCGAAGCCTTTTTTGAAACAGTAGCCGCATATAATGACGCGAAGGCTGTCCCCCACTTTACCGGGAACCAGGCGATATTTTCATTCGTATAGTTGAAACCTGAGCATTACTATTGGGTAATATAGGGGAGTGTGCAAAAATTGCATCACCTGGGCACAATATCATTTGTCTCATTGAAAATACTCAATGTCTACTTTTGATTTTATTGTAAGTACTCAATAACTATGGCCTATAATCAAATAACTATTGATTTATGTAGACTCCAGAGTAATATTAGCTGCCCAGAACATGCGATTTTTGCACACTGCGGTCTTGGAAAATCAGAACTCCTGCTTTTATCTGCAAAATCACCGGTTTTATGTATAAGTGCTGTACTTATCAAAAAAATCACTCATTTAGCAGATATGTACTGTACTTATATAGTTAATCATCTATTTTGGATAGGGATAGGGATAGGGATAGGGATAGGGATAGGCATACGGCCTTTATTTGTATTTTGCTACCAGTATGGCTATTGTTGGATATATCATGTTGCTCTTTTACCTCAACAGCACCACATTGAGGATCTTGGAAAGTTAAATAGATCAAATCAAGATGTTTTAAAACGGTGGTGGTCCAAAATTCAATTAAAGTCTAAATTATTTTCGTTTTTATTGAATGTATTCAATGATTAGGGAACATAAACAGGCGAACAACGCTTTATGTAAATCAGTAACGTATAGAGTCAGGACTTTACTTGAGTTTTGGACCACTCAGCTAGTTTGAGTAGGACTTTACTTGAATTTTGGTCCACTCACCTAGTTTGAGTAGGACTTTACTTGAATTTTGGTCCACTCACCTAGTTTGAGCAGGACTTTACTTGAATTTTGGTCCACTCACCTAGTTTGAGCAGGACTTTACTTGAATTTTGGTCCACTAACCTAGTTTGAGTAGGACTTTACTTGAATTCTGGTCCAATCACCTAGTTTGAGCAGGACTTTACTTGAATTTTGGTCCACTCACCAAACCAGAGCAGGACTTTACTTGAGTTTTGGTCCACTCAACAGTAGGTACGGGTGCAGGTACCACAGGCACAGCCCCAGTATGTACAGCAGCAGAATCCTCCGTAACCACAGACTCAAGTACCACAACCACAGGATGCAGGCAGCAACATCACATCATATGAATTAATGACTGCGCAAAAGGTCACGAAGCTTCAGGATATCTGTTTCACAGGTTTGCTTGAGACTGCGGTTGTAGATTACACTTGCCGGATGGTAGAGCGGGAAAAGCTTGTATTCCCGCTCTTTTATCCTTTCAACAGCGGGGATGCCATGGCGCTCACCTATATTCATTGAAAAATTTCCTGTTACGGCTCTCAATGGGACATTCCCGAGCGTCACGATACATATAGGGCGTATCATTTCTATCTCTCTTATCAGATATGGCCTGCTGGCTGTGATCTCGTCCCTTGCCGCCGGCCTGTTCGACAATCTTCCTGTCTTTGGATTCTCCTTTGAAAGCCTGTACTTTATAGCATTTGTGATATATATCTCTTCTCTTTTAATGCCGGCCAGCTCAAGGAGTTCATCCAGATTTTTCCCGGCCGCACCTGAAAACGGACGTGAGAGCTTGACCTCCTCGCGTCCTGGCGCTTCACCTATCAAAAGCATACGAGGCTCAATGCAGCCACAGCCGAACACAAACTCGTTGCCCGCAAACTGTTGCGCATACTCGTCATACAAATTCTTCAGCATCTCTTCATTATTCATTCACTAACTCCTTAACATTTTGACAGATCCTTTGTCCCACTACGCTAGACAAATCCTTTGTCTCACTGCACCAGGCAAATCCTTTGTCCCACTGCACCAGACAAATCCTTCGTCCCACTGCACCAGGCAGATCCTTTGTCTCACTGCACCAGACAAATCCTTTGTCCCACTGCACCAGACAGATCCTTTGTCACACTGCACCAGACAGATCCTTCGTCCCACTGTGCCGGGCAGATCCTTTGTCCCACTGTGCCGGGCAGAACGCCGGCCTTCTGTCTGGCGAAACTGGCCAAAAGACAAGCTTCAGCGGCTCAGTTCGTCCAGTTTGAGTCTGACCTGCTTCATATCCTCGAACATGAGCGCTTTCTTTGACACGTCCCGAAGCAGCGCCGCGGGATGGAAGGTCGGCATGATCCAGAAGCCCTTTCGGTTTATCCATTGGCCTCTGATATGTGAGATTTTAGCATTACGGTCTATGATATACTTCATTGCGGTCGCACCCATACACACCATTATTTGCGGCTTGATCAGCGCTGTCTGGTTCCGCAGCCACGGCAGACAGCTTTCCGCCTCATCATCTGCAGGCACGCGGTTTGACGGCGGACGGCACTTGACGATATTGCATATATAGTAGTCATCTTCCCTGAACATAAGAGCAGACAGCAAGAGATCCAGAAGCTGGCCTGCGGCACCGACAAAAGGTTTGCCCTGTCTGTCCTCCTGCTCTCCAGGACCCTCGCCCACAAGCATTATCGGGGCAGTTTTGGATCCCCGGCCTATGACAATGTTTGTCCTTGTTTTACCAAGTCCGCACAGCATACACTCAGAGCACTTCTTCTCAAGCTCGTCCCACCCCAGCATCAACTCATTAACCCCCTGACAAAAGTATCTGGCACCTGCTGGACAAAAACCAAAACGAAGCTGTATCGGCAGGCAGCCGGTCACTACCCCTATAAACCCGCCAGTCAGCATCGGCAGGCAGCCGGACATTCATAAAACTAGTCTATTGAAACTCTATAATAATCATAAGTACATTTTGTCGTAAAACCACATGACCTGTAAAGCGATAATGCCGTATCATTGACACAATCGACCTCGAGAGCAACATGTGAAGGTCCCTTTGATAAAGCCATATTCACAGCAAGTCCAAGGGCAGCTCTTCCATAACCTAAGCCGCGGTATTCAGGCTTAATGCCAAAGCCATAGATAAGGATATCATCCTTTTCTGTGCTAAGTCTAATCATACCTATGTCCTTGCCCTCTGCAACAACTATAAACATCTGAGTATTAACTGCTGAACCCTGATGTCCCTGACAATCGAGCCAGACTTCGTTATAAAATGCTCTTGATTCTTCAACCGAAGTATTGAAGCATATCGAATCCATCCCGGCCAGCAGCTCTAGATCATCCTGCACAGCTTTTCTGAACCCCACGGGGCTCGTGACCTTTACAGGCTCCATATCGCCTGGCAATTCCATCAAATGCTCTGAATGATCAAAAACAGCTCCTGATGCCTTAATAAACTCAGTTCCCGAAGCCGATCCCCTGTCATTGATAAACAACATGCTCCTGATATTTCTTGCCCTCATTTCTTCAATGGCCTGTCCAAGCAGTACTGAGAAAATTCCCTTCCTTCTGTATGAGGGATCGACCATGCCGCTTATCTCAGCTTCAGTCCCTCCGAAGCAAAAAACCGCAAGATAGCCCGCCAGAACGCCATTCTTGTCAAAGCATAGAAAATCGTCATTTGAACCCGGCTTACGGTCTGTAATGATGTCCCAGTTCAGCTTCAGCCTTATGCCATCATGCTGGCTGCACAGTCCTTCAAGGTCTCGTATTGCTGCAAGGTCGTCTTCGTTGAGGGTTTGTCTTGCGACGATTTCAAACTCATCTTTATCAAGGCCGCGCACTTTATTTTCGGCAAAGCTGCCGGTTTTCCAATTCATAAATAGTCATCCTTTTTCATAAGGGTTACTTCGGTCTATCGCTATTTAGTCTCCATATGCTCGATGCCTTCAAAGGCCGATTTTGTCTCCGGCTTTGATTCGCCGTGCTTTACAAGCATCATGAAGAAGAATGCCAGAACCATCGCTATGCTGGAATATACAAACAGGAACCTGTCACCGACATTATCCTTTATAAAACCAAACAATATGGGGCTTACTATAGCAGCAGTCATTGAGAAGAAATAGTAATAGCCTGTGTATTTTCCGACTCCCTTGTTTGAGGTCATTTCCACCACCATCGGGTAGGAGTTAATGTTTATCAGCGCCCAGCTGATACCGCCTATCCCAAGCAGTATGTAGAGTATGATTGGATTGAGTCCCATAGTGAAATTCATTGTCACAAATACTAAAAACAATACTGCGATACCGATAAGTATTGTTTTTTTCCTTCCGATCCTTGAGGCCAGGAATCCCGAAGGAATGGAAAAAATAACGAGCATGGCCGAGAATACAGCCAGCATGAAGGACGACTGACTCTTATCAATATTCAGTACTACTTCCCCGAATGTGGAGAAGAAGGTTTCGACGGCATTGTATGAAGTGAACCAGAAAAATATTGCAATCAGAAGGAAAATGAGGCTAAGCCCGGAACCTTTCTCGTGTTCGCCCTTGCCGGCCGCCTGTTCCTGAGTTTGCCTATCGTCCACTATCTCCTTTGGTTCATGGATCATCAGATACATCAATATAATCGTTACAATCATTACCACTGCGCAAACGGCAAAAGGCAGATACTCATTCAACTTAAAGAGGAATCCGCCGATAAGGAAAGCAATGACAGCGCCAACGCCGCCCATAAAATTGATAACTCCGTTAGCCTTGCTTCGCAGCGGCCTTGGCGTGAAGTCAGGCATGAGTGCAACGGTCGGCGCTCTGTAAATACTCATGAAGAAATTCATTGCAATAACAGTTATCATAACTGGCACCAGGCTCAGTCTAAACACCGGTATCAGTATGAATGCAAGTGCTGAAAGCGGTATCCCGACAAGCAAATATGGCATTCGTCTGCCATATCTTGTGTTGGTCCTATCGCTGAGCGCGCCGAAAATCGGCAGGAAAATAACTGCAAAGACATTGTCTATTGTCATTATGGAACCGACGGCCACACCTGTTAATCCCAGGTCTTTCAGGTATATCGGCATCGCGATGTTGTAGATGCCCCATACTATACTGACTGTAAAAAAACCCAGGCCGATGAGCATTGTTTGTTTGTAATTCAGCTTCATACTACGCCCTCATTTCCTTTAGTATTTTCAAAGCTATGTCCGGGACATTTGTAATAATACCGTCGACCCCAGCGGCGGCCATGGCTCTTATATGATCGGGCTGATCCACGGTAAAGGGATTTACCATGATATTGTTCTGTTTGCAGCCCTTCATGACTTCGGGAACGATATTATAGAAAAGCGGGTGTATTGCCGTCGAACCCATGCTCCCGGCATACTTCCACGGTTCGTAGAGACCTGCCATGTAGAGCGGGGCTGTTTTTATTTCAGGTTCATATTTTCGAATTTCCACAAGACTGTAATGATTAAAGGACGAAATAATAGTGCGGTTGGTCCGATTGTATTTCACAACGGCATCGGCTACGGCTTTCTCTATACCGGGATAAAAAACAGGGCCGTTCTTGATCTCAATATTCAGCAATCCGTCCCATCCTGATATCAGCCACAATACCTCATCGAGTGTCGGCATCCTTTCATCTTTATACTCCTGCGAAAACCAGCTGCCGAAGTCCAGTGCCTTGAGCTCCCCGAGAGTCTTGTCCCTGACCAATCCCTTCCCGTTGCTGGTCCTCTCCAGCATCTCATCATGGGTAACTACCAAAAAGCCGTCGGCACTGAGATGTACATCAAGCTCTATTCCGCCTGCACCCAGCTCCAGCGCCCTTTGAAAGGCCGCCATCGTATTTTCCGGCGCCTGTTTTGAAGCCCCCCTGTGTGCAATGACCAATGGTGTATCTATGGCCCTCAACTCCTTTCAAGTCAACCGTTTTGTCAAAACCCTCAAGGTTAATTTATGATCATACTTTGTTTTATCAATTTCTCAGGCTAATAATTGGTGCGGGTATCCTGCCGCCCCTTGCGATAAATTCACTGCTGCTGTATTTACTGATATTCATTACAGGTCCTGTTCCAAGAAGGCCGCCGAATTCAACCACCTCTCCGGCAGCTTTGCCCGGTGCAGGTATTATCCTGACTGCAGTCGTCTTGTTATTTACTACTCCTATCGCCATTTCATCGGCAATGATCGCCGATATGGTCTCTGCTGTTGTATCACCCGGCACTGCGATCATATCAAGACCTACCGAGCATACACAGGTCATTGCCTTGAGCATATCCAGCGAAAGCACTCCGGCCTGTACAGCCTTTATCATACCCTGATCCTCACTGACAGGGATAAATGCTCCGCTTAATCCTCCGACATGGGAAGAGGCCATGATCCCGCCCTTCTTTACAGCATCGTTCAATAATGCCAACGCCGCTATAGTGCCATGAGTGCCACATTTTTCGAGTCCCATTTCCTCAAGTATATATGCAACACTGTCACCCACTGCAGGAGTAGGCGCCAGTGAAAGATCAACGATGCCGAACGGCACATTCAGCCTTCTCGAAGCCTCCTGGGCTACAAGTTGGCCCATCCTGGTGATTTTAAATGCTGTTTTCTTTATGACATCTGCTACGGTGCTGAAATCAGCTCCCTTTACCTTCTCAAGTGCGCACTTCACGACACCCGGCCCGCTGACCCCGACATTTATCACGCAGTCAGGTTCGCCTATTCCATGGAACGCGCCTGCCATAAACGGATTGTCCTCGGGAGCATTTGCAAATACCACCAGCTTTGCACAGGCCATTCCGCCCTCTTCTGCTGTCAGGCTGGCCGCCTTCTTGATGATCCGGCCCATCTGTGCTACTACATCCATATTTATACCGGATTTTGTGGTTGCAGTATTAACTGATGCACATACCTTCCTCGTCGAGGCAAGAGCCTCGGGTATCGATTCGATCAGCTTCCTGTCGCCCGGTGTGGCTCCCTTGTGTACCAATGCCGAAAAACCGCCGATGAAATCTATCCCCAGCTCCTGGGCAGCCTTGTCCATCACAGCCGCAAACTCGACATAATCCGCATCCCCGCAGCTTTCAGCCACCATTGCGATGGGTGTGACGGATATCCTCTTATTTATAATAGGTATGCCGTACTCCTTCTCAATATCCCTGCCTACTTTTACCAGATCCTTGGCGTATGAGGTGACCTTGTCATATATCTTTTTCCTGCAGACTGCTCCGTCCGGATGACTGCAGTCACGAAGGGAGATACCCATGGTTATTGTCCTGATATCGAGATATTCATCATGGATCATTTTATATGTTTCAAGTATTTCAAATTTTGTGAGCATAAATTCCTCCGTCTGATGCGTCTGTATAGCTAATGCGTCTGTGCAGCTGAGCCTGTTCAGCTAATGCGTCTGTGCAGAGCCCTTCTTGCGCCTCATCATATCCTGTGCATGGAGTTGAAAATGTCCTCATGCTGAATTTTTACATAGAGGCCAATTTCTTTTCCAGCCGCTTCAAGCTTGTCCGAAAGGTCGTTGAAGGCAATGTTTGAATCTGATATATCCGTAAGCATTATCATCGTAAAAACATCCTGCATCAAGGTCTGCGATATGTCAAGTATGTTTACGTTGCTCTCTGCAAGAATCCTGCTTATTGTTGCTATGATGCCGACTTTGTCCTTACCCAAAACAGTGATTACAGCTCTCATGAGTTTTCTCCTTAACATGACCGGTTAATTTTAATAAACACACCCTGGCGAAAGCCAGATAAATGTTGCTGCTGCGGCCATTCTGCCATATGGTGAGAATAGTCCATACAAAAACTATATCAGACTGAAAGTGAAAATTCAATCACTCATTCAGCCGGTTCTCAAACAGTTGCAGTGCACAAAAATGAGAGTTATGTGTGTCTTTCAGGAAATAATCATGAAATATGACCATAATAAGGGTACATAATATATGTATCACCATATTATGTTAATCGGACATGGGAAATATCCCACACAACTCAAATTTTTGTGTCCTGCGCCTGCCGAAGGTCGCTCAGCTTACATTTTTTGTGCCCTGCGCCCGCCAAAGGTCGCTCAGCTTGCATTTTGTGCACTGCGCCTGACGCCTCGTCGCTCAGCTTGCATTTTGTGCCCTGCGCCTGCCAAAGGTCGCATATACTCATCTGAAATTTTCTTCTATCATGGAGGCTGTTTTCTCCCTGTCGTATATATACCACCAGACATCGTCGATGATGTGGCTTTCTCCCGGCAGTACGAAGGTCTGTATGCTGTCGCTCCTGAGCTTTGCCGCACTGCCTGCATATCTGGCAACATCCGACAAGGTTATGTTTGTTTTCACATAATCCTGCAGTATTACAAAAATATCGTCTGCTTTGTCAATATACTTGAAATTCAGCTTCTGATCGATAAGGGCCTTCATAAAATCCTGCTGCATCCTTATCCTGCCGATGTCACCCTCGATATACCCCTGCTTTTTGTAATTCCCTTTCCTATAGCGTACAAGCTGCTCCGCCTTTTTCCCGTCAAGTATCTGCACGCCTTTTTTCAGATGGATATGCAGGTTCTGCGTCGGATCGTCATAATTCATCCTGAACGGCACATTGAACTCAACTCCATCCAGTGTGTCAATGATTTTTCTGAAGCCTTTGAAATCAGTGGTCACGTAGTAATGTACAGAAAGGCCTGTGATCCTGGATACTTCTTTAGCGACACGCTTCGCGCCTCCCATTGAATAAAAAGAGTTTATTTTTTTGTAGGTCCTTCCGGTGAAAATCCTTGTATCCCGGGCAATTGACAGCATCTTCAATGACGGGACGGACGGCTCAAAGCTCAGCAGCATTATAACATCACACCTGGTTTTGTCTCTGTCAAGGCCCAACAACAGCACGTTGACAGGAACTGCTCCGGTAATGCTTCCTTCGCTCCGCCCTTCCGGATCGGAAATTAATATTCCGGTGTCGTAGCTAAAATTGTCATAGTTATCATCGTATCCGATGCTGCCGTCACTTATTGGTTCAGGCATATATCGAATGTCATCTACGAAATTCGACACTATATATAAACCGTTTACAGACAGGACAAGCAGTAAAATGGCAACAGTTGCTAAAGCAAATCTGGTTCCTCTCATAATAACCTCGGTGAAAACAGCCCGTCATAAATCGCAATTCACGCTTAGTATATGCCTGATGGATATTTTCATTCGACTGCTGTGTATAGCTGCTGTGTATAGCTGCTGTGTATAGCCGCTATGAACGACAGCTCTGAACAGCTGCAACAAATGACTGATCTAAATAACTACTTTGATCAGCTGATCCGAACAACAAAAAACAGCCTGATGCAAAAACTCAGGTTTCCCCGGTTTCTGCCGCAGGCTGCTCAGGTTTGATGTAAAAATCCCGTTACCGTTACCGTTACAGCTTCAGCCTCGTCTTTATACGATCCACTGCCCTCTCTGTATTCTCTTTGCTGTTAAAGGCAGTCAGCCTGAAATATCCCTGCCCGCTCGGTCCAAAACCGGACCCCGGCGTGCCGACGATATGGGTCTCGCCCAGCAGCTTGTCGAAGAATGCCCAGGAATCCATTCCCTTGGGTGTCTTCAACCATAAATACGGAGCATTTACACCGCCGAACACTTCGATCCCGGCATCGATGAGCCCCTTTCTGATAATGGCGGCATTATTCATATAATAATCGATCACAGCTTTGGTCTGCTTTTTCCCTTCTTCGCTGTATACTGCTTCTGCAGCTCTTTGTATAATATATGCCACACCGTTGAATTTCGTGGTCTGTCTCCTGTACCACAGCTGATTCAATGAAACCTTTCTGCCGCTTGTGCTTTCGGCCATAACTGTCTTCGGTATTACCGTGTAAGCACACCTTGTGCCTGTGAAGCCAGCTGTCTTGGAAAAGCTTCTGAACTCTATGGCAACATTTTTTGCCCCTTCAATCTCATAAATACTGTGCGGGATATCCGGCTCGGTGATATAAGCCTCGTATGCAGAATCGTAAAGTATGATGCTGTTGTTCTGCTGAGCATAATCCACCCACTTTTTCAGCTGTTCCTTTGTGATGGAAGCTCCTGTGGGATTATTGGGAAAGCAGAGGTATATCAGATCAACCCTTTGCGACGGCGGCTCCGGCAGAAAACCGTTTTCCCAGGTGCACGGCATATAGACAACTCCGGCAAATCTGCCGCTGACGCTGTCGTAGTCACCTGTTCTGCCGGCCATAACATTAGTGTCCAGATAAACAGGATAAACCGGGTCAGTCAGAGCGACTATATTGTTCAGACCGAGGATTTCCTGAATGTTTGCTGTATCGCTCTTTGCTCCGTCGCTTATGAATATTTCATCGGTGCCGAGGGAAACGCCTCTTGGTTTGTAATCATTTTCGATAATAGCCTTTATAAGAAAATCATATCCATAACCATCAGGCCCGTAGCCTTTGAAGGTTTTAGCCTCCGCCATCTCATCTGCGGCCTTGTGGATGCCTTTGATGATCTCCGGCTGCAGCGGTCTTGTTACATCTCCTATTCCCAGACTTATGATATCAGCTTCGGGATGAGCCTTTGCAAAATTCCCCCTGCGCTTTGCGACCTCTGCAAACAGATAGTTTCCGGGCAATTTCAGATAATTGTCATTTATATATGCCATAGTCCCACTTCCTCTCTCCTATAATAAAATAATTCACAACACTCATTACGCCTTCCTCAGATCTCTATCTCTCCGTCAAATACCTTTACTGCAGGACCTGTCTTGTAAACATGGCCGTCAGCTTCATTCCACTCTATGAGCAGCTCTCCTCCGGGCAGCATTACAGTCACCCTTCTGTCACACAGGCCGTTTATGATAGCAGCCACAACAGAAGCGCAGGCCCCGGTCCCGCATGCCATCGTTTCACCCGATCCCCTTTCCCATACACGCATTTTGATTCTGTCCCTGCTGATTATCTGTATAAACTCAGCATTTGTTCTCTTCGGAAAGAGACTGTTATTCTCCAGCTGCGGACCGTATATATGCAAGGGCAGTTCACTGACATCATCCACGAATGTCACTGCATGGGGATTGCCCATCGAAACACAGGTTATTCTGAACACCTTTCCATTAATCTCTACAGGCTCATCAATAAACTTCTCTTTTGAAGTGACCACAGGTATGTCGGCAGCATCCAGCAATGGCGCTCCCATATCCACTCTTACAGCAGACACTTCACCGTCGGCTGCCTTCAGTTCAAGGATTTTGATGCCCGCCAGCGTTTCCATAGTTATTCTTTCCTTATTTATGATCCCATTTTCGTAGATATATTTTCCGACACATCTGCTGGCATTTCCGCACATTTCAGCCTCGGACCCGTCGGCATTGAAAATCCTCATTCTGACGTCCGCCACCTTCGATGGCATGATCAGAACCAATCCGTCAGAGCCGATCCCAAAATGCCTGTCACTAATTTTTTGCGCCAAAATTGCAGGATTTTGCAAGTCCTCCTTCATATTTTTAACAAATATATAGTCATTTCCTAGTCCATGCATCTTTGTGAATCTCATTTTGCAACCTCCTCTGTTACGTCTTGCAAATATTATAACATGCATCTGCCATATGGCAATAGTTAATTTGAATAAATGCCAATAAAAAAGTTGAGATTAGTTCATGTATTTTATATAATCAAAAGGAAAATAATACTTACAAATGGAGGATCTGTCATGGGTGAAGTCACTATAAAAAAAGTTGAATACAAAGGCTGGAAAAACTGTATCGAGATCAGCAACGGTATAATAGACCTGATAGCGACAACGGATGTAGGACCCAGGATCATTCGCTTCGGGTTTATCGGCAAGGAAAATGAATTCGTGGAATTCGCAGAGGACATAGGCACCACCGGCTCGGAGGAATACAGATTTTACGGCGGCCACAGGCTCTGGCACAGTCCGGAGGATCCTGTACGCACCTACGATCCGGATAACAGTAAGGTCGCATGGAAAAAGAAGAAATACGGCATCGTTCTAACACAGGATACGGAACCAAATGCTCATATGAAGAAGGAGATCGAAATATCCATGTCTCCCGACTCCGGCAGGGTATCCATTATCCACAGGATGACAAACAAAGGGCTCTGGGATGTGGAGCTGGCTCCCTGGAGCATCAGCATGATGGCCCCCGGAGGAGTTGAAGTCGTTCCGCTGAACACCCGTGAAACCGGATTGCTCAGCAACGGAAGCATTTCCCTTTGGCCGTACACCAAAATGAACGACAAGAGAGTCAGCTGGGGAGAAAAATACATCACTCTGGCACAGGATGTAAAAGCCGATACTGCCTTTAAGATCGGAATGCCCAATGAATCCGGCTGGGCAGCATATGCCAACCATGGGCACCTGTTCGTTATACAGCATGACCACGAGGACGGCTATGAGTACCCGGACGGAAACTGCTCATATGAAACCTACACAAATTACAGGATGCTTGAGATGGAGACTCTGGGGCCAATATGCCTGCTGGCTCCCGATGAGACAGTCGAGCACATCGAGACCTGGTCGCTTTATGATAACATCGTAAAGCCGAAGAACGAAAAGGATATTGAAAGCATCATAGTCCCACTGATTGGCAAGTAATTCGGTGGTGCGTATCATTGAAAATGATATTGGCAGCATCGTTGTCCCGCTGATCGGGTAGTAATGCGGTGGTGCGTATCATTGAAAATGATATTGGCAGCATCGTTATCCCGCTAATCGGGTAGTAGTGCGGTGGTGCGTATCATTGAAAATGATATTGGCAGCATTGTTGTCCCGCTGATCGGGTAGTAATGCGGTACATATTGCAGTACATTTTATGGTACATATGGTAGCACATTCTTTGGGGGGGCCCGGATATCATTATATCCAGGGGCCCCTTTTACATAGCTGATATTAATTAATGACCCGTTGGAAGGATCAGATAATATACCATGGATAACAACTCGATATCTTGGAAACAAAAGAAATCCGGATTTTTGTCACGATTATTGCCGCAGTTCCAATCTAAAGATTTTCCGGGACAAATGGCACGTTATCTTGTTACCGGCTTTATCAGCGCAGCCATTGAATTCTCTCTACTGTTCATATTTAAAGACCTCGCAGGTCTATCTGTCGTCGCATCCAATACAATGGCACTGGCAATAGTGTTCTGGGTCAACTTCCTTATGAATAGACTCTGGTCCTTCAAATCCAAAATGAGGCTCAGCAGGCAGCTTCCAATGTACCTTATGCTTTTTGTTATCAACATAGGAGCTTCTGACCTTATTATGTATCTCTTAACTGATATAGTCCAAATGCAGTACCTTCTAGCAAAAGTATTCGCAATAGGCTCAGTTGTAAGCTGGAATTTCATTATCTACAGGAAAGTGATATATAGATGACGGTTGTGCAGGATCGACTGCATAAAAAAGTCTGGATGCTCTCATCCGGATTTTAACTTTTAGTCATACTGTCTGAAAACTATTTATTATGCAGAAAACCCTTAAGGGCACTACTCGTTTTTGCAGCTTTTGAACAAAAATATGTTCTGGAAAACCTATTTCATAGTCATTTCATAGTCCCACGACCCCCATTTCATAGACAATGAACAATAAAAATGAGAACTCTTCTCAGAAATATCATTCAAAAGTTGAAAAAGTGAGTAGTGCCCTCTACTTTCACCGTCCATCTCTGTTTCTGTTTTCGTGCAAGTAGACCTACAAAGTGTTTAGGAATACAAAAAACCCGCTATAATAGCGGGTTTTTCATACAATTATTGGTGGAGGGGGATGGATTTGAACCATCGAAGTCACTGACAACAGATTTACAGTCTGCCCCCTTTGGCCACTCGGGAACCCCTCCGTATCCAGCACCATTTTGACCGGCGCATGATATATAATACAGTACGGCAGCCGCCTTTGTCAAGTATGATCGGGCATGTTTTTTTATGGAAACAAGAACAGCCTCAAGAACAAGAAACACGAAGCCTCGAATTTTTTGATGCCTGGAATATGTGTGTAACTCCAGGTATAAGCAATATGCCTCCACCGGCTTGGACATATTCTCAATTAGGGCAGCTCGTCTCAGTCAAACTGGATGATTTTTCAATTAGGGGCAGCTCGTCTCAGTCAAACTGGATGATTTTTCAATTAGGGCCAGCTCATCTGAGTCCACTTGGATGATTTTTCAATTAGGGGCAGCTCATCTCAGTCAAACTGGATGAATTTTCAATTAGGGGCAGCTATTTTATTAAACAATGATTACATAATGCTGAATAACCAGAATTATGTATCCCATTTGTGGAATAAATACAATAAAACGAGCGGTTATCCTGCCCCTAATTGAAAAATCATCCAAGTGGATTAACGTATTCATTTATTTGGGCAATTATTTGGATTACTATTGAGTTATATGACAACCTCTTTACTCAATCAGGTTACATAAGTTTAGATATTCAATATTATGTCATCATAATGTAGATAACTTGATGCCCATAGTTGAAAATATGTCCAACTTGATTTCTCCTACAAGAAGCGGCTCCATTTTGCCGGAACCGCTTCTCTAGTATCATTACCCGGTGACACAATTACCCAACACCATCACCCGCACCATCACCAATACCAACACCAACACAATCACCAGCACCAGCACCAGCACCTACACCTACACCAGCACCAGCACCTACACCTACACCAACACCAACACCAGCATTATCACTCTCTACCACAACCATAACTTAGTGCAATCACAATCACAAAGTGTTATGACTATCTCTCAATACAATAACAAATTACTATATCCATCACCTGGTGATTATGTGGCAGTCTACAAGCTTTAAATACTGGCCGTTACTAATCGTGATATATTTTTCAGTTTCAAAATTATCATTTGAAATAATACTCTCTAATTTGCCCTTTGAATCCTTACTGACTTCAACATAGCTGTTTATTGAGTTTTCATCGGGAATCAGCTTGTATTCTCCAGGGTCGATGTCCTTTCCAACCTTGTACATGCCTTCGTTGTATCTGCCGTCGGCAGGCCTCAGGCTGGGCGCGTCATTGGCAGGATAGCCGACAGCGCTCCTGAATTCAAGGTATTGTCCATCCGCTGCAGTGACGTATCTGTTTCCCGTAAAATTGTCGTTTGATATAATGCTCTCAAGACTGCCCGTACTGTCCTTAGATATTTGGTAATACGCCGGAAAAGAAGAAGATTCGCTGATCAGAATATATTCACCAGCTGGCAGATCACTGCCGATCTTGTACATACCTTGTTTTACAGAAGCTGCAGTGGCATCACCCGCTTTGTTGTCCTGTGGAGCATCAGCAATATCCGTTGTTGTGTCCGTTGTTGTGTCCGTTGTTGTGTCCCGTGCTGTGCCCGACTCTATATCAGGTGCTGCACCCGGTACAGTGCCCTGCGGGATATCTACCGTACCATCGGTTGCCGGCGGGTTCTGTGTATTGTTTCCCTGTGTGCCTTTATTATTCCCAAGGCTGCTGATAATAATGATCAGTATTAACACAGCCAGCAGCCAGAACCACCATCGCCTTAAAATACTTTTTTTAACCTTTTCTTCACCCAATGTAATCCCTCCCAGTATACATTGTCTCCAAATCGGGCAAAGATTATGTTAAAGCAGGCTCAGGTTTTCCCTACTCGGGCTTTCCAGGCTCAAGCCCTTCTGGGCCCAAGCCTTTTTTGATCTTCCCGGCAATCAGCAAGATTAACCTCACTAAATCTCGAAATACTCGTTCCGTCCCGGGCCGACTGAGACATACTTTATGGGACAGCTTATATTTCGCTGGATATAAGCAATATACTCCTTTGCTGCAGCAGGGAGGTCTTCGTAGCTTCTGCAGCCGGATATATCGCAGGACCAGCCATCCAGATATTCGTATACGGGTTTGGCGCGCATCAGCCTTTCTCCTGAGGGAAAGCTTTCAGTGATCTCTCCGTCTATGTCATACGCCTTGCAAACGGGTATTTTCTCGAAGCATGACAGCACATCCAGCTTGGTAAGTGCTATACAGGATGCGCCCTGCATGCGCACTCCGTATCTGGAGGCCGGAATATCGAACCCTCCTACACGCCTCGGCCTTCCGGTGGCGGCGCCGTATTCGCTGCCGGCTTCCCGCAGCAGGTGTCCCTGATCGCCGAACAGCTCACTGGCAAACGGTCCTTCGCCGACGCAGCTGGAATATGCTTTCATTACACCTATACACTGTTCCAGCTTCATATCCGGTATTCCCGCCCCAATCGGCGCATATGCCGCGATCGTCGAGGACGATGTGGTATATGGATAAATACCGAAATCGATATCGCGAAGGGCGCCAAGCTGAGCCTCAAACAATATGGAGCTGCCTTTGTCGCAGGCATTCCACAGGTATTCGGAGGTGTCACAGATAAATTCGCTGAAAGGCAGCCCGTAAGTTTCCAGCCACTCAAGCATCTTTGAGCATTCCAGCGCCTCGCTCTTGTATCCGTCACGGATCACAAGGTTCTTCCATTCCACGATGGCCGGCAGCTTCTTCCGGACACTGTCCATGTCCAGCAGATCTCCCATGCGCAGCGATTTTTTCATGTATTTGTCCGCATAGACCGGCGCGATTCCGCGTCTGGTGGAGCCGAACTTAGCATCGCCGAGCCTGTCTTCCTCGAGTATGTCCAGAAGCTTGTGATACGGCATGCATATCGTTGCCTTGTCACTTATTTTAAGATGCTCCGGTGTAATCGCTATACCTGCATCTCTAAGCTTTTTCACCTCTCCCGATAAATGCTCCAGGTCTATTACCATTCCCGGGCCCATCACATTTACGGTGTTTTCCCTGAGTATTCCCGAGGGAAGCAGATTAAGTATAAATTTGCCCTTTTCATTTACAACGGTGTGTCCGGCATTGTTTCCGCCCTGATACCGCACCACTATATCATAGCCCTCTGAAAGCAGGTCGACCATTCTCCCCTTGCCTTCATCTCCCCAATTTATCCCGACTATACCTGCAAGCATCTGCATATCCTCCTTAAATTATCCGACTCTACCATTATGAGTGAGATAACAATAAATTTCAACTACTTACTATTGTCTTCGTTTTTTG
Organism: Bacillota bacterium; assembly: GCA_023435305.1. Lineage (GTDB taxonomy): Bacteria > Bacillota > Clostridia > Acetivibrionales > DTU013 > DTU013. Next base: position 21,802 of record JAEYRV010000006.1, read on the forward strand.
TACCGCTACTCAGCGCTGCACCGACAAGCCCCAGGAACAGCGGATGCGGCTTATTCGGCCTGCTTTTGAATTCAGGATGGTACTGCACTCCCACATTGAAATCGCATCCTGGTATTTCCACGGTTTCAACCAGTCTGCCGTCAGGTGATGTTCCGCTGATAACAAGTCCGGCATTTATCATTTCCTCTCTGAAATTATTATTGAATTCATAACGATGCCTATGGCGTTCATTGATTATATCAGCTCCGTAACAGCTTTCCATGATCGTTCCCGTAATGATATGGCATGGATAGCTTCCCAACCGAAGCGTTCCGCCCTTGTCGATCTCATCATACTGGCCGGGCATGAAATCTATCACCCTGTGACTGCTGTTCTCGTCAAATTCACGGGAATTTGCATCGCTCCATCCGAGTATACTCCTTGCATATTCTATCACAGCGATCTGCATGCCCAGGCAAATGCCAAGGTACGGTACATTTTGCTCCCTCGCATAGCGTGCGGCAAGTATCTTGCCTTCTATTCCTCTGCCGCCGAAGCCTCCCGGTACTATCATACCGCTCACCCTGGACAGTACTTCCCTGTAATTTTGTTCAGTCAGGCTTTCGGAATCGATCCACTCTATCCTGATCTTTGCGCCATGGGTGTATCCTGCATGACGCAGAGCCTCTGCCACCGAAAGGTATGCATCATGCATCTGCACATACTTTCCTATGATCCCTATGGATACAGTCCTTGTCCTTTTGCTGATGCTTTCGACGAGGGATTCCCACTCACCAAGGTCCGGCTTTGGAGCATCGATACCCAACTCCCGGCATACGATATCGGAAAAGTGCATTTTTTCAAGCATCAACGGCACTTCATACAGAACCGGTATCGTTTCATTCTCAATGACACAGTCAGGTTTGACATTGCAGAAATCTGCAACCTTCTTGAAAATGCTCTCATCCGTGATAGGCTCATCACAGCGAAGCACGATGATATCAGGCTTGATCCCCATGCCCTGCAGTTCCTTGACCGAGTGCTGCGTCGGTTTTGATTTATGCTCCCCCGAGGCCTTTAAATATGGCACAAGGGTCACATGTATATAAAGCACATTCCCCGGGCCCGCCTCGCTGCCCACCTGGCGTATGGCCTCGATGAACGGCTGACTCTCGATATCGCCCGCCGTCCCGCCTATTTCCGTTATCACGATGTCGGCATGTGTCTTCTTGCCCACACTGTAAATGAACTCCTTGATTTCGTTTGTCACATGGGGTATTACCTGGACAGTGCTGCCAAGATATTCGCCCCTGCGCTCCTTGCTCAGAACATTTGAATAAACCTTGCCGGTAGTCAGGTTTGAAAATTTGTTGAGATCCTCGTCAATAAACCTTTCATAGTGGCCCAGATCCAGATCCGTCTCGGCTCCGTCCTCTGTTACATAGACCTCGCCGTGCTGATATGGGCTCATTGTACCCGGATCGACATTGATATATGGATCCAGCTTTTGGGCTGCCACCTTGAGACCTCTGGTCTTGAGCAGCCTTCCGAGGGATGCCGCGGTAATTCCTTTACCGAGTCCTGATACAACACCGCCTGTTACAAAAATGTACTTGGTCATAGTACCTCCTATGGATCAAATATTTATTACAACACACAACCGCATGCTAAATAAATAGAATGCGGTCTGCGTTTCCTATCTGCAATTTATATTTCATTGCCTTTAAAAACCCGTTTTACTCTGTATTACTCCGCTCTACTCTGCATCGTTCTACATCGCTACGTACTACTCTGCATCGTTTTGCATCGCTCCGTATTGCTTTGCATCGTTCGGCATCGCTACGTATCACTCTGCATCGTTCGGCTTAACTCATTTATACCCAGCCTTCCTCAGTTTTGCACATAAAGCTGCTTATACGGATTGTGAGAATCCGGAGTAAGCACATGAAATTCCTTGTCAATTATCGACTCATAGGGCACGTCGAAAAGTTTGGAAAATTCGGTGAGGTATTTCGTGATGACCTCCATTTCAGCGCTGCCTGCCTTATTGCAGTTCACCTGCTTTGGCAGCCGGAGACCTTCGACATTTCCACGCAGATATATCTTTCCGCCATGCATGCCTGTGCCGCAGAAATTGCCCTCGACCGGCCTGTCCTTGTCAAGCCCCAGTACGATGATCATGCCGCCCGCCTGGTATTCTCCAAGAAAACTCCCGCAGCTTCCCCCTATGACCATGACAGGGAGCTTTCCGGCATATTCCTTCATATGGATCCCCGCACGGTAGCCTGCATTTCCCCTGATGTATATCTCGCCTCCGCGCATAGCATATCCGGCGGCATCACCGGCATTTCCGCAAACTACTATCCTGCCCTCATTCATAGTATCTCCGGTTGCATCCTGCGCATTCCCCCTGACAGTGATTTCAGCACCGTCAAGATATGCTCCCAGCGCGTTTCCGGGAGTTCCGTTTATGAGAATTTTCACTTTGTCCATACCGCTTGCTATGAATCGCTGGCCGATACAGCCATTAATAGTGATATCCAGGCCGCTTTTCCTTATTTCCTCATTCAATGAGCGATGGTCCTTGCCTGCTGCTTCTATAATCATCTCACACCACTCCTCCCAGCTTCTGCTGCCTGTATTTTCTCGAAAAAGCCATCAGCGAAGGTTTTTCACAGATAAGCTCAAAATCTATGTCTTCAAGGGCTACCCTGTTCTGTATCAGGAATGTATATATCCCTGCCTTTTCAACATCACCGGCCAGTATATAGCCTTTGAGCAGACCGTCCTCATAAAACAGCTTTTTGACAGAGCCGCTCCCGCATTTTTCATAGCTTTCACCGGAATAGCTGCCCGCTGTAACAATATGAAGCCCAAAAAATCCTATGGCATTCATGGGAATGGCACGGTCAAACTTCTTTTCTCCGCCTGCCATGTTGATACCGGCACACTCCCCCTGTCTGTATGCATTGGGAAGCAATGCAAGCACACGCCTCTGGCCGAAAGAAACATCATAGCTTTCCGTACAGTCGCCTGCGGCATATATTCCGTCTATTGAGGTCTTCATATACTCATCGGTGATAATTCCTCTTCCCGTATCTCCACCGATGTCGCGTATAAGCGAAATATTCGGCCGTACTCCCACAGCTACAACAAGGATATCAAATTCCACTTTACTGCCGCTGTTGAGGTAAGCAGTCTGTCCGTCAAACCTGTCAACACTTTGCCCCAGAATAAATTCAATATTATGCTCTTCAATGTGCTTCTGGACCAACTCTGCCGAAGAATCGTCCAGAATGCTCGAGAGTATCCTGGTGCTCAGGTCGATAATGGTTATACCTTTTACACGATCAGCTATGCCTTCGGCACACTTAAGTCCGATGAGTCCTGCGCCGATTATCAGCACCCGCTTGTCAGGCCCTAATGCCTCTTTCAATGAGTTAGCATCATCAAGGGACATAAAAGCAAATTTCTGCTCCACGCTCTCCAGGCCCTTAAAATCAGGTATAAACGGCGATGAGCCTGTTGCTATCAGCAGCCTGTCATACGGTATCTCAGAACCATCCTCCAGCAGTACTGTCTTACTATCCTTTTTGATACCGGTCACATTTTTGCCCAGCAGCGTCTCGCATCTGTTTTTTTCATAAAAGTCAGCCGGACGATACCTCATCCGCTCAAGATCGGTCTTGCCCTGAAGAAGGTATGATATGAGCGGCCTCGAGTATGTGTGGTGGCTCTCGTTTGATATCACCAATATATCACCGGACTGATCCACCTGCCTGATCCCTTCGATGGCTCCGACGGCAGCAGTACTGTTTCCAATGATCACATATTTCATATTCATCTACCTCTCTTCATATACTATTGCTCCATTTGGACAGCCGGCCACACATGCCGGAGCTCCGGAACCGTTCTTGACACACAGTTCGCATTTCTGGACTGCTCCGTGCTCCGACGGAGAAACAGCTCCATACGGGCAGGACAGGATACATGTAAAGCAGCTGACGCATCTGTCCTCGTCCACCATTATGACTCCATCCTTTATCGTAAGGGCCCCTGTGATACAGCCCTTTACACAGAGCGGCTCCTCACAGTGTCTGCAGGATACTGCAAAACAAATATCATTATTCTCCTCTATCCTGATCCTTGGGCTGATCTCCAGATTTCTCAGAGCCAGAGCCATGTTTTTCTCGCCTGTATTGGCAAAGGCGCAGTTATATTCACACAGCCTGCATCCGAGACACCATTTTTCATTGACATAAACTCTCTTCATTTATATCACTCCCCCGCATGGGATATACCGAGTATCCCGAGTTCCTTTTCATTGAGTCCCACTCCCCTGAGCATGAGCCTGTTCCCCTTCAGCGCTTCGATGGAGTTAATGCCCATGCCGCCCATGAGTTCCTTTATCTCATGGTTCCATGCAGTCAGCAGATTGACCAGACGTTTGAAGCCCATATCCGGGTTGAGTCTCCTGACCAGCTCCGGACGCTGTGTCGCAATGCCCCAGTTGCATTTTCCTCCCTGGCAGCTGCGGCACAGATGGCATCCCAGGGCCAGCAGTGCGCCTGTGGCAATATAGACGGCATCCGCACCAAGGGCAATAGCCTTTACTACATCGGCGCTGTTTCTTATACTGCCTCCCGCAACCAGTGATACATTGTTTCTTATGCCCTCATCCCTAAGCCGTGAATCGACACTTGCCAGGGCCAGCTCTATCGGAATGCCCACGTTGTCGCGGATCCTTGTGGGAGCCGCGCCTGTTCCTCCGCGGAAGCCGTCGATGGCAATGATGTCCGCTCCGCTTCTGGCTATGCCGCTTGCGATGGCGGCGATATTATGGACAGCTGCAACCTTTACTATGACAGGCTTCTTGTATTGTGTCGCTTCCTTCAGTGAGTATACAAGCTGCCTCAGATCCTCGATGGAGTAAATATCATGGTGAGGCGCCGGCGAGATGGCATCTGAGCCTTCAGGGATCATCCTTGTCTTTGAAATGTCCCCGACTATTTTTTCACCGGGGAGATGACCGCCTATGCCGGGCTTTGCACCCTGTCCCATCTTGATCTCTATAGCCGCGCCGGCCTCAAGGTATTGCCTGTGCACTCCAAAACGTCCCGATGCCACCTGGACGATGGTGTTCTCTCCATATTGATAGAAATCCTCATGCAGGCCGCCTTCACCGGTATTATAGAAAATACCCAGCTCCTGGGCCGCTCTGGCAAGACTCTCGTGTGCATTGTAGCTGATTGATCCGTAGGACATGGCAGAAAACATTATCGGCATCGCCAGCTCAAGCTGTGGAGTCAGGTTGTTCCTGAGGCTCCCGTCCGGATTACGCTCTATCCTTTCCGGCTTTTTACCCAGGAACACTTTCGTTTCCATAGGCTCGCGCAGCGGGTCTATGGACGGATTTGTCACCTGCGATGCATTTATCAGCATCTTATCCCAATAAACAGGATGCTTTTCCGGATTTCCCATGGATGAGAGCAGCACGCCGCCGCTTCCGGACTGTTTGTATATCTCCTTAATTGCCGACTGGTTCCAGTTGGCATTTTCCTTGAAGCAATGGTCGCACTTAACGATCTTCAGAGCCTTGGTGGGGCACAGCGAAACACATCTGTGGCAGTTTACACATTTGGCTTCGTCGCTGAGCATGAAATTTCCGTTCTCCTCATAAGAGTGAACTTCATTTGCGCACTGCCTTTCACATACACGGCAGCGTATACAGCGGCTGTCGTTCCTTGCGACTTCATAATCAGCATACATAAAATCTACCGGCATTGCTCAGCACCCCCATTCAATGTCACGATAACGGGCTCCCCGCCCTTAGGTGACCATATTCTGTCCAGTTCAGGCTCCATCATCCGAATGGCGGCTTCCTCGCTTGCCGCATACACCATGTCTCCCTTTTCGGCGATGACCATGGAACGCAGCTTCAATCGGTCATTCAGAGCCATCATTCCGCCGCTGAAGCCCAGCAGTATGGAAAAAGGTCCGGTGATGAGGAGGCTTGAGAAAGCATTCCTCAAATATGTCAGCCTCTCTCTTTCCTGAGGAGGTTTTCTTTCAATAGTGCTCCAGAACGGCGCCGCGATGACGTCCGCCACCTCTGACGGCGTCAGCTTCTGTTTCCTTGTCAGGAAGTCCACTATATAAGTGATGACCTCGGTGTCGGTCAGAAGCGAGCATTTGTAGCCATACATCTCTATGAAGCGGCGGTTTGCATCGTATGAGGATATCTCACCATTGTGCACGATGGAATAATCCAGCATCGAAAACGGATGAGCTCCGCCCCACCAGCCCGGTGTATTGGTTGGATATCTGCCATGAGCGGTCCAGCAGTAGCCCTCATACTCGTCGAGGCGGTAAAATTCGCCGACGTCCTCGGGATATCCGACTGCCTTGAAGGAACCCATGTTCTTTCCGCTGGAGAAAACATAAGAACCGTCAAAGGACGTATTGATTTTTATAACAGCGCGGACAACATATTCATCTTCATCGAGCTGGCTGTCTCTCAGCCTGTTTTGATGAGGCGCTACAAAGTATCTCCAGATCAGAGGCTCATCTGTGATCTTTGGTGTCTTCCTTATCGGTATCCTGGACAGATTGATGACCTCAAACACCTTGTCGATGTATTTCTCGCACTCTTCCTTTGCAGCTGCATTAGTATAGAATACATGCAGTGCATACAGATCCTTATACTGGGGATATATACCATAGCCGGCAAAGCCTCCTCCAAGGCCGTTGGATCTGTCATGCATGACAGTCATCGCATTTACTATCGTTTCACCGGAGACACTTTTACCGGACCTGGAAAACAAGCCTGCAATGGCGCATCCCGACGGTATCCTTATCTGTCCTTCTTTACCGTTCATATTCTCTTTCAGCATCGCGGGACCCGTCCTTTCCTGTTCATTTTTACTTAAAAAAAGACAAAGACGTTCAAATGCAAAATGATCTCTGCAGAATGAACGCCGTTGTTCATTACCTACTATAAAGCAAAAATTTATATGTGTCAATGGATTTTTGCAACTTTTATTTCGAATATCTGCAAATTTATCTATGTTTCAATATACTATAGGTATAAATATTCACCATTTTGCATGAACGCATAAAAGTTCCTGCAAAAAAAATTTAAAAAACCTATTGACAGATGCGATTAAGTGTATATAATATAGCATATGAACGGCAAAGGTGCCGAGCAGAAATTATCTGCGGCACCTTTGTCGTTTTTTATTTTGATTTTGAAGGGAGCGATTTTGTATGAAAACAGTTCCGGAATATTTCGGAAGTCTTGTGTTTGATGAAAGTGTAATGAGGTCAAGACTGCCTAAAGAAACCTGGCGATCACTCGGTAAAACTATCCGCGACGGCGCTACACTTGATATAGAGGTTGCCAATGTAGTTGCCAACGCAATGAAGGATTGGGCTGTCGAAAAAGGCGCAACACATTTTACACATTGGTTCCAGCCAATGACCGGCATCACTGCCGAGAAGCATGACAGCTTTATATCTCCCCAGGGAAACGGAAAGATAATAATGGAGTTCTCCGGCAAGGAGCTTGTCAAGGGTGAACCCGATGCCTCCAGCTTCCCGTCGGGTGGTCTGCGCTCTACCTTTGAAGCCAGAGGATATACCGCATGGGATCCAACCTCATGTGCATTTATAAAGGATAAAATACTTTGCATACCTACCGCTTTCTGCTCATACGGCGGAGAAGCGCTGGACCAGAAAACTCCCCTGCTGCGTTCGATGGAAGCGATCAACAGACAGGCCATCAGAGTATTGAAGCTTTTCGGGAACGCCGATGTAACTTCAGTAAAAACAACTGTAGGACCCGAACAGGAATATTTCCTTATTGACAAGGAAGGTTATGACAAGAGGAAGGACCTTATATATACGGGACGCACTCTGTTCGGCAGCAAGCCTCCGAAGGGGCAGGAAATGGAAGACCATTACTTCGGTACTATCAAACCCCGTGTAGCTGCATTTATGGAAGAGCTCAACGAGGAACTCTGGAAGCTCGGTATATTTGCAAAAACACAGCATAATGAGGTCGCGCCCGCTCAGCACGAACTTGCGCCCATATTTACTACAACTAACATATCCACCGACCACAACCAGCTTACTATGGAAATGCTGCAAAAGATCGCAAAAAGGCATGGGCTCGTCTGCCTGCTGCATGAGAAACCCTTCGCAGGAGTCAATGGAAGCGGCAAGCACAACAACTGGTCAATTTCAACCAACACAGGCGTCAATCTGCTTGAACCCGGTGAAACTCCTCACGAAAACGCCCAGTTCCTTCTGTTCCTCTGTGCAGTCATCAAATCCGTAGACGATTATCAGGATCTGTTGAGGATCTCCGTTGCAAGCGCAGGAAATGACCACCGTCTCGGAGCTAACGAAGCGCCTCCTGCTGTCGTTTCCATATTTGTAGGTGATGATCTGAACGAGATCCTGGAATCCATTGACAATGGCAAGACCCACTGTGCAAGAGAGAAGGAGCAAATCAAGATCGGCGTCGATGTACTGCCGAGATTCCCCAAGGATACTACCGACAGAAACAGAACTTCTCCCTTTGCCTTTACAGGCAACAAATTCGAGTTCCGTATGCCCGGCTCTTCATGCTCCATAGCACTGGCAAATACAGTTCTGAACACGGCCGTGGCAGATACGCTGAAGCAATTTGCAGACATACTCGAGAAGGCCGAGGACTTTACCTGTGGACTCAACGAACTGATCAAAAAGACCATCCACGAGCATAAGAGGATCATATTCAACGGCAACGGATATGATGAGGCCTGGATATGCGAGGCTGTAAAGGAAAGAGGTCTTCTCAACCTTAAGTCCACACCCGACTGCCTGCCCTATTTCCTGCATGAGAAAAACATTACGCTCTTCACACAGCACAAGGTATTCTCAGAGGTCGAGATGCATTCCAGATATGAGATCATGCTGGAGAACTACTGCAAGACGCTGAATATCGAGGCGCTGGCAATGATGGAAATGGCCCGCAGGGATATTCTTCCTGCAGTCCTTGGCTATATGAAGGAGCTTGGCGACACAGCTTTATCAAAGAAGAGCCTGATTGCAAATGCCGACTGTGATTATGAAGAAAAAACCATCGCGAAACTGTCATCACTGGCATCAGTAATATACTACAGTGTCGAGAACCTGGAAAAAACGCTGGGTCTGCTCAAAGATACAACAGATATGAGTAAACTCGCGCAGGAGTACAAGGACAAGATCATAGCTGAAATGCAGGAGCTGCGTGCTGCGGCAGATGAAGCAGAATGCATCACAGCTCAGAAATACTGGCCATATCCCACATACGGCGAATTGCTGTTTGGGGTACGCTAAGCACGGCAGTAAGCCTTTCAGGGGTTTAGAATAAAATAATATAAAAAATGTATGGGAGGGATAATGATGAATGATTCAATCATGGTACTGTTTTCCGATGTCAACACCCTATGGGTACTGATATCCGCAGCTTTGGTGTTCTTTATGCAAGCGGGCTTTGCAATGGTCGAGACAGGTTTTACAAGGGCAAAAAACGCCGGAAATATCATAATGAAAAATCTGATGGATTTTTCAATTGGAACTCCTCTTTACTGGATCGTAGGCTTTGGTATAATGTTTGGCACACAGAGCGCAATTTTCGGCGGGATAGATCTTTTCACCCAGGGTGATTATACTGCTGTACTGCCAAGCGGAGTAAGCTTTTTCACATTCTTTATTTTTCAGACTGTGTTCTGCGCTACTGCAGCAACTATCGTTTCCGGCGCGATGGCTGAGCGTACCAAGTTCATCTCGTACTGCTTATACAGTGCCGCAATCAGCCTTATCATATATCCTGTCTCAGGACACTGGATATGGGGCGGCGGCTGGCTGTCACAGCTCGGCTTCCATGATTTTGCAGGATCGACCGCAGTTCACATGGTCGGCGGGTTATGCTCCCTGGTAGGCGCAGCCATGCTGGGTCCCAGGATCGGCAAGTATGGAAAGGACGGCAAGCCTAAAGCCATACCCGGCCACAGCATAACTCTGGGTGCCCTTGGTGTATTCATACTGTGGTTCTGCTGGTTCGGTTTCAACGGCGGTTCAACAGTGTCCATGACTGATGGAAGCGCTGAACTTGCAGGTAAGATCTTCTTCAATACAAACCTGGCTGCAGCGGCTGCTACTGTAGCAGTCATGATTATTACCTGGATAAGGTATAAAAAGCCCGACGTTTCAATGACATTGAACGGCTCACTGGCAGGTCTTGTTGCTATAACAGCGGGCTGCGATGCAGTTGAACCCTGGGCTGCCGCAATCATCGGCATAATTGCAGGATTGGCTGTTGTTTTTGGTATCGAATTTATTGATAAGGTGCTCAAGGTAGACGATCCGGTCGGAGCAATTGGTGTCCACGGCATAAACGGAGCGCTTGGAACTATACTTACAGGTGTATTTGCTTCGGAAGAATTCCTTGCAGGTGCAGAAATGACAAGGCTGCAGGCAATCGGAGTTCAGGCTGTGGGTGTACTTGCAACAGCAGCATGGACAGCAGTTACGATCTATATAGTATTCTTAATTATAAAGAAGGTTGTCGGGCTTAGAGTAAGCGAGGCAGAAGAGATCAGCGGTCTTGACCTTCCCGAGCACGGGCTTGTCAGTGCATACGCGGACTTCATGCCCACCATCCCGCCAATCGGTACGGAAACCGTCACTGAACTTCCTTCCGATGCTGTACCGATGGATGAGGCTGTTCCCGTCCAGATCAGGACCGAAACCGCAAAACCTCTGGGTTCGGATGTGAAAATGACAAAGGTCGAAATAGTATTCAAGCAGGAGCGGTTTGAGGCGCTCAAGGAAGCAATGCTGAATATCGGAATAACTGGTATGACTGTCACACATGTACTGGGCTGCGGTGCCCAGAAGGGCAAGCCCGAGTATTACAGGGGTGTTATTCAGGAAATAAGCCTGCTGCCCAAGGTACAGGTGGAAATAGTCGTTTGCAAGGTACCAGTCAGAACCGTTATTGATACAGCCAAAAAGGTGCTGTATACAGGCCACATCGGAGATGGAAAGATATTTGTATATGATGTGGAAAATGTAATAAAGGTAAGGACCGGCGAGGAAGGGTATTATGCCTTGCAGGATGTTGAATAAACAGCATACACACACTTTATTTCATATAAAAAGTACCGTACTTTTGTACGGTACTCTTTTTTTTTTTAATCTATCGACTTGTCGATGGCAAAACGCAATATTTTCTTGGAAGTGTTTTTCTGGAATTCCTCATTTCGTATCTTCACCATCTTAACTGCCTTGTAGGTGACCATCCGGCTGTTTATCTTCTTGATCTCGTCTTCGAAGTAGTTCTGCGGATTGGTTATCTCCTTCTCCTTCAGCGCTTCAAAGTCGGGGAATATCTCTGCGACGATCACTTCCTTGTTGGGCATCAGTTCGCTTTCACCGGCGTATACGATACACTCGTTGACACCGAACACCTTCGATATCTCCAGCTCTATCTCCTCCGGATACACATTCTTTCCATTGCTGAGGATTATAACATTTTTTAGTCTTCCGGTGATGTAGATCCAGCCTTCATCATCGATCCTGCCAAAATCGCCTGTCTTGAAATACCCCTCATCATCAAATGCCTCTTCTGTAGCTTCAGGATCCTTATAATAGCCGAGCATGACATTGGGACCCTTGACACATATCTCGCCCTCTCCGTTCTCGTCGGGATTCTTGATTTTTACAGATTCTCCTATTATGGGGCAGCCCACACTTCCCTTTTTCTGATACTTGTTCCTGTTGCAGGATATCAAAGGAGAGCACTCTGTGATGCCATATCCATTAAGGATCGTTATGCCGATGGCGTCGAAGGTGTCGATTATGTCCTGGTTCAGATTGGCGCCGCCGCAGATGATCAGCTCAAGCTTTCCTCCATAGCCGTCTATAACGGTTTTGAAGAATTTCTTTCGCATGTCTATTCCTACTTTTCTCATCGTATTGCTGGTTTTTATCATCTTGCGCAATGCGTCAGCCTTCCCGCTTTTTTCGGCCGCCGCCCACAATTTCTTGTAAAGCGCTTCTACAAACAGCGGTACAAGGACAAGATGCGAAGGCTGCTGTTCCTTGATCTCCTCTGCAATATACTTGAGTCCGCTTGAAATATATATCTCGGAGCCCTGTGCGTAATGGCCGACAAAGTTGACCGTCGAACCGAAGGTATGATGCGGGGGCAGCACATTCATTGTCTTTGGAGTTATAGCAAAGTTGTACATGCCCTGAGTCATATCCGATACTATATTTTTCTGCGACAGCATGACTCCCTTGCCCTTGCCTGTAGTACCCGATGTAAATACGATCGTGGCAAGCTTATCCCTGTCTATCTTATAGTTATAGTAAGCATTGTCTCCATTTTTAAAGCGTTCTCTTCCCTTTGCCACTATATCAAACAGGTCAACAGCACCTTCAACTTTGGACTTACTCATGCTTATAAAGGTTTTGACCTTTGGCAGCTTACCTTGCATCTGCAGAACCTTCTCTTCGATGACCTTGCTGTACATTACAAACTCACAGTCGGCAAAGTTGATCAGTCCTATCATTTCCTCCGTGGGAAGATCTTTATCAATCGGAACTACCACCGCTCCGATGGACATAAGGCTGAAATATGAACAAATCCATTTGTAGGAGCTCTCTCCAATCAGCGCAACATGCTTATCGCTCAGCCCCATGTGGATCAGCTCGGTCCCCATGTGGCGAATGTAATCTCTCGCTTCAGTATAGGTCACCTTGACCGTATCACTGTCCTTCGGGCTTTTTTTGTAAGAGATCGCGACTCTGTCGGGATACTTTTTTGCTACATTTTCCGTCATAATTCTAAAATCTTCAAAGACGGTTGTTTCATATAGTGGGTAATTTGTGTTCGCCATGATGTACGCTCCCTTCCTAAAAAATAAAATAATAAAATCAGATGATCATGGAATCCTCAGCTTATGTATATGTATATGAAATATATTTATCAGACAATATCAATTAAAACCCTCTCTATATAATATTAATGCTTATTCAAATGAATATCAACATAATTAAGTGCGTTTATTTGTAAAAGCTATTAATTTTTTATCTTTAAGGTGATATACATACAAAATAACAAAATTTATCCATTTATGCAACATCAATAGCTGTTGAATTATAAAAGAACAGTAATGCCTATAGAAATTATAAAGAAAAGCCACGACCTTTGGTCGTGACTTTTCTTTTTGGAGCTGGTGGACGGAATCGACCGCACAGCCTTGATGCTCCCAATCTTGCTGTGCTGGTACGCTCGGATCGCCAAGCTCCCCAGAGATCCTCGCGCATTCGCTAAAAAATGACATGCATTTTTCTTTACGCTCATGCCCTCCCGGGTTCGATTCCTTCTTGGTTATTCTCCAATAAAAAACTCCGCTTATTTAGCGGAGTTTTTTATTGGAGCTGGTGGACGGAATCGAACCCCCGACCTGCTGATTACAAGTCAGCTGCTCTACCTGCTGAGCTACACCAGCATATAAACATGCTATTTTACTGCTTTTGATGAATTATTTCCTCAAGTGAATGTATAATAACATGCCTCCATGCAAAAAGTCAACCCTTTTTTAATACAGCTCATTTTGCTGAACCATAGCCCTTGGACTGATTCACAGGCTCGGCAGCTTCAGAATCTGCCAATATGAATATCCTGGGGATACAAATATCAAAATGCCTCGCTATCGCCGGAGTGAGCTTTACTTCTCTCAGATACTAGATAGTTTCGCCTTCAATGATATTGTAGCTGAGGAGAAGCTCCGGCTGCACCTGCTCTCCATTTATGATTTCGAATAGTGTATTGAATACCAGATCCCCCATTTTTTCAACGTGATATTCTACAGTTGAAAGCCGTGGCTGAATATATTTCAATACATCAATATTATCATATCCCATTATTCCAATATCCCCGGGAACTTTATAATTCCTGTCCCTGAAGTATTTCATCGTCTCCAGTGCATATGAATCACAAATGCACAGCATTGCTGTCTTTTGCTTTAGATCAAGATTTCTGAACTCCCTGTCAAAATCCTTTCCTTCCACTACCAGTGGTTCATGCTCGAGACCATATGCTTTGATGCCGTCGATATATCCCTTGAGCCTTCTTTTCAGCGTATAGACATTTGATCCGCTTCCCTCCTGGTTGCTGATGGCAGGTGTAATAAGATAAATTCTCTCATACCCTTTGGATCTTATGAATTTCACAGCATCTGACATAGCCTTGCGGTCATCTACGCCTACATGTGCAAACTCATCACAGATCTTGTTATATATGGTCACTATAGGTTTATTTGTACTTTTTAAGTACTCGATATACTTCTCTCCCTTGCCCACGGGGAATATAATTATGCCGTCCACATTTCTCTCAACCAGGTATTGTATACCTTCGAGTTCTTTTTTCATATCCCTGTGAGTCAGGATGAGATTTACGAAGTATCCTTTGCTTTTAGCATTTGCTTCGATTATGTCTATTAATGAAGTAAAAAAATTGTTATAAAGGTCAAAGCATATGATGCCGATAGTCATCGTCCTGCCTGTTGCCAAACTCTGTGCAACCCTGTTCGGCTTGTAGTTCAGAAGCTTGGCGACCTCTATGACCCGCTGGCGTGTCGCTTCCTTAATGCCCAGTCTATTATTGATTGCTCTGTCAACAGTACCTTCAGATACTCCGCAGAGTTTTGCGATGTCTTTGATAGTCGTATGCAATTTTTTACCCCCATTAAATCGCTATTCTTTATCAGCAGTATATGAAATTGATGAAATAATAACATCAAATATAAAATTTGTCAATTTAAGGCCTTCCACAATGGATATACCATACGTATGATCTTGTTGAAATTCTCTGCATCCCATGCGCTCCTGCCTATGAACAGTCCATCGATTTCAGGCATGCTCATCAGTTCCTTTGCATTCTCGTTATTGACGCTTCCTCCATATAGTATGGGGATGGAATTTCCCGTTATGTCTCCAAATAACATGCAGAGCACATTTCTGATCGTCCTGTGCTTCATAGCTGCATACTCTTTTGTTGCAGGTACGCCATTGACACCTATTGCCCATACAGGCTCATACGCGATCCACAGATTTTCGGCCTGTTGTGCACTTATTCCATGTAACCCTATTTTCAGCTGTGTACACAATACCTCATCACTTAGACCGTAGCTCTTCTGTTCAAAGGTCTCACCTATACACAGTAAAGCCTTGAAGCCATGCTCAATTGCACACTTGACCTTGAGATTTTCCTGCTGGTCCGTCTCGCCAAAAGTATGGCGTCTTTCAGAATGACCTATCTCCACAATGTCTGTCCCGACCTCTCTTAGCATTATGGGCGATATCTCTCCCGTATACTGCCCGCATTCCTCCCAGCCCATATTTTGAGCACCCAGCAGTATTCTGCTGTTCTCCAGCAGCTTACCTGCACTCTCCAGGGATGTATATGACGGTATAACGAATAATTCCAGATCATCCCCTGCGATATCAGCAGTCAGTGAGTTCAGAGAGCAAAGGTATTCAAGTGTCTCTGAGATAGTCTTGTACATCTTTGTATTAGTCCCGAGATACAGTTTTTTTTTGCTCATTTTTATGTATCCCCCGACACTTTCATATTCTGCTCCTCTATCTTTACAATGGCCTCTACCTTGGGAGTCGAGGGTCCATCCTTGAAAGTCAGTGTTATCCACTCACCCAGTATCTTTTTAGCAAGCTCGCGTCCTATGACCCGCTCACCCATGCACAATACATTACAGTTGTTGCTTAGTACAGACCGCTCTGCAGAAAAGTTATCGTGACATAAGGCAGCACGGATACCAAAAAATTTATTTGCTGCAATTGACATGCCGATTCCCGTACCGCAGACCAAAACACCTTTTTTCTTGTAGTCACTGTCAATGATCGCCTTACACACCTTTGCCGCAACATCCGGGTAATAAATGCTGTCATCCTTGGAGAAACAGCCGACATCCTCCACATTCACATTGTTTTTTTTCAAAAAATCGACCAACTCATTCTTTAAGTCGACAGCGGCATTGTCACACCCGATTACTATCGTATCTATCACCGTATCCGCACCCCCTTTTTATTTTTCCGTCCACTTCCGCATCGCACGGAACATAATGTATACGCTTGTTGCCCCGGCATCCTGATAGCCTATCGACCTTTCCATCAAAGACTTTGCACGTCCGAATCTGGCTATATGGTTTTTTGTTGCCTGCATGCCTTGCTCCGCTGCTGTCTCACCCGCTGACAGCATACCGGAAAAGTCCTTTTTGTCTGCAATATACTCTGACATAGCGCAGATTGCCGGTTCAAATGCATCGACCATTGTTTTGTCACCAAGCTCGGCCTTACCCCTTCGCTTTATCATCATCAGGCTCTTTTCCATCATTTTCACAAATTCTTCTGCAGTAAGCTCATCTGCATTGCCTGTATCCTTCTGACCTCCGAGGAATACAGTGCTGAAGATCACACCTGATGCGCCTCCCATAGAGTTTAACATTGCCATTCCGACATCTCTGAAAAGCTCGTTTACAGAGCCGTAAGCCTTCGGTCCGATAACTTTTTGTACATTGAGAAATCCCGTCTCCATGCCGATCCCATGATCTCCGTCGCCTATTTTCAAATCCACCTCAGTCAGATATGATTTGTTATCAATAATCTCTTGGGCTATAAATAATATCATTTCTTTAACCTGATTTATGTTAAGCCTGTCCATTTATACACTCCCTTATCGCTTGCTGTAATAAGGACTCCAGCAAGGCATATCGTAATATTTTTTCAGTTCATCGTCGAGTCTGAAGAGAGTCACTGAGGCACCAGCCATTTCTTGTGTTGTTATATATGAATTGACATCCATATCGTATATCGATATACCCTTTTCCCTCAGTCTTCTGGCAAGCTGTCTGTTCATGATGTACAATTCAGCTAATGTTGTGGAGCCTAGTCCATTTATCAGCGTGCAAACAAGGTCACCTTCTTTTATTCCTGAATCCTCGATTAACTTGTCAAGCAATATATCCACGATATCATCAGCAGGGATCAATTTCATGCGCATTATTCCAGGCTCGCCATGCACGCCCATTCCAAACTCGATCTCATCATCAGGGAGGGTAAAAGACGGCTCGCTTTGACCGGGTATCGTTCCTCCCGATAGCGCGACACCTATACTGAAAACATTATCCCTTGCTTTTGCCGTAACACGGTATGCTTCATCAAGGTCAAGACCTGCTCCGGTTGCTGCTCCTCCTACCTTTATCACAAACACATCCCCGGCTATGCCTCTTCGATCCTCAGTCCGCTCCTTCGGTGCCGATGCCACGTCATCCCATACTCTGACCGTGCGGCTTTCGACTCCCAGGTCCTCAAGCATTTCCGCCGCCATATCAAAGTTCAGATTGTCACCGGCATAGTTACCATACACAAAGAGAACACCCTTCCCCTTTTTGACTGATAATGACACCTGCACTATTGTATTAGGATCGGGAGATGCAAATATATTGCCGCACGCAGCAGCATCAGCCAGATTCTCACCTACAAACATGCCAAACAGAGGTTCATGTCCGCTGCCTCCTCCAATTACAAATGCAACCTTATCCGGGACTTCCTTTCTGCGGATTACTTTGATTCCTGCTACGCCTTCATATTTATGCCCATATGCCTCCAGAAAGCCTTCTATTGTCTCAATTGGAACATCCGCCGGAGCATTTATAACTTTTTTCATCTGATTTACCTCCCGATCCGTCTACATTTACTTTCATTTTCTTTCTTTTCATAATTTTATGTTACATCCTGTCAACCTTGATCGACGGAATATATTTGCAGACCTCTTCAAGCACATCCGCATATTTACCGTGGACTCCCGCACAATGATGGATATATGGCCCTTCCACCAGAGTTTTCTCCCACCTTGCCCAGTTGTCCACCTCGAGCCACATATAAGTGCCCTTTGTTTTGGGTCCGTCTATGCCTTTCCCCTCTCCGATGAACATTCGGTATTCACCATGGTCACCATCAAATCTCAGTACCGTCACATCGCCGTTCTTTATCTTCCACTCGCCCGTTCCGCATTTATGCCCGGGGAAAATAAAGTGACGTCCCAGTTCTCTGGCAGAGTTCTCGTCTGCCAACGAGGGCGGGAAATTTCCGCAGTGCCACAAAAGCTCTGCGTTGTCATTTTGAGGGTGACGCACTGTAAGATCGGCAAAAAAGACAGGCGACTCTGCAAGAGAAGCTTCCTGCAGCAGTATTGCTGTTATCGCGCCGTGTATATCTGTCTCACACACCACCGGCAAGCCTTCCTCAGCAAGCATCCCATTAACCATACACGGCATAATGCCAAGACCTGACTGCAGAGCATTCCAGCATTGTATCGCAACACATGTGCAATCATGCTCCAGGCATATCCTTTTTATCGCTACCTTTAGTGCTGCCAGTCTGCGTACGTCTTCATCACTGTTTCCGGCTATGCTGACTGTGTTTGCGATTTTGTCCATCGCCTGCATGAATTCATGGCCCTCTTCATCTTTGATCCTGAGAGTAAGGTCTACCAGATCGATCAGAGAAATGGGAAATGTATGGATATTAAATTTTTCTATCAATTCGCCTTCATTACAGATAACCGACCAGAACCCATCCGGCCTTGGTCCGATCTGCAATATCCGGAGCTTTCTAAAAGCCTTGACCGCTGAACACACACCAATAAATCTGCGATAGCCGTCTGTGAACACTCTATCCTCTACCCGGCAGTTTTCTATATACGTGAACGGCACATTGAAGCGCCTTAGGACCTTGCCTGTTGCAAACAGCCCGCACTGCGTATCTCTGGTCCGCAGACCATCTGCAAGCGGTGCATCATCTCTCGGCCCCCAGATCAGCACCGGCTTCCCGATCTCCCGCGCTGCTTTTGCTACAAGATCCTCCGTACCAAAATTGCAATGCGGAAAAAACAGTCCATCTACCTTATGGGCTTTCATTTTTTCAATCACCAGCGGAAGTTCGTTTTCATCAAACAGCAGGCCTTCCCGGGTTATATCCTCTATGTCGACCAATTCGGCGCCCAGGGGTTCTATCCTTTCCTTCACCAGCCTTTTATATCTTTGTGCCTCTTCTTTGCTGAACACATTTCGTCTTGTCGGTAAAAAACCGATTTTCACTTGTTCCATATCAATTACTCCTTCTTGAATATTCAATCCATTTTGAACTTAAGTAAATTGATGGAATGCTTCTTTGCATTAAAGCTGCATACATTGCCGCTGACAACAGGAACAGCTGATGTTTTTATTGTCACATTTTCCGGATCCTTCACAGTGTTGGCAGCATCAACATTATCATTGTAAACAATATATGAAGCTTCTCCTTTGAGAGACAGACCCGTTTTCTCAAAATTTATCTCTACATCCAGGTTCTTTTCGGGATGTCTGTTGATGACCGATACATATAAATAACCGTCATCATCCCCTGTAACTGCCGCGCTGAGATAGTGTATCCTGCTTAAGCCCTTATCCTCCGATTCAGGGTTTACCAGGTTAATATTCAGGACTTCCCTTCCAAGCCTTGGGCTTTGAGGCATTTTGACCGGGAAGGTCTCACCTGTGACAGTTGCCTGGTACAGGATATCACCCGTGTTGTTGCCGAATAAATCAAACACATGATACTGCGGACGTTCAACTATGCCATCAGCATTAACTGAAACAGCCCCATTGATATTTACAAATGTTGAATAGTTGGCCATGCCTATAGTGTCAGAATTGTTTATAAACATATTCAGGATACAGGCAGTCACGATGGCATTGCGAAGAGTATAGCTTTCGTCATCATTTACGCCGTCAAACAGCCAGCCGTACATATTCCATTCGTCCCATGCAACCTTTATGTCCTTTGTATCATTGTTCATACCTGTCAGCACAGCTGCTACAGTCAGTTTGTTTAATTTCTCCATATACTCCGGAACACACATGGTCTGCAGGTAGTCATCGTCAAAGGGACCCCAATCCTTCACTGAGTAGTGGTGAGCCGAAATATAATCGACAAATTGCCAGAGCTTTTTGATTATCGTATAGTTCCAGTCAGACTTTTGTTCATATCCGCATGCGATAAGCTTGATCGCCGGATCGACCCATTTCATCGCCTTTCCGCACTCCATGGCCTTTTTGGCGTAATCTTCAGCATTCATGTGATTCATTTGCCATGGACCAAACATCTCATTGCCCAGTCCCCAGTACTTTACAC
The DNA here is from genome assembly GCA_023435305.1 of Bacillota bacterium. Taxonomy (GTDB): domain Bacteria; phylum Bacillota; class Clostridia; order Acetivibrionales; family DTU013; genus DTU013. The sequence continues at coordinate 42,070 of JAEYRV010000006.1, forward strand.
CAAAGGGCTCCTCATATCCATGAGAACGTCTTAGATTTGCATAGTAGGTGTCACCTGTACCATTGCAGTACTCGACCCAGTGCATTGCTTCTTCAACAGTGCCCGTACCCAGATTCACACATAAATACGGCTCGGCTCCAAGCAGTCTGCATACCTCAATAAAATCAGCGGTGCCGAATTGATTGCTTTCCTCCGTCAGCCAGGCATATTCGAATACCTTTTTTCTGTCTTTCTTTGGTCCTATGCCGTCCTCCCAATGATAGTTGGATACGAAATTCCCGCCGGGATACCTCAAGATGGTCGGCTTGACCTTTCTGAGCTTATCTATGACATCCCTTCTGATCCCGTTTTCATCGGAGTTTTTGTTTTCCGGATCGTAGAACCCGCCATATATATTTTTAAAAGCATGCTCGCAAAAGTGACCGAAAATTTTCTTGTCCACTTTGTTTTTAGGATTATTCAAGTTAACAAATATTTTCTCCATGATTTCAGCCTCATCCTTTAGTTATTTGTAAACCCTGCAAATTGCTGCCTATAAAACAGAGGGATATTATCTATCCCCTGTTTTACAAGCATATTAAAAGCTGTGATTAAGAGTTTTGTTTACTTTTGTAAACCTTCTGATTTCAAGAAATTATTCAGTGCTTCATCAGCTTCCTTTATAGCTGCTTCTATCGAAACTTGACCTGTGATTCCTCCGTGGAGCGCATCGAGGAATTCGATCTCAAAGGAACTCCAACGTGGAATCAGGGGAGCCGGAACACCTATTGCAAGCGAATCACCAAAAACCTTCAGGAACGGGGTATCCTTGGATAACATGTTAAAGTTGGACTGCCTTGCAGGATCGCAGCCTGTCGCTATCTTCAAGTGTTCGCCTTCCTGACTTGTTATGAACTCAATAAACTTGTATGCGGCTGTCTTTTCTTTTGCATATGCAGAGACATAAGTCCACCATCCGCCAGCCATTGTTGCGGGCTTACCTTCTTCCCAGCCGGGAACTGTTGTCCAGCCGACTTTACCGACGACCAAAGATTTACCCCAGTCGCCTTCCGGTGTTTCAACCATCTTGGACAGGCCGGGCCATGTAACATGCTGCGCAGCTGTACCCGACAGGAAAGCTGTATTTGTCTCAGGCCATTCCCAGTTTTCTGTTCCGGGAGGTGTCGAGTTCTTAAGCTCCCAATTGAAGGACTCGAGGACTTTCTTGAATTCAGGCGTATTCAGGTTGCTCTTGTAATTCTCGTCAAACCAGTAAAGTCCTGTACCATAGAATCTGGTCTGAACATTGTTTGAAAGCTGGAGGTGGTTCATGCCCATGAACAATGATCCGTACAGGTTCTCTTCCGGTCTGGTAAAGAACTCTGCAATTTCAAAATACTGTTCCCAGGTTTTCGCAGGTGCAAGGTCATATCCATACTTTTTCTTGAATTCTGCCTTGTTTGTCTCATCCTCAAACAGGTCTTTCCTATAATAATATACCATTGCATCGGGCTTCCATGGGAATCCATACAATTCTCCATCCTTGCCTGTCATGACCTGAAGCAGTGCAGGAATAAAGTCATCGAGTTTAAGGTTCGGGTCTGCAACACTTGAGTCATTTGTGTATTTTGACAAGGGCTCCACCCATCCGTTATCGACCAATTCCTGTTCTGCGGGTACTACAAATACGTCATACTCATTTGATTTGGAAGCAAGGTCAACAGAAAGCTTTTGCTTGAAGTTTGCCATCGGAATTGCCACCACGTTTACATCACATCCGGTAAGCTCGGTAAATCTTCCCTTCTGTGCTTCGATACTGTTGCTCAACTCACCCTCTGCGGTGTAAACTGTGATTGATTTCCCGGACATATCATAAGGGGTATAAGGTATAACACCTTCTGGTATATTTGCAGCCGGTATGTTTTTTGACGATCCATCAGTATTCGGTTCAGGATTATTTGCCGGCGATCCATTATCAGAAGAATTATTTGCCGGCGGCTGCGTCTGAACCGCTTGCTGCTGACAAGCAGTAACACTAAACAGCATAAGTACTACCATAACTAAAACCAGCAGATTTGCCAACACCTTTTTGCTATTTTTCATAAATAGCACCTCCTTTTTTATTTTATACGTTATACAAACGTATAAATTCGAAATTGAATCAGCCCTTGACCGCTCCTAGAGTAACCCCTGAGATCAGATATTTCTGGGCCAGCAATGTGAATAATGTAGCGGGTATCAGTGAGATAGTCATAACTGCAAACCTGGGTCCCCAATAAGTATTGCGTCCTGTATCAAATGCCATCAATGCAACAGGAATGGTCTTCGAAGAATCGCGGATCATGAAAATTACTGCAAACAGATATTCATTCCATCCGGTCAAAAAGCTGAAAACAGCTGTTGCCGCCAATCCTGTGCCCACCAGCGGCAGAATGAGCGATACGAGTATCTGCAGCTTATTGCATCCATCAATGATCCCCGATTCTTCGATCTCATATGGAATTTGGGATATGAATCCCATCATCATATATACAGTGAAAGGCAGACAAATCGCCGTATAGGCTATTATCAAGGCCCACCTTGTATTAAGCAGCCCCAGCTGCCGCATGACCATGTACAAAGGTATTACCAGCGCTATAGCCGGCATCATTCTGCCAGTCAATATTGCTGCCAGGAGAGTTTTCATGGATCTTTTCCTTGAACGGGCAAACACATATGCAGCCATGGTTCCAAATACCAGAGAAATCAATGTAGATGTTACAGCAATTATTAAGCTGTTCATGAAGACAGGAAATATCCCCTGTTTGAAAAAAACATCATAATAATGCTGAAACGTAAATATTTTAGGGAAATAGAACGGTGGTATGGTAAGTATGTCTCCGGCCGGCTTTATTGATGATAAAACGACCCATACCAATGGTGTAAATGAGACGACAAGGCAAATCAGGATAATCACATAAGGCCAAAATTTATAAAATATACTTTTTAGATTTGACATTTTTCCCCCACCTTTATATTTTTTCCGGTTCTTCCACTGATTAATGATAGAGATTACTAATGCTATATAATAGGGATCAATCGCTGTCTTTAATAGAAATGAACTTAACTACAAGCTGACTCAGAAGCAGTATCATGATAGTTATCAGTAACGCAGATGTCGCTCCAATACTTGTTTTAAATGTTCCAAATCCAAGCTTGTACGTGTATATGCTCATAACCTCTGTCAATTTACCGGGTCCGCCCTTCGTAGTGGCTATAATTGTGTCATAGATTCGAAGGACATCCATCAGACGCATTGTTACGGCTACTTTTAAAACCGGATTCAGCATCGGCATAGTAATATATCTGAACTTATGCCATGCATTCGCTCCATCTACTGTGGAGGCTTCATACAGTGAACGATCTATTGTTTTAAGCCCGGATGCCAGGATCAGCATGATCATTGGAGTACATTGCCAGGTATCCATAGCGACTATTGACCATATCGTTGTACTTGGGTCAGAAAACCAAACTTTTGAAGGGATTCCGAAAATCGAAAGTATCGGATTGAGCATACCATATGTTGAATCTGCAAAAATGAACCATGTCAGGCCAACCATGATAGGCATCAACATATATGGAATAAAGAGAACTCCTCTGAAAAAGCCCATCCCGGCGGGCGTTTTACCAAAGGGACCGCGAATATTCAACAGCAGCGCAAGCCCCAGACCCAATACAAGCTGCAGAACAACACTTGTAATACCTATTATGAGAGTTACTTTAATTGAATTCCAAAAGTCGGGATCGGATAAAATGGTTACATAATTTTGAAACCATACAAATTTTCGTTCTATTTTGGGGTTGTTCAATACAATATTAAGAAAGCTGAGCCCCAAATTATAAACCATAGGCATAAACTGTATAAAAGCCATAATAACAACTGCAGGTAATAGGAACCAGGTGTACTCAAGTTTTTTAGTTTTCAACAACACACCAACCCTTTCTTAAGTGTCATTTGGAAAAATGCTGGATTGTTTGCGCACACGTTTTTACGAATGAAACTTTATATATAAAAATGCAAAAATAGTTCCTGTATTGCTGTTATATAATAATGAAGTTCTCTAGGCCGCTAAATATACGCATTACGAAATAGGGTTGATAAAGTGATTGCTAATAATGCAAAATTATTCATAGTGAAAGTAACCCCCGATATTTTTGTGTACGCACACGATTTCTGTATTTATATATTACAATACCCAAAAAACTTTGTCAATACTATTCACCATCTTTTACATGGCCACAAGGATTTTTTCTTAGCCAATATGTTTGTGTAATTCAGAATAGTTCAGGCAATTTCATGCATTAAAAAAAACTGCAAGCATTAAGCTTGCAGTTTTTCTGGCGACCCGGAAGGGACTCGAACCCTCGACCGTGGTGTGCAAATAAAACCACGGATTTGTTATTTCTATTTTCAAATATCGGCTGCTCACATCGTGATGTGCACATACCCGACGTACTTAAAGTAGATCGTAACTTTCTGGGTTTTACTGCCGTCCGGCTGCGTCTCCCGCTGGGATACTTCGATCCGCTCGATCAGCGTGTGCAGCACGTGGGCGTCCAGTTCCTGTAGGTCTGTGTACTTTTCGATCAAAGAGGCGAACTGTTCCGCCTTGATGACAGCCTCGTCCACTTCCCGCGCGGCGGCTTCATAATCATCCAACACCGCTTTAAGCTCCCGCTGTTCCTGCTCATACCCAGCGGCCAGTGTGGCGAACCGTTCGTCTGTAATTGCCCCGGCAGCGTTCTGCTCCAGCAGCTTGCGGATAATTCCGTCCAGCGTCTCGATTCGCTTATGGGCCTTCTCCGCTTCCTTTTTTCGATCCTTCAGCTTGCCCTGCGCGCTCTCCGCCAGCGCCGCCGTCAGCATCTTCTCGTAGCGGTTATGATACAAACGGGCATATTGCGCGTTGCGCCGGATGGCATCCAGTACGATGGCCTTGATCTGCTTTTCGCTGATGTAATGGGTCGAGCAGTATTCCTTGCCATAGCGCATATAGTACCAGCATTTGAATTGTCCGCTGTCCGGAACGGTCTTTCTCGGCGCTCGGGAGTAGGACAGTGCGCTTCCGCAGTCGGCGCAATAGAGAAGCCCAGCAAACATTTGAGGTTCCCCGTCCTTGCAGGCGCGGGAGCGGACGGCGATTTGCTTTTGGACGTTCTCCCACTGCGCCGGCGTGGTCAGTGCTTCGTGAGTATTCTCCGCCACGATACAGTTTTCTTCCGGTGCTTTTTCGCTCTTGCCCTTCATCGTCTTGCTGGTGCGGCGCCCGTTGACAGTGTGGCCCAGATAGACCGGATTGGTCAGAATCGCCTTGACAGACGTCACATGCCATTTGGACTCGTGTAAATAGTAGCCGTTGGTGAAATAATCCGGATTCTTCTCAATAAAGTAGGAGATGGGATTAAGGACACCCTCGTTTTGCATGGTTTTGGCGATTTTGTTATACCCAGCGCCATCTTCTGCCATCGCGAAGATCCGCCTCACAATTCCGGCGGCTTCCTCGTCCACAAGCAAATGGTGCCGATCCTGCGGATCGCGGATGTACCCATACGGTGCTTTGGACCCAAGAAACATTCCGTGCTTCGCCCTCGCTTTTTTCGCGTCCCGCGTTTTCTCCGAAATGTTCTGCGCATACTCGTAGTTCATGATGTTGAGGATGGGCACATTCAATCCGTAGTTGCCGTTGGCGCTGTCCACGCGGTCGCCAATGGCGATGAAGCGTACCCCTTTTTCAATAAAATATTTATGAAGATAAACGCCTGCCTCGAAGTAGTTGCGGGCGAAACGCGAGAGATCTTTGCATACGACGGTGTTGATTTCGCCGCGTTCGATGGCCTCAATCATCCGCTTGAACGCGGGGCGTTCAAAAGTGGTACCGGAGACGCCGTCGTCAAGGAACATCTCGACCAGAACATAGTCATGCTCCTTGCAATAATCCGTAATAATGGATTTCTGTGTCTGGATACTCTCGCTCTCACCTTTGCTACGATCCTCAACCGACAGCCTTCCGTAGCCGCCGACTTTCACGATATTCACTTTATTTTCGGTTAGATAAATGGGACTTATAAGATTCGCTGCTGCCTGTGTTTGCATAATTCGCTCCTTCCTCGGACTGTCGTCCCTGCAGCAGCAACCTGTCAAACACACGATACCACAGGTTCTGCCGCAAAGCTATTGAAATGATTTCAGACTGCGGCTTTTTTATCACTATCGTCCGGCGTATAATCGTCAGGTTTGAGATCATCCAGCATCAGCTTTCCCAAGAGACGGAAAATGCTGTCTTCGCCAAGGTAGCGGCTCTCCACAAGGAATGTCGTACCGTTGATTTCCAGCGCTGTTTCTCCCAGATGAACCGGCAGAAGATAATTGGTCGGTTTATTTTTCATCGTATTTTCCTTTCTTTGTGGTTGGCGCGGGAGCACGGAGACTCCCGCGCCCAGGTTAATTTTTGGGGAATCGGATACCCCTGGTCACCCCAAGGTCTGCTGCCATGTTTGCTCATCCTCGTGATCGTCCACCTTATGGCCGAGAGCAATTTTCTTTTCACGCTCTTTGGTGAACGCTTTTCGGTCTGTGTACGGATTTATGGTTGTGGCGTCAATTACGGGAACAGTATCCTGAGTGCGCTCCAGAGCGTGTCCCAGCTGTGCCACATTGCCCAGAGCACCAGCAGGATCACCGGAATTAGCAGCCACGTCGGGCTGAGATGTGGAATGTGCAGATGCAGCCGCGGGAGAGAGATACGCCGCTCTCTCCGTTTCCCAGCCTGTTGCAACATCTCCCGCATCGCCGCCACATCCCGCGCCAGCGCCGCGATCTGCTCCTGGGTCGGGTACGTTCTCGGCCTCTGCGAAAGCTCCCGCACGAGCGCCGTCTGCGCGGCCACGCGGCGTTCCAGTGAACTCAGCGTCTGGTGCAATTCCGCCCACTCCGCCTGTGTCGGATGCGGCTCGGGTTGTGCCGCCGTTGTCGGCTCTTGCCGCGTCATAGAACCCCGCGGATGATTCAGCCACTTCAATTCCTCCATGGACAATTCTCTCTCGGATTCGGAACTCACGCCCCATCGCCTCCTTCAGATATCGTTCGTCGTGCAGCCGGTCATCCCGGCACTTCATCCCGCCAGGGGTTGTGTAAGTAATGCTTTTTCTGGAATCCTGCCAGCGGACATCGTAACCCTCAGTGCGCATCAGGGTGATGAACTCCTCGCGGGTTCCGGCATAGCGCATACACTCGTCTATAGTATCCATGAGCCGGAACTTCCAGCTCTCGCCCCTCGCGGCGGCATGGTATTCGGCTGTGGACATGGATTTCACTTTTTTCCTTTTCTGACCTTTCTGAAATACCGGCAGGCCGAACATCTCGCACACCTGATCGTTCCGCTGGCGGAGCTCGACCAGCTCCGGTTCACTGATGTGGAGCTTACGCCCGTCCTCCAGCGAGACGCTGTTGATGATGAAGTGCGAGTGAACATGGTCGCGGTCACTATGAGTACAAACAAGCACCTCGCGGCCCTCGAAATACTTACCAAGTTCCATCGCTGCCGCGTGCGCGGTAACCGGATCGACGTCGGCGCCCTTGGGGAAGGACTGCACCATGTGGAAGAACAGGGTTTTGTCATCCTTGTGGTAGAGCAGCTTCGTACTGAGAAAATCGTCGTAGACGCTCTCGGGCCGGCAGTTGATTCCGCTGACCAGAGACTGTCCCTGCCACAGCGTTTTCTCCTCCCGCTTCGTGTACGCCATGACCGCCGCCATGCAGGGACGGTTCTGCCCCTTGGGGTAATTCGTAAAACTGATGATGGCTATTTCGCCCACCTCCCTCGTTCAGCAATCTCTCGCAGCGTCTCGCTGATCTTTTTCAATTCTTTTGCGGCTTCGTCCAGATTGGCAACCGACACTCTGCCCATGTTGGCCAGCACCGTGAGCTGGTTAAGGTTGTTGCCGATGGCGCGCTGCTGTTTCAGGACTTCCTTCAGATCTTCCACGACCACCACCTGCCTGCCGAGGCAGCATCGGGTGGCGTAGTCGCTCTGGGAAAGCCGGGCCTGTCTTGCTTTTCGCTTGATGGTATCCAGATCGCCGGAGGCAATCCGGATGCTGAATGTCGTATCCTTCATACGCTCCTCCGTTCTACCGGGTGTGGGGCAGGGCCCCGCAAACTGAGCGTTTGGCGGGGCGGCGGCTGTGGCCGACGTCCAGACAAATGCGATGCTGGCTCTCCCCGAAAGGGGAGAAATCCCCCCGCGGGGCATCTACGCATCCTCCCGTGACAGGTGTGACGGCTGTGACAGCAGATTCGGTACTGAGCCTGTGTCAGGTTTCCCGTCATTCCCGTCACTGCCGTCACGTCGTCGCGAACTTCATATCCCTCGCTTTCACGCGAGCGTAAAAGCTCACTCATTTCGTTGCTCCTCCTCTCCAAGCGCGACCCGCTGCGCTGGGCTCGCGCTTGGGTCAAGAATACGAAGGCGCAGTTCCCGGCGGTCGCGGGTACGGTGGGTTTCAAACATGATTCCGCGTGCGGCCAACTCGTCACGGCAGCGGATCAGCCGCTTGGTGAGCGCGGCGGGAACAAGCGGTTCGCCGCTCCGTTTCTCCAGCGCTTCCGCCAGCTCCGTCGCTGTACCGGTGAACGATTTGTGCACACTGAGGAATTCAGAGAGAAAAATAATGAGCTTATCCTGCGGCTGAGTTTCTGTGGTAACGCTGTCCGAGAGCAGCTTCCAGACGTGGGTATCCCCGTCAAATTCCAACGTCAACTCCCGATACTCAATGTCTCGCCCGGTACAGTAGAGCGTCGCTGTGCTGCCGCCGCGCTTGTCCTTGCGGAGAACGAAATTGGAGTCCGTCGCACCGCTGATCCCCGTGGTGCCGGAGATCATGTTCATGGGATCGTCATCGTTCATTTTTCGCAGGTGGTGGATGAGCAGGATAGCGATGCGGTGCCTGTCCGCCAGCTCCTTCAGGATGCCGAGGTCGCGGTAGTCGCTGGCATAGGGATTTACATCGTTCGCAATACCGCGGATGCGCTGGAGCGTGTCGATAACGATGAGAGCGGTGCCAGGATGCTCCATGTGAAAACGCTCGATCTGCTGCTCCAGACCTCCGCGAAGCTTTTCCGACATGGTGGCGAAGAACAGATTCGGTGGTGCGTCATCCGTGATGTCCAGCAGCCGGTTCTGGATGCGAGAATAGCTGTCCTCCAGACAAAGGTAGAGCACATTGCCTCGCACAGAGGGAAACTCCCACACGTTATCCCCTTTTGCCACGCACAGGCACAGCCACAGTGCCAGCCACGATTTGCCTACCTTCGGCGCACCAGCGAGGATGTGCAGTCCCTGTGGTAGAAGCCCGCTGATGGTGAATCGGATCGGCGGCAGCGGCGTGTTCATCAGGGTCTCGCCATCTATGGCGTTCAGCCTGTGTTGGTTCATCATAGCCGCTGGTTTTTTGGCAACTGTCATTTTGATTCTTCCTTTCTTTTGAGAATTGAGAGACTCTTGGTTCTATCGTCAGTGTAGCAACTTTCCCTCTTGCGGTCGCCGTTTGAGCGTGATAAGATATAGCAGATAAAATAAAATTATCGTATATATCTTGGAGGGACACATGGATAGACCGAAATCGACCGCTGATGAGTTTGCGGCTCCGCTCACGCTCTCGCTGGAGGAGAACAGCTGCATCTTTACAATCAAGTGGCGGAACGCGCCGGGGATGCTGGTGGAGAAATTTGAGTCCCCGCAGGAACTCCTGACGGTATTTCTCAACGGGGATTATCTTCGGCTGATTACCTCAAGGGATCTGCTCAATATGGAGTTGACGGACGCTCCGCAGTTTTACGAGTGGCTGACTACTTATGACCGGGAGCGGGTCATGAATCTGATTGGGCAACTCTATTTTTCCAAATCCGCCGACGTGAACGCGCTGCCGCCGAGCCAGCGGCTGCGGGTATATCTCACCTTCGACCGAACGCTTTTCTCCGTGGAAGCACGGGAGCAGGAGTATTCCTGCTTTTGGAAGGTGCTGCGCAATCATGCTCTTGCGGATGAAGCCTTCGGGAAATATTCCGGGCAAAATAAGCGCCGGAATACGGGTACGCGGCGTGAGGCTGATTTTGAAGCTGCTTGCAAAACGGTAAAGGAATACAATCTCCGGATTCCACGCGGAACCATGGCACGGCTTGAGGAGCCGCAGGAGTTGGTGATGTATCTGCTGCGGGAAACGATCCTATCGGATAAGCACATTAAAAAGTGCGAATTCTGCGGTCGGTTTTTCATTCCCCGGCGCAGCACCCGGCAATACTGCTCGCCGGCGTGTGCCAGCAAGCAGCGGAACCTTGACGGCTTCTGCGGCGAGACGGAGGTCAGCGCAGCGTATAAACGCATTGTGGCCAACCTAACCGCAAAGGATAAAAAGCAAAAAGAGCTCCGCCGCCAGTATTGCCTGGACGGCGGAGCCGTGGTGAAGCCGCGTGAGGTGCTGCGGCAGTTTTATGATGAAAACTATACCCATCAGGAGCAATTCCGCTCGGCGTGGGAGGCGCTGAACAAGGCAGAGAAAAAAAGCTGGGCGGATCGCCAGGCATACGAGCAGGCCAAAGCGGATTATCTTTCCTGGCTGGACAGTCGGCTTAGCTACGCCAAGCGGATTCATATTGATAATGACAGCATTTTGGATGAGTAGTTGGATCATGCGGCAGACATTCTCTCGTATCTGGCGCTGGGATATATAAACTGTTTGGGCGGTCTGGTTATAAACCAGACCGCCCAAATCAAATGTCGCTGTTATAAAATATTCCTACTTGGACAACAGGTTATACAGTACCTGCGCCATCTGGGCGCGGGTGGTAGTGTTAGTCGGGCTGAGTTGCCCGTTGTTACCGCCGACCACGCCGGTTTTCACCAGATAAGCCATTGCATCCTGCGCATAGGAAGAGATGCTTTTGCTGTCTGTAAAATCTGAAAGGGCCTTACCGGAGTCATCCTCTGGTAACTGATCGATTGCCTTCAGCGCATTGTAAAGCATGGTGAACATATCCTGACGGGTGACGGCCTGCTCCGGGGCAAATTTGTTGTCGCCCACTCCGTTGGAGATGCCAAGCCGCTTGGCTGCCGCCAGATAACCCGTGTAGTAGGTATTCCCCGCATCAGCAAAATTGTTGGCGGTGCTGCTATCCGCGTCGATGCCATAGGCACGCAGGAGCAGAGTGATGAACTGTCCGCGGGTCAATGTCGCGTCGGGGCTGAAAGTGGTTTCTGATGTCCCGCCAGTGATGCTCCGCGCCGCGAGGTAGCTGACTGCGTCGGCGTACCACGCACTGTCGGACACATCACTGAACACTATCTTATTGTAGCCCACAGCGTAGGTTGAGAAGTGAGTGGTTGTGAAAACCAACGTACCTGACTTGGCATCATAGTGGCAGTTCTGCATCAGTTCCGGCTCGCCGTTGGCGTTGATGTAATATGCCACAATGGCGTTTGTATCTTCGCCCGCCGCCGGGGTGTAGGGGACGGAAACCGTAACATCTCCGCCAAACTCCGAAATCGTGTTGCCGCCGCTGGTGACGCTGAAATGATAGACCGGACGATTGCCTACAACCTGAGCAGCAGCGCCGGAGAGGGTGCTGTTTTCCACCTGAGCTGCGGAGATATTCACGTCGCCGGAGGCGGCGCCCGCGATATTGGTGATGGCCTGCGCGTCAAAAGTGATAACCGCAACATCGGAGGAAAGCGTCAGGGCTTCCATTTCGCCGGTTACCATCGCCTGAATTGAGGATTGCGGCAGGGAGGTTTCTACCCCGCTTGCGCCGGACGCACCGGACACCTGAATTTCCACCCTGGGCACTTCACCGTTATTTTTAGCGGCTTCCTGTGCCGCTTTAATTGCAGTGCTCATCTGCGACTGCGTAACGGAAGCGGTCGCCGTGCCGTCGGAGCCGATTTTTGCTGTCGCCGTGGTGGTGGCGGTGGAACCGGAAACAGTGGGCGCAGGTGTGGCAGGTGTACTCGAACTGCCACCTCCGTTCTCGTAGGAGGGCTGGGTAGAAATGGTCAGGGTGCCGTCCGCCTTAGTAACGGTATAGTTTACGTGCTCGATTGTCACGTCAGCCTTGTTGGTCCACTCAATCGTGTAGGTTCCGTTGGTGCTGCTGTTTGCCAGCGCATCGGCGCCGTTTTTCAGCGCGAACTCCGGTGTGCCTGTGGGTGTTATGGTGTCGCCGCTGACGAGGCCTGCATATTCAAGCGTGAACGAGGTCGGCAGAGCCGCACCGTTATAAATAGAGATGTTTTGGGGCTTCGCGGTAAGCGCCCTTCGGGAGATTTCAAACTGAATTTCCACTTCTCCCATGAAGTCAGCGTTATCGTCCGGGATTTTCACGGTCAGGGTGTAGTTCCCTACGTCCTTCGGCGCAGTGCCGCTCGACCATATGTATTCATATTCGCCGGTATAGCTCTGCTCGTTGGCAGGTGTTCCGGTATAAGCCGCCGCAACGCCGTCGTAGGTTTTATTCTCTACGGTTACGCCGGTGATGGTCACGGGGGTCTTGTCAACCAGTGTTACCACCACGTTGATGGTGACATCTTCATAGTTCTGCATCGTGACGGTTACGGGAATGGTTGCGGTCTGATTTTCCGTGCCGATAGCGGTGGAGAATTTGATGCCAGAGACTGTACTCGTTAAACTGCCATCAATGATCGCTGTATCGCCCGTTACCGTGCCGGCGACAAAGCTCTTTGTGCCGCAATCTGAGGGAAGACTGGTAATGTTGACGGCAACGTCGGTATGTGCCGCACTGTAAAGCAGGTTCTTGTTAATTCCGCTCACGGTGGGTGCGTCAGCCTTGCCGACCGTCAGCGTACCGGGCGTGACAGTAACATTGTAGTTTGCGCTGGTTGAGGTGCCTGTAATGCTGTAATTTCCTGCATTAGAGGTTGCTGTTGCCGTTGTAGTGAGCGTAATGCCCAGATTGCTTTCCGTGTCGCCGCTGACCAGCACACCGCTGGGATCGGCAAGCGAAAATGCGGGATTGGCTTCGCCAAACTTTCTCGAGGCGTTGTTTGCGATTACGGTTACAGCCTTCTTACTTACCGTCAGTGTGTAGTTGACAGAGGTTTCACGATATGTCCCCTCCACCTTTGCAGCGGTTGCGGTTATGACAGCCGTGCCCGCGCCTTTGATGGTCACTTCGCCGGTGGTCTCGTTCACCTCGGCAACGGAGGTGTTTCCGCTTGCGTAGGTGACAGCCCCGCCTGCGCTGTTGTTCGTGCATAAATTAATGAAAGCACTGTCACCGTAGGTTTTGCTTACGGCGTCAGGCGTTGCAAAGGAAAGCTCCTGCGGATCGCCCTCCACGACAGTCAGCACAACCACCTCACCGGTTGTAATCTTCGTTGTGTCGTAGTTCGCCTCAGAGGAAGAGGGAACGAATTTCACATAAAGGCTGTGGGAGCCGACGGTCAGCGCATTGACGCTGGTATCGTTCGCCTGACTTGCAGTGCAGGCTGCATCGTGCCAAAGCGTGACAGTCCCGGTGACGGTTTCTCCATTTACACCATTTGCTGTTTGCGGGAGGCTAATCTGGGAAATCCCGCCGCCCTGTGTAAACTCCTGAGCCTGCTGAGCCTCTGTCAGGTTATAGGTGTAGTCTGCCGGGAGAATTTTCGCATTTGTTATTTGTACTGTAGTTGCGCCGCCTGCCAGCGTATAGTTGGCGGCGTTTGCCCCAGATAGGCTGCCGATGGTCAGAGTAACGGTGCGGGTATCGCCTGTATCTGCGCTGTCATATGCCGACACACCGGTGATTGTGACAGTTGCTACCTCGTTACCGACCAGGTCTTTCAAAAGCACACTGCCTGAAACGTTTGTCAAGGAGCAGCTCGTGGTACCATCATAATCCTTTGATACGGTTACTCCTGAGGCGTCCAGGTTAGTTTCGCCGATTACCTTAACGGTGATATTGCCTGTCAGGTTGGTGGGCGCTGCAATCGTATAGTTATAAATATTGCTTGCCACGCTGTTTTGCGTGTATGTATAGGATGCGCCGTTTGTTTCAACCGTTATGCCTGTACCCACACCGGAAGAGGCGTAGCGCGGATTGTCAGCAACGATATTCGTCAGCGCATCTCCGGAGCAAAGATCGGCCGAATTTACTGTCAGTGTGATTGACTCGACCTCGTCCCCATTGCTGTCAAACACATCGGTTGTGCCGTCGTACTGCTTGGTAAAGGTTCCGCCGCTGTATATGCCTGTGATTTCCTTGGGATTTATCCAAAGCTCGTCAAGGGTGGCGGTCATGCCCTCATAGTCCGTTCCCGCAACACCTGTGGCTGTTACATAGTAGCCGCCGGCGTTCTTAATTTCGGATGTCTCAGCCTTTACACCGTAGCCGTCGTTAGGGATGTATTCGATCTTCAGCGTATAGTCCGTATCTTCGGTAAGTGTTTCGCCGGCCATATTTTTCACTGTGAACGTGGGCATATGATCGGTGCCTTCATAGGTCTTGACCTGATTTCCCCAGTCGGAGGTTATCTGAAGGCTTTCAATGACCTCGCCCGTGCAGGTAAGGTCGGTACTGCCGATTTTGTCGCCAATGATATTAGAATTGTCCGAATAAATTACAGTGCCACTAAAACCGTAAACCGTGTTGTCCTTTTTGACATTGAGCGTAATATCATAAAGTGCGCCCGTGGTGGAGGCCGGCAGCCAGATATAACCGCTGTTAACCAAATCCTGCGTTCCGTAAGCATAGGTCAGACTGGTGTTCTTATCTTTCAGCACCATGGAGGTAATTTCACAGCCGTATAAATTTAGGCTTTCGCTCGGCCAATTTGTGACATAATATTGGTTGAGATCCAGCGTTGCCATGTAGACCTTGGTGCTTCCGTCAGAAGTCGGCCAAGGCGAGGGCAGCGGATTCGGTATTGTCATGTCGGGCGCATCGGCATATTTGTTAGGCGGAACGCTGAGGGTGCCACCGGTTACCTTTACCCAACCGGTGGCATCCGTTGAGCCCTTGCCCTGACCGATGACGGTCGAGCCACTGCCGTAAACCGGTGCGTTATACGGCGACACCGAGGCGATTACATAACCGCCTGATATGGTAATCTGTCCCGCGCCGCCTGCGGAGCCGCCGCCGATGAGAGCCGGGGTTGCTGTTGCCGTAGTGGCATCGTATGGGTAGACATCGACACCGGTTACCTCAACATTGCCCCCCGAGATGTTGATGGTTCCGCCACTTGCTCCGTTTCCGCCGCCGATACCCGCGCCGCCGACGCCTGTGCCGCTTGTCGCTGTATTGCCAGTTGCGGGGTCATATACCGTAAGGCCCGCATTGGCATAGACCGTGCCGCCGGATATATTGATTATACCCCCGCTGCCGCCCTTGAGCGTACCGCCGCCGCCGCCGATGCCTGCCGAAGCGTAATAATACGTGTTGGCGCCGGTACCCGAAAATGTATTTGTACTTGCGCGGGGAGCATTTCCGCCTCCGCAATAATCGCCGATTTCACCGCCGGAAATTGATATATTACCGCCGTCGCCGCCTGTGCCGGCGGCTGAGAAATCATCGAGATTACGCCCTTTACCGTCTCCGCCACCGATATGGTAGGTTGAGATATCCCCGCTCTGAATGGTGATGTTGCCGCCGGCGCCGCCGTTATAACCGCTGCCTCCGCCGATGGAGGTCGCGTTTACTCTGCCGGTGGTGTTGATGGTGATATCACCGCCCGCACCGCCTGTGCCTTCACCGTTTGCAGAGTCGCTGCCGCCGATATGTCCGACCGCATTATTGGATCCGGTGCCGCCGACAGTCGCGTTGCCAAGAATCGTTATGGTTCCGCCCGCGTAGCCGGAGCGTGTATCAGAATCGTAGCCGGAAGATCCGATTACCGTGGCGCTGGGCACAACGGCATCATCCTTGATTGTAATGGTGCTGCCGGAGTTGTCTCCGCCGCCGATGATATTGCCATAGTTTTTGTTTTCATTTAACCATACGCCTACCGTCGCACTGCCCGAAATCATAATGCTTCTCACGGTTCCGGTTTCAAGCTCACCACCGATACCGTAGCCTTTTCCCTCAGTATTCCCCGAATACGAATCGACAATTGCGTTGCTGATGGCAATGCTCGTTACCCCGTCACCGCCGATACCGTAATAATAACCGCGGGCATCTACTGTACCGCCGGTGATGCTGATTGTACCGGAGCCGCCTCCAATACCGTATTTTCTGCCGCTCTGTGTATAATTATAGTTGTAGGCTATGGCGTAATCCGGTGCAGCGCCGATCGTGCAGGCGCTCCACGCGGCAACCGTGCCGCCGGAGATATTGACGGTAAGCGGGGTATTATCGTCATAATCCCAATAGTCTGCGTCGCCGATGCCGTTAAAGCTGCCATAGGCATTGACGACAGTGTCTGTCCCGGATACGGAAACACTACACCCCGCTCCGCCGATACCGGCTCCGTACTGGCTCCCAAGTGTCGCATTGGTAACATAGCCCAAGCCGATGGCGGTAACCGTGCCGCCTGTGATGGCGATGTCTGCATTTTTACCGCCGATTCCCACGCTGCGTCCTATGGTTTTTACGGTGCCGCCGTTTATGGTGACAGAGCCGGCTTTACCCGAAGAATAGTTGTTAACCCCGATACCGCTGCTGCTGCCGGAATTCTCATTGATTGTACCGATGGCAGTCAACGTGCCCGTGCCGCCGATAATAAGCGATGCAATCTTTTCATCGCTTGCTTCCCCAGTACGCTCGACATTTAACGCGGCCATGTACACGTACGAGCTTTCACTTGCTGCCATAGCGGTAAGAGTGTTAGCTCCCGTCAGTGTCAGGTTCAGCGTGCCGCCCGGCTCCACTGTAACAGGGGAAACGTCTGTCGCCGTAATGCTGACGTCACTGAAGGTCAGGTTGGCCGTAACGCCGTCACCTACCACGATGCGCTCGGTTGCCGTTGTACCCGAAACGGTCATAGCGGTATCTTTCAAGATGCTTACGACACTGTCCGACACGCTGTAGTCGCCGTCGCCAACCGTGCCGCCGGAAATGCTCAGCTCTCCGTCGCCGCCTACCGCAAGCGCGGACATTGGCAGCATGGTTAATACCATACAGACTGCCAGAGCCCACGAGAGCCCTTTGCTTAGTATTTTCTTCATTTTGTATAGTTCCTTTCGTTTGAGTATATAATTGCCCATGATTCCTACCTGATAGTTTACGTTAATTTGTGTGCCGGCGGATATGGTCTATCTTCACATTCATTTGTCTAAAATTAAGAAGCCGCGGTTTACCATAGATGTAAACCGCGGCATATGCGTTGTCAGCTGAGACAGCTAAGAAGGCACTAATTATTCGATATATCAAGTTTTTTTGGACACTTACCGAGTGTGATTCTTACTTCTGTACCAGTTGGGATGACTTTATTAAACACAAGACCACAGTCTTCGCCGTAATAATAAGCAATACGCCTGTTAATATTCATCAACGCAACGTTCTCAATTCCAGCGGCTGTTTCAGCATCAGCGTCGGATACCGACTGCTGCACCTGAAGCAAATTTAGCTCCGTTTCACTCATGCCTTGGCCATGGTCACGAATTACAATTCTGATTTGCTCCTTCGTAACCTCTGCCGTAATTTCGATAAGACAGCCCTGCCTGCAATTTTTGTACCCGTGAACAATCGCATTTTCAACAATGGGCTGGAGTAGCATGCGAGGAATCCTGAGATCCATAAGCCTGTCATCCAGATCAAATACCGCTTCCAGTTTATCGTTATATCGGATGTTCATGATATTAATATAATTCTGTAAAACATAAAATTCTTCCCACGCGTTGATGAATTCGTCCTCATCATGGGCGTACCGCACCAGCATGGAAAGTCCATCACAAAGCTCGGATGCCTTTTCCAGTTCCTTCTTCGACAAAAGGATTTTTATAATATTTAATATATTCACAGTGAAGTGCGCGTTTATTTGTTTCTTCAGAGAAAAATTAATTGCCTTTTGTTTTTTGATTTCAGCGTCCTTAAGCTGTAGCTGCGCGCTTTGAATGGATTTGTTTTTAACCTCAATTCTTTCCAGCATTTCGTTTAGCTTTATCACGAGCTTATCGAATTCTGCACTTTGCACGTAGGGAATCGATCCCCGGGTATAGTTTAAATCCAGGTGATCAACACTTTCAAGCAAGCGCAGCATGGGCTTGAAGAATTGCTTTCTGATGAACGCTGCGAAAAGCAGGAGCGAAAACCCCAGTGCTAATCCTGTAACCAAAGCTGCCACAATAAAATACAGATTTGATGCGCTGAGATAGCCTGCGTTAGCCGTGACCAGGACGGAAAATGGGGTCATGCCAATGCATTTATTGGTACAATAGTATGAATCGCCCTGTATATCTCCTGCGGAGAGCGCGAGCAGCGCCTGCGAATCGGATACGATCACTTTATCGTCCGTCAACAGTGAAACATGCAGTCTTTCATTCTGAGCATAGTCCATTATTCTGGCAAGTGTTGTCTCCCCATCAGTAAGAATAACAATTGTGCCGATCTGACTCCCGCCAATATCATAAATGCTGCTGCCGTAGCCAATCAGCACGCTATCCAATGTATTGACAACGATGTGTTCGGGAACTGCGTTTTTTTCTAAAAGATACAATATCCGTGTGCAGGCAGTATTGCCCGTTATTCCCCTAAAACGGTAAAACGCCCCATCTTTATTGTATGAAATCACGTTCCGGATCAGGCTGCGGCTGGATATGCTGCTGGACAGCAATTCGTTAATTCCAGGTGCGCTGAGAAAATATTTCGTTACGTCTTCTTCCGCAACAAAACTTTTTATAGCTTCGTTTTGAGAGAGCGTAAACGCAAGCTGCTCCATACCCGCAAACTCGTTTTCAAGATCGCTTGCAATCTGATCCGCCGTGCTCTCCAGCTGAAGCTGTGTATTACTGCGGATAAGACCGGTAATGTATATGTAGAACATTCCCCATACGATAAGTACGGCAGCAAATAAAATCAGACTCCAGAGATAGTATTTTTTCTTTATACTCATTTTTTCGTTTTCATTCCTTATGCTCATCCCTGTATTGGCTCGGCGCTATACCGTAATACTCCTTAAAAACCTTGCAGAAATAAAAATAATCCCGGTACCCGCAGTTTATGGCAATTTCCTTAAAAGCAGTGCCCGATAATCTGATGAGCCGCGCAGCTTCCGACATGCGCAGATTTGTAATAAATATGGTGAGCGTTGAATTATAGTGTTTTGCAAACAGATTGCAAATATAATTCGGACTGATATTAAAGCTCTTGCTGAGCGACGCCAGTGTAAAGCGCTTAGAAAAGTTTTCTGTTACATATTGCACCAATTCGTCGAAGCCAGGATTACCGGACGGTGAATAAGAAATCGAAGGCTGAAGACACTCCTTTTTAGCCAGCTTGCGGCTGAGGCGCTCCAGTACGATTTCAGCGTCAGACTGATTAAACGGTTTGAGCAGATAATCAAATCCGTCCAAAAGGAAAAAGCTCCTCGCATCCTCAAAGGTGCCAAATGCGCTGAGCATCACAAATTCGCAGTCAATATCATGCTCCTTTAAAATTGTTATAAGCTGTGTCCCGCTCATAGCGGGCATCTTAAGGTCACTGAACACCACGTCCGGTTTGATTTTCAAAATATCGTCAACGGCAGTCGACGGGTCCGTATTGCTCCCTGCTACCTCAAATCCATTGTCCATCCATAAAACCGACGTGGTCAGGCTTTCTATAATAAGCGGATCATCGTCCACTAGATATACACTGTGCATGGGGTTCCTCCTCAATGCCTCTTCTCGTCTGGCAGGTGTCATTTGATCAATAACATCATACATCGTGCCGGTTTTGCAGCGAAGAAAATGATTTGTAGTAAATACACTTTTGTTTGTCCGAAATTCACATGTCCATGTACTTATTTTACATTATATAGTATACTGGAGCACAAGTAAACTCAGGAAATGGTATGAGAGCTATGTGGAAGAAATGGTTTAGTATAATTTTATGTGTGATTATTGTTCTTGCTTTTAGTCTGTTCTTTGCGCTAAAAGCGGAAAAGAAAGAAGAAACTACGAGTGAAACCATCACCATCGGCATAATAGACAATCAATATATACAGGATATTGATTCAAATTACTATAAAGAATGGCTTGAGGAGCAACTGGGAATTAAGCTTGAGTTTTATGTGTTCCCGGAGGAGTACACGGCAGAATATCTGGACAGGATGTTTAAGTCCGGAAACATCCCGGTTGACGCGCTGTTCTCTTTTCCCGTCTCAGAAGACTCGAATTTCACAAACTCGGTTTTACAGGAATACGGACAGCTGGGTTACATTCTTCCGTTGAATCGTTACATTGAAAACTCGGCTTTCATGCAAGAGCTTTTTGCTGATTTTTCGGCATACGATCTGAAAAATGTTTTAACCTCCCCTGATGGGAATATTTACTACATGCCTGGGCTTGATGCATCGTATAAAGCGGAATACTCTCAGGTCATGTGGATTAATAACGAATGGCTTAAAGCACTGAATCTGGACATTCCGCAGACGGTCAATGATTTGGAAAATGTTCTGGAGGCCTTTAAGAACGGAGACCCGAACGGGAACAGTCTGCATGATGAAATCGCTTTGGCGGGTAGCCGAGATAAGTACAGCGAGCAGTCTTATAATTTTCTAATGAACGCTTTTGTATACAACGACCCAAACAATTCGCGTATGCTGGTTGAGGACGGCACCGTATATTTTGCGCCCTTCACGCAAAAGTGGCGGGAGGGTGTGCAATACATACATGACCTGTATTCAAAGGGGCTTCTGGACGATTTCCAGTTTTCTCTTGATCACGAGCAGTTTGTCCAACTGGCAAACGACCCGAGAGATTTGCTCGGAGCGTTTACCAGCGCCAGTATATGCGATGTTCTTTTGCAAAGTTCCCCGGAATTACTGAGCAATTTCATTCGGGTAGCTCCGATAGCGGGGAGCAACGGAACGCAGTATTCCGTGGTCAATACGCCGTTCCCAGGCGCAAACGGTATCATTACTTCAGCCTGCATGAACCCCGAAGCTGTTTTCAGCCTTTTTGAACTGATGCTCAGCAAGGAAGCTTTTTTGATCGGGCGCTACGGCGAAAAAGGTGTCGACTGGGATTACGCCCAATTCGGCGATCTTGATGTGTTTGGGAATCAGGCGACCATAAAAAGATATACTCAGCTGTGGAACAAGCCGCAAAACAAAATACTTTTGGAAACAGGCCCGTTTATTACATATACAGAGTATGCAAACGGCGTCAAATGGAACGGGATTGAATCCGAGGCGGATTCCACTGATGCCCGGGCTTACTACCTTTACAGCCAGTACCGTCCGGAAGAGTATTTGAGAACAATTCTTTTTGAAGGTGAAGAATCCGAGAGCCTTATTAATTTAAAAACCAATGTGGATAAGTATACGGATGACATGCTGATCGAATTTATTACCGGGACGCTTGACTCATATGATGATACCGAATGGGCTGAATATATAAAATACTATCAGACTTTGGGGATCGATACGCTGATAGACGCAGCGCAGGATTCATATCTTACTCTGCTGCAAGATTAAAGAAAAGGACGGAACCTATGAATAAAGCTTTTATCATACTATCACTGGCTGCAATTTTTATTCTGATTTCATCATGTGCCCCAAAACAGGAGGCTATAAACTCCGATATGGAGACGTGGCTTATGAATGCTCATCTGGATGCAGAGGAGACTACGGAAGAATTATATGAAAAGGCTTTGGCGGAGGACACTCTTGTGATATACAGCAGTTCAACACGTGTCATGGATGTCAAGGATTCCTTCGAAGCACAATATCCGGGCCTCACGGTATATGTAAAGGATACCCGAAGTGTTGATCTGGTTGATGTTTTGAAACAGGAATTTTTGGATGGCAATTACAATTGTGATATCGTTCTGTGCAGCGATGACAACGGTGTTATATCTCAAGAGCTGATTCCTGAAGGCATAGTATATAAGTATGTGCCATATGACATTGCTGCTAAAATTAGGCCCGAAAACGATACGGCAACACTGCCTCTGGTTGCGGAGATAGAAATGGCTTTTTACAATACCGAGGCATATGACGCCCCCCCGGTAAAAAACTGGTGGGAACTGACCGAAGAGAGATTTTACGGAAAGGTAGTCATGCCTAATCCCATCAAATCATTTTCAGCCATGGGGCTTGTCGGTATGATGATCAAAAACAGTGACGTTATGGCTCAGGCATATCGTGATCTTTACGGAACCGAACTTGAGCTTAAAGACGGCGAAACCGCTGGTGAAGCATACTGGCGGATGCTTATGGAAAACGGACTGATGTTGTTAAACTCCAGTGACGAGGTAGTCGAGCTTGTCGGAACACCCGGCTTGACAGATCCCCCTATAGGAATAATGGTGTCCAGCAAGTTGCGTATGAGTGACGTTGGGTTTAATATCGAGCCTATATATGAAATGGAGTATTTTGCCGGCACATATACGCCGAACAGCATTATGATAGCTGGAGGCAGCAAAAGTATTAATTCAGCGAAGCTCTTCATAAGGTGGATTCTGGGAGAAACTGACGGGCAAGGCGAAGGCTTCAAACCCTATCTTCAAAAGGGAGCTTGGTCAGTCAGAAGCGATATCCAAAGTGATTCGGATGTTTCTCTTGACGATCTTAACTATTTTCCACTGGACCCTGAACACATATACAACAATCTTGACGACATCACGGATTATTGGTTAATGTTAATGGGTACCGAGTGAATATCCGTCAGCAACCATATTAATTCATCAGTTGACATATAATAGAATATACAAAGAATGCAGATAAAAAACAAACCCGAATCCTTTTCCAATCGGAAAAAGGTTCGGGTTTTGTTGTTTTGGTGGACCTGAACGGGATCGAACCGTCGACCTCCGCGTTGCGAACGCGGCGCTCTCCCAGCTGAGCTACACCAGCGTATGGCGTTTGCTCATCGCAAACGCGTTTCTGGCGACCCGGAAGGGACTCGAACCCTCGACCTCTAGCGTGACAGGCTAGCGTTCTAACCAACTGAACTACCGGGCCATATCGCCATCATTCTCACATCTGCAGCCGTACGGCGCTGATGTTTCTGGTGACCCATAGGGGACTCGAACCCCTGTTACCGCCGTGAAAGGGCGGTGTCTTAACCGCTTGACCAATGGGCCGTATTTATTCGGCGCAAGAACCGACAAAGTATATTCTAACGGCGGAAGGAAAAAAAGTCAAGAAGAAAATATTTGATAATGAAAGGAGGACGGAATACCGCATATACATCCACCTGAAAATGATACGCGGTATTCCGCTTATGAAGAACCAATACTTGGTAGTTGTCACTTGCTGCGTCAGCCTTTTACTCCGCCTACATACAATCCTGTTACGAAATACTTCTGCAGGAACGGGTAGATCATTATTATTGGAGCAGAAGCTATAACAGTAATGGCTGCTCTGATTGAATTAGGCGATACTGTAGCTGCTCCGCCGCCTTGGGCCGCCATATTGGGATCGATTTGCCCACTTTGAGCCATAGAAGAGGATAACAATTTCATCATCTCATATGGCAGAGTACTGAGCTTCTGTTTCGACGATGCATATATATATGTATCAAACCACTCATTCCATACGCCTACCGCTACCCATAGAGCAACCGTAGCCAGCACCGGCTTGCAGAGAGGAACGATTATTTGCATGAATATCCTGAATTCACCGGCTCCGTCGATTCTTGCCGACTCTGCAAGGCTTTCCGGCAGGCCGCTGATAAATGTCCTGATGACTATGACATTGAACGCTCCCAGCAAGGAAGGGAGGATATATACCATATATTTATTGATAAGCCCCAGATCCCTTATATTAAAATAATTAGGGATCAGCCCTGCATTGATGTACATGGTGGCCACCAGAAATATCGTCATGAACTTTTTCAATATGAAATCCTTGCGGCTCAATATGTAGGCAGCCAGCGAAGAGAAAAACACATTCAGCAAAGTGACCAGCAATGTTTTTGAAACCGATATAAAGAATGCATCCACCAGTCTGTTTGTCTGAAGCAGATTCTGATAATTATACAGAGTGAATTTTCTCGGCCACAGGTACAGATTGCCCTTGATACCGTCCATAGCATCATTGAATGAGACTACGATCGTATTCCAGAACGGATAGATCATGACAATCATCAATAAGAACATCAGAAGGTAGTTGACCCAATCAAATGCAATATTGCCTTTGGATTTTTTAATAGAAAACGATTTAGCCATGCCTTATCCCCCCTTTATACTAATCTCTCTTCTCCGAATCTTTTTGCCAGTAAGTTGGCTCCGGTCAGCATTACCAGGCTTACGACCGATCTGAACAAGCCCGCAGCTGTTGCAAGTGAATAATTTCCCTGTGATATGCCGTTTCTGAGAACAAATATATCTATCGTTTCAGATACATCCTGTACTATACCGTTCCCCAGAAGGAACTGCACCTCGAAACCGGCATTCAGTATCCATCCCAGATTCAGGATAAGCAATATGATGATCGTCGGCCTGATACCGGGCAGAGTGATATGGAGTATTCTCTGTAATCGGTTTGCTCCGTCCATATAAGCCGCTTCATAAAGCTCAGGAGAAATCGAAGTGATGGCAGCCAGATAAATTATCGAATTCCATCCGGTCTCTTTCCATATATTGGCCGCGCCTACTATCCACCAGAACATCTTTGGCTCTCCCAGCCAATGGACCGGATTGTCAATAATGTTGAGCTGCATCAGCAATCCATTTATGATACCGCCATCCGTTGAAAGAAATGTCTGCACTAATCCGGTAACAATTATCCATGACAGGAAATGAGGCAGATATGAAACCGATTGTACAAGTCTTTTATATCCGGAGACCTTGATCTCATTCAGGAGGATCGCCAGTATTATTGCAAAAATAAAGCCAAATGACAGGTTTATCACACTCATGCTGATCGTATTGCGCAATACCCGTAAAAACGCCTCATCTGAGAACAAAGCCTTAAAATGCTTCAATCCCACCCAAACCTGATCCTTCTTTCCGGGCCTGAAGTTCTGGAAGGCCATAACCAGTCCCTTGAGAGGTCTATAGCTGAAAATGAATACATAGACCATTATGGGTATGGACATAAAAATCAATGATTTCTGTTTTACAGCAGTTCTGAGGAATTTGCCTTTTGCCGGCTTGTATGTACCGGCCCGCGCTGTCTGCGCACCTGTTGAGAGCATATCCGTGCCTCCATTTCAGACCCGAATAACGGCCTTTTATTGAATGCGGGTACATAGGCATTGAGCCTATGTATCCGCATAACTGCTTTACAATACTGCTTACTTGTTCATCCTGCTTTGGATCTGTCTGTTTACTTCATCCAGGTATGCCTTGTAGTTGACCTTTTCGATTTCAGCTACATATGCATCCCAGGCTGCATCAAACTTATCAGCATCTTCAATGATAAGTCTCGGCAGATACTTGTTCTCGAGATCAGTGATCTTATTGATAGCATCTCTGGCCTCTGATCCGTCCTCGATAGTATATGCCCATACAGGATAGTAATCTTTAGTAGTAGCTTCCGGCGGAGGACTCAGGAACTGGGTCGGCAGCTTGAAGCCATACTGTTCAAGGAATTTCTGATCATACTCTCCCTGTGCTGCAAGAACTTCGGAAGGCTGCTCGTTAGGATTGCACCAGTTACCATCGCTGAATATGCCCTGCATTTTCGGGAACTGGTTCCAAAGCTGATCCGCCAGATTCTTGTTTACCCAGGTAGCATCACGTGAATTCAAACGCTGCTCTTCAGTTCTGTAGAACATGCCGTTTTCATCGACTTCATAAGAATGTCCTTCGATACCCCATTGCAGCAGCTTCTGCATATCTTCAGAAAGCATCATGTCGATATACTGGAGCGCTCTTTCGGGATCCTTACAGGAGGTGGTTATACCCATACCGTTGCCGCCGGTGAATGTCGGAGCATCCAGATACCTGCCAGTGTAACCTTCATAGGTAATGTCCACAGGAACATAGGTCCGTTCCCACTTCTGATCTGCTCTCAGCGGCCTCTCGCCGTCCTGGAAGTTCCAGAACTGGTCGAACATACCGATGACACGGCCTGTCGATATCTTTGCAAGGTACTGGTCATAGTTCTGTGTAAATGTTTCTGCGGAAATAATGCCTTTGTGGAACATCTCATTCAGCTTTTTATAGTATCTCTTTGCGTAATCCTTGTTCTGATACAGATCAGCTACGAAGGTGTTCTGATCGACAACGACATCGCCGTCGTTGGGTTGTCCGATCAGGTGCTGCGCAGGATTCTTGAGGCAGAATGAGCGCCAGTCGAAGGAAAGGATCTCAAATCCCAGGGTTGACTGTCCGTCAATTTGCGGGTATTTCTTTACATAATTCTCGATCAGGGCGAAGTACTCATCAAGAGTCTTGGGATTCGGATAACCTGCATCAGCAAGTACATCCTTCTGCAGCCAGAATGCCGGGCCGTTGTGATAGGTAGGCATCCAGTCGCCGTAATAGCGTCCGAAGTTGTCCAGCAGCAGTATCTTGTTCTGTCCGCCGCTTGCCGCTCTCATTTTATCGTAATACGGCTCATAATGCTTTACCAGATTCGGATATTTTCCGCTTGCAATATAGTCATCCAAGGGAATGAATACGCCCGCTTCCATTGCGGTTGAACGAGCCTGGCTGGGGTTCATAAGGTCCGGATATTCGCCGGAGGCTATAATTACACCCATCTTCTGCATCAGGTCGCCTACCAGGAACTCGAACTCGATAGTAACACCGGTCAGCTCCTGTATTTTTTTCACTACTGGATTGTTCTTGTCGGGAGCCTGCAGCTGGTCACCGCAGAACATTGTAAATGTTATCGGCTCAAGCTTGGCTGCTTCACCCGGATCATTCGCCGGATTCACAGAAGCATCAGGAGTATTCACCTTTGGAGGTGCTTCAGGATCTGTCTTTTCCTGAGTACAGCCGACAGCCATCGAGAACAAAATCGTGAATGCCAGCAGCAGAGCCACCACTTTTGATAGTTTCATTTTGGTTCCCCCTTTATTTTTTTCTATACACAGATTATATTTCAGGGGGCGGTCCTATCTCTCTATAAAAAGTATAGTGGTTTCTCTGTTTTTTATAACACTTTGGTCCGGATAATCATCACGAGGACAGCAGGCTGATCCGGACCCTGTAGTCGGACGGCGTCTGGCCGGTATACTCAAAGAATTTTGAAGAGAAGTAGTTTGGATCTTCAAACCCTGTTTCCTGTGCGATCTCATATATCCTGTGGTTCGTATTCAGCAGCAATTCCTTTGCCTTCTCGATACGCACCATATTTATATAATGGTTCAGGGAACAGCCTTTTTTCTTTGAAAACTGCTGGCCAAGATAGGCGGAATTAACATAAAAACGCTCTGCAATATCCGTGATCCTTATAGGCTCCATATAGTTTCCGTCAACAAACCTGGCCACCTTATCCACCAGATCCAGCGTATCATTTTTCTGCTTCAAAAGTGAAAACTCATTACAGAACAGGCAGAATTCTTTTACAAACAAGGCCAGCTCATATAAATCCAGCTTGTCATGTACCTTTTTATATCTTGCATACTGTTCGAGAACATCAGCAGTATCATCTGATCTTTCATTGAGTATCTGTACCACCGAAGCCATAATGCTGTCCAGGTGTATCAATGCTATTTCAGGCACCATCTTCAGCTGTTCAAAATGTTCTGTCAGATCGTCCACTTCTTTTATCAGCTTACCCATATCGTTTTTTCTGAATGCAGCAATGATCCTGATCACCGCTCCATTATCCTCGTATGCCTTACAGAATGTCTCTTCCCTGATTTCATCATAGATGATGACTGAAGCGCTGTTTCTGTAAAAGAGCCTGCTTTTGCACTGATCGATCGAGCAGATGGATTCATGGAGTTCCCTGAACCCTGATACCTTTTTGCCCACAAGCACATCCACCTGTATGCCCTTGTTCAGTGAAAGGAATTTCCCCAATTCGAAAGCCAGCCGTCTCGGGTCATACCCATAGCTGCCCAGCAGGCTTTTTCCTGCAACGATATGGCATCTATGCCTGTCATGGCGTAAAACAAATCTCATATTGCTCTCTCCGACCATTTCGGAAATGCATTTGGACAGATCGATGTTTTGCCAGTCCTGTGCGGATGACTCAAGAGAATCCATATTCCAGTGCATTTCCACGGATATATACCTCAGGCCGTATGTCTCCTCATTTCTGAGGATCGCCTCATTCCCGGCCGCTTCCTCTCCCAATATGTAGCTGTTTATATATGACCTTACCTTCAGGCTTCTTCTCACCGCTTTCTCATCAAGCACGCTTTTAATATCCAGAAGTGTTGTATACAGCTCATCTTCATCCACAGGCTTGAGCAGATAGCTCCTGGCATTGTATTGCACGGCTTTCTGCGCATATTTGAACTCGCTGAAGCCGCTGAGGATGATAAACTCGATATCCTCTGAGATATCGGTCCGCACATGCTCAAGCAGCTTGATGCCGTCCATTACCGGCATCCTTACATCAGCAATGACAAGATCCACATTCCCGGATTTCAGCAGGTTTACAGCTTCGACGCCGTTTCGGGCTGTGCCGTATACTGTGAATCCAAGTTCAGACCACCTTATCATTTTACAGAGGCCATCTGCTATCTGCTTTTCATCATCTACGATAATTACCTTATACATCAGCCGCTCCTTTCAGTTCCTCAAAGTGCAGTATCAGTATGACTTCAGTATATTCACCAGGCACGCTGTTGATCCTGATACTGTATTTATCGCCATAATACAGGTTTAGCCTGCTAATGACATTCTTGATCCCGATACTTTTGCCCTCAATATTACTGATGTCATAGACCTTCCCTATCTGCTCCCTGGTCATGCCCTTTCCATTGTCAAACACCTTTATCTCTACCAGGCTGTCATCCATGATATGGACCGATACACGAATGGTCTTGACTTCCCTTTCTTCTGCAAAGCCATGCTCACATGCGTTGTCTACCAAAGTCTGAAGCGTCATCTTCGGTATCCGCAGGTCCATTGCGCGTTCATCCACATCTATGTCGATGTTCAGTTCGTCCTCATATCTGTATTGCTGTATCTCCAGATACTCTCTTATATAGTTGAGCTCCTCCTCCAGCTGGATCATATCCTCATTCCACGTTATAAGCTTCCTGAATATCCTGGACATGTACTTTATGATCCTTGATGTTTCAAACTCGTTTTTCAGGAAGGATTTCATCCTGATCGTCTCCAGGACGTTAAACATGAAATGCGGGTTCACCTGGCACTGCAGCGCATTCAGCTCCGCCTTGTTTTTCATCAGCTCCAGCTGTGTCTCTCTTATTTTCGCCTTGTAAACATCCTCAATGAGCTCGCTGATCTTAGCCGTCATATTGTTCATGGAAGTGATCATTGACCCTATCTCATCACTTCCCTTTCTCTCTTCCGGTATGAGAACATATTCCCCCTTGGACACCTTGCCCATGTGTTCCATCAGCAATGCGATCCTTCTGTACAGAGATGAAGAAATAAAATATAT
This sequence comes from Bacillota bacterium, assembly GCA_023435305.1. Lineage (GTDB taxonomy): Bacteria > Bacillota > Clostridia > Acetivibrionales > DTU013 > DTU013. The sequence continues at coordinate 71,700 of JAEYRV010000006.1, forward strand.
GACCACACTCGCAAATGCTGTTATGGAGAAAATCAGGATCAGCATGTTCGTCCAGTTGGTCCTGAAAGCTTCGGTCAACAAAGAATTATCGATCTCAAAAAATACTCTCCAGCCTTCCATGTTGGGGATCGGTGAGCTCAGCAGTATCTGTCCCGGGTCCGTATCAGCCTCGTTGAACAGTTCAAAATCCAGATCATTGTATGAAGCCTGATTTGATATATCTGTCTGTGCTATTATCCTGTTGTTGCTGTCAACGACATACAGGTTCCCGGGCATGGACTCGGTTTTCAGGATCTTGTTGAGCATATCCGGCGTGAAGGTTATTTTGATGAAATGATTGAATCTGTTCGCATAATTGAGGACCCTGATATAGGAGATTGTTCTCTTTTTTGGCGAACCCATCATCAGTTCATCCACATGGCTGTAAAAAGCCATTTTTCTGTCGTTCCGCATATATTGTGTGAACCAGTCGCTGCTTAATGTTGCGTTTTCGACACGCTGCAGGTACTGTGCGTTCATTAGCGTTGAATTGTCAGAATATATAGTGAAGAACATTATGTTGGTGTTGTACGGCAAAATATTGTCCCAGGTGCCTTTGATGTTGTTGGTATAATTCTGCCAGCACTCAATTTCATCTTTATATACTCTGTTTATGTGATAATACATCCGGCTGTCCGCATAGATCGTGTTTGCCAGTTCAATAGCATTGACCGCATTGGAATCAATGGCTCCGCTGACTCTTTCGAGTGCATGCCTGTAAAGAGTTGTCTTCTCGTTGATCGTTGTCCGCATCGTATATGTATATGATGCATATGAAAATATCAGAGTCGGTATAAGCACACAAAAAAGATATATCAGCAAAAGCTTGGTTCTTATGCTGATATCAATAAGCTTTTTTCTTTTTATGGAGTTCTTTATCAGCTTCACAGAAACACCAACTCCAGACATATTGATAACAGGCTTTTTGTGTCCTTAGAAAAATTCTATTTCACCTATTAAGTAATTGTCAATTAACATGGACATTTATTGCAGATACTCATACTCCCAACGATTTATTGAGACTTTTTTCAATGGTATTATTTACATGAATAAAAGATAATTTCCCTATGTTATGATTTATGTAAACCGTATCATCAAAAACCTAAGGGAGGAAAGCAGCCATGGCATGCAAAAAGCTGGTAATTGCAGGTGTCCTTTCAATAGGGATACTATTTGGAAGTTCGTTGGGTACAGATGCTCAAAGCACCAGTTATACCATTCGATCAGGAGATACCTTCTATCTGATCAGTCAAAGGACCGGAATATCTCTTACAGAATTGATGAAAGCAAACAATGCAGATGCGAGCACTATCCTATATCCCGGCAATGTGATCATTATACCTTCGGCAGTCAGCAGTTCGGTCCATACGGTCCAGTCAGGAGATACCTTTTACTTATTGAGTAAGAAATACAATGTCAGCATCACTGAGTTAATGAAAATAAACAATGCAACCTCTGCGACAATTCTCTATCCGGGACAGAAGCTGCAGATCCCGTCATCTGTTTCCGCTCCGGCACCACAGCCAGCACCATCACCTGCACCACCGCCTGCACCGCCGTCTGACCAATCCAAACCGTATGTAACATACACAAGCTATACAGTAAAAGCAGGTGATACCTTGTGGTCAATAGCAAATAATGCCGGGATCCAGATGTCCGAGCTTTCAAAGGCCAATAATTTGACAGAATCGGCCTGGCTGACGATCGGACAGATAATAAGGATACCAGTCCACCATGTGCCTGTTAAGCCAACACCGGGTGATAAATACGGAGAATACCTGGATTGGTGGACAGAGGCGCAATACGTATTACCACTCCAAAGTGTTTTTGAAATAATTGATTTTTACACAGGAAAATCCTTTACAGTAAAGCGTACAACCGGAAGCGGTCACGCGGATGTAGAAACACTGACGGCTGCCGATTCACAAAAGATGATGGAAATATGGGGCGGAGCCTACAGCTGGGACAGACGCCCTGTTATCGTAAAAATCAACGGCAGAAAGGTTGCCGCAAGCATGTCCAGCCTTCCTCATGCCGGTAATGAAAATGAACCGGGAGGCATTGATGTTACATGGAGGAGTGATAATTACGGCCCGGGCTACAATCTTGACTGGGTCAAAAATAACGCCGTCAGCGGCGTAGCAGACCTGCATTTTGCAAACAGCGTACGCCACAAGGATGGTCTGGTCGATAAAGGCCATCAGGATAATATAAAAATCGCCGCCGGTATAAAATAGAGTAGGAGGCGGTGATTAGCCGCCGTCCTCTCACAGCACCGTGCGTACCGTTCGGTACACGGCGCTTTCAATAGTTGATGTGCACAGACTGGTACGCAGTGGTTAAATCATAAAAGCCTGC
>JAEYRV010000020.1 GCA_023435305.1 Bacillota bacterium
GGCTTGAAATATTCCTTTATTCACTTGGGTGAATAAAGGAATATTTCAAGCCTGACCCCGAAGTTTGGTGAGCCATCCGCGACTCGAACGCGGGACACCTTGATTAAAAGTCAAGTGCTCTGCCAACTGAGCTAATGGCCCGTACTTTATGATATAAAGCATGTGGTTTTCCGCCACACAAGTATATATCATACAGTATGATCCGAGGTTTTGTCAACCTCGGATCAATAAGTTATTTTCGGAAATTTTGCTATTTTGCCGACAGTGAATTACAGTCAGCCTTCCTTGGACTCCAGATAGTCATTGAGTTCCTTTACTACCTTGTCAGCATCCACGCCATGAACAGCACACGCATCCTCAAGGCTCTCGCCTGATGATGAAGGACAGCCGAGGCAATGCATACCTATGCCAAGCAATATCGGCACTGTTCCCCTGTCCAACTTCAAAATGTCAGCTATAATCATATCCTTCGTTACTTTTGCCATAATAGATCCTCCTCATAGATATATTGATTATGTAATAATCAAGAGAAACAATAATTCTCAGACTATTATACACTATCGTTGTTTTTAAATATACCCTGTTTCCAAAGCCGTTATCAAAAAGTTTTCAAAACTCCGTCTCAAAAGCCAGTTATCTTCTGAAATCTTCTCTTCCTATACTGTATAGATCCCTTCCCTCGCAGTCGATTACGACAACTGCCGGGAAATTCTCTACGACCAGCTTTCTGAGGGCTTCTGTGCCCAGCTCCGGGAAAGCTGTCACCTCTTCTGAAACTATGCATTTCGACAGCAGGGCTCCTGCTCCGCCTGTAGCGCCAAAATAGACCGCGCCATGCTCTTTCATGGCTTCTACTACAGCTGCGCTTCTGAGGCCCTTTCCTATCATTCCGGTCAGGCCCAGCTCCACTAGTCTTGGCGCATACGCATCCATCCTGCCGCTGGTTGTCGGTCCTGCTGAACCGATGACCATACCGGGACGCGCCGGACATGGGCCTACATAGTATATTATCTGATCCCTGATATCAAAAGGCAGCTGCTTCCCTTCATCCAGCAAAGCAGTCAGCTTTTTATGTGCGGCATCCCTGGCGGCATAGATAACGCCACTGATCTCGACTGCGTCGCCTGCTTTCAACTGCCTGACAATATCCTTTGTAAATGGTGTATTTATTTTGATCACTCTATCCATTGCAATACCCCCATCATCCGGCTGAAACTCCTAAAAACCCGGTTTTTTTGCATATACCCGTTCTTACAGCACTGCCTCGGCATGTCTGGTAACATGGCAGCTCATATTCAGCGCGACGGGCAGGCCTGCAATATGAGTTGGATAAACCTCTATGTTGACAGCCATTGCTGTTAACCTTCCACCCAGGCCTGCAGGACCAATTCCAAGCCTGTTGATCCGTTCCAGCATTTCCTCCTCCAGCTCTCTGTACCTGCTGTTGGGATTTCTCTTGTCCACAGGCCGCAGCAATGCTCTTTTTGCCAACAGCGCAGCCTTCTCCATCGTTCCGCCGATACCGACGCCGACCACGACCGGAGGGCAAGGATTCGGTCCTGCTTTGTCAACCATTTCAAGTATAAAGCCTTTGACCCCGTCAATGCCATCCGACGGTTTGAGCATCCTTACGCCGCTCATGTTCTCGCTCCCGAAGCCCTTTGGTGCGACTGTTATTTTAAGGCTTTCACCCTCGGTGATATCATAATGTATCACTGCAGGAGTATTGTCACCTGTATTATTGCGTTCAAGAGGATCTGAGACGACGGATTTTCTGAGAAAACCCTTCTCATAGCCCCTTCTTACTCCCTCATTGATCGCATCAGAAAGGCTTCCTCCTGCTATATGCACATCCTGCCCGATTTCCACAAAAACCACGGCCATCCCTGTATCTTGACAAATAGCCATACGTTCGCTGGCCGCCGTTCTCGCATTATCGACAAGCTGGCAGAGTATCCTCCGTCCTGTTTCAGATTCCTCGTGTTTTATGCCCTCTTCCAGAGCCTCCATTATATCGCTGTTAAGATCGTAATTAGCTTTAATACATAGTCCTTCAACAGTTTCTGCGATCTGAGAAGCATCGATTATTTTCATCACATTCACCTCTTGAAAAGCAGCGTCCCTTTCATTGTCTTCCGGTATGACCCTATATATGATATATGATTTGATTACCCAATGCAAGATTTGGCTGCCTGGCATCAAATTTTGAGACATTCCTATCGATTTAGAGGTATAATAAATATGATAAGATACACAGGCAGAAAAGGGGACTATTAAGCGACCATGAATATACTAGTTTGCGTTACACATCAAAAAACCTGCGAACGAATGATAAATAAGACAAATGAACTTCTTCAGGAATATGGCGGGAATCTTTTTATCCTTAACGTAGTTAAAAATGAATTCAACTTTCTTGACAGCGCCAAGGAATCCGAGGCCCTGGAATATCTGTTCGGGATCTCAAAAAAGCTCGGGGCAAATCTGTCCGTACTGAAGTCCGATGATATCCACGGAACGATAGCAGCATATGCGGAAGAGAACGATATTGACTGTATAGTTCTTGGAAAATCACAGGATAAAAATGCAGGGGAGCGATTTGTAAAAAAGCTACATTCTTTGTTGAAAAATAGTGTGGAAATTCGAATATTGTCGTAATAAAAAGATAATAGTCAATTCTACATATTTTATGTAGTTCTATATAACTAAATTATTCTGAAATGCTTGACTTTAGGCCACTTTCATTATAAAATAATGTCGAATTCCAAATTTAGGAGGTTGTATTAATGAACAAAACTGATTTAATTAATTCTATTTCCGAAAAGTCAGGCTTGAACAAGAAAAACAGCGAAGCAGCTCTCAACGCATTCATCGGATCAGTTGAAGGCGCTCTCAAAGGCGGAGACAAAGTAGTTCTGGTTGGTTTCGGAACATTCGAAGTCAGGGAAAGAGCTGAAAGAAAAGGCAGAAACCCGCAGACTAAGAAGGAAATAACTATTCCTGCTTCAAAAGCTCCTGTTTTCAAAGCTGGCAAAGGCTTAAAGGATACTGTCAACAAATAATTACAACTTACTTATTAACAAAAAAAGCTGCCATATGGCAGCTTTTTTGTATGTTATGAAATTCGTCACGATTTGCATCTGCGCAATGCCTGATCAGCTAAAAATCCTACTATTTGCGCGCTGTTCGGCCGCTTCTTAGCAGATAACGTCATATAACCATTTTGTATGGAGTTGTTCTCATTTTTCGTCTTTTTATGTGCGCTATCTATTGCACACCTTATAGCCCTGTCGATATTTCTTGTATTAGTTTTATGTTTCATCGCCAGTTCGCTATAGATGCTCCTGGATACTGACTTCAGCCTGTCGGGCTTCTCAGCTGCCATCATTACCGCTTCCCTCATATAACAGTACCCGGCAAGATTCGGAGTGACGCCCATAGTTCTGATGAGATCTGTAATAATCTGCTCCAAATCTATTGCTGCAGATGATATGTGTGGAGCCGCCCCCTGTGCATCCTGGCTCTCGTTAAATATCTGCAATATGCGGGTCACAAGTATGTCGGTATCCACCGGCTTCATCATGTAATAATCAGCCCCGAGCTCCAGGGCCCTTTGAACCACCGCATCCTTTCCTATTGCAGTAAACACCATAAACAACGGCCGTTTTGCCGGCTTTTCACTCTCGACCCATTCCAGTACACCCAATCCGTCAAGATTCGGCATGATGATATCGAGTAAAACTATATCGGGCTCCAGTTCACGGATCATCTCAATTGCAGCGACCCCATCCCCTACAACGCCAACAATACTTATTCCATTTACACCATCCAGTTTTTCCCCGAGCAATAAACATAACTCTTTGTTGTCATCCGCTATAAGAACTCTAATGATGTCATCCATTGCACATTATCTCCTGTATTATGTCATCTACCGCTTTACCGGTGCACTTAATCGTAATATCAGAGTATTCGAGGTAAAGGGGCCTCCTTTCTCTGTAAACATCGCCGAAAGTCTGGCCCTCCGCTCTGGCAAGCCGCCTTTCGGGAGCAAGTCTGCTCTCCAGCACCTCAGGATTTTCATCAAGAAATATGATAGTTCCGATCATTTTCAGGTAATTCATCAGTTTACTGCTTATTACCACTCCACCGCCGGTTGCAATCACACAATTTGTAAACCGGTGCGACATGATCAGGCTCTGCTGCAGTTCCAGAAAGCGTTCACGTCCCTCATCCCTCACAATATCCTTAAGCTCTCTGCCATCGGCGGCTTTTATGATATCATCGGTATCGACAAATTCCCTCTTTGTTCTTTCTGCAAGCAGCGGGCCGACAGTGCTTTTGCCTGAACCCGGCATTCCGATCAGTATCAAATTTCCTGATGCTTCACTCAACAATCTATAATTCCTCCCAATCAGGATCGATAATGGAATTAATACTGCTGTATCCCTTGTACATGAAAACTGCGTCCAGCAGGACCATCCTCATCATTGCCTCACAAACCGGGTAAAGCCTTGTGAGAGCAGATGGATCGCTTCTGGATGCGAAAACATGTCCCACATTCTCACCTTTCACCAGGTCTGCTGTATCCTGCTGCTTCAATATAGTCGGAATGGGCTTGGCAGCCACTCTTACCCTTATTTCCTCTCCGTTGGAAATGCCGCCCAGCATGCCTCCCGCTCTGTTTGTCCTGAATCTCAGTTTACCGGCCCCGTCGATATACGGTGTATCATTGGACTGCGAACCTGTAAGCCTGGCAAGCTCAAATCCATCTCCGAATTCGACACCCTTTATCGACCCTATAGAAAGCATCGCATGAGCTATCATCGCGCTCAACTTGTCGAATACCGGCTCTCCCAGTCCTGCAGGCACACCTTTTGCAATTATTTCGATTACGCCGCCGCAGGAATCTCCTTCAGCTTTCAAATCAAGCAGATCATCAATCATTTCCTGCGCTTTGTCCAAGTCCGGACAATTTATATCATTTTCCCTGTAATTAGCTTTAGCCGTTTCATAAGTCACAGGAGCAGCTTTTATTCCATGTGATTCCACTGTATATGCGATGACATCGATGCCCATGGCGTCAAGTGCGATTTTAGCCACAGCTCCCCCTGCCACTCTGGCAACTGTTTCCCTGGCCGATGCTCTGCCGGCGCCTGCCCAGTCATAGTACTTTCCGTATTTCTTATAATATGTGTATGACGCCTGCCCGGGTCTGACAAGGTTCTTATTTCCCTTGTGCTGCTGTATATGCTTATCATCTATGTCACTGTTTGGTATTATCATTCCGACAGGAGCTCCCGTTGACAGATCATTCTCCATGACTCCCGAAAAAATAAAAACCCTGTCCTTCTCCTTGCGCGGAGTGCTTAGCTTTGACAATCCCGGTCTGCGTTTGTCAAGCTCCTGCTCTATTTTCTCGGCAGTTATTTTCAAACCGGCCGGAACGCCGTCAATGATCACCATCTGTCCTCCATACAGCTCGGACGGGACTGACGGGTCCTTTCTGAAGCCTCCCGAATATGATTCACCGCATGTTGTTATTCTGAACATTCTCCCGAATGTGTTACCCAGCATATAATACCTCCGCTATAAGTATACGCAGCCTATAAACACCTTGTTTCATCGCCTTCACGCACCAATTCAATATCGCCGCCGCACTCCCTGATCATTCCGGAGAAAGCCGGCAGCGTCACGTTTACAGCCTCAGCCGTCTCAATGCAGGTCTCTCCCTCCGAATTGAGCCCTGCCACAGCCAATGCCATGACTATCCTGTGGTCATCGTGTCCGTTGACTCTGCAGCCCTTTAATCTGCTGTTCCTTACGACAAGCCCGTCCGGCAGCTCCTGGATATCTGCGCCCATCTTCGACAATTCCGAGGCCATGACCTTTATCCTGTCCGTTTCCTTCATCCTGGCCTGGGGTACATTCACAAGCCGCGTCTCACCCTCGGCAAAGCATCCGGCCACAGCCATTGCAGGCAATGCGTCCGGTGTCGAGTTCATATCTATTTCGATTCCTTTGAGTCCGTTGCCCTTAACGATCACACCATCGTTTGTATAACTGACGACAGCGCCCATTGCAGTAAGATAATCCAACACCATCTTGTCTCCCTGAGGATCGGTCATGTCAAGGTTTTTGATCACAAACTCCCCTCCCGAGATTGCCGCAAGGACCATGAAAAATGTCGCTGACGAGAAATCTCCCGGGATAGCCATATCGAAAGGTCTATACCTCTGGCCGCCTTTTATATGAATTGTTTTAAAATCCTCATTCTGATACTCAACACCCTGATTATCAAGCCACCACATGGTCATCTCAGCGTATGGCCTCTCGTTCAGCCTGGTTATGATCACTTCGGTGTCCTGCTCGAGCAATGGGGCATTTATAAGAATCGATGAAAGGTACTGGGAGGTGAATGAATCCAGCTCTGTTCTGCCGCCCTTCAGCCTGCCCCTGACTGCTACGGGAGCCATATCATCTCCTCGGGTTGAAAACACATTGCCACCCAAGGCATTCATTGCACGGATCAACGGTCCCAGAGGCCTGCGGCGTATCTGATAATCGCCGGTAAAGACAGTCCAGCCGTCGGCCAGGCCTGCAGTCATCAATGCAAAACGCAGCGACGTTCCCGAATTGCCCACATCCACTACATTCTCCGGTATTGATGGCACACCGCCAAAGCCGTCGATCACAAAATTCTCTTCTATATTCTCAAATCTGGCGCCGAATGCCTTGCATACATCGACCGCAGAAAATGCGTCTCTTGAAAAAAGGGGCTGTGAAATGACAGACCTTCCTTCAGCCAGGCTGGCAATGAACAAAGCCCGTATTGTATGCGATTTTGAACCGGGTATTCTTACAGTACCCTTTGTATCTGATTTTCTCACTAAAAACAGCATATAACCCTGCCTTCCTGCCATTCTGCATAAAAAACGCTGCATATTAATACATATATATTAATATATGGCAGCGTTTCCGTCAAATAAGAACACCGCCATTCACTCTTTTCGGCGGCGGGCCGTAGAATTGGTAATAATTGCACAATATACGCCCGTTGTAGAGCTTGCGCTTTTTGTCCGCCCGTCTCCCCACCAGCGCTTCAAAGCGCGGATGAGAGGTGATTACATAGAATGACCATGTGTCGAACCGCTTGAATACTCCGCCCATCTCCCTGTATAAACGTTCAACCTCGGGCATCTCACCGAGCCGTTCTCCATAAGGCGGGTTGCATACGATAAAGCCGTATTTGTATCTCGAGCTGATCTCTGAAAATGGCAGCCGCTGCAGGTGTATGTCCTGCAATACCCCTGCCTTTTCAGCATGATGGCGTGCAAGGCTTATAACCGAATCATCTATATCCGAGCCATGGATCCTGATCTCATTGTCCCTTTTTATCTTGTCCTGTGCTTCCTCCCTGACCCTGGACCACAAGCCTGCAGGCGTCTGCCACCAGCCCTCAGCGGAGAAATTCCGTTTTAATCCGGGTGCAATATTCGCAGCTATCATGGCAGCCTCAACAGGGATAGTACCAGAGCCGCAGAAGGGATCTATCAGCGCTCTGTCAGGCTTCCACCTGCTGATCATAAGCAAGGCTGCGGCAAGTGTTTCCTTCAGAGGAGCGCCTGTCACCAGATCCCTGTAACCGCGTTTGTGCAATCCGGGTCCTGACGTGTCTATCGTGAGAGTAGCCGTATCCTTCAGCAAGCTGACTTCGATCCTGTATAGCGGCCCGTTGTCATCGAACCACTGCTTTTTATACTTCTGCTTCATTTTTTCGACTATAGCCTTTTTGACAATTGCCTGGCAGTCCGGTACGCTTGACAGCTTTGAATCCACAGACTTGCCATCCACCGGAAATTCCGCGTCCTCAGGCAGCCACTCGTCCCACGGCAGCGCCTTTGTGCCTTCGAACAGTTCATCGAAGGTCAGGGCTTTGAACTCACCCATTTTGACAAGCACGCGGTCAGCGGAGCGCAGCCATAGGTTTGCCCTGCAGATCGCCTCTTCGTCTCCTGCAAATGTCACCCTTCCATTTTCCACCTGCTGGTCTGAATATCCCAGCCAGTTCAGTTCTCTTGCCACGACCGCCTCTATTCCGAAAGCCGATGTAGCTATCAATTGCATTTTTGACATTTTTCCTCCTAAAACAGCAGCCTTTTTCTGAAAAACACTATCGATATCCTCATTGATACAATATATACCAATAAAGTGAATATGGCAAACCATGTTAATACCAGAACCGGGGCTTCCACCTCGTATTATTTTCCCATCTCAGGTGATATTTATTTTGCAATCTCATTCCTTTATTGTATAATTAGAATAATTGTTATTAGCACGTTTTGGAGGATCCATATGAACGAGAATAAAATAAATATCTTCAAGTGTTTTATTTACAGCATCACCGGCTTTGGCAAGTACAGGCTCCTTCTGAGGCAGAGCATGGGAAAGGCCGTCGGCTACCTGATACTTCTCTCATTTTTGCTTTCAGTGGCTGCATTTGCCCCCTTATATTCTATATCTAATGAAATTTTGGAAAGCTCCTCGGAATTCATAACTGAAAACATGCCTGATTTCACACTCTCAAACGGACGTCTCGAAATACACGGAGAAATGCCAATCGTGATCGATAACGGCGGTGTTCCTATGGTCCTGGATACCACTCCCGGCGCAGAGGACAGGATACTGAACCAATACGACACAGTACTGCTTTTTACCAGCGACAAGATGGTAATGAAAAACTATGTGAACAGGCAGGAGTATCCGCTCAGTGCATTTGAAGGCCTTGATTTTACCAAGGACAGTCTGATTGGAGCAATGCCACTCATAAGGACATATATGATCATCATTTTAATCATAATGTACATCTTCATAGCGATTTTCTTCGTAGCAGGCAAATTCCTGGCCGCCCTTGTTGTCGGCCTTATCGGCATGATAGCCAATTCGAGAGCAAAAACTAATCTATCCTTCAAGAGCATATACAAGTTGAGTATTTTCGCAATGACCCTGCCTCTTATCATAGGCACAGTAATAAACGCGCTGATGATCAACGTACCGTTTCTGGCGGTGCTGTTTTACATCGGCTCGGGCATATACATCTTTGGGGCAATAAACAACATCAAAAAGGATATTGGGATATCAGGGAGCGACAACTGGAATTTCTATGGCAGCGACACCTTCAATAACAACAATCCAAATAACAGCATTCCAAATGACAATATACCCGATCTCAGATACGGCCAAAATCCGTATCGTCCTCCCTTCGACAATGACATCGATAAGAATAATGAAGCCGGAGATGATTCTTCCGGCGATCCTGCAGACGATGAACACGGAAGCAATGACAACAATGACAGCGATGTGAAATGATCAGGACTGAATCAGATTAGAATCAAGGGCCGCCGAAAGGCGGCTTTTTGTATGAAATTCATCTCTATTGAAAAAGATAATACAAAGTCTTTATCAATAGAATATGGAGGTCCTGAAATGGATAAAAACCAAGTACCCGTGTCGTTTTGGATAGATACGACCCCTGAAACCGATTACCCTTCTCTGGAAAATGATATCGAGGTGGATGCCGTGATAGTCGGCGGCGGGATAACCGGCCTGACCGCCGCATATCTGCTGAAAAAGAATGGTATAAAAACAGCATTACTGGAAGCCAATCGTATAGCCAAAGGCGTCTCTGCCCATACCACAGCCAAAATAACATCGCAGCATTCTCTGAAGTACTACAAAATGATAAATACAGTCGGAGAAGAAATGACAAGACAATATGCCGCGGCAAATCAGGCTGCTATAGATCTGATCGAAAGCATAGTACGCGAGAACAACATAGAGTGCGACTTCAAAAGGACCTCCGCATACGTATATACACAGGATGAGAGCTACATCCGGAAGCTTGAGGACGAGACGGAATCAGCTCTTAAAATGGGGCTGCCTGCCGAATACACAGATACCCTTGACCTCCCTTTCGGCATACAGGGCGCAATGAAATTCGATAATCAGGCATATTTCCATCCAAGGAAATACCTGCTGGCTCTGGCATCGATCATTGAAGGAGAAGACTGCAGGATATTTGAAAACACGCGCGCTGTCGATATCCAGGAGGGTGAAACGCATACCGTGATCACTGACAACGGAAAGAAGGTCAGGGCAAAATATGTGATTCAGGCGACCCGTTACCCTTTCTACGATAAACCCGGGCTCTATTTCGCAAGAGTATACCCTCAGCGCACCTATCTGATGGGCATGCGTATAAACAGCAGCTTTCCCGACGGAATGTACATCAGCGCAGAACAGCCATCCAGGACCATGCGCCTGCACAAAGGAAATGATATGGAGCTGATGCTTGTCGGAGGAAACAGCCATAAAACAGGGCACGGTGAAAACCTGCACAACAATTATGAAATAATCAGGGACTTTGCCAAACCGATCTTTGATATTTCCGGCATACCCTACAGATGGTCGGCCCAGGACTATACCGCAATGGACGAAATACCATTTGCAGGACATTTGACAGCTAACAGGAACAGAATATTCGTTGCGACCGGCTTTGACAAATGGGGCATAACAAACGGCACAGCCTCTGCAATGCTCATAACAGACCTCATCACAAAAGGAGAAAGCCCCTTCGAGGAGGTATACAGCCCTTCCCGCTTTACGCCCGGAGCATCTGTAAAGAATTTTGTTGTAGAAAATGCAGATGTGGCAATAAAGCTGATTTCAGGTAAACTTAATATGCCTTTTGGAGACGAGACTGTTGAGAAAGGAAAGGCTGTGATAACAGAGGCTGACGGTTACAAGGTCGGTGTGTACCGAGATAATGATGACAAGCTTCACTATGTGAGCACCACATGCACTCATTTGGGCTGCGAACTGAAGTGGAACTCGGCAGAGCTGTCCTGGGACTGTCCATGCCACGGCTCAAGGTTCACATATGACGGTGATATAATCGAAGGGCCGGCGCTGGAATCCATTAGGCCAATGGAGAGCGGCCTTGGCGAAGGCCGCAGCAATGAAAAAGCCGGCAGCTAGTCATGCTGTCCGGCATTTTCGTACGTCCTTGCATTATTATCTATAAACTCCATATACACTGCTTACATCCTGAATAAACACGATACCGTTTCCGGGTTCTTCCATCTTCAGGCTGTCCCTTATTGATGCCGCGATGGTTTCCGCCTCGGCTGTTTCAGCCAATATGAGCACCACTTCCTTCTCAGGCTCTATCTCCATTGAAAACAGCTTGCTTGTTTCGTGTATGCCCGAACCTCTCGCATTGATAATAGTGCCGCCCTTTGATCCTGCTTTCACAGCTGCTTCTATTACTTCCTCCGCCCTGCCCTTGTCAACAATTGTAAAAATCGATCTATACATATTATCCGCACCTCTTTCTGTGGTTATATCGCAGTCAATGCATCTGGTTCCTATTATTTTGTGGACCGGGATCGTGAATGCTATTCCATGATGAGGCTTATCGAAATGGAACTCCGCATCCAGCTTTTGAAGAGCCTCGAAAGCTGCTTTTTTTTCAGCGAGCATCCAAACGATCTCCTTCCTCACGTCATAAAGACTGAGGAATTCAAGAAGCTTGTTCTTGACCGTGCCCCTGCCCAGTAAAATCGTACCGCCGCGCACACCATGCTGCTTGGCTGCTTTTAATACCTTACTGCCATGTCCGTCATTGACAATGATACATATCAATTCGATTCCCAGATCGTTCATCTCATTCATATTTTGCATCTTTAGTCAAACCTCCTTTGTGAGATCTGGCCCTGTAAATCAGTCCCAGTATCTGAAGTGCAATGACCGGGGTCATCGCTACCATCGAGATCATACCAAACCCATCTATCAGCACATCCGCACCTGTAATGGCATCAGCCGCACCCTGCGCAAACGCAAGGATAAATGTAGCCGTCATCGGTCCTGACGCGACTCCTCCCGAGTCAAAGGCAATACCGACAAACAGCTTCGGTGCAAAAAATGACAGTGTAATAGAGATTATATACCCTGGCAGCAGATAATGCCATAGTTTTATTCCCGGGACGGCAATCCTGAGCATGGACAGTGCCACCGCTGCACCTATCCCGATAGAGAGCGCGATCATTACAAGCTTTCTGTTGACATAGCCGCTGGTGACATCCTCTATCTGATGAGTCAGTACGTACACGGCTGGTTCGGCCAATATCGTAACAAGTCCCAGGATAAAACCGATCGTGACTAACAGTGGAGTATTGCCAAGTGCTGAAACCTTATACCCAACAATCGTTCCAACATCCATAAAGCCTGCATTTACGCCTGTCAAAAAAAGTGTCAGACCGATAAAGGCATATATGAAGCCCTTGACAATATCCATGAAACTCCTCTTCTTCAGCTTGAAGGATACCACCTGGAATATGATGAACATTACGAACAGAGGCAGCAGCGCTATAGCTGATTCCAGCGCCAGCTTTGGAAGCTTGTTCATAAACGGAGCCAGTATCGAATCCGTTTGGTAGGTACTTGTCTCAAGTATACCGGATAATTTATCTGTCCTGATTATAATACTCATTAAAAGAACTGCCATGATCGCACCGGCAGACACGATGCCCACCAATCCGAAGCTGTCCTTTTCAGACGCCTTGCTGTCCTTTTTCATGGATGATATACCCAGTGCAATAGCCAGTACAAAGGGTACCGTCAAAGCTCCGGTCGTAGCGCCTGATGCATCAAAAGCAATACCCAGGAATATTGGCGATGAAAATAGGGCAAGTATCAGTATTATGATATATAAAACGGTCAGGGTCTTATATAGAGGTATATTGAACAATATCCTCATCAGACCTGTGGCCAGCAGCAATCCTATTCCGGCAGAGACAACAATCACAAGCATCCACTTTGAGATCGCTCCTGATGTGACAGCATCCACCTGTCCGGCAAGTATCTGCAGATCAGGTTCCGCTATTGACACTATGAATCCAAGTAAAAGCCCTGCAACTGCAATTAATACTAATTTATTCGACTTTGCCAGCGATGAGCCCATTTGTTTACCGACCGGTGTGATACCCAAATCTATTCCTATAAGAAAAATCGTCAGTCCGATAATAATCACGAAAGCTCCTAATAAAAATCTGAGCAGCGTAGGGAGTCCAAGCGGTACAAATGTAAAGTTCAGAATGAGCACTATTATGGTGATTGGTAAAATAGAAAGAACAACTTCTTTGAATTTATCAAGGAGTACACTCATAAACATCACTTCCTTTCGTCATATTATTCTCTATTGTAAATCCGATATACGATGATGTGGCAACCGGACAATGTTGAAATAGAATACATCTGCAGAAATATATACCCCATAATTATATCAAAACAACCTTGTCATAGTACAAAGTTTTTTTGTTTTATAAAAAAATACAGTTTTTCGTAACTTTAGTTACCGATTGGCTTTTGATTTCATAATAGAATTAAACTAAAGAAAACAACGACAGGAAGGAATGATAATATGAAACGTAAAATAATAACAATAAATGAAGAGAAATGCAACGGCTGCGGCCTTTGTGTCAACGCCTGCCATGAGGGCGCACTCATAATCGAGGACGGGAAGGCAAAGCTGATTTCCGAAACCTACTGCGATGGTCTGGGAGATTGTCTGCCCGAGTGTCCCACCGGCGCTATAAAAATAGTAGAGAAGGAAGCGGCCGAATACGATGAAGAAGCTGTAAAAAGACGCCTCGAGCAGAAAAACGCACAGGCTCAGAGCCCTTGCCACACAGCCGCCGGCGGTGAAAACCATAACCATGCTGCCGGTCAGCATATGGGCTGCCCCGGATCGCGTGCCCGCGTAATGAACAGGCAGTCAGCAACGAACGAGAAAACCGAGGCCGCTGTCGCTGTTCCGGCCAGGGCTGAATCAGAGCTTGGACAATGGCCCTGCCAGATAAAGCTGGTACATCCGGCAGCTCCTTATTTTAACAACGCACATCTGCTTGTCGCCGCCGACTGCACAGCATTTGCATATGCCAATATCCATCAGGATTTTATGAAAAACAAGATAACCATCATAGGCTGTCCGAAGCTGGATGAAGTGGATTACTCAGAAAAGCTGGCGCTCATACTGGCTAATAATGAAATAAAGAGTGTTACAGTGCTGAGAATGGAAGTTCCCTGCTGCGGCGGTATAGTCCATGCAGTGAAAAATGCTATGATGAGCAGTGGAAAAATGATCCCTTGGAACGTAGTCACAATAAGCACTGACGGAAGCATCATAGAAGACTGATGCACTAACAGTCTACCTGCATTTACTGCAGATGCCATAAAACTTGACCCTGTGGTCAGTCACAAGGAAACCGTTCTTTGACAGTATCTGAGCTTCCAGGGAGTCCAGAAGATCATCTTCGACCTCTGACACGCTGCCGCATTTGCTGCAGATCAAATGGTGATGACGATGGTCCTCATTTTCTCTGGAAAGCTCATATCTGCTGAAGCCGTCATCCAGATCCAGCTTGATCACTACCCCTAACTTTTCAAGCAGCGTCAGGGTACGGTAAACCGTGGCAATACCGATCTCAGGGTTATTCGCCTTTACATAATTGAATATTTCCTCGGTACTCAGATGATTGCCGCTGTAACGCAAAAGCACATCAAGCACGGCGCCTCTTTGTCCCGTGAACTTGTAGCCGCTGTTTTTCAGCCGTTCCCTCAGTTCATTTTCAACTGAAGCACTCATCAGTTTTACCTCCTGGTCAGTATTGCAGTCAGACCCACTCCCTGTTTGTCTGCTTTAAAACCATTTTATTATTATCAAATGTTTTTTTCAACTTATTTCTTGTATCACGTCCCTTGCTTCACAGAGTCCTGACCATCCTGACATGGTCTATTCCCGCTTCGTCAAAGACCTCGCCCTCTTCTTCAAATCCAAGGGTTTTGTAAAACTCTACCGCGGTCAGCTGCGCATTGATAGTTGCTTTCTCTGCGCCATTATCCCTTGCTATTGACATCAACAGCCTGCAGATACCGTCTCCAATGCCGCTCCGTCTCATCGCCTTCCTGACTGCGACCCTTCCGATCCTGGCATTCCCATCCTTCAGCAAAAGCCTGCCGCAGCCCGCAGGAACTCCGTTCTCACTGGCCAGTACATGGATGGCCTCACTGTCCAGCTCATCCATTTCTATTTCCTCCGGCACACCCTGTTCACGAATAAATACTTCCCGTCTTATTTCAAACACCTGCTCCATTTGATTATCCGATTCTGCTCTGATGATCTCCACCATTATGTACTGCTCTCCCTTCGCTTCATTTATAACGAATACAGCTGTATCTTTTCCTTTTATTATAACACTTCGGTTCCAGGAATACAGCGGGAACCCTCTTCTGCCTCTTTATAAACATAACGGCCTGTACAAAAGTAGTACTTTTTTCTCATGTATATAGAGACTCTGGTACCTTTTATCTTTTTGTAAAAGGCATAGAATTATAAATATGAGGAGGTGTCTGCTTTGCGAATATTACTCACCGGTCAAAGAGGTACCGCTGCCGTGATGACAGCTATAATGATGACAGTGCTGTTGGGGTTTTGCGCACTTGTAGTGGATATTGGCGGTGTCAGTCTTGAAAGAAGCAAGCTGCAGAATGCTGTTGACTCAGCCGCACTGGCAGCAGCTCAGGACCTGCCCAACACATCAGCAGCCGCAGCGACCGCGGCTGATTATATCGCAAATAACGGCTTTGGTGAAGCAGTTTTGAATATCAGTTTTGCCAGCTCGAACAGGCAGATAACAGTTGATGCGGCACATCCGGCCAATTATGCCTTTGCAGGTGTACTCGGCGTGGACAGCACCGATGTGAAAGCCTCAGCCACAGCTCAAAAAGGCGGCAAATATCTCAAAGGCGCTTTTAATTATGCTGTTTTTTCCGGCAGTATGAATGATGAGCTATGCATCAATTCAAACGGACAAAGAACATATATCAAGGGAAGTGTGCATTCGAACAATGGATTCAGATACAACGGCAACCATGATCCCATGGAAATAACCGGAGCAGTTGATACGGTCGGCAGGATCACGATCAACGGGCCCAGTGTATCTATTGGAGAACAGATACCATTCAGCAGCTACGTCGAGATGCCGGATTTTTCCGAAGAAGTCAGACAGCTCGCACTGTCTGTAGGTACTTATTACAACACAAGCCAGAACTTCAATAATGATATACATTTGAATGAGGCCATATATGTCAACGGCCACATCAATTTCAACTGCAACAAGTTTTCCGGAATAGGCACAATAATGGCTACAGACAACATAATCTTCAATAATTCTGTTGTTTATGAGTCTCCAGATTCCTCATCAGTCTGTATATATTCAAAGAACGGCAGTATTACAATCAACAACACAAGCGCTATCGTAAACGGAACATTCTATGCGCCAAACGGAACAGTGATATTCAACAATGGGGCGCATACAGTCAATGGCAGGATTATAGCAAAAAGGCTGATATTCAACGGCGGGCTTGATGTTATCAGTTCAGATGAAGACACCATTTTTATGGAATCCTTTGATGACAGTATAAAACTGGTAAAATGATCCATATCAACCTGCCCGTACAGGATACTCTCCCTCCTGTATGGGCAGGTACTACTGCAAAAAAGGCTGGACCGGGAATCATTCACGATACCTCATGTCCAGCCTTTGATCTTAAGCTATAAAACATTAACTCTCTTTTACCTGTGCTTACAATGCATCCTTCAAAGAAAATCCTCTGCAAGCTGAGCTAGCTGCTTGTCTGCCTACTCTTTATGACAGCGACCAGCATGAAGGAATCACCCGGAATATACTCACCTCTGGCGAAATCTCCATAAAATCCGAATGTATCAAGGCCTGTATCCGTCAACACATCCATGAGCATACCGGATGTTAGAGGAAACAGCTCTACTCTGTTGCTGAGTCTGACCGGCCCCGTCTTTTCCTCCACAGCCAGAACAGTGTCGAAATAGATCAATCCAGTGTCTTCATCACGGGTATAGTTCCTCTGAAACACAAGTCCCTTCTCTTCATTGGTCAAAGTTGGAAGAGATGTGATGCCCTTCTCAATAATGCGGTCGAAATTGATGATCTGGAGCACGATACTTCCGCCTGGCGCCAGCTGCTCCTTCATCTTCAACACTGCGGTCTTTATAGCATCCTTGCTTCCAAGATGAACTATGGAATTGCCGATGCAGAATATGCAGTGAAATTTGCTTTCGGCGCTGTCAATGTCCTTATCCAGCTCAAGCATATCACCGGCAAAGAACCTGACCGACACATTGTTTGCGGCTGCCTTAAGTCGGGCAAGCCTTATCATCTCCGGATCGGCATCCATACCCATGACCTCGTGGCCGGCCTGTGCCAGCCTTACAGAGTATCCGCCAGTACCGCAGGCTATGTCCAGTATCCTTTTAGGCGGCTCCCCTGCAATATCGGATATAAGTTTCAGCTGTTCCTCTCCTGCAGGGAAAATGTATTCATAATACGGTGCTATTTCTTCATAAAATCCCATTAGTTTATGCTCCGGTTTCTATTTCCGAGGTGCAGTTGGGGCACCTTGTTGCATCCTTATGTATACTGGTGTGGCAATAAGGGCATTCCTTTGTTGTTACAGGTGCAGGTGCGGGTTTCTTTTTGAGTTTGTTTATCTGTTTCACAAATATAAAGATCACCAGTGCTATTATCAGAAAGTCTATGACATTGGTCAGGAACATTCCATAGTTGAATGTAGCCGCCCCTGCTTTCTGGGCTGCATCCAGCGTTTCATAAGTATTTCCGTCAAGTGCAATGAATAGGTTCTCGTAGCTTAGGTTGCCCGTTACCAGTGTGATAAGCGGCATTACGATATCATTTACAAGCGAGCTGACGATCTTTCCGAAAGCTCCGCCTATGATAACACCGACAGCCAGATCGATAACGTTGCCTTTTACGGCGAATTCCTTGAATTCCTTAAAAAACGACATTGTCTTATCCCCCTTTAATATTTGATTATTATCACCGGACTTTCTGAATAAACGGTGATATTATGCACCAGTCATATTTTGCATATACTCTTATTATAACACGAATATGGCCATTAGTCTTTTTTGTTGAATGATCGATAATTTTCCAATGCCTTCTCCAGTCTTTCGACGATCTTCTTCCTCAGGCTGTCAGGACTCAACACCTCAACATGGCTGCCGAAGGATAAAATATATCCATATACCCATTCGTCTTCGGGCATTACCAAAGTTACGTCGCAAGTTCCATCTGCATTCCTCTTTATTACATCCTCATCATAATCATCATATACCCTGTGCATTATTTCAGGTTTGAATCTGAGCACCGCCCTGATGGTCCTTGGCTCAGCTGCAGGCGTTCCTTCCTCTGGGCGATTTTCCACACTGCGCGGTGTAAAACTTTCCCCCGTCAGGGTGAGCTTTTTTATACGCGAGATCCTGAACAGCCTATGGCCCTCCCTGCTTCTGCACCAGCCCAGAAGGTACCAGGCTTGTCCCTTGTATATCAGCTGCAGCGGTTCAACTGTTCTTGAAGTTTTTTCCCCAAGGGAGCTCAAATAATCAAATTTTACGACCTTTTTATTTAGTATGGCCATCTTGATATTCAAAAATTTATCGTCATCGTTTGGTTCACTGCCCCATGGAGAAAAATCAATGCGAACCCAGTCGTTCTGAGCGCTCTTCTTAAACAGTGCGCCCAGCTTGTCAAGGGTAACGTTCAGCTCCGGATATTTGGTTGCCTGGAGCGTTTTAAGAGCAAGCAGCATACTGTCAGCCTCGTGTTCATTCACGATCGTTTTATTGAGAGCATAATCCTCCATAAGATGAATACCGCCGTTGCTGCCCTTGCAGGTATATACCGGCACCCCCGCTTCGGACAGCACATCCACATCCCGGTATATGGTACGGGTCGATACCTCGAATCTGTCCGCCAACTCCCTTGCCGTGGCGGATCCCCTATTCATCAGTATTATGGTTATCTCCAGGAGCCTGTTGATCTTCATAACAAAAGACCTCACTTTTTATAACACTTACTCGCTCTAATAGCACTCACTCTTTATAGCACGCACTCGCTCTTATAGCACGTTACTCGCCGCATAAGCCTAATTCTCTATCCAGAATGTGTCTTGCCACCCCATCATCGATGTTGCTGCCGATCACAGCTGTTGCCATTGCTCTCAACTGCTCCACACCATTTGCAGCAGCATAGAATTCATCACACGCCTTAAGCATAGGTATGTCATTATTGTTGTCTCCATAACCCACGACTCTGTCATAGCCATACTCCCTGCGCAAAAAGCTGACAGCATTAAACTTGGATGCGTTGACACTATAGATTTCAAGATACCAGAGTTCGGGCTCATATATATCCTTATACAATGTCATGTCAATGCCGCCGCAGTTTTTCAGTTCGTTGCATACATATGAAAGGCCTTCATACTCATCGATCAGGGTGAAGTATATCACATTGTTTTCCGCAGCCTTGTGAATGAAGCTTTTGACCTGTTCGAAGGATTTGTAATACCTCTGTACCCGCTCATCGTGAAACTCCTTCATCTGCCTGGTCTTCAAATTCTCATAGTAAGTGACGAGAATGCCGTTTCTGATTGCATACATAAAGCCGCTGATGCCATACTCGTTTATTGTGTCGATCACAATGCGGGCTTCATCCTCCGGTATGATCTCTGTCTTGATATAGCGTTCATTGCCCAGATCATATATCACAGCACCATTCATAAGCACGGCAGGCACTTTGACATCGAGTTCTGCAAGTATCTTTGACGTGGATGCTGCTGTTCTGGCCGTCGCAACACTGAAGTGCCCTCCCATTGATATGAACTTATTGATCGTCTCCCTGGTAAATGGGCTCAACTCTTTGTTGCTGTTGAGAAGCGTTCCGTCAAGATCAGATATATAAAGCGTCTTTGGCATACTCCATCTCCATTTTACGCATCTTTCTTTACGCTGACAGTCATTTACTATTAGAATACCAAACAATATGAATATTTCCAATATACTTCTGCTTTATAACCGGCCCCTGCATCAATCATCACTCAACAGCCTGACAAATTTCAGCCTACCTGCCTGCAGGACATCACCAATCTTTATGCCGCTAACTATGCAGTTATCCAGCTTCACGCCGTTGATCCTTACAGCGCCCTGGGACACAAGCCTTCTAGCCTCACTTTTGCTGACACAGAAACCAATCTCGACCAGCAAGCTTGATACGTCGGCATTTCCTCCTTGTTGTATTTCCCTGGGGAGCCTGAATTCCATCATGTCATCAGGCACTCCCTTTTTCTGAAAAACAGAAACAAAGCCCTCTTCTGCCTGATTTGCCGCTGCAGTTCCGTGGTACAGACCTGTTATTTCGCGGGCGAGCCTCATTTTCAGATCTCTCGGATTAACTTCTTCATTTCGCAGCATTCTTTCCATTGCATCGATCTCATCCGGGTGCACATCGGTCACAAGCCGGAAGTACTTGATGATTAGCTGATCCGGTATGGACATCACCTTTCCGTATATATTGCCTGCATCTTCATTGATGCCAATGTAGTTGCCGAGGCTCTTGCTCATCTTATCGATGCCGTCCGTACCCTCCAGGACCGGCATGAACAATGCGGTCTGGCTCTCTTGCCCATAATCCTTCTGAAGCTTCCTGCCCATTAGTATATTGAACCGCTGCTCAGTTCCGCCGAGCTCAACATCCGCCTTGATCTCAACCGAATCGTAGCCTTGCATCAGCGGGTAGAAAAATTCATGTATACCAATAGGCTCATTAGCCTGGAATCTGTTTTGGAAATCCTCTCTTTCAAGCATACGGGCCACAGTGTATTTTGAAGCAAGCCTGATGACATCAGAAAAATTCAGCTTTCCAAGCCATTCGCTGTTAAACCGGAGCTCGGTCCTGCTCCTGTCCAGAATCTTGTAGATCTGTGTCTCGTATGTTCTGGCATTTTCGATCACTTCTTCCCGAGTCAGCTGTTTGCGTGCCTTTGAGCGACCTGTTGGATCTCCGATCTGTCCTGTGTAGTCCCCTATGATAATTACAGCCCTGTGTCCAAGTTCCTGAAACTGCCTGATCTTACGCAAGACTACGGTATGCCCCAGATGGATATCCGGGGCGGTCGGATCCAGTCCCAGCTTTACAATCAGAGGCTTGCCCGACTTCTGTGACCTACTGAGCTTCTCCCTCAGCTCGGCAGGATCGATTATCTCCTCTGCCCCCTTTGATATGATTCTGATCTGTTCATCGATGGAAAACATGACATCCTTCCTTTCATATTAATTTTCAGTTTCAATAAATTTCATCATTGATTCCTCTTCCTTTTGGCAGCTCAATCGGCACTCTTCATACATCGCAAGCGAGTTATCACCACATTTTTTCCTGCATTGCGGCCGAGATATCACTACATTTTTTTTACATTGCGGCCGAGATATCACTGCACATCACCTGCATTGCGACCGAGATATCACTGCACATCACCTGCATTGCGGCCGAGATATCACTGTACATCACCTGCATTGCGGCCGAGATATCACTGTACTCTGACAGAACGTGTCCATGTTCAAATCAAAAACCATCGTCCCCGAAAATTTCCAACAAAAAACTCCCGGCCTCTGATTTTCTGTCAGAGGACGAGAGCTATAACTCCGTGTTACCACCTCAATTTATTGATGTCTTGCGGCATCAACCTTGTTGTGAACGTGCAAAATGCATTATTCACTAGCGCTGTAACGGTCGCAGGCTTCCGGCGGGTTCCTACTCATGCAGTATACGCTGCATTTTCAGCCCACAGCTCGCAAGATGTATTCAAAATGCTTTTCCCCGCCCCTCTCACCACCCGGGAACTCTCTGTCGGGATCCGTCACTCCTACTTCTTCTCGGTCATCGCCTTGTCATTATGGTTGTTTCAACGAACTGTCTTATTTTTGCTATTATACCCACCAATTGTTACATCTGTCAATAGGCTGATTGTCAATTGCTCCATCTACCAATAGGAACGCATAGGAACGCATAGGAACGCATAGAATTATTTAAGTAAATGTAACCATCCAGTGTTAGGGGGATTGCTGCCATCGGAACAGTACATGAGATTGCTGTCATCGGGCAGGTATATGAGATCGTTGCTATCTGGCCGGTACACAATATCACTGTCATTGGGTCCATAGGTGAGTTTGATGCCATCTGGCCGATATGAGGGTGCACAATTCTATGATCTTTAGCTCGGCCGGATACCACACTACACATTTTTTTGAGTTGTGGGGAAATAATTATAATACTGATCAACATAATGTAACTATATATAGATTATGTAATCTACAGAAGTGGCAAGCAAGTAAATACTCAATGAAATCCGGATTATTTCCCCATAAGTCAAAAATTTGTGCAGTGCACTCTTAATGACTAGTACATTTACCTACTAATCTGAACGCAACAGTTTCAATAGGACCTGAATAACTGCCAAAATCAATATATGAAATCACAGCTTCATGTAAAAACCTGTTTTCTTGCTCCGGTCAAAGCCTGCACTTTCGTAAAAGGAGAATACACCTTCATCCTTTCTTCCGGTTAACAGCATAATCTTATAGCAACCTTTCTCACGAGCTATCGCAACTGCCCTGTCAAGCACAGCCTTACCATAACCCCTTCGCCTGTAATTGCCATGAGTCACAACATTTTCAATAAGGCCGTAAGGCCGGCCGCCTCTTGTCAGATTGCTTACGATCACCAGTGTGCAAGACGCTGCAAGGCAGTCATCCTCCTCCAATACCAGTATGCTTTGCCGATGGTCATCGCAGATCTCATCCCAAAGCTGTATTGTGGCTTCGTTCTTAGAAATATCGGGATCGTCCGGGTTAAGGTACCTATAGAGCTCTAACAGCTTGCCAAGCTCGTCCCGTCTCACCTTTCTTACCCTGCCGGCTTTATCCAGCCTGTCTTCTGCAGCCTCTCCTATCATTCAGACACCTCCTCCGATTTCATAAAGATAAAGTATCTCTGATTACATATAGACAAACATCGCTGATATCTTACAGGCAAATCATCTCTGATTATATACCGATAAATCATCGCCGATATCATAAAAGTAAAGCATCACCATATTCATATAGAAAAAGCATCGCCGGTTACATACAGACAAACATCACTGATATATTACAGGCGAATCATCACCAATATCTTGCAGGCGAATCATCGCCAAATTCATACAGAAAGAGCATCGCCGGTACAAAAAAATCTCTTATCTATTCACCTATAATCTTGACCAGAACGTGCTTGCGGCGTTTTCCGTCGTATTCACCGTAAAATATCTGCTCCCAGGTGCCGAAATCAAGATTGCCGTTGGTTATTGCCGCAACCACCTCGCGGCCCATGAGCTGCCTCTTCAAATGGGCATCCGCATTATCCTCGAAGCCGTTGTGGTTATACTGGCTGTGGGGCTTTTCAGGAGCAAGCTTCTCAAGCCATACCTCAAAATCGTGATGAAGGCCGGCCTCATCATCATTGACAAAAACACTGGCAGTTATATTCATAGCATTGACCAGTACAAGACCTTCCTTGACACCACTTTCGTCGATGCACTCCTGAACCTGCGGCGTTATATTGATGTAAGCCCTTCTTGCCGGTGTACTAAAAAACAGTTCCTTGCGGTATGATTTCATAATGGCTCCTCCATCCTGGCCTCCATCCTGGCTTCCATCCTGGCCGACATCGGCTAACTGTCGGCTTGCTGAGACTATGCTTGTTGGCTCGGGCCGCTAGCTCGGGTCGACGGCTCGAATCGTTGGCTCGGGTCGACGGCTCGAATCGCTGGCTCAGGTCGAAGGCTCGGGCCGCTGGCACAGGTCGACGGCTCGAATCGTTGGCTTGGCCCGCTGACTTGGCCCGCTGACATTGCTTGCCTGCGCGGGTCGACGGCTCGAACCGCTGGCTCGGGTCGACGGCTCGAATCGCTGGCTCGGGTCGCTGGCTCGCACCTGACGGCTCGTCATAGCTGCATTATCATTTCATGAAAACTCATGCAGCAGCTTCTCCTTCATATCCCACAGCTTCTGTGAAAGGTCCACATAGTACTCATGAGGATTTTCGAAACGGGTTACCTCTTCCCAGAGCGTGTTTACCTGCTCACGGCAGTAATCCCTTATCTTATTGAGCTCCGGCGATTCATATATACACTTGCCCTTTTCAAACAGCTGTACCATGAGCTTTTTAGCGTAGAAGTCGGTCACAGTCTTCCTCTTCCAGGTAAACTCGGGATCGAATATTACATATGGCTTGCTGTCATCTATTACTTCATCATTAGTCGTCAGGACATCCGCTATGGCCTTTCCGCTCTCTCTGTCAAAAAGTCTCCAAACCTTCTTGAAACCGGGATTCGTTATCTTTCCGACATTCTCGCTGACCTTAATCTTCGGAATGATCTGACCATCATCCTCTATTGCACTGAGTTTGTACACCCCGCCAAAAACAGGCTCTGATCTGGAAGTGATAAGTCTCTCTCCCACTCCAAAGGAATCCACTTTTGCTCCCTGTGTCAGTATATCTCTGATGATATATTCATCAAGTGAATTGGAGGCAACGATGGCACAGTCTTCAAAGCCTGCTTCATCGAGCATTTTCCTGGCTTTGCGCGAAAGGTAGGTTATATCGCCGGAATCGATCCTGATGCCCTTTGGCCTGAAGCCCCTGGGAAGTACCTCTTCCTTAAACGCCTTGATGGCATTGGGCACACCTGACTTCAGGACGCTGTATGTATCAACCAGCAACGTGCAGTTGTCCGGGTATATCCTTGCATATGCCTTGAAGGCATCAAGCTCAGACGGGAACATCTGGACCCAGCTGTGGGCCATGGTTCCAAGCGCCGGGATCCCGTAATCGCGGTCGGCAATAGTGCAGGCTGTCCCTATGCATCCTCCGATGTATGAAGCCCGGGCTCCGTTCACCGCGCCGTCATATCCCTGGGCCCTTCTCGAACCAAATTCCATAACGACCCGTCCCTGCGCCGCGGTCACTATCCTGTTGGCCTTTGTTGCGATAAGGCTCTGATGATTAATGGACAAAAGCAGCATTGTTTCTATGAACTGAGCTTCGATTACCGGACCTCTCACCGTTACGATGGGTTCATTGGGGAAAATAGGGGTCCCTTCAGGAATCGCCCATATGTCACATGTGAATTTAAAATTCCTCAGAAATTCCAGAAACTCCTCCGGGAACTGCTTCTTGCCTCTCAGATACTCTATATCTGCATCGTTAAACTTCAACTCTTTTATGTATTCAATAAACTGCTCGACTCCCGCCATTATGGCAAAACCGCCGCTATCGGGCACCTTCCTGAAAAACATATCAAAATACGCTATTCTATCCTTGAGTCCGCTGTGCAGGTAACCATTGGCCATAGTAATTTCATAAAAATCGGCCAGCATCGTTAGATTCTTTCTTCCCATTTTCTATACCTCCATTGTCATATAGTCCTATGTACAGTTATATATCTTTCTCACTTCTGCGCATTGCATCCGGCAACATTATTCGATATCAATCGATTTAACCAGTTCCACCCCGTTGCCTGCCATGCTGAAAAGTGTGACTGCGTTCAGCAGGTCCGCATCGTGCTGACCCATATCAAAGGTATCAACAGCATTGACTGGCACGATTATCCTCGCCTGTTCATTCTTCATATTGAACCAGGCCTTGAGTGAAACAGCAAATTGCTGTATACAGATATCGGTGCAGTCTCCTGTGACTATGAAATTTCTGACATTGGCATTCTCCGACAGCCATTTACTGAATTCGTCCTCGAGGAACCCATTTGTGGAATTCTTGGGTATGAGCCTGTAACCGCCTGTCTGCCTGATTTCGTCCACGATCTCACATTCTGCGGTTCCAGCCATGCAGTGGACAGGGTAAGCGCCGAATTCAGGCGATTTATCCGTATGATTGTCTGCAAACGCCAGCTTCTTAATGCCCCTTTTACCACATTCGGCTGAAAGTCCGGTTATCACAGGCACCAGAGCCTCCATTCGCGGACTCATGAGTGCGCCCTCCCTGACAAAGCCATTGATCATATCAACAATCACAAGCGCTGTCCTGTCGGCAGGCAATTCGCCAAGAGACAGTACCGGCAGCTTATCCAGCATATCATAAATCCCGCACAATGCAGCACTGCTCTTCTCCAGAAATAGCTTCCCATCCGGTAATTTCATGTCGCACCTCCATTCATACATCCATCAATACGTCTATTCTCATTTTGTAGTCGTCCATCACATAACCATCGCCGATGTCCGTCACAAGATCTTCAATTATTCTAAAGCCAAGCTTCTTATATATATTTACTGAACTGTTGTGCTTATTGACGAATAAAACGATGTGATCCATGCCGCCCTCACGAGCCAGGATACGCGTCTTTTCCAGTATCAGCTTAGAGATACCGCGGCCCCTGCTATCCTTATGCAAATAAAGCTTGCTTAACAGCAGCGCCTTCCTGTCGCTTTCAGGCTTGACAGCAAAATAGCCGACAGGCTCCAAACCGTCATATACCATGAAATACCTATAACCATTGAAGCAAATATCTCTTAGTATGCTATCGGCATTCTGAAGTTTGGACAACATATAGTCGACCTGTTCAGAGCCTATAATGGGTGTATAGTGCTCTGTCCATATTACCCTTGCCAGTTTTTCAAGCTCCGCAGCTCTTTCAATATCATTTTGGTTTAATTCAACCATGCTGATTCCACTCATAGCATGTCTCCTTACATCCTTACTCTGCTTCAAACAATCAATCTTTTTTGTATACTAGCACTTTAGCTCTGTACAGTCAATGATTTAATAATAGCTGGCAAGAAGCCCTCACCTCTATACGGCGAGAGAGAATAACATCAATAGAATGGAGCGAAGGCCAATTTCCATCCATGATAACAGACATATCCGGCACCTGATTTGGTAACAATATGACGGGGCAGCACGTAGCAGCTGACTCCATACGATGCACAATAGACCGAAGGTGATCACCATGGACAAAAAAAGCAGCTCAAGAAGCATATTATCATGGTTACTATATAAGGCCGGGCCTAATTCTGCCGCTAGTTGGGGATTGCCTGCAGACAGCGGTGAGAGGAAATCTGTTGACGGTGAGAGGAAATCGGTTGACGGCGAGGGAAAATCTGTTGATGGTGATGGAAAATCTGTTGATGCTGACGGTGTCCGCAATACTGCAAGTAGCAGACATAAGAGATCCAGGCAGCCGGCCGGCAAAAAAGAAAAGGCATCCTTCGTGCTGGAGGAAAATCTTTCATATATGGAAGCTGCGTTCAACCATCCGGATAACAAGGATCTGGTCATTCGAAGGTTTTGTATCGGGAATGGGGTGAATGCATTTCTATTTTATCTCGATGGCATGTCAGACCGCAGCACAATCAATCTGTCCGTTCTGAGACCTCTCCTGGATAAAAGCAAATACAATGAGCTGAACGGTAAAAATCTGTTCGACTACGTATATGACAGTGTTATAGAAACTCATCAGCTCGAAAAGGCAGACACACATGAGAAAGCAATAAATGATGTACTGACAGGCAACACGGCCATATGTATAGATGGTTATCCGAATTATATACTTTGTGAAACAAAGGGGTTTGACAAGCGCAATGTGGACAAGCCTCAGGTCGAGGGTGTGGTCAAGGGCCCCCAGGAGGCTTATAACGAAAATCTGAGGACTAATATAACTCTTGTCCGGAGGATATTGAAGAACAAAAAGCTTACCACGGAGTTCATTAAGCTTGGAGAGCGAAATAATGAGCTGCTGGCAGTTCTCTATATGAAGGACCTGACAGATCCGTCACTGGTGGCAGAGGTAAAGCGCAGGCTAAAGAGTCTGGATACGGACCTGATAATGGGCGATGGTGTACTGGAGCAGTTTATAGAGGACAATCCCATGTCGATCTATCCATCGATCATATCAACGGAGAGACCTGACCGGACAGCCGCACATCTCACCGAAGGAAAGGTAGCCATATTGGCCGACGGCTCACCATTTTCGCTTATTGCCCCGGTGACGGTTTTTGATTTTCTCCACACTCCGGAGGACACCTCGCTGAAATGGCAGTATGGTACCTTTCTAAGGCTGGTGAGGCTTTTTGCTGTCTTTGTGGCCTCGCTGCTGCCGGGACTTTATGTTGCGCTCACCACCTTCCACAGGGAGATGATCCCTACAGATCTCCTGATTGCCATAGCCCAGGCAAAGGAAAACGTACCGTTTCCGACTCTGGTGGAGGTCATTCTCATGGAGCTTTCCTTTGAGCTGATACGCGAAGCCGGCATCAGGATCCCGGGCATTATCGGAAATACGATAGGGATCATAGGCGCCCTTATTCTGGGGCAAGCCGCCGTCCAGGCTAATCTTGTGAGCCCGGTGCTCATCATCATCGTCGCTTTCACAGGCCTGGGGAATTTTGCGATACCGGATTTCAGTCTGGCATTTGCCACAAGGATCATGCGGCTGCTTTACATTTTTTCAGGGGCATTTCTTGGATTCTTCGGAATTTCACTTGCTTTACTTATATTCCTTGCATTTGGCGTAAGCCAGAAATCATTTGGTGTGCCGTTTTTCAGCCAGCTTGCACCGAAAGCGCGAAAGAGTGCCGACCTGCTGATAAGGCTGCCTGTTTGGAAGCAGGAGCTGCGCCCCGATTATGTCAATCCCCTTGATGTAAGGCGGCAGCCAAAAATATCGAGAAAATGGATCCTATCAGACCGTTTCAGGGACGACGGAAGAGACGGCGGACAGGGAGGCGAAAAAGGAGGCGGACAGGAATGAACAGCGAAGGTAAAATCGGGATGTTCGAGGCAATTTCATTTGTTTCGGTCATTACAATAAACAAAATATTCTTCACTAGCGTAGGAAGCATTATCATGCAGACAGGTACTGCCGCCTGGTATACTACACTTATATCCTGTGCAGTCACACTTGTCGTATTTATGCTTGTATATCTGCTGCTGAAGCGCTTCCCCGGGAAAGACCTGGCACAGATTTTTGAAAATGTTGCCGGCAGGTTCATCGGCAAGCTTCTTATACTCGTGATAAGCGCATATTGCATTTACAATGCCGGATCGACACTGCGCGAGTTTGTTGAAATGATAAAAGTATACAACCTGCCCTATACACCAACAAGCCTGATAATATCTCTATTTCTTGTCGCCTCGCTGCTGATATCCAGATTAGGCTTTCAGGCAATATCCAGACTCTGTGCGCTTTGCTTTATCCCTGCAATGGCAGGTCTGGCGTTTATACTTCTTCTGTCTGTCAACTCCTTCAACTTTGATCTGTTGAATCCGATCGGAGGCCATGGACTTCAGGCAACGCTTGTGTACGGCGCAAGCAGGAGCTCTGCGTATTCCGAATTTATACTCCTTGCCTTTACAGCAAATGCACTCGATGGCCACAGAGATTTTAAAAAAGCTTCTCTGACAGGGATACTCGTATCTGGAGCCGTATTTTCGATAACTTTGCTTTGTTATTTGAGCATCTATGGCTATGCATCCGGCAGCGAAACCATCTCCGGTGTATTTGAATTGTCAAGGGCTATATACTTCAACAGGTACATACAGAGGCTCGAATCAATTTTCATTTTCGTATGGGTGATCTCTTCTGTCCTGACAACTACCGCCTCCTATTATCTAAGTATACTGCTATATTGCAAAGCATTCAGGATAAAGGATCACAAGCCCGTTCTGCTGCCATTTGCCATACTTGTCTACATAGTTGCAATGCTGCCGGAGAGCATGCAGGAAGTCACCCAGAAGAATATTATTTTTCTGAGGCTTTACAGCTTGTATATAATGTATCTGATCCCTGTCGCAATACTGTTTCTGGCATTTATTCTAAGAAAAAAGGGTGATAGAGCCAATGCCTGAAAGGATAATCGCACTGCTCCTGACGACAGCAATACTGGCATTCTTTTTTTGCGGATGCTTCGATGCCCGGGAAATCGATGATGAGGTTTATGCCATTTCTGTTGGTGTTGATAAAGGTATCACAGAAAATCTGAGGCTTACGATCCAGTTTCCCACATACAAGGGGCCGGGCGGCTCGGACAGCTCTGGCGGCTCTTCTGGTGATGAAAACAGGAAAGCGCAGGGTGAAAGTATCGTCTACACAATAGAGGCACCCACGATGCTTGAAGGCATTGATATGTTAAGTACCAGTGTTTCAAGGCGCGTATCTCTGATCCACACAAAATGGCTGATATTCTCGGAGGAATATGCCAGGGAGGGGATTGATAAATATATTGCCGGCCTTGAAAGATATAAGGAGACTCGTCCGAGCATGTCCGTTGTGGTAGTAAGGGGATCGGCAGAGGAATTTATTACAGAAAACAAATCGAATATCGGCGGCAGTCTGTCAAAGTCAATAGAACTGCTGCTGACCCAATCCAAATTCACTGGTGTTTTTCCAATGGTCAAATTCATGGATTTTCATACGGCCATGATATCTCCCTACAGGTGTCCGATAGCACTGTATGGAGGAGTAAATGAGTTTGACTATGAGAACAGGGAAACAAAAACAAGCGGGCGGAAAGGTCTTATCCCAGGGAAGGTGCCCAAATCAGGCGTTGGAAAAAGAGAACTGGCCGGTGCTGCGGTATTCCACTCAGGCAGGATGATCGGCTATCTTGATGCATATGAGACTGCAGCATATCTGATGATAGCAGGCCAGTACAGAAGCGGCATGATGTCTGTCCCCGACAAAGATGCTCCTGATAAAAGAATCATTTTTGATGTCCACAAAAGCAGGCCTACCAGAATCAAAGCATATTTCAAGGATGGGAAGCCAGCCATAGATGTGACGATCCATCTGGAAGGCGAGCTTTATGCAATACAAAGTGATGTAAAGTACGAACAGCTGGAGCTCACGCATAAACTGGAAAGTCAGATCAACGATTATCTGTTGGAGTCGATAAAGCATACGATAAATAAAACCCAGAAAGAGTATAAGGCTGACATTTTCGGTTTCGGCGAAAATATGGCCGGGAACTTCTTTACCATTGAGGAGTGGGAGGCCTATGACTGGTTTTCCAAATACCCGGATGCAGTCATCAATCCATCCGTTGATTTAAAGCTCAGACGCACCGGAACGATATTCCAGAGCTACGATATAGTTAAAAGCATGGAGGGAGAAGAACATTGACAGTAGCAGCAATTATGCTGTTTGTTACAGCAGCGGCAATCTATACCTTCAGTTATGGTGTTTATCTGGCTAAAAAAGAGAAGAATGCACTGGCAGCCTTCGGCACGATCCTTCTTTCCCTGATCGCGGTCATCGCCCCGGCAACCATGCTGTTGCTGAAGTATTAAATAGCTTATAGAACATGAGGGTGACCGGTACGCATTCCGACTGCTTAACCGGTCATCCCCGTGTTCGGTCTTCATCGTGTTATCCTGCCTCTTCCTCGTCGTTCAGGAACTTGAACTGGGAGGTGTAAAGGTTGTAATACTGTCCCTGTAGCCTGATAAGCTCCTCATGTGTGCCAGACTCCACGATGCCGCCGTCTTCGACCACCATTATGAGGTCGGCATTGCGGATGGTCGAAAGCCTGTGGGCTATTACAAAGGAAGTCCTTCCCTTGAGCAGCTTCCTGATGCCCTGCTGCACAAGCCGCTCAGTATGAGTATCTATGCTGGCTGTGGCCTCATCGAGGATCAGTATGCGCGGGTTGGCAAGCAGCGTCCTGGCAAATGCTATCAGCTGCCGCTGTCCGGCGGAAAGCCTTGTTCCGCGCTCATTGACATCCGTATCATAGCCCTTCTCGAATTTCATGATGAACTCATGGGCAGACACGGCCTTTGCAGCCTCTATTACCTCTTCATCTGTGGCATCGAGCTTGCCGTAACGGATGTTTTCCTTTATAGTCGTGGCAAACAGGAACGTATCCTGCGGCATAAGGCCGATCTGGCCGCGGAGGCTCTCAAGGGTAACATTATTGAGGTTGTGACCGTCGATCAGCACCTCGCCGTCCATTACCTCGTAGAATCTGCTGATAAGGTTCACTATAGTAGTCTTGCCGGCTCCAGTCGAGCCAACCAGCGCAATAGTCTGCCCGGCTGAGACATCAAAGCTGACATCCTCCAGCACCTTCTGCCCCTCATCATATCCGAAGGTCACATTTCTGAAGGAGACCTCCCCCTTTATCTTCGGCATAGGCGTCGAACCCGATCTGTCCTTTATGTCCGGATCGATGTCAAGTATCTCGAATATCCTCTCTGCTCCCGACATATTGGTGACCAGCTGGTTGTAAAAGTTGCTTATGTTCATGATCGGCTGCCAGAACATCGAAACATAGCTGGTGAATGCCACCAGAAGACCCGGTGTTATCGAACCCGTTTGTATCAGACTTGCGCCGAACCAGAATACCAGGATGGTCCCGACTCCCCAGGACATTTCTACTGTAGGCCAGAAGAAGTCGTTCATGCGTATAGCGCTTATAAAAGCATCCTTCCACTCGTTGCAAAGCTTCAGGAATATGGATGAAGTCTCGTTCTCTGCGGCAAAGCTCTGAACAACGCGTATCCCCGAGAAATCCTCATGGGTGAACGCATTCAGGTTTGAGGATTTCTTTCTGTTCAGCTGCCATCTCTTCCTCGACGATATCGAAATGAAAGAGAATACAACTATCATCAAAGGCAGCGTTGCCAATGCCACCAGTCCCAGTCTGTAATTCATCACCATCATGATGACAACTACCGACGCTATCTTTATAAACTCTGGCACCAGGCTTGTAACGCCGTTGGTAAAAAGATCGTTCAACGAATTGACATCGCCGATGATCCTGGCAAGTATCTTCCCCGCCGGCCTATTGTCAAAAAACGAGAAGGACAGCTTCTGTATATGTCCGTACAGCTGCTGACGGATCGTCAACAGTATACTGTTGGAGACCTTTCCCATGGTCAGCGTCCTGAACCTCGAACAAAGCATGGAAACCGCATTCGCCAGCACCATGACTCCGCCGAGCAGGAACAGATTCTGCCAATCCCCCTGTGCGATGAACCTGTCAATACCGATCTTCAGAAAGTACGGATTGAAAAGCTCAACTGTAATTGCTACCGCCATCAGCAGCAGTGTTTTTATAACAGCTCCGGTATATGGCTTCAGGTACGCTGCCAGCCTTCTGATCAGCGATATGTTCAAGCTCTCCTGAAGCTCCTCATCTTCCTTGAAATTATTGATTGGCATTTTATACCACCTCTTTTTCCAATGCTTCCACATAATCGCGGTACTGCTCGCAATATGTGTCATAATATCTTCCACGCAGCCTCAGAAGCTCATTATGGCTTCCTCTCTCTACGATCCTGCCGTCCTCGAAGTAAAGGATCTCATCGGCATTTTTGACTGCGGACACCCTGTGGGCAATAATGAAGCAGGTAATACCCTTCCTTCTTTCCATTGCCTTCTGGATGGCATATTCAGTTTCCATGTCAAGGGCGGATGTAGAATCATCCATTATCAGTACCTTTGCATCCCTGACCAGAGCTCTTGCGATGGATATCCTCTGCTTCTGGCCTCCCGACAACCCTATGCCCCTTTCGCCGATAACGGTCTTGTAACCCTCCGGCATCTGGGATACGAAATCGTCGACCATTGCATCGATGCAGGCTGCCTTGAATATGTCATCAGGCACATCACCCACACCGAATTTGATATTGTCCTCTATAGTATCTGAAAACAGGAACGTATCCTGCATTACAGCAGACACATTTTCCCTCAGTGTCTTCAGATCCATCTCTCTTACATCGATCCCGTCAATCAGAACGTTACCGGCAGAGCAGTCATAGTACCTGCCTATCAGGTTGACAAGGGAGCTTTTGCCTGCCCCTGTTATTCCCATTATGGCAACTGTGCTGCCTGGCCTGGCATCGATGTTGATATCATTCAACACGTTGGTGCCGGCAAATTCAAAGCTGACACCCTTGAACTGGACATGACCGTTGAGCTTTTCCGGCTTTTTCGGAGCATCACAGTTCTTGATCACAGGCTCCTGCTCAAACAGCTTGTCGATTTTCTTGACTGATGCAATACACTGAGCCAGTACACTGGTCAGCCAGCCCATCATACGCATGGGCCATATCAGCATGAAGATATAATTGCTGAAGGCAACCAGCGTGCCAAGGGTCATATCGCCGCCTATGACGAAATATCCGCCAATGGTTATGACAAGCACAAGCACCAGGTTTGAAAGGAACTCGATGGGAGGATTGTATCTGGCCATCGCCTTTGCCTGTTCAAAATTTATCTTGTAGTTCTCTTCATTCTGGTGAAGGAACTTCTGTATCTCATACTTCTCCCTGCCAAAGGCCTTAACGACCCTTACTCCCGCGATGTTCTGCTGCGCCGTCGTATTGAGCACGGCTCTCTGGTCACTTATCTTTTCATAAGTCTTGCCCACCGACCTTTCGAGCTTGAAGACAACAAACTCTATGATCGGCATTGTTACAAGGCTTATAAGAGCCAGCTTCCAGTTGATCGTCAGCAGGATCACAGTTGCAATGACAAAATATATGACCTGCTCGAGAAACAGCATAAAACCAAAGCATATTGCATGCATTATGTTCTCTGTGTCTTCCTTTATCCTTGACATCAGCTCTCCTGTGTTATTCTCGTCAAAGAATGAGAAAGACAGCTTCTGTATGTGGTCAAAGATGTTCTTCCTGAGATTCACGATGACCTTGGAGCTGGCTATATCAAAACACAACTCCTTGTTGTAGCCAAGAAATGCACGGCCCAGAGTAATGCCCGCCAGTGCAAGTAAAGCAATTCTGAGATAGTCCATCTTTCCATTCAGAACTACCTTGTCAATAATTTCCCCCACAAAGTAGGGATTGAACATATCAAGTGTAATGGATGTGATCAGTGCTAAAAATCCAAGCAGGTAAGTCACCCATTGCTTTTTGATCAATTTCAATAAACGCTTCAAAAAAACTCCCCCTTAGCTCGTTTATTTCAGAGCTTTCTTTTCTTACCGATAACTGTCCTTACGCAAGGACTATCAAAAGATTCCGGCAAACACGAAAACAGGCCGCAGATTCGCACACCGCCGCCTCTAAAGAAAATCAAAGGCCGCGGAGATAACCCACGGCCTACTCGTTCATCAACTGTTGAAATCGTCAGATAATTCCATTGAGTAAGGCAGGGTTATCGGATGCCACTTTACCGCTGTTATCAAGTTTTACTGCATTTGCCGCGATAGTTCTGTTAAATTTTCCTGACATCTTCCTGCCTCCTTCTTTGATATTTGCGGAATCACATAGCTTTAGTGAGACCACATAAGATATGTTAATGCAAAAACGCCAACTAGTCAAGAAGTTTTTTACAATTTTTTGTCATTCTGCTCCCGTCCCTACTCCAACTGCTGTTCCAGCCGTTTTATTTCAGCTTCCTGTTCCTGTTTGAGCTTTTTCTGCTTCTCATCATACTCCTTCTCCAGCAGCAGAATCCTTTCATAAGTGCTGTTGTTTATCACTCCTGTACAGTAGAGCTTATTGTCCTTCTGGAATTTCATAACTGCATTTTTGAGAGAGCTTCCGAAAACACCATCCTCACTGCCGTGATAGTAGCCCAGCTTCTTCAGCGCCCTTTCCACAGCCTGGACATCAGCGCCTACATCGCCGTCCCTCATAGGGTAAAACGGTATATTGTCATATACTATGGTGACGATCGTATTATAGGGCACAATTCCGAACAATTCCTGTACATCCTTATTACGCATTCTGATGCAGCCCTTCGAGGCATTGGTCCTTCCAATAGCCCAGGGTTCATTTGTGCCATGGATGCCGTAATTCCCCCAGGGTACATTGAACCCGAGCCAGGCCCCTCCGAATCCCTCTCCCCAGGTATCCTTGCTGATTATTCTCCAGGTCCCTATGGGTGAGGGCGAATTGGGTTTCCCTCCCGAGACCTCATAGGTTTTGACCGGCTCTCCATCCTTATAGACATACATCAGAAGGTTATCAAGATCCACATAGAGATGGTAACCGGTCGGATTAATTTTATGTACCTTCTCCCCGGTATCCTCCTCATAATCAATTGAGCTTGCATCCTCCTTTGGAGACTGGTCATCAGGGCTGCCCTCAGCTCCTATATATGCCGCCTCAGTGTCTGCTAAATCCAGGAACCTCTCGATCGACCGCTCGCTCACGCTACAGTTACAAGCAGGATCGCCCTCACTAACGACTGTTCCGTCCTGGAACCCGTGCATATTCATATGCCCGTGGTCATCCCATTTGCAGAACAAATTAATGTATAAAAAAATAAGGATCGCTATAGCTAAAATGATATATAAAATAGTGTCTGTCTTTCTTTCATTCATCTGCCGCTCACCGCCGAATCCAGGAACTGCTTACTATAATAAATATGCCGATTCTGTAATAATATATTTTAAACAGGTCAAATTACTCAACTTTCCCAGCCCAAGCAAGTGTCTGAGCATTTCTGTCATTTATTACTATTGCATTACAATAGTTTAAAATATGTTAAATATACAGGTAATAGCGAAACTTTTGTAGAAATATTATGTCGAAATAAATATATAAATACGTTGAAAAACCATATTATACATAAGGAGCTAATGATGAAAAAACTGTTTAAACGAATTGCTACACCCATTATAATGTTGATACTGCTTATCTCACTGTTAACGACAAATACCTGTGCGCTGGAACAGTATACGGCAGTTCCTGCAGCTACGACAACAGGAGTGAACAGCACTGCTGCAGATGGTAAATACGACGATATAATGGCAGCTATAGCATTGTCTTCGAACAGTATGATCCTGGCAGACAATACCTCCACCGTCTCTGATAAACAAAAAGAAATGCGGGGCGTATGGGTGGCATCCGTAGTCAATATAGATTACCCGACAAAGCCTACGACAGATCCCGAGACTTTGAAGGCAGAGGCACTGAAAATATTGAATGCCGCGCAGGACACAGGCTTCAACGCAGTCTTTCTTCAGATCAGGCCGACAGCTGACGCTTTCTATAAATCAAAGTACTTCCCCTGGTCTAAATTTCTTACAGGCACTCAGGGCAAGGCCCCGGACGGAGGCTTCGACCCGCTGGAGTTCTGGATCACAGAAGCTCACAAGCGCGGCATTGAGCTGCACGCATGGATCAACCCCTACCGCATAACAAAAAAGACGGCATCCGAGGCCAAGCCGACTGTCAACTCGCTCCATTCAAGCCATCCGGCACGGAAAAATCCCTCCTGGGTGGTACAGTACAAGGACAACAACCTGTATTTCAACCCCGGCATCCCGGAAGTGAGAAAGCTGATTGTAGACAGTATCACAGAGCTTGTCAGCAATTATGACGTCGACGGCATACATTTCGATGATTATTTCTACCCCGGAAGCGATTTCAATGATACAGCGACATATACGAAATACGGAAAGGGCTTCAAAACCATCGGCGATTGGAGAAGGAACAACGTCAATCTGCTCGTGTCAGAAGTCAACAGCGCTGTCAAAGCAGTAAACAGCAATGTCCGCTTTGGCATAAGCCCCTTTGGCATCTGGGCAAATAAGAAGAACAATTCACTTGGAAGCGATACAAACGGCCTTGAATCATACTATGAGCACTATGCCGATTCAAGGAAATGGGTCAAGGATGGGATGATCGACTACATCTGTCCCCAGATCTACTGGAATATAGGATATAATGTTGCCGACTACAGCAAGCTGCTGACATGGTGGAAAAATGTTGCAAGCGGCACCTCGGTAGACCTGTACGTCGGTCATGCTGCCTACAAAGCAGGCGATTCAAGCAAATCCAGCCCCTGGTACGGTGTGGCTGAAATAGAGAAGCAGATACTGCTGAACAGAAATTATCCGGAAGTTAAGGGAAGTCTGTTTTACAACTATACCTCACTTGCCAAATATCCTGCGCTCAGCGCTACAATAAAGGGAGTTTACGCACGGCTGGACGGAAACACTGCCAACACGCCTGTCACAGTAGCGTGGCCTTCACGTGATATTTCGACAAGCTATACAAAGTACTATCTGACAGGAACCTCCGATCCCACAAAGCCTCTTTATATAAACGGCACGCTGGTTGAAAACCGCTCACCGAAAGGCTATTTCGGCGTTCTTACGGATCTTGCAAAGGGTGCGAATACATTTACTTTTTCACAGGACGGTTCATATGTGACACGTATCATCACCCGGCCGACAGGTTCTACTGCCGCGACCAAGATGAGCAAGGCCCAGATCATAGCCTCCTCCGTATTCCCTCAGTCACAGGAATACAGGATGGCGGGTGAAAAAATAACGCTGTCCTGTCAGGCGCCTGCAGGCGCAAAGGTCACTGTGAAAATAGGCGGCAAGACATACACGATGGCCACGGCGTCAAAGAGCGGTGGTCTGTACCAGGCAACCTTCACCTATTCTTACACTATCCCATCCTATACGGGAACCCCAAGAAATATCGATCTTGGTGCGCCGGTATATACCATGAATTACAACGGTACAGTCAAAACCGCCACAGCTCCGGCAAAAGTCGGAGTTATAATGAGCGGGTCTCCGTTCTATGCAGAGATAACAAATGAGGATATAGACACCTTTGAAACCCCCAACTCCAGCAACGGTGCAGCATATGAGCTCAGAAAGGGCATGGTCGACTATGTGACGGGCATGACAGGCAGCTATGCAAGGCTTGCCTCAGGACTTTGGGTCAGGAAGATAAGCATCTCCACATATACTTCCAAGACAGCTTTGAGTCCAAAAATCACATCTGCGGTATATAAGACCGGAGCTAAGTGGGATACGCTCAAACTGACTTATCCTTCTTCGCTTGCGGCCACTTCTTCCTTTGATGGTTCAAAGCTGAAGGTCAATATTTCCGCAGCAGCCTCAGGCGTGATACCTGTACTTCCTTCAGATGCTCCCTTCACTTCGGCAACATTTACTAAATCAGGACATTTAGGTCAGTATGTGCTTACAATGAAATCAGGTGCGAATATTGACGGATACTATATAGAAAAAGTCTCCGACGGTATCATTGTTCATATAAAGAGACCTGTTAAAGCCGCAAAAGGCGACAAGCCTCTCACAGGAATAACCATAATGCTCGACCCCGGTCATGGCGGCGACGATACAGGTGCTACCGGACCCCTTGGCACTACATACCCGGAGAAAAAGGTAAATCTGAATACGGCGCTGAAGCTTAGAAAAGAACTGCAGGACCTTGGTGCCAAAGTATTGATGACCAGGACCACTGACACGACCCTGTCACTGTCCGACAGGCTCACAGCTTCCAGAGAAGCCAAGCCCGACATGTTCCTGTCACTGCATTCTAACAGTATGGCCGAAAATGTTGATATATCAAAAATAAACGGCTTCTCGGTGCACTACAAGGAAGCATTGGCAAAACAGCTCTCCCAGGAGCTTCTGGATGGCTCTGCGGAAGCAGGCCGAAGAGCCAGAGGCCTTTACTGGGCTAACTTCTATGTAGTCAGGGGCACCTGGACACCATCCATGCTCATCGAAATGGGCTTCCTGCCCAATCCGACCGAAGCAGAGCTGCTCACAGATGAGCTTGAGCAGACCTACCTGGCAAAGAAGCTGGCCTCAGGCATCGTAGATTACTTCTCGAGCAAGCGCTAATGCGACCATAGTACGGACATCCTTGTACATCCATAAATAACGACCTTTTCAGGGACGCATTTCCTCATAGGAGGATTGCGTCCTTTTTGTTTACAGCCGCATACTGCACCGGTCCAATAAGAAGTCCTGCAGAGTACGGCTCCATGAAAATATCACGAGCGTGAATTATTCAGTACCTCAATGGTCCGCAGACAAAACGATATGGCGGCATCAATGGCAGAAGCCTCGGTTTCCTTGTCGCCAAAGGGCGTAGAACCGCCGATGACGGCGAGAACGGCACCTGTCAGCACAGGAGTGTTGCCGGCTCTTCTGCACTGTTGGCTGTATATTTGCCCAAGCGTGAACAATATACTGGTCTCCATTTCGGAGGCCAGTACTCCCCCCTCTTTCAGCAATCTCATGTATTCCTCATTCTCCCGGCGCTTCGGTCCGGCCCCCATTTCTCTGGCATAAAGAGAATCCTTCGAGTGAGCTATCCCGAAAAACACCTGGTGAGAGAGGGTCCCTGACGGCTCGGCCAGCATTTCCTTATACGCGCTGCAGGCCGCCAAGACAAACTCAAGTGACGGAATGGCCGGTATCTCTGCAGGGAGATATCTGGAAGATGTCGATTCATC
Organism: Bacillota bacterium; assembly: GCA_023435305.1. Taxonomy (GTDB): domain Bacteria; phylum Bacillota; class Clostridia; order Acetivibrionales; family DTU013; genus DTU013. The sequence goes on from JAEYRV010000020.1 coordinate 40,249, forward strand.
TTTCACGCTGCCTGTCGGTACGACAACAGAGCCTGCCGGGATATAGTCCGGCTGCATGGAGCCTGACGTCCCCACCCTTATGAGATTCCTGGCACCCAGGCCGATCAGTTCGTTGATTATGATGTCCGCGCTTGCCGGTCCGATCCCGGTGGATATAACAGCCATATCGATATCTCCGGTCTCTGTCTCCATTTTGCCCAGGTACAGATTGTGATTCCGGGGATGCTTTTTAACAACGACATCCTTCCACCAAGAAGCGATCTTCTCTGCCCTGCCTTCGGAACCCGGTATCAAAACATACCTGCCGTATGCTCCATTACCATCAAAATCGCCTCTTTCAGCGTTTATATGTATCGGCGTAAAATTCTCCATACTCATAAATCACCCTTCCCTTCTCTCGAGTTGATTAGTTCCAGTTCCCCTAAAACTTCCTGTACCAATCGGCCAAATGCCTTCTCAAAGCTTTCATCGTCCGCTCTGGTCCGTTTACCTGCATTTGCAGTCCTTCCTCCGGCTCTTCGCACCTTTTGACCAAGATGCCTCTCGAACAAAAGCCTGTCTATATTATTATCATTATATATCATGCCATTCTGGTTGATCGCTTTAGCCTTTTTTCCAAGGGCCATCGCAGCAACGCCATAGTCCTGTGTCACAACAATATCCCCTTTGACAATAAGGTTCGCAAGTGCAATATCGACACTATCCCGGGCCTTATCGACCACTTTGACGGTACTATACCCGTCATCGAGTTCGTGGCTGGTATCGATCAGCATTGTGACAGGTATACCCCGCTGTTTTGCTATCCTTACTATGATATTTTTCACAGGGCATGCATCAGCATCAACCAATATCTTCATCATATTTCGCAGTTCCTTTCGTGTTTTCCTTCTCCACTCATACTGGCTCCCCACACCTTATTCACTCTCGTAGGGCCTTGCATAGCTTTTTTTGAGCGCATTGTTCTGCTTTAGCAAGGTTTTGAAATATGTGTTGAAGATGCCGGTTGCTGCAGCCGCTTTATAGAACAACAACTTCGGTCCTGCTAATTTTTCCGGATTGGCAAGCTCTTTGAGAGTAGGTATGTCAAAGGTGCCATCCTTCATCATTGATTCACCCAGCCTGACAAACCTTTCTCTTTTTTTCTTCTGGTAGGACTCGGGCATCAACCTTGTAGACTCGCTTGTTCCCATCACTACCGTACCCACGTAGTCAGCTCCGAGCAGCCCGGTCAGACGGACAAGGTATTTTTCCACATGCCTGCTGTGGTATGCCTCCGGGAACCCTGAATGAACTACGAATCCAAGCTTCTTACCCTGCATTTTCCCCGTATAAGGCGCCAGCTGTTCTATAAACGCAACAACTATCCCCGGCAGAGAATCTGTATAGAGCGGAAAAACAATCAGGGCTATATCGGTCTCAGAAAACTTTTTAGCATATAAACCATGTTCCTGGGTTTTTGCCAGAACAAGTTCCTCACATTCCACCTTCGCCACATTGTCTGCGCCTTCAGCTATCCATTTTGACAATACTGCAGAGTTGCTGTTTTTTCCCCTTGGAGACCCGCTAAATATTGTTAATATCATTTTTCAGCACCTCCATATCACCATTTGTGACAACACTGAATTGCAGCGAGGACTTCATATTTATCGCCATACGACCAATAATGTCAGTTATAATCTTAACATCACTATCCTGAGTGTCGATCCTGCTATCGCTGTCCTTCAGCAATACAAGTCCCAGCTTCGGATAATGTTCATATCTCTTTAAATGGTGGCATTCGTTGTTGAATATCCCTATGTATGGGTGGACCAGCGGTATCATCCTGTCACTTATCTTTTTGATATATTTGCTTACAAAACCCATTATTATAGGTGACAGAAAAACTGTCAGATCAGAATTGATGATGCTTCTTAATATATCCGGCATCCGGTCCTGGTGTACGCACTCTCCCGGAGTTTTCACCCAGCAGTTCCAGCAGCCCGTACAGTATTTGATATCCATATCTCTCAATTGGAACAAATCGACCTTGAGTTCATTGCCGCAGTTTTCAGAAAACTGTTTCAGCTGCTCCTCAAACTCAACATATCTATCGTCTGTAATGCCATTCATAATAGTGACCTTCTTCATAACTCACACCCCTTCTTTGCAACTATTTCGATATTCTCTGCATGTCCTCTTTTGTATGCATATGCTCCTATGACACAGAATCCCATCTCTCCAAGTTCCTTTAGAAAGTATTCATAGCTCTCATCCTCAAGCATCCCTGCACACAGCATAGTTGCCAGGCCATACGTATATGTGCTCATCTTCTTGAGCATCGATGCCAGATCCTCATCCGCAAAGCATTTCAGGTGCTCTGCCTTCTTCATCTGTGATAGATTTTTTTCAGTGAATCTCTTTAAAATGTATTCGTATCTGTCATCTTCCATGAAAAGCTTCCTGTATATTGTCCTGTAGTCCCTCGCAAATTCCAGAAGACCCAGGCCGATATTAAGAAAGACATCGTCGGTGTACTCTTTTTCTGTATATTCTGTAAGGATGTCCATTGCATGTTCAAGCAGCTGTTCCTTTATCCGTTCCACATTTTCAAAGCTTGTGTAAATCGGAGCTGTGGAGCTGTTCATCCTCGCTGCCAGCTTTCTCACAGTCAGGCTTTCGATTCCCTCTTCCTTAAATATCTCAAAAGCCGTATCGATGATCTGTTCTCTTGTGAAAACTGTTTTGGGCGGCATATTAACCTCCGTCTGCTGTGAAGTACTCTGACTGTTATTAGTGCTGAAAAAAATAACACATGTTATATAACAAGTGTTATTTTACAATATAGGGGATATATAGTCAATATATTTTATGATTTTCTATATCAACTACACATATTAGACGGGCCGGGAGGAAGTATCGCTCCCGCATACTGCTCATTCAGCATTCTTCTCATATATCATTGGAATATATGCATATATCGCCGCGTCTGGTCCAGCCCATCGAATGCCAGAAGCCGTTGCCCAGCGCATTGTCAGCGAATACAAACAGGTGGCATTTTCCGATACCTGCTGCCTTCAATTGTTCCAGGTTTCTTAGGACCAGCATTCGTCCGATGCCTCTGCCCCTGTATTCGGGCAATACTGCGGTATGGTATATATAGCCCCTTCTATAATCATGTCCGCACAAAGATGTACCGATGATCCTGTTCCCTTCCTTGAAGCAAAAACTCAACCCCGGGTTATTCAGGAGAAATTCCCGTATCCTGATTTCGGTATCAGCTTTACCAATACCCATTCCGGGTGTATTTTTCCACAACTCGAACATCTCGGCATAATCATCCGGATGGATCTCCCTGATGCCCGAATCGCTGTCCAGCTTTATCCAGTAGTAACACTCTTTGTTTTCAATTCGTTCCAGTACGCCCCCGTTGTTTTCCATGACCCGTCTGGACGCGGTATTGGTCTCATCACATGTCAATAGGGCTTTGGGAATTTTTATCTCCGCGGCTTTTTTCAACACTTCCCGAAGAAGGATAATACCATAGCCTTTACCCCTTTCGGATGGCCGGATGCAATAGCCGATATGGCCGCCGTTGATCCTAAGCTGGTCAGTCAGATATCTTCTAAGCTTGGCGATACCTACAGGCCGTCCGTCTGCATACAGCCAGTAGACAGTCTGTGGTACGAATCTCTGCTCCAGACCTATTCCGCGGGATACATCGATCAACCTGTAAATAGTATCCTTGAATTCTTCATCCCTTACATCATGAGCATAGTTCTGAAAACCGTTCTCTCCTGGGCCGATCTCCCGAAGCATCTCCAATATATCGAGCCCGTCCCGACTCGAACATTCGCGAAGTTCTGTCATTATATATCATCCCTTCATTAATTCTGCGCAAAATACGGTGACTGCCTTTCCTCCGATCAGCACTCTGTCTCCATCTGTTATGACCCTTAATACCCCTCCCCTTTTAGAAACCTGATGAGCATTCATAGCGGTCTTTCCTAAGCGTTCCGCCCAATAAGGCCCCAGGCAGCAGTGAGCAGATCCGGTCACAGGATCTTCGTCGATCCCGGCTCCCGGTACAAAAAACCTTGATACGAAGTCATATTGCGGGTCATCTGATAAACTGGTCACAATGACACCTCTGGTGGTCACCTCTCTTAATGTCCGGTGATCCGGCCGGAGTTCTCTTACTGTTTTTTCGTTTTCTACTTCAACAATATAGTCCATGCGGTTGCGGCCTACATATTTGAATGGTACTCCAAGAGCTTTAGAAAGCTCTGCCGGAGCCTCTGCAGCAGATTCCGGCTCTGCCGGAAAGTTGAGCAATATACTGTCACTAACCTTATGGGCAGTAAGCTTTCCGCTTTTTGTGAAGAAAACCGCATCACAGTTTTTTTCAAGCAGCCCGGTCTCCCAAAGGATGTGCGCGCTGGCCAGAGTCGCGTGCCCACAGAGATCTACTTCAACTTCAGGTGTGAACCACCTCAGATTATAGCCTCCATCTGCTTTATATAAGAATGCAGTCTCTGAAACATTCATCTCCGTGGCCACATTCTGCATCCACCTCTCATCAGCGGCTCCATCCAGGATACACACTCCTGCCGGATTGCCCTTGAACAGTTCCTCTGCAAACGAATCAACCTGATAGATTTTCATACACATTACCTCCTGTTTGATAGTGCTTTGGGATTTTAATTACAACATTTTTCTTCCGACATACAGCAAATGATTGCATGCCCCATAAACAGCTTCATGATCCGCTATCATATAAAGCAAATCAACCCACTCCCTGAACTTGTCATCCGGCAGCTGCATCAATCTGCCCTCAAGGGGCATACCCAAACCCTCTTGTGCAATGAGACGCAGTTTTTGTATCTGAAACTCCGAAAAAAATGGCAGAATGTCTGCAGGATCGATAAAATATGCCTGTGTAAACCCTGTGATATCACTATTTCGGCCATCAGTAAAATTATTTAGAAGCCAGTCCTTATTTTCACTTATCTCTTCCGGGCACCTGCACATCAAATCGAAAATCGGAGCAAATACAGATATAAATGATACTATAAGGACCCCTCCGTGCTTGAGCCTGGCGAGGCACTGCCTGACGGCTTCCTTTCTCTCTTCCTCCTCCAGCAGGTGGTACATGGGGCCCATACACAGTACAGCATCATAATAGCTGTCTGGTAGATGGGCATCTAGTTCCAGAACGCTTCCGCAAATCGTCTGCCGAAGTGTAACACCATGTTTTTGGGCGTTAGCTGCGGCCTGTTCGACAAGCTTTTTCGACAGATCAAAAAGAGTTACATCATGACCTTTCTGCGCCAGGTATATGCTATACCTTCCGGGACCGCCTCCAACATCAAGAATATCGGATTTCTCCGGTATATATTCATCAAGAACTCTTTTGGTAATTTCAAGCTCCAGTCTGTGTCTGTCAAGTCTGCCCCACTCATCATAAAGCACATTGTAATAGTCATTTATGCTGCTCATGCCATCACCCTCCTCTTCCTGTCTGCTCTGGATCAACCCTATACCAAAAAAGTATAACAAAAACCCCACAAGTCTCATAAATGAATCAACACACGATCTTCATCCCATGTTCATGCATCCATGTGACTCCGTGGGGTTCTATCCACGTGTAGAGCCTGATCTGCAGCAGCTTCAGCCTGTATATGCACATCAAGCCCCTTTGCCGCTCGGACCGGAAATCGGCTTCCCCGATCCTAAGCAAACTCACATATTATTGCTCAGTTCTGTTATTCAGAACATTTTTACACATATTTACCAATCTGTCAATAGTTTTTAAGAAACCGCTGCGCGTTTATCATTCCCAGTCTTTCCAAACCTCAGGACAGTACCCCACAGTCGCCTTGCGCCCATTTCTCACTATCGGGGTCCTATACAGCTTTGGATTATTGAAGAGTACTTCGGCTGCCACATTGCCGACGCCAAGGTTCTGCATATTCAAAGTCTTGTACTCCTTTGCTGCTGTATCGATCAACTCCCTCAGGCCCACAGAAGCCCTTACAGCTTCAAACTCACCCTTGCTCAGACCGTATTTTTGTATATCTACATATTGGTACTTTACCTTCCGCTCTTTAAAATACCTCTCCGCCTTCTTAGTATCAAAACACTTATTTGCTCCAAATATTTGTATATTCACATTTCACCGCCATTCTATCATATATGCATTCAAATGATAAACTTATCTGCGTTCTTCTGCCGCAATTCTGATTATACCATTAATGCTTCTTCAAGCTCCTTGACAGACCCTACTATCAGCGTTGCACCTGCCTCCTGCAACTCCTCACGGCTGCCGTAGCCGAACAATACTCCGATACAGTCGATGCCATTCCTCAGTGCGCCTATGACATCATGCTCCCGGTCTCCTACCATGACTGCTGAACTCAGATCGCTGATTCCGGCCATTTCAAGTGCATATGTGATGACTTCATCCTTGTTGACTCTCGTACCGTCAAGTTCACTGCCGCATACGAGTCCAAAATACTTCGCGAGTCCGAAATGCTCCAGTATGATGTCTGCAAAGACCTTCGGCTTGGAGGTAGCTACGATAAGCTGTCTTCCATCCTCCGACAGCTTTGCCAGCAACGTATCAATACCTTCGATCAGCTCATTTTCGTATATGCCGATCTCTCTGAAATACTCCCTGTATTTTTCAACTGCCAACTCTGCTCTAGCTTCGTCGAAGTCATAATACTTCATGAACGAACCTTTAAGCGGCGGCCCTATGAATTTACACAGCTCACACAGGTCTTCAGTCTTGATGCCGAAAAATTCGAGCGCATAATTCACGGACTTAGTAATCCCGCTCGCCGGGTCCGTCAGCGTCCCATCCAAATCAAACAAAATAAAAGCTTTGTTTATCATATTTTCACCTTTTTCTTTAGGTTTTCTTCGGGGTCAGGCTTGAGAAATTCCTTTATTCACTCGAGTGAATAAAGGAATTTCTCAAGCC
>JAEYRV010000025.1 GCA_023435305.1 Bacillota bacterium
GGCTTGAGAAATTCCTTTATTCACTCGAGTGAATAAAGGAATTTCTCAAGCCTGACCCCGAAAACTCGTATCATAGATAATATCAGCCTTCAAAGGAAATGATCAGCTCATTCTTCTTATTATCAATGATATTGATCCTTTTTTCAATTTCTGTCTTTAATTCTCCAAGCCTGCCTATTGCTCCCTCAAGCTTCCCGTAAATACATTTTATCCTGTCCCGGTCATCACGTATCTTATTGCGGACATTCAGGTCCGTAAATATGTTGTCGAACCAGAAGTCTATGGCTCTTGTGCCAGAATCGACCCCAATCGGTTGAAAATCTCCGGCTATATCTATATCCTCGAGTTCCTTCTGCAAATCCTGCATTTGAGAGTTCAGCCTGTCAAACTCAGCCTGGGCATTATCTATATGGTCATACTTCGCCATATGGCTGATTATACCACTTTTAAACCATATATCATAGCTCGCCCACCCTTCTGCTTTATCAAGATATCCAATTGCACGCTCAGCTGTGCGCTTTGCCCTATTCGCCGCTTCCACAGCCTCGTCAGTCTCGATTGCCTGTTTCAGAAGATGCTCCTGTTCCGCTTCAAGTTTGTTGAACTCTGCGGCAACAACACTGGATATCTTGCTTTTCAACAGAGCTTCACGCCTCTTTAATTCGCTTTCTAACACATCCCTGTCTTTTATCAGGTCTGAGATTCTCGGATTCAATTCACCTTTTTCTTTTCTCAGCTCATTTACTCTGTGCACAGCAGCATCGTATTCTGTTTTAGCTTCAAGCATCTCCCTGACTTCCTTGTCGACTCTTCCCTCATACTTTCCAAATAACTTTAGAATAGAAGCAGAAAGAGATTCTTTCTTTATCTGATCCACATCAAGTGATTCAGCCTCGTACTTTCTAAGCAGTGTGCTCACTTCCGATTCAGCCTCACTGATCCTTGAATTCAGCTTGCGAAGGCGTTCCGTCAGCACCGGCAGCATCACAAGTCTGTTTTTGATTTCAAGCAGGTTCATATTTTCCAATAATATCACTCCCATAATAATCTACTTTACTTTATACGATTCAAAACCCATTTTGTTTCGGGGTCAGGCTTGAGAAATTCCTTTGAGTTTCGGGGTCAGGCTTGAGAAATTCCTTTATTATTGGAATTAATAATAAAGGAATTATTCAAGCCTGACCCCGGATTCCGGATTCGAATATTTTTACCAGTGTTTCAGAATACTAAGAAGAAGCAAATAGGAAAGGATGATATTATGCAGAACAGAAAGAAACAGGACAGCCTTTTTGTCAATAAAATTGCAGATCCGAATGAAGTGACTGCTGTATCGGATACATCTGTAGGTAATGCGAATAAAGATCCATTCTGCGTATATGCACACAAAAGGCATGCGGCAGGCTCAATAATCGAGAATAGAAACGGTGGTCCGGAATCGGTCTGTAAGGAAGATGGAGTTTGGCACAGCAAAAGGTAGTCATAACTTACTGCAGCATAGCAAAACGCCTGCTTTATCCGATCATAAAGCAGGCGTTTTGTATCTCATTTTATTATAGAGACGGCTGAAAAAAACAAGTCGGAAGAGCCATTTCACCATCAGCTTTACCGCATATCACATTTTGCAGCCTTTCTCCGGAATTTTTTCCAACCGCATACCGATTTTCCTGCAGAAGCAAGAGTACCGATGAACATCGCCATTATAGCAAACCCTTGTCCAAAGCCCACGAAAAATTCAGGCAGTCCGACAGTGTGTTTTAGGATCAAAGTAATGCTGTACGTCAGCAAGCCAACTATCAAAAACCAATTATTTTTATAATCTCTTTTCCCTTCACCATTTCCGTTCTCCATATTATCCACGCCCTCCTGCACATTGTTTTTTTCGGACATTATTTCACGTAACCAACACATATATGATTCCTCCTCTTTTACATTGTAAAATGATAATAGATCTTCATGACGCCTCTTACCAATGAAATGAATATCAGTGCTCCCAGCAATGAGAAAAATACCTTCACATCTATGAAACCGGCTATAATAGTAGCCAATGCCAGACCCTCCATGCATATGACCATACCAAGTGCTCCTGACTTTTGCATGATCGTTTTTGTTCTCTCATCATTCTCTTCTATGTACAATTTCTTTAGCAGTTCATCCTTGCGCAGACTGCCGACATATTTTGCAAGAAAGAATACTGCCACCAGCTCTACACCTGCAAACGATCCGGTGTGAAAACCCCTGATGAAATCAGGAACAGACGGCAGATTGTCCCGATTCAATGAGAAAACAAGATATGTGATCGCAATTAGTATGGTAACTAAAGACATAAATAATGTTCTTTTCAGTATCTTTTCTTTAAACTTTTCCATTCCTATATATCCTCCACATCTGAAAAATCAAATATCTCTTCTATAGTCAGCCCGAAATACCTTGCGATCTTATATGCCAGTACAAGTGATGCAGTATATTTGCCGCACTCCAGCGATGTTATGGTCTGTCTCGTGACTCCAACGGCAAGAGCCAGTTCTTCCTGAGATAATTTATTCTTTTTACGAAGTTCAGGTATTCGCGTTTTCAATAGCTCCCTCCTCACAGCCCTTGTTTGCAATGTTCACTTTGCATTTTCAGTATAGCAAGCTTTGCATCTCTTGTCAAGCATACTTTGCAAAATTATTTTAATAGCACATTTTATCGAAAAAAAATACTTGTATACTAAAAAAGTCGAAATTATGAAGGATACTTTTTGTTTTTTGTCGAATATTTAAACATTCATTAATATGTAATCCTTAAACTGCACAAGATGGAGTTTATATCATGGATATTATCAAGAATGATTATTTAAGGATAATGAAAAATCCCGATGGCATATATCTGGAGACATATAAAAGGGGTTATCTGATCCAGGATTTCAATGTGATCATCACACAAAACCCCGAAATCAGGATAACCAGCTTTATTGCCATCAGAAATGCTCTGCTCAATGCTCCCCACCCTCCGATAAAGTTCGGCCTGATAGATCAGCGGATCGTAATAGAGGTAACAGATAACGATATGAGGGCATACGTGACATTGTACGTGGATGAATCCGAGCTCTCCGAAGAAAAAAGAGCGCCTCTTGTCAGGGAGATCATCGCAAAGCTGCGGGAAAGAGGAGTCATTTTCGGCGTCAAGGCTGAAGCCTTAATGGGCAGGCTTGAAAACAAGGTGCCTGTTCTGGTTGCAGAGGGCATACCGCCTGTAAATGGCAAGGACTCTGAAATAAGGTTGTTCGAGCTGAAGGAACCAAAGCCCGACATAAAAGAGGACGGCAAGGTCGATCATTATGAATTGAATCTTATTAATAAGGTCAAGCAGGGCGATTGGCTGGGAGAGCGTACTGACCCGACCGAAGGCACGCCGGGCAGGTCGGTAAGAGGCGAGGTCGTGCATCAGCTGAAAGGCAGGCGATTCCCGCTCTTTTATGATTCAAATACAGTATACGAAGTATATAATAATGGAATATCAACACTCTATGCAAAGTTGACCGGCGCCGTGCATTATAACGGCGATAAGATCAGCGTATCAAACTATCTTGAGATCTCCAGCGATATTGACTTCAACACCGGCAACATTGATTTCGATGGTTTTCTCACTGTCAAGGGCGCCATTGCTGACAACTTTTCCGTAGCTGCCAGGGACGACATAGAGATCCTTGGGGAGTTTGGCATCGGCAGCGTCAAGGAAATTGTCAGCCGCAGCGGCAATATACTCATCAAAGGCGGTATTGCCGGCAAAAACAAAGCTGTTATCAAATCAACAAAGGATATATATACAAAATTCATTTCCGATGCTACTGTAATCAGCGAAGGCATAGTTCATGTCGGTTTTTACTGTCTGAACAGCAACATCACAGCAAAACAGGTGATCGTTGAATCAGGCAGGGGCAAGATAATCGGCGGTGTCATCAACGCGGAGCAAAAGGTCGAAGCCGCATATCTCGGCAATGAGAGTGAGAAACGGACACAAATCATTGTTAAAGGCTTTAACCGCAGCAAAATGAAGAAGGATCTCGACGATCTTCAGGAATCTCTGGCGAAGGCCAAAATCGCATTGGCAAAGGCCAAACAGGTATTTGCATTATTTACGGAAGCAATCGATTCAAGCTCAAAACAGTACCCGAGTTATGAAAAAGCAAGAGATAACTACTTTAATTGCAAGGATGAAGTCAAACGCATCGAGAACGAGTTTAAGACTCTTCAAAAGTACTTCCGTGTCAAAGGCGAGGGAGAAATAAATATAATAAAAAGAGCCTTTCCAAATACTATGATACAAATAAAAAATGAAATAAAAGAATTGAACAGAGCATCGATCGCATCATGCTTCTTCATGCAGGACAACAGTATGAGAGAGCTATGACGGCAAATTGTACCGGGAGGAGTGCTTATGGGCTATAACGAAATATTGAAAAAGGTAGAGGAGCAAAAAAAAGAAAGAGAGCTTTCAGGGAAAATGTTCCGTTATTCCGGTCTTATTCTTGCTGTCGACTATTTTTCACAGAAGCTGAACTCCGAACAGATCATGAACGCGGCATTTGATTTTGTAAACGAGCTGCTGACCCTAGAGAACTCATCTCTATACTCGTTAAAAGACTCCAGCTTTCAATTGATCAGAGAAAAGGGCAAAAGTGTCGGAATCAAAAGCATCCCCAGTATAAAAAAGCTGAATGACCTGGCTGTCTTTCACGGAAACATCCTTACAGGCAGATCTTCGATCCTGCGCTTCTTTGATGAGGACATATACAGCACTTGCAATGTGGATATAGTCGTACCGGTCATTAACGATTCCGAACTGAGTGGTTTCATTCTCGTTCCTGAAAAAGCGTCCGGAGAATTTGATCAGAACGACCATATCATTTGTGAAGTGCTGATGAACCTTTGCAACAGCGCTATGAGAAATTATACGTCCTATAATGAATTAAAAAGCATCAACGCCAGCCTTGATGAAAAAATATTCAATCTCTTTGCCATCAACCAGTCTTCAAAGGCTCTGCTGAGCCAGTTGGACCTGGATATGCTATACAGCCTCTCGATAGATGTATTCTCTGAGCTGACACAAAGCTCCTCAACTGGGTTTGTACTATATGATGAGAAAAGCGAGAAATATGTCCTCAGATCCTGTCGATTCATTTTTGAAAACAACAGGTCGATGAATCTCATTCTCGATATACAGGAAAATGCTGTTATTGATCCAAACCGCATCATCATTGATTTGGCAAACCCCGATGATGAGCAATATTTCAACAATATTTTCAAAGACGGCGTCTGTGCCATATCTGCGCTGAAAGCCCGATTTGTAATACTTCTTAACAAGGACAGCCATGTTCTCGGCTTTGTGACTCTCGGCACAACGGTAACGGGGGCGGAATACGGAAAGAACATATTCGAATTGATTGATAGTCTCGCTTCCTCTACATATATAGCAATATCAAATGCACAACACTTCAAACAGGTCGAAGAGCAGAAAAAAGTGATCCAGAGCAAGCTGGACAGGCTGATATCATTGAATACACTGGTTAAAAACATAAATAGCTCTATGAACATCGAGACCCTGATCGACATCACTATGAAAACCCTCAGCATTTCATTCCTGGCCGAAAAATGCCTGATAGCGACATATGACAAAGAGGATTCGGGATTTGCGGTCAAAAGCAGCTATGGTATCAAGGATGGTATACTGACAATAAGAACAAACAAGAGTTGGAACAGGGTGTTAAAGGGCAGAACTGCTTTAGTGATGAACAGCGATGAGCTCAAGAAGTTCTTTGGTGATGATTTCTGTGACAGATTCGGAGAAATCACAGGTGCACTGATTTCGCCGATCTACCTGGACAGATCGGATATTGAAATGCTGGGCGTAATTATCGTATTCGACTTTTTTGACAGTCTGATCAGTGATGAGGACAATGTCCTTACGATAGAGACGATTTCCGGCCATATCGCTCCCCTGCTCAATAGCCTGGATCTGATCGAGGAGCAGAAAATAGTGTTGAAGCCTGACTATGCCGAGATATTCAAGAGAGATCTGAAAAACGAGATCAGGCAGGCCGGCGAATACGGGCTGGAGCTCTTTGTGATAAGGGTCAGCCATCCCGGCAGCTTCGGCTTCAACGCTCCAGACCTGACCTGCGCTTTCGGCAAGGGATTTGACAAAACCTACCCGGTTGCATATAATGCTGTCTATATTCTGACCAACAGCAAGGATGAGGCAGAAAGCATAAAAGCCGCCAATACTCCTGGTTTGCAAAATGCAGCAATTGATATTTCAGTCCTTGGGCGGGATTTCAACAGCCTGGAGGAATTTCTGGCGCTGTAGTGATATGGCAGCAGTCCATTGCTGAGAGGTCTTAAGCAAACTGGAAAAAAATTATACAGTGGGGTATTATACAGAATGATCAAGGACATGTTTGATCCCGATGAGAAACTGATATGGGAAGGCAAGCCTGACAGAGTGGCGTTTATGATCGGCAAGCCACTTCAATACCTGATAGTATTGATAGCGCTGGCGTTTTATCTTATCTCATCCTATAAGGCAAGTTCGATGGCAAATTCGACTGTCAGCTTTGAAAACGAGCTCATAATCGGAATCGCAGTATTTGCATTTGTTTTTGTCTTATTACCCATTTACCGTGCGTTCAACTGCAATTTTATACAATATGTCGTTACAGACAAGTGTATTTACTTTACCTCGGGCTATACAGGAAAAGATATCAATGTACTGGGTTATACGGCGCTTAACGGCCCTGATGTAAATGCAGGCTTAATAGATAAACTCAGAAATTGTGCATCAGTGCGCCTCAATCCGAAAGACGGCAGCGGAAATTTGAAGGTAGCCGCGAACAAAGCAGTTTTCGAACATATACCGGATGCACTCAACGTATACAAAATGATAAAGGAAATGCCCCTGAAAAAAGGAGCATCATCAAATACAACGATCCCGGAATGATATCCACATCCCGGGATCTTCTGTTATTCATCCGTTGTTCACACACTCAGGCATGTGCTGTTTCAGGGTAAAAAAACTCTCCATTAAGTTTGACTGACTTTGACATGACATAGAATATGTAGTCCTTTGTTGTATATGGCCTGCGTGAAATCTTAATCTCATCAGTTTCGGGGGTAAAGTGAAAAATAATTTCTTCGATCCCTTCAATATTCATCGCTCCCAATATTTGCTGATAATTCGGCTTCGTTGTACAAATTATGTCATATAAATCAAGTTGTTTTCCATTCACGCCGAAAATCACTATTGCATCAAGTGATTCAAAATAATATAAATCCTCAGGGAACGAATTCAGACAGTGCCATTGAAGAATACCCTCAGTATTGGCTGTATCAAAGCTGTTTGAAAGCGGTACTCTTTGGTGCGACAATCTTCGTAGTATTTCGATATCATTTTTACTTGACATGCTTAGTTTACGTATATTTGTACCAACGACAGAAGATGTGTGTCTGCTGTCAGACATGGTATTACTGCCAGCAGGAGTTGTAGGCCTGATATCTGAAGGCTTGGTGTAAAAACAGGTTTCATTCGCGGTATCAAACCTGAATTTTTTGTAAAAACCCTGAGCATCAGGATTTGCAAACAAAAAAATAACATCACATATATTGCTATAATCTGCCAGCACCTTTTTCATTAATTCCTCGGCAAGTCCTCTTTTACGATAGTCAGGATGCGTCATTACAGTTCCGATCTGAAGCGCGGGAATCCTCTCAGCATCAATTATCAGGTCAATTATATTTGCCGAAACATTTGCCACTACTTTGCCATCATCCGTGTAGGAATAGCAAATATACCTGTCATTCCAGAAGCCCGTCTGATACCACTTTTCAAAGTCTGCTCCAAAAACCAGGCCCGCGAGCTCGTTAAAGCTATACCTGAGCCTTACATCATCCTTATAGTCTTTTACAAATTCCATATTCATGTTAACCTCATATTCCCAGATGATTTTCTATCTGATGATGCATTTTCCAAACACCGCAGTTGGTGTTTGCCAGGATTACAATATTTGTGCCGGTCTCCGGATAATAGCTCATAACTGCCGATACTCCGGGATTCGAACCATCCTTGTCCATCCTTCTTATCCTGTCGTCAACCATATAAAACTCAAATCCAAAGCCCATAAAGTGCTGTATCGTACCGTAACTCGAATGAAAAACCTTTGGAGTCATGAACAGTCTGGTATATTGCTCATTGAAGAACCGTCCGTCAGCCAGGCCTCTCATCAGTCGGTCGAGATCACCCACAGTCGTATAGATTCCTCCCTCCGGAGTACCTATTGGAGGAAAGGAATATATATTCTTCCTCCATGATGGTTCTCTTGAATCCTCAACAAAAAGATAGCCATCGGCCGTGTTCTCATTGATCTCATCCATCGAAGGGAAATAAGTGGATGTCAGGCCCCATGGTATCAGCAGGTTATCCCTCAGCCAATCCTTATACTCCATCCCGCTGATCTTCTCAATGACCATTCCCAGAAGCACATATCCTGCATTATTGTATCTGCATCCCTCACCGGGTCTGAACACAGGAGCCTTCCCGATGAAGTTCTCAACCAGATCCGAGGCATTTCTGAAACGATAGTTAGGCTTGTTTATAAACAGGTCTTCATAATTTTCGCCGGCTTCCTCATCCGCATCATCGGCTATTCCCGAGGAATGGGTCAACAGGTGGTACAATGTTATATCCCTTGAGAAGGGTTCTCCATCAAAGGAAATGTGATCACAGAGCCTGTCCTCAAGGGTCAATGCACCCTGTTCCGCCAATATCAATATGCCGCAAGCCGTAAAGACCTTCGATATTGATGCGGTGTTGAAGCGGGTCACTATACTGTTTGAGATATGCCATTCCTTGTTTGCATAGCCGAAGGCATTCTCATAATGGAAATCATCCGCCCCGCCCTTTTGCGATACGTGTATTGCTCCGGAAAAGTAGTTCTCTTCGGCAATCTCATGTACAAATCTGTTCAATCCGGCTATGCCCCGGACTGCCGCGCTTTTTCCGCCCTCACCGATACCAGCCGGTGCTTGTCCTACTGTTGCTTGTCCTGCCGTTGCCTGTTCTGCTGTTGCCTGTCCTGCTGTTGCCTGTCCTGCTGTTGCCCCGTCAGTGAGACCCATCTCACCGATACCAGCCGGTGCTTGTCCTGCCGTTGCTTGTCCTGCCGTCTCCCCGTCAGTGATACCCATCTCACCGATACCAGCCGTTGCTTGTTCTGCCGTTGCTTGTTCTGCCGTTGCTTTTCCTGCCGTTGCTTTTCCTGCCGTCTCCCCGTTAGTAATACCTACATCGTCCTGTCTCTCACCTGAAGTTACAGCATCATGGGAAAATTCCCGTCTTCCTTCAAAGCAGTAGATCAATTCCGGATCGCCCTCATCAAGTCTCCCTATATTGCCGCAGCAGATAAACCCACAAACATCGAGCAACTTCTGCATCGGTGCATTTGAGGAATTAGTCGATGTAAACAACTCTCCTCCGCCGCGGCAGTACAGGTCGGTCAAATAATGCATAAGACTTCTCCCGAACCCATTCCTTCTACTCTCCGCTTTCACGATAAGCAACTCAATGAAATGCCGGTCAAAAAAGTTGTCGTTTACAATAGCGTATGCTGCAACAACACCATCGCCTGGTATTACAAAGCATCTTCCGTCTTTTACTGCATTGCGGATTATTACCTCACGGCTCCTTGAGCCTATAACCCTTTCATCAAGCGCCACGACTTGTTCAATGTGGCATGGTTCTGCCTTTATAACCATAAATCATCACCTTATCTCGTATCTTAATAGGACGACTCACTCACCTCGCAACCGCGACAGAATCGTTCCATGTTTTTGTATCATTTTACCATAAGGCTGGAAATTCGTATAGAGTTGGAGAAAATCCTCCACCTCGTCGTTTTTAGAGCGCGGTGTGCAAAAAACCAGTGTTCTGGGCGCCAGGCGCTTTGATTTTAGCTTGTTATGGCTCAATAATGCGATTGAAACCCAGATTATGTAACATCATCGCCGTTTATAACACATTTTCCTTGTTACAATTGCCCAGACGACAAGCTTTTTGCACACCCCGCTATAAAAAATATACGAAAAGGCATAACTGGCTGATACTATTTTCAAATGAAGGCACTCCCCTCATGATACATCTACTGTTAGTACAATGAAAGCAGCGCGGTATGCAAGAAGCCACTGTTCTGTAGGTTTTAGGTGGAGTCCATATAACTCGATAGCAGCACAACATGGACCGATTTCCAAGTAAAGTCCTGCTCCAATCTGCTGAGTAGACCGAAATTCAAGTAAAGTCCTACCCTATTCTGCTGAGTGGTCCGAATTTCAAGTAAAGTCCTGCTCCAATCTGTTGAGTGGACCGAAATTCAAGTAAAGTCCTACCCTATTCTGCTGAGTGGACCGAATTTCAAGTAAAGTCCTACCCCAATCTGCTGAGTGGACCGAATTTCAAGTAAAGTCCTACCCTATTCTGCTGAGTGGACCGAAATTCAAGTAAAGTCCTACTTTGTTAACATAACGAGGAGTTGTTAGTGATTATTGAACAAAAAATCGACTTCATTGTAAAAAACCAGGACTTTACTTCAAAAATGGACCACTCACCTATTTTCATTGGTCCAAATTTCAAGTAAAGTCCTACTTTGTTAACATAACTATGCAATGTTAACGATTATCACACAAATAAACCGATTTCCTTGGAAAAACCTGGACTTTACTTCAAAAATGGACCACTCGCTTATTTTCATTGGTCCGAATTTCAAGTAAAGTCCTACTATAATTTAATGAGTGGACAAAAATGATTTAGACGCCATAATTATTGAATATTCTCAATAAGATCAATGAGATTGTACCCAGATGACTTGGTTTTTGCCCACTCCCCTTTTACCAAGTACCAACGGCACCAACGGCAGCACCAACGGCAGTACCAATGCCCGTACCAACGGCAGTACCAACGGCAGTACCAACGGCAGTACCAATGGTACTACCAATGTCCAAGTTATGGCCGCCTTGTCAGGAATCCAGAACATGAGATAGTTATATGAAGCCAGTTAGTAGAACGTTCAACAAATCACATAATAATAATCGGCAGGGTTACTGTCCCTTGAGATTTGGTGCAGTCTGGGTTACTGCCCCTTGAGATTTGGTGCAGTCTGGGTTACTGCCCCTTGAGATTTGGTGCAGTCTGGGTTACTGCCCCTTGAGATTTGGTGCAGTCTGGGTTGCTGCCCCTTGAGATTTGGTGCAGTCAGGGTTACTGCCCCTTGAGATTTGGTGCAGTCTGGGTTACTGTCCCTTGAGATTTGGTGCAGTCTGGGTTACTGTCCCTTGAGATTTGGTGCAGTCTGGGTTACTGCCTCTTGAGATTTGGTGCAGTCAGGTTTTTTGTGACACTTGCCGCCAGGACGAGCCAGCCAAGGCCAATCAGGAAGCCGCCCAGCACATCGCTGGCATAGTGCACGCCAAGATAGATCCTGCTTATCCCTATCATGAGGATCATCAGCCCGATCGCACCAGCGAACATATAGCTGCTCCAATGCCTGCCATTCTTCATCAGCAGGTATGCTATGAAACCATAGAAAATCATCGAATTCATTGAATGGCCGCTTGGAAAGCTATAGCCGCTGATCTCCACCAATCTCAGCAGATCCGGTCTCGGCCGCCGGAACAGATGCTTCAGCAGTTGATTGAAAAGCGCTCCCAGTGCAATGTTTGCCGATATCAGCAGAACCGACCGGTAATACCCTTTCTTTTTCAAAACAAAGGTCAAAAAAGGTAGTAATACTGCCAGAAACGTTATTGTCCATTCAGAGCCCAGGAATGTAAATAGCTTCATGATCCTGGTCATATCATCAGAAATAAATCCGGAAATAAACTTATAGACGGTATCATCAAAAGCTCTGATACCTTCCCACAGATTCATATCCAATACAGCTTGCATTACATATATTTTCATCGGTTATCAGTCTTCCTATATAAATTATTTCTGTGACCGCTGCCGTGCTACGTCTGTCAGAGAAAAATACGATCATATAGCAGAAAGATTCCTATATTCTCCCGGGGTGATCTTTGTCCAGCGCTTGAATGCTCTCTGAAAGGCGCTGGTTTCAGAAAACCCCAGAACATACGCTATCTCATCTGTGGGGATGTTTCTGTCATTCAGGTAGTTAACAGCCATCTCCCGCCTGATCTCATTAATAAGGCCGGAATATGATGTCCCCTCTCTCTTGAGGCATAACTGGAGGTTTCGAATGCTCATAGAAAGCAGCTCCGCCACCCTTCCGATGGTTGGTGTCTCTCCCTTGATCTCTCTCAGAAGGATGTCTGTTACCTTTCCCGTATAAATGCCTTTTAAGCCAAGCTCCTTCAATTTACCCAGCGCAATTGCCTCAAAGGATTCAAGCAGGCTCCCGTTGGGTTCCATAATCGGCCGCTCCATATCCTCCCGCTTGAAAACCAATACATCTGAATCACTGCCAAAATAGACCGGGAAGCTGAAGATCCTCTCGTGTATCGCTGTCTCGGAAGGACGTGGGTATGATAAATGAACTTCTAAAGGTTCTGCTTTTTTACCGGACAGCAATTTTGTATAGGAAATGATCCCTGCGGCACGAAAATCGGAAAACTGCCTGATGCCGGTCAGCACATCGTCAATCATCGTGCATTTCAGACAAACCTGTCCATTCGATCCTTGTACCTCCGATATACTGGTGCCGTCAACGATTTTCTCATATTTACAGTACCTTTCAGCCGCTTCACCCAGTGATCTGCAATTCATCAATACATACCCGACAATATTGGAGAAGCCCTTCAAAAAGCCTTGGCCCTGAAGCAGTCCGATATTCTCATTTCCCGTATGTCTGACTGTTTCCTGCAATACCCTCCTGAATTCAAGAGATGTTATCCGATGATCCGGATACTGCAGAACAGCTGCATTCAACTGGGCAGCCTGAAGTATTTGCTCACGGCTCACGCCATAATCATCGATATCATGCAGGAATGCCGATACTTTTGTTGCTGACAATGTAGAAATGCAATCCATGCTAAACTCCCTCAACAAGCCTGATTAGTTTCTTCACCATTTGAGATGTCACGAACAGATTAATATTGTTTGCATCAAATGTCAATATTCTCTGCGCTCACAATCATATTATCCCTCTATGCAAGGGACTAAAATGTAAATATCAAATAACTGAGGTGATGAATATGGCTGAGACAGTGCTCATTACAGGCGCATCAAGCGGGATCGGACTTGCGCTGGCCAAGCTGTTCGCAAAAAGCGGACATGATCTGGTATTGGTTTCACAGAACGAGGCAAATCTTAAGAAGGCTGAAGCAGAGATCAAATCGATTTCACATGACATAAAAACACATTTGATTTCTATGGATCTTTCCATGGAAGGCAGTGCGGAAGAATTATACAAAGCAATATCCGAAAGGTCCATTAGGATCGACATACTTGTCAACAATGCAGGAATACAGGTATACGGCAATTTTCACGAGGTACGGCTGAAGGATATCGAGAGGCTTATGTATCTCAACATGAATACCCTGGTCAAGCTGACCGGACTCTTTCTGACCGATATGACAGCCAGAGGCAGCGGACGTATACTCAACCTGGCATCCACTGCATCCTTCCAGCCCTGTCCCCTGAATGCAGTCTACTGTGCTTCGAAAGGTTTTGTTCTTTACTTTTCCGAGGGCATCGCAGAGGAACTGGCCGGAACGGGAGTTACAGTTACAGCACTTTGCCCAGGCGCTACCCATACTAACTTTGCAAAAAGAGGCAACCTTGAAAACACAAATTACTTTAATGGAAAAATACTAAGTGCCAATAAAGTAGCCGCCGTCGGGTATAAAGCCCTTATGAAGGGAAAGCGCATTGTTGTTGTCGGTGGTAAAAACAAGTTTCTTACTTTCCTGGTAAGGCTGACGCCACGAAAACTGGTCACCAGACTTGGGAAACAGTTGATGCAGAAAAAATGACTGGGCGGTATATGTCTCTCACTTCGCTGTAACAATTCTGATTTGGTAATCGGGTATGAGGCCACTCATTATTTGGGTGGCCGACCTCCCAGACCACCGTACGTACCGTCCGGTATACGGCGGCTCCCAAGTTTACGCCTTAACAGTCTTGTAATAGTCCCAGAAAAACGTGTAACCCGCTTGTCTAAGTCGGGTATCTGTCACAGCGACATTCATGATTTGGCTATTGGCTATCCGCCAGTAGCCTTTTCTTGTGCATGCATACTTGAAGGCGTTGTTGTGGTTCATCCCAAGTTTTCGTAGCATTGCGTAACTGGTGCGGATTCGTTTCCATCGTTTCCAGATATACATCCTGATTCGCCTTCTTAGCCATTCGTCGGTCGTCTCTAGCAACTTCTTCATATCCGCGAGTTTGAAGTAATTCACCCATCCCGTTATGAATTGTTTCAGCTTCAGTTTGAGCATTTCATATCCGATACCACTACTTCTTGAAGTGATTTCTTTTACTTTTGCTCTCATCTTGCTGATGCTTTTGGTATGGACACGAAGTCTTATCCCGTCCTTAGACGGGTAGAATCCGTATCCAGGAAACTTGACCTTTCCGATGTAGGCAACCACTGTTTTCTCTCTGTTCACCCTCAGAAGAAGTTTGTCTTCGATGAACGGTACGATGTGTTCCAAAATTCTTTGCGCTGACCGTTTGGTTTTCGCAAATAGGAGCATATCATCGGCGTATCTGACAAACCGTATCCCTCTCCGTTCCAGTTCATGGTCGAGTTCATTCAGCATAATATTACTGCATAATGGGCTGATGTTTCCGCCCTGAACCAGACCAAGCTCTGTCTCCTCAAACCTGCCTCCGCTCACCGCTCCTTCTGTAAGATACTTATGTATCAGTGATACGACTCTACCATCTTTGATTGTTCTTGACAGTATTTCAATCATTTTCGATTGATTTACCCTCGGGTCGGGACTTTGCCTCCGGCTTCCTTCATATTCCTCCTCACGAAGGACACCCTTGCCTTCAGCTAGTGGTTGGCAACTGCCAGCCCCCACAGCGGACTTTCACCGCCAAGTTACGCGCCATGCGTGGCGCACTATAAGCCGGTGGTCATAATGCGCTGTAATACACATTATGACCGCCGCAAATACGCAGGTTTTTTTGTTTTTAGTGGGATATTTAATGCCTACTGGCCGCTGTATTTCTCATAAGTCCTGACGATTATAACAATCGCCTGTTCCCTTGTCGTTGAATCCTTAGGTCCGAACTTGCCGTTAGCTCCCTTCAGCAGTCCCTGCTTGCTCATAAATCTGACAGAATCAAGCGCCCAATTGGATATATCCTTCTCATCCTTAAATGCTTCCGCACCGTCCGTTGATTGGTCCGCATCAGGCTTCACGGCCTTAACCGCGCGCTGCATCATTGCAGCAATCTGCTCACGTGTGACTAGCTCATCCGGAGCAAATTTACCTCCGCCGATCCCCTTTACGATTCCCAGCTTGAATGCCTTATAGATTTCCGGGTTCTTTGTATCGGAGAATTCCGTAAGGTTATCGTAATTCGACGCTTCTCCGGTAACCTTTTCATACAGCTTGATTGCGATCTCGCTAAATTCCTCGCGTGTAATGGGGCCTTTCGGATCTGCCATCTTGAGCTTTTCCGTCATCAGGCCCAGGTCATTGGCTTTCTTGATACCGTCCACTGCCCATGAACTGGCTGTAAAAGATGGCGTGCCAATGGCAACTGTATTGGAATACGGTGATATGACGGTTACTTTGTCATATGAATATTTGTAGTAAGCCCTGAAATAATAAACATTTGCTTGAATATCAACCTTGCCAACACCGCCACTGTCCAGCGGATTACACTTAGCAGAATTTTTCAGAAGAGCGCTGCCCGCATGATACTCATTCATGTTTTTCGTCTCGGAGGCCCATGTTCCGTTTCCGACCTTCCAGTCGATGTTATGGCTGATATTGACAGCCTTGTTTCCCTCCGTTATGCTTGCAGGATTCTCCCAGTTCAGCATGAAGTAAGGCCTGCCATCATTTTCCGTCAGCATTTCACCTTTCAGGTTCTGGGGAGCTTCCAGGCTGGCAGGGAGATTGGGTTTTACATCCTTTCCGAAGCCCGCCACAGCGGAATAGGGAGAACTTACATGCGAGTATTGATTTTTTCCCTTATAGACCTCAAAAACGAATCTGACCCTAAAATAGTAGGTATTGTTTTCAAAATCAAACTTGTCTCCTGGTTCGCCAAGATAACGGGCGATGTAAAAGGCCTCCATGGTATTGTTCATATCATGAAGTTGATTGTCAGGTCTTATAAACATACCTTTAACATCTGGGTTCCCGGGGATACTGCCGACGGTATCGCCTAATTCTTTATCTCCTAACAGCCATTCTCCATTATTCTTTTTATAATCGATAACGGCATAGAGCGAGCCTAAATAGCCGCTGTTTGCTTCATGCATTGCATGGACACTTGCCGGTTCTGTAAAGCGGATCTTTATACTTGCGCTGACAAACCTGCAGCTAATGCTGCTTGGCGCTTCCAGGCTTGCCGGCAGGGGCTTTTCCTCCGCCATGGAAATACTCGCGGGCAGCAACAGGGTAAACAAAATAGAAAGACTAATAATCGCCACAAATAATTTCCGAATCATAACAACACTCCCATTTCTATAGATTTTAAATCACAATATTTTATAAGGAGATTATATAATGTCGGATATTAGATTCGATATCTCACTATTGTTCACTATTTGTCAAATAATTGCTGTGTAATTATGGACTACTCTATGGATTTTATGAATTCGGAGGGTGTCATCCCTACCCTTTTTCTGAAAACAAATGTAAAGTGACTGTGACTTGAAAACCCCAGAATAAAACATACCTCAGTGATTGAATACTTTTTCGTTCTGAGATATTCCAACGCCCTGCATATTTTTATATCCATGTAATACTCGTACGGTGTTTTCCCGGTGTAATCCTTAAACAGCCTGATAAAATAATAGGGGCTGAGATTTACAGCACTGCACAGCTTGTCCAGGGAAAATTCCGTGCAAATATTCTCCCAAAGGTAATCTATCGCTGTGTTTATCTCCCTTCTTGCCGAGTATCTGCGAGGTTCGGATATATAGGTTGCGTCATTCCTCAGCTCTCTCATCAGGTTTATTGATATCTCTATGGAAAGGCAATCCAGTATAAACCGATACCCCACCTGTTTATTCCCGTATTCCATTTCAAGCTTCGATATCAATGTTATAATGTTATTGCTTAAATAGGACACATCGTTGAAAAAAGAAATTTCCGCTTTGTTAAACTCTGATTTAGACAACTCCCGAAGCTTATTGGGCTCAATAAAAAAAGATGTGAATTTTATATCATCGGAATCGCTATATCTATTATTTATCGGTGAAACTATAAGTCTTTGTCCGGGATTAGTCGCCAATATCCTGTTCGGTGGTATATCCATCTCCTTTCTGTCCGCAAAAAAGGATGGTATTTCAACTCTGGGCATGACAAAATGATAGAAGTCTAACTGATTCTCGCCCTCTACGAAATATTTTGACCTGAATAAAACCATATCCGAGCAGTTGATTGATTCAGGCATTTCCGGGATATTACCCTTAATACTATCTTTGACTCTCTCACTTATGAAATCCAAAGCAAAACACCCTTCCGCAAACTTAACTGATGACTTTTCCGGCCATTGTACCGGCTCCTGACTTGTTACCGGCCCTGGACTTTGTCAGGAGTTTCGTTGTATAATTCCACCACCTCAGCTATATAATTCTAATATAGCACAAACTTTGCCAAAATTCTCCCCCTCGTCCATCAAATCCAGCATCCCCATTATAACACTTCGGTTAAATGAAAATTTTTCGTAATGCGATGATTTGCCTCGTAAATTACGCTTAGTAGAAAAATTTTCTTTCACGGTAAATCTTGTTTCAACCGCATTTCGCAAATTCACTCCTTGCGTCCGTGAGACCTCCCACGGTAAGACACGCAACCTTCCTCCCATGTACCCGCCGTATTTACATCCTTGTGTCCGTGCAGTTTATTTGATTTTGTTTTGTATAGCAGACTCATCCCACTTTGGATGCCTGATACAATTCGTGTCCCTCGGGTCGGGACTTTGCCTCCGGCTTCCTTCAGATTCCTCCTCACGAAGGACACCCTTGCCTTCAGCTAGTGGTTGGCAACTGCCAGCCCCACAGCGGACTTTCACCGCCAAGTTACGCACCTTGCGTGGCGCACCATAATTAAGGGGACATGACCACAAGGATCTGTCCCCTTTAAACCGTCGACCATTTACAGCCCGGCTGTTTTAATTAATTGCTTTTTGCGGTTTTCATTCTGCGGGTCACCAGCAGTGCTCCTCCAAGCAGTACTACAACTGCTGCTATCGCAGCCATTACCATTGTCGCGTTTACTGACTCTGCAGGTGCTGATATCGGAGCGGCAGTCATATATACTCTCGGATCATCAGCAGTATCTAACGCTGCATCTGCCTGTGTGGAATACAGTTGAGCTTCCAAAACCTCTGACCCATCAGCAGCTAAACCGATGTCCACAGTAGTTGCCTGTACACCCTCAATCACCTTGATCTTGTCTTTTCCAAGTGCCTGGTATATAAAATCAGCATTTTCTTTATTGAAAGGAATGATTCCAATTTCGACATATTCATTTGTGGCTAAAGTGTGTGTTACAGTAATGCCCTTTGCAGCTATTTCTTCAGTATGGTCTGCAAAAAGGTATCTGTCAGCCTCAAGCTGCCGGTCATACATTTCCTTACTGACAGCATCTGCTGCCATAACCGGATCGATCGAGCCAGGTGAGCCATCAACGCCATTCCTGGGCTCAGGAAGTATGACCTGCCCATCGCTGGAGACAGCTGCATCCGGCGGAAGCGCTTCAACAGCCTCGTTAATGCCTGTGATTTGTATTTTCATCTCCTCATCCTGTACTTTTTCGGCAAATGCTGCTGTCGATAACATCATTGCCAGTCCCAATCCCATTACGAATCCCTTTATGATTTTTGATCTAAACATGTTCTGTTCCTCCTGTTAATATTTATCTCTAATTCTCCCCTGCCGGTTCCATTGATTTTGCGGTCTTAATGGCATCCTCCCGCTCAAGCATACCGGACACCGAATACTGGACTCCTTCTGAGAACCAATACACTTCCGAATACTGCTCCTGTGAATATACATAACCGGCTGCTCCGTTTATATCGATTGTCTCAAAGCCAGGGAAGTTCCATGCCTCCGTTGACCTTTGCTCCATGATCAATAATGTTCGGTCTCCTGTGGAATAATTCAGTATAACGCTGTCTGCATTATCCTTGTCGGTCCCGGATGCGTTTATGTCAACAGGCCCGAAGCCTTCCGGAATATATGACGGCATAAGAAATCCTTCTCCAAAGCTTTCTGCCGCCTCATTCGGTGAACCCGGCTGCCAATGTGGTATCACCCGGGTACTGAGCATTCCATCCATGGGCTGCTGCGTCAAATCTGGTTGCTGTGCTGCCTCCGGTTGTTGTGCTGCTTCCGGCTGATTCACGGTTGTGGAAAAAATATTCGGCTGGTCATCCTGCGTAATGTCAATATTATTAGGCCTCAATGCCCCGGTCAGATGCAGTATGCCAAAAATTAACACGCCGCATGCCGCTGCAGCCGCTACCCTTAACATAGGCATTCCCGTCTGATGCTGCCGCTGCCCTTGCCACTGCTGTTGCCCCTGACGTTGACGTTGCCGCTGCCGCTGCTGTTCGCTGCCTCTCTTCATTACTTCATCCATCATTGCTTCAGTCACATATATATCACTCATAGCTTCATCAGCTATTTTCTTAAAATCACGAATTTCACTCACCTGCCTCAAACCTCCCTCCCAGTTGTGTTCTCAGCATTTCTCTGGCCCTGTGGAGCCTGCTTCTGACAGTCCCTTCTTTTACATCCAGGATACTGCTGATCTCAGGAGTGTCATAGCCGTGGTAATAGTACAGTATGACTACCTCCCTGAACGCAGGCGGAAGGGATAATACTTCGTTGAAGATCTGTTTGTTCTCATCTTTCCTGATATACCTGTCCTCAATTCCGGACACAGCCTTATGTGCCCCGATACGGTCGCTTATTATGACCCTTTTGAGCCAGGAGCTGCGCAGGATATCCTTGCAAAGATTTATTGTGATCCTGATGAGCCAGGTCTTCTCACTGCTATCGCCCTTGAAGTCACCGTACTTGTTGAAGACCTTGATGAATACCTCCTGAAAGGCATCCTCGGCCCTCTGCCTGTCCTTGAGATACATGAAGGCAGTCCTGAGCACATCATTGCCGTATTGCTCCATCAAACGCCTGACTATATCGGATATATCCGTATTTTCATCGGGATCATTCTCCTTTGGTACCGAAAGAGAATACATCAGCTGCCTCCTTTCCTCTGTTGATGTAGGGCACTCCCGCCGGGGAATGTCACTCAATCGATTGATCTTTCACTTATTAGACGCAAATAATAACATTCCCGCTCCCGGCAAAATATATGAAAAATACTCCAAATCCGGACACATTATCAGTTAATTAATAAAAACGAATTTTTAATATTGATATATTGACAATAGTGTACGTCACACAGTATAATGAAAATGAGGTGATACACATGGACTCAATGGACGAACTGATAAATTCACTAGTAGTAGAACTGCGAAGAGGTACGCTGATACTATCGGTGCTAAGTCAGCTGAAGCAGCCTCAATATGGATACTCACTTGTTCAGAGCCTGGAGGAAAAAAACACGGTCATCGAAGCCGGCACCTTATATCCTCTTCTCAGGCGGCTCGAAAAGCAGGAGCTGCTGACCAGCCAGTGGGACACTACCGAAAGCAGGCCCCGAAAATTCTACGTATTGAGCAGCCAGGGTGAAACGGTTTATGAACGGTTAAAGGTTGAATGGGAACTGCTGTCAAAGCAGTTGAAAATGTTGATGTCGGAGGATGATGAGCATGAATGAGATAGAACTTGTTGAACGCTATTTGAGCGTAATGGCAGATCACCTGCCTAAAAGGGAAAGAGAAGACGTTGTTAATGAAATGAGAGCCAATATAATGGATATGCTGCCGGATAACTCTACGGAGGATGATGTACGCGTGATCCTTGAAAAGCTTGGGGATCCGGTATCTCTGGCAAACGAGTATCTCAAGGATAAAAAGCATATGATCGGGCTTTCTGTATACAATAGCTATTTTTCAATACTCAAAATGGTTATAGGCATATGCGCTATCGTCTTTGCATTCCTGTCATTGATGGGGATCCTGCTCGGACAACCGGATTCCGGCAGCGGTATGTCAGGGGGCGATGCTGTCCGCTTCTCTGTCGATATGATTGTAGAAATATTTTCTGCAGCTTTCCAGGGCGCACTCATTGCATTCGTCTGGGTCACGGTTATATTTCTCGTAATGGACAGGGTCGGAGTCAACCGAACCAATCCATTCGGCAAAAAAAGCTGGACGATCGACAAACTGCCGCAGCCATCTGCGGACGAAAAGGGCAGGATAAGTAGAGTAGAGACAGTATTTGGTCTATTGGGTTCAATATTCTTTACTGCTCTTTTGTTGAAGGCTCCCAACCTGATCGGGTGGTATGAAAGGGTAAACGGTGTCATTACTCTTAAAGCTCCATTTTTCAACAACAAGCAGCTTCAGTCATATGCCTTTGCAATACTGGTATTTGCAGGTGTGCAATTTATACTGTCGGTTTATAAATTCATCGTGAAGCGCTGGAACCTGCCTATGGCAATATTCAATACAGCAAACAATATCGCGCTCTGCATATTCGTTTACATTATTTCAAAAGACCCCGATTTTATAGACTCCGGATTCATATCGTTGTTCACGGATAAGGCAGGCTGGGCAGCCGAAAAAGCCATGACGACATACCAAAGCTTTATGACGGGATTTCTGGTGTTTTTTATCCTGATGTCGGCTATTGATAGTATTTCGGGATTTGCAAAACGCCGCAGGCTAAAGCTGCCATCGTTAAACATTAACATAAAGTAATAAACCGTAACCCTTCTCATAATTTTTTCATAAATTGTAACATGGATACTAATTTTGATTCAAATATGAGATAGGAGGTTTATCAATGTATAGCTATTACCGAGACAATGCAAATGTGCTCCCGGTTCAAGATACCGGTATGATGCCGATGCAGAACACCGGTATGATGCCGATGCAGAACGCTGGTATGATGCCGATGCAGAACACTGGTATGATGCCGATGCAGAACGCTGGTATGATGCCGATGCAGAACGCTGGCATGATGCCGATGCAAAATGCTGGTATGATGCCGATGCAGAACGCTGGCATGATGCCGATGCAGAACGCTGGCATGATGCCGATGCAGAATGCCAATATGCTCTCGGCACAGTTGAACCAGTTTGCCGAAATGCCCACAGAGGATCTTGAAAGCTTATATCCGCAGACATACAACGCAATTGCACCAGTTGTGGAAAGCGCCTGTGACAAGTGGATGGGCAAGCATGGTGAGCAATGCCCTTCAAAAGAAGAATTCGATTCCATGGTGTCAGATGTCTACAACAAGGTGGAATCCAATGTCGAAGCGGCTGTCAAGAACAGCCCGAATGCTGATGAAAGACAATTTTTCGGCGGCGGCAGGAGAATTTTAAGGGACTTTATAGGAGCGCTGTTTATAACAAACTTGATCCGCAGAAGAAGACGTCCGTTTTTCGGCGGCTTTGGATTTCCGTTTGGCGGAGGCTTTGTCGGCGGCTTCCCGTTTTTCTGATAACAGTTCCTGTATCCATTATGTACCCGGAGCACCGTTCAGGAATATTGCAGCTTGTTAAGGAGGGTCTGCAGCAGGCCCTCCTTTCTTGTGACTTTATCCCGGAACTACTCTGTACTGAGCTAGAAGCTTATAGTCATATATTTCCTCTGTATGCTGCCTGAGCACCTCAACGACCTCTCCATCCAGATGATTATCACTAACCATTCTGTTGATAATCTTTAGTGCATCAGCGTATGACATCGCATCTCTATATGGCCTTTTCTCAGTCAATGCAGTAAAAACATCACTTACAGCCATTATCCGCGCGCCCGTATCAAGATCGTCACCCTTGAGCTTGAACGGATATCCGGAGCCGTCAAGCCTTTCATGATGAAAGGATGCCCATTCATTGATCTTCTCCATACCATGTATCCTGCTCAATAACCTGTATGAATAGAATGTATGTTTTTTCATGATATTGAATTCATTAGCTGTCAGCGGTCCATGCTTCTCCAATATGTTCAGCGGGATGGACAGCTTTCCCAGGTCATGGAGCAAGCCTGCTATTTTCATCCTTTTCTGATCTTCTTTTGAAAACGACATTTTAGCTGCAAGCTGAACCGCGCATTCAGCGACTCCCACCGAATGAGCTGCCGTGAAGCCGCTTCTGAAATCAATGATGCCGGTAAATACTTCTGCAATGGATATCATCTTATTTAAATTCGCAAATGCTTTGACATACTTCATCTGATCGATCAGCAATCCATCGATATAAGGGCTTATAAGATCAAACCAGAAGTATTCCCTGCCGGACACTGCCAAAAAGGCATCCACGGCTTCGGGCATGAACATTGTACCCTTTCCGCCGCGTATGGTTTCAATTATATCCTTGCGCTGCTCAAGTACCTCGCTCGTTCTGTCCATCAGTACATCTATCCTGTCCGCAAGATGCAGCACATAACTTCCCAGCGGTATATCCGCCCCTTCATTTCTGAGCTCATCAGTCTCATTCCAGTATAGATGATGGTACCTTATGATACTTGAAGGGATCCGGAGTTCTTCGATCCTGCTGAGTATCTGCCAGCCCTTAATGCCATGCTTAAGCCTCTCATCCCTTGTATCGCCGAAGTCGAACCTGAAAGCGTTCATTTTTTCATCATCATGTATTGCGCCGCAGTCATGTAAAAGCCCGGCAATCAGGATGAGCAATCTGTCTCTTTCCGGAAGTCTCATTTCGGTTGATATGGAATAGGCAATATACGCGACGCGTTTATGATGATCAGCCATTTGAGGAGATACAAGATCTATTGCACTGGATAAACCTATTACTGTGTCTGTTAAGGATATTCTCATCATTAGTGGGGTCCCTTTGATATATGTCTTATTATGTTAACATAATATTATCATACTTCATATTATGAAAACAACAGTCACTCACCATCAAAATATGAAATTATAATCTCTCTTTTCTTGTAATACTTGTCAAGATATTTCGTGTTAAGGCCTTTCCTGTCATAACCGCCAGTGCCGCGCTGATATATCGATAGGGCCGTATCCCTCTGAGCCTTGCCTTCCTTTTCCTTTACGCGGTGATCCTGAAGTATCCAGCTGTAGAAGGCGGTTCCCCATTTGATATTTACGGCACCGTCGAGAGGCTTGTTCTCCGTGCCCAGGGTTTTGGAAAGCTCGGGTCCGTAATCGGCGGATATTTGAAAGTACCCCTTATATTTGCCGCTGGAACACTTTTCCTGAAAATTGCTTTCAAGTGATATAAGAGCCAGCATGTCTATATAATCCAGCCCTCTCTCATTGCAGCATTCCCACAGCAGCTTCTGATGCTCCTTTTTCATAGGGATTTGAGGAC
This sequence comes from Bacillota bacterium, assembly GCA_023435305.1. Lineage (GTDB taxonomy): Bacteria > Bacillota > Clostridia > Acetivibrionales > DTU013 > DTU013. Next base: position 24,666 of record JAEYRV010000025.1, read on the forward strand.
AATACCACTGGCTTTCATCATCCTTAGGCTTGCCAAAGCCGGCTGCAGCTTTCAGCTCTGCTGAAGTATTCCCTGCTATGTCAGCGGCATGGGCTGCTATCATCTCCGTACCGGATATGAACTTCACAGCTTCAAGAACAGCCAGTGTTTCCTCAGAAACATCATATTCTTCAGCTTTTTCAGCGATTTCTTCCAAGGGCACCGCTTTGAAAGCCTCATTCACGACAGGTATGTAAGACGGTTCTGCAATGCCCGTTGATGTAAGCATCAGCGCTGTCAGTATACTGATCAAATCCTTTACCAGCTCCACTTTTTTCTCCTCCTGCGGTCCAAATGCCCTTTAAAATATCACTTGTACTTCATTTCTGATAAGCATATAGTCAGTTCCAACACTGCAGTCAAATGCAAGCACCCGCACGCCATTCCTGCTGACATGTGAAAGGCTGTCTGCGAATTCTTTATGGGTCAGGACATTGGGTGTGAAATACCTGACTCCATCCATTTGTATCACAAAAATCACCATTGCCAGAAAGCCATCGCCAAGACTATTGCACAATTCCTTAAGATGTCTGACTCCTCTTTCAGTCGGTGCATCCGGGAACATCGCAATGCCATCCTTCTCAAGGGTAACGCCTTTTACCTCTATCAGTATCCGCTGGGTCCCTGCCGTGACAAGGAAATCCACTCTGGAACTGCCGTAGGAGAATTCCGGCTTTATATCCGTGACGTCAGGCAGGCCGCCTTTGGACAGCCATTCGAATACAGCTTTATTTGGTGCTTGCGAGTCTATATTGATGATCCGGGCTCCCTTTTCGACAGAGATCAGTGACCATTTTGTCTTTCGCTCGGTATTGTGATGCCGTTGCAGGTATACAGCTGCCCCTGGCACAAGCAGTTCCTTGCAGCGGCCTGTGTTTTTCACATGTGCGGTTTCAGCTTTACCGTCAATGATCACATTGGCAATAAAGCGGTTTGGACGTGAAATGAACTCCCCTTTATGTATATCCTCGTACTTCAATCATCCACCCCCACAATATCATTATTTTATATCATGGGGGTGGATAGTGTCAAAGAGATGTATTTGATAATTAGTCAGTCTGAAAGCCGTTTTTCGCCTGTTATCTCCTGTATAGGCCTTATATCCTGTGTGACCTCCATTGTGCCAAGATATTCGCCATCGGCATTCCTTACGGCGTAATACCTGATGAGCACGTATTTATTACCCATCTTAATCCAAAAGTCCTCATGATCCTTTCTGCCTGACATCAGGTCCTCCACTACTTTCTGGACCACATGCACGCTTGACGGCGGATGGCAGTTCTCGACCTTCCTTCCGATAATAGCCTTGGGTCTTGCAAATATACGTTCCCTGCCCTGGGTGAAATATTTTACCGAGCCGCTTTTATCAACAAAGGTGACATCCAGCGGCAGAGTATTGAGCATGGCGTTGATTTCCTCAGGAGTGAGAATACCGGCATCAAATCTGACATATGCATTATCCCTTGAGGGCTTCTCTCCTTCATCCCTGGCCTCCTGCTCCACATCGGCTCTGGCTGGCTTCCAAACGTTCTTTGGTTTGATCAGGCAATAACCAAATTCTTCACTGCCCTCCGCCACCTTGACCCATTCATCTTCCGAAACCGTATCCAGTGCCATTGGGAACAAGATATTCTCTTCCTTGTAGATCATTTCCGACACTCTGTTCACAGCCTCGTTGATCTTGTCCAGCACTGTCCTCTTGTTTCCGTCATAACTTTCCAGAAGCTTCTCCGCTTCCTTCATTGAAGCTCTGATCTCATCATCCACGCCCCACATCACCTTTGGAGGTGCTGTGACGCCATACTTCTCAAGGAACGGGAACAACAGGTTTTCTTTTCTGAGATAGTGCTTTTCTATCTCTCTGAGCTCCTTAATATCCTTCAGCAAAGCTTTGAGATTTCCGGAGGTATCGTCAGTTCCAAAGCTTTCCGCATCAGGCTTGAGTCTTTCATTTATAAGCTTTTCAATCTCCTTGTTTTCCAGTCTGAAGGTGTGGACCGGATGACCTGGTGTCTCCTCCTGCTTCTGAGGCTTGTGTATTTCCTCGATGGACCCTTTGAAAACCGAGGCATGGACATCACATAGCCTTTGTATCTCCTCGGGCGGCATGCCCTCCATCATAAGTGACTGCTCCATCTGAGCGATCTCATGGGTAGAGATATCCTTGATCAGCTCCTGAAAGCGGGGTTTGACCTCCTCGACGGTTTTGCCGCCGTGGAGCTCCATTATGAGTTCTTTAAGTACCTTCTGCCTATACTCCCGGTTATTGATAAATTCGCTGATAATACCACCCCATTTCTTTATTATTTGACAAAAGCAATCGTGTTCCACGATCATACAGCTATTCATATAGGATTCCCCTGCCGGCGGTTTTAATAACAACTGAATATCGGGCAGGCATTATTTCCTTTTTCTCCTGTTGAGCCGCCTGACGATGGGCTTCTGGTTCGATTTTTCTATGTTCACCTTTCTGCCCTTCAGAGTGTAATCCTTCATGGAATCCAGGACCTTTCTGGCGTATTCTCTCGGAACTTCAACAAAAGTATAGCTCTCATATATGTCGATAGCCCCTATGAGCTTACCGGGCAGGCCGGTGGTGGATGCGATGCTCTGAACTATATTTCCCGGCTCGATCCTGTCCTTTCTTCCCACATTGATAAACAGCCTTACATATCCGGCCTCTGCGCCTGAATCCTCATCGTCCTCATCGGCGCCAATGTCCTCTTTCGCTGATTTCGCACCTCCGGCTTCTTTTGTCTCTTCGGCTCCCGCCGTTCCGGAGATCATCTTCAGCATGGCTGATGCAAAGTCAAGAGGGCTGACAAAGCTGTCTCCTTCAGAGGTTGAGTTGATCTCCTCTATAACTCTCTCGATATAGCCGGCATACCTGGCCAGGTCCGATTCAAAGATGCTTTTCCTGGCTGTATTCAGTATTTTGCTCATTTTTGTCTCCTCCACATCCATGATGGACGGAGGTGTCATCCTGTTTATGACTGCCTTTGTGAAACGCTGGATATCCTTGAGCTTGTTGATCTCACGCCCGACGATGAAGCTATAGGCCTTGCCTGCCCTTCCCGCTCTTCCGGTCCTGCCTATTCTATGGACATAGTATTCATCATCATTTGGAAGGTCATAGTTGAATACGGCCTCCACATCATCCACATCTATTCCGCGGGCGGCAACATCGGTGGCTATCAATATGTCAAAGCCGCCATTCCTGAATTTGGCCATGACCTTGTCCCTCTGCTCCTGCCGCATATCACCATGCAGCGCCTCTGCGGCATAGCCTCTTGACTGGAGGTCGGAGGCCAGCTCGTCGACACGCTTCTTTGTGTTACAGAAAACAAGTGCGAGCTTGATATTATTTGCATCAATGATCCTGGACAAGATCTCGCTCTTTGTTGAATTGTTCACCATGAGATAATACTGTTCTATGCTGGGCACAGTGAGTTCCTTGTGGGATATTTTCACATGGGTCGGATCCTTCAGATATTTGTTGGTCAGCTCCAATATTTCCTTGGGCATCGTTGCTGAAAACAGTATTGTCTGTCTCTCCTCCGGAACCTCCTTCAGGATAGTGTCGATATCCTCACGAAAGCCCATATTGAGCATCTCATCGGCCTCATCGAGTATTATCATCTTCAGGTTGGCCAGCTTCAATGTACGTCTGCGCATATGATCCATGACCCTGCCCGGAGTTCCTATAATGATCTGGGGACGGTTCTTCAGCGCCCTTATCTGTCTGTCGATGGGCTGGCCGCCGTAGACCGGCAGTATCCTGATGCCGCTCTTATATTTTGTGATGCTTTTGATTTCCTCCGATGACTGGATGGCCAGCTCCCTTGTGGGGCACAGCACCAGTACCTGGATGCTTTCACTGTCCGTATCCAGCATTTCCACAGCAGGTATACCGAAAGCACAGGTTTTTCCCGTACCGGTCTGTGCCTGCCCGATCACATCGAGGCCGCTGAAAATATTGGGTATCGCCTGAGCCTGTATGGGGGTTGCTTCCTCAAAGCCCATATCGTCGATGGCTCTTTGCATTTCTTCTGATAGATCCAATTCTCTGAATTTCATAATAACTGATTTGCTCCTTTTTAAGTTGTATATTTATTTTCAGCAATAAGGCACCTATATATGATAATAACTCATTGTTTAAAGAAAAATTTTTCATAGGAAAGTGCAGTTATGCGTGAAAGCATTCTGAATATTACATAATGAACAGGACTCTGCCGGCGCGGTCCGTCATACCACGCTGTTGATCCTGTTTCCTGCAGACGGGATCTTGCTTTTACTATATTGCGCTGCCTGGCTGTTCTTATCGTTGTCAGCGGCTGTCACAGTCCTTGTCACGCCTCCGGAGGCGTAGGCCCGACCACATTCAGGGCATGCGGACATGAATATCCTTACGCTCTGAGAAATGATCCGTCTTCCCTCGGAGTTGGCCTTTGCCTGCTCATTGACTACATGCTCCTGTTCATGGGACATCACCATGGCGGCCGAACTCCCGGGGTCTATATGTCCCGGCGCCTTGAAGGATACGCCGGGATCGTCGGAGCCATCCTGATATGTACGGTTTTTACAGGTCTGACACTCCACCTTCCCCATCCGTTTGAGCGCCTGCATCTCCGCCGCCGTATAAGGTCTGTCGGCTGCCGGACCGATACCGCCGGTCCCGCCGATCCCGCCGGTCCCGCGGGCTTTTGCTCCTCCTTCGGCTGCGGCATTTGCCGCCATTACTGCACCGGACCCGGCCGCCCCGGCATGAGATGTCTGTGGATAGCCGTTATTCAACATCGGCTGACCGATACCATAAATACTCATCTCACACCTCCCGGCAAAAAATTTGTCAATATATAATATATTATACTATATATATAGCTTAACATAAATGAGCCTATATAACCATTTTTTTCATATCAGGACAAGCGGTTCCTGAAATCCTCATATCCGAAGCTTCGTACTGTCCTGCTGCCCTTTTTTTCACTGTACAGGACGATGGACGGCAGGTTGACCCCGTTGAAGGTATTGTTCTTTACCATCGTATAGTGGGCCATGTCACAGAAAATAAGCCTGTCGCCGGCCTTCAGCGGTTTTTCGAAGGAATAGTCTCCTATGACATCGCCTGCAAGACAGGTATTGCCTCCGAGTCTGTATGTGAACCCGAATTCGCCGGGCTCCCCGGCGCCAATGATTTGCGGCCTGTAAGGCATCTCAAGCACATCCGGCATATGGCAGGCAGCTGATGTGTCGAGAATGGCGACCTCCATATTATTTTTGACGATATCCAGTACGGAGCAGACAAGATAACCGGTATTGAGTGCGACGGCTTCGCCCGGTTCAAGATAGATCTGCACCCCGTACTTTTCCTTGAAGTACAATATGGAGCGGATCAGGGTCTCAATATCATAATCTTTTCTGGTGATATGGTGCCCGCCGCCAAAATTGACCCATTTCATGCCCCGAATGTATTTGCCGAACCTTTCATCCACAACCTTTACAGTCCGCTCAAGAGTATCGGAATTCTGCTCGCACATGGTATGGAAGTGCAGGCCGTCGATACCATCCAGCTCTTCCGGCTTGAAATTATCCAAAGTAACACCAAAGCGGGAATTAATGCCACATGGGTTATATATGTCGGTGGTGATTTCAGAATACTCCGGGTTGATCCTGATGCCGCATTCTATCTTTTTAGCTGCCCCGGCAGCTTCATTGAATGCCCTCACCCTATCCCTGAACTTGTTCCACTGGCCAAAGGAGTTGAATACGATATGGTCGCTGTATTTCATTATTTCGTCGAACTCCCCATCCAGATATGCAGGAGCATATATATGGACTTCCTTCTTCATTTCCTCATAGCCCAGCCTTGCTTCGAACAAAGAGCTTGATGTGACGCCTCCCAGATAATCCGCTATCAGCGGATAAACCGAAAACATCGAGAAAGCTTTTTGTGCCAGCAGAATGGAGCAGCCGGTCCTTTGCCGGACCAGCTGCAATATTTCAAGGTTTTTTATCAACAGCTCCTCATCCACGACATAGCATGGCGATGGAAGCTTGCTAACATCGATTTTCATTTGGTCCACTCCAATCGTTTTCTCCTTCCGTTCAGTAGATACCGCTAAACAACAGCTAAGCACTGTATCAGTCCAAAAGCGTTGGAGAAAAGTCCTCTTTCCATGGCAGCCCCCACTTATTCAGCGCTTCCATGAACGGATCGGGATCGAATTCCTCTATATTGTATACACCTTTCTTCTTCCAGAGGCCCTTCATGATCATCATGGCGCCGATCATGGCAGGTACGCCGGTGGTATAGGAGATTGCCTGTGAACCGACCTCGGCATAGCATTCCTGATGATCGCAGACATTATATACATAGTAGGTACGGGGCTTTCCGTCCTTGATGCCCTGGAATATGCAGCCAATATTTGTTTTGCCCTTTGTCCTGGGCCCCAGTGACGCCGGATCAGGCAGCAGCGCCTTGAGGAACTGCAGCGGTATGATCTGCTTCCCTTCGAATTCGACAGGCTCGATGGATGTCATCCCGACGTTTTCAAGCACCCTGAGGTGGTTGAGATAGTTATCCGAGAAGGTCATCCAGAAGCGTATCTTCTTGATCCCCTTTATATTGATAGCCAGCGATTCCATCTCTTCATGGTGCAGGAGGTATATATTCTTCGGGCCGATCTCCGGGAAATCATATACGCTCTTGATCTCCAGCGGTTCGGTCTCGACGAATCTGCCATTTTCAAAATAACTGCCGTTGGCTGTGATCTCGCGTATGTTGATCTCAGGGTTGAAATTGGTCGCAAATGGATAACCATGATCGCCGGCATTTGCATCAAGTATATCTATGGAATATATCTCATCGAAGTAATGCTTCTGGGCATATGCGCTGAATACGCCTGTAACTCCGGGATCGAAGCCGCTTCCAAGCAGAGCGGTGATGTGGGCCTTCTCGAATTTCTCCCTGTATGCCCACTGCCATTTGTACTCGAATTTTGCGACCTCAGGAGGCTCGTAATTGGCAGTGTCCACGTAGTGTACGCCGGTTTCAAGGCAGGCATCCATTATGGTCAGATCCTGATACGGCAAAGCAACATTTATGACTATCTCCGGATTGAAGCTGCGGATCAGATCCACGACCTGCTCCGTCCTGTCGGCATCCACCGCGGCTGTATGTATTTTAGTTTTGCTGCCGGGTATCCTGGCCGCTATTGATTCCTTTATGGCTTCACATTTTGAGACTGTCCTGCTTGCAATACATATTTCCTCAAAAACCTCGGAGTTTTGCGCACATTTATGAGCAACAACGCTGGCGACTCCGCCCGCACCGATTATTAATGCCTTTCCCATCTGTTTCCTCCATTTCCTGTCCTTTTTCGTCAGTGACAATGATTATAACACATTTTTCTTGTATCAACAGCATTTCAACAATTATTATGCCACATTGTTCAAAGAAAAATTTTTCACTTCTTCTCCACAAGCTCAACAAGCTTTCGTGCAGCCGGCGAAAGCGAAACGCTCTTAAGATAGCAGAATCCTATTCCCCTGGGAGGAATTTTATCTGTAAGCTCCAGCTTATAAAGCCTGGACGATTTGAGGTACTCCTGTGAAAACTCCTCCACGACACATGCTATACCAAAATTGAACCTGGCAAACTCAAGCAGAAGATCGTGTGAGCCAAGCTCTATTTCAGGTGTGACCCTGAATCCCTTTGATGACAAATACCTTTCTATATACAGTCTGGAATTGGATTTGCGCTCCAACAGTATCATCGGGAGCCTGATTATCTCCTCAAGGCTCACAGGGCCCTTGCACATATCTCTGTATTTTTCACCGCATACAAAAATATCGTGTATCTCCGTGCAATCTATTGTTTCCAATGCCGGGTCCCTGACCGGAAAATTACATACGGCTATATCTGTCTCACCGGATTTCAGGAGTGCACAAAGCTCAGTCGTGGTGCGGTTGATGATCTTCAAGTTGATATTGGGGAACCTGTTTCGGAATATTTCCAGATAAGGCAGCAAAAAATGCTTCGATATGGTATCGCCAACACCTATTTTCATCTCGCCCACCTTCAGGTTGCGGGATTCCAGCAGCTTGTTTTCCCCTATATGTATGAGGTTGATGGCCGAATTTACATGCTCGAATAAAAGCTGCCCGTCACTTGTGAGTATGACACCTTTCGAGGTCCTGGTAAATAAACGTATCCCCAGCTCCTTCTCCAGGTTCATGACGGCCTGGCTGACCGCAGGCTGAGTCATATATAGCTCCTTTGCGGCCCTGGAGAAGCTCTTGCACTTTGCAACCTCACAGAAAACTTTGTACAGGTCCAGTCTCGTTACCATATAACTCCTTACTATAACGTATCGTTATACAATCTATTAAAGGTATTTATTTTACTTATAGCACAGTATCACATATAATACAAGTGTTGCATTCAAACTATCAGCAAGGAGTGATATGGATGGAGAGGATCACAGGAACAGTGGTCAGAGGTATAAGAGCGCCCATAATAAACAGCGGAGATGATATAGCAAAAATAGTTGCAGACAGTGTCATCAAAGCATCTGAAATCGAAGGCTTTGCTATCAGAGACAGAGATGTAGCTGCGATAACCGAATCTGTCGTGGCCCGTTCACAGGGCAACTATGCAAGTATTGATGCTATTGCACAGGATGTACGTTCAAAATTCGGCAATGACACCATCGGAGTCATTTTCCCCATACTGAGCCGGAACCGTTTTGCCATCTGCCTTCGCGGAATAGCAAAGGGTGCGTCGAAAATAGTGCTGATGTTGAGCTATCCTTCCGATGAAGTGGGCAACCACCTTGTAGATATCGATCTACTTGATGAGAAGGGAGTCAATCCATGGACCGATGTACTGACCCTCAAACAGTACCGCGACCTCTTCGGCCACATCAAGCATACCTTTACAGGTATAGATTACATCGATTACTATAAATCTCTGATAGAAGAATACGGCATCGAGTGTGAGGTTATATTCTCTAATAACCCAAAGACAATACTGGAATATACAAAGAACGTGCTTGCCTGTGATATACACACCAGGATGAGGACAAAAAGGCTCCTGAAGGCAAACGGCGGACAAAAGATTTTCAGCCTTGATGAAATACTGTCTGCGCCTGTGAATGGCAGCGGATATAATAAAGAATACGGACTCCTCGGTTCGAACAAGTCAACCGAAGAGACAGTTAAGCTCTTCCCCCGTGACTGCAAACAGTTGGTGGAAAGGATCCAGGCAGATCTCAAACAGCGCACCGGAAAAAATATAGAGGTAATGGTATACGGAGACGGCGCATTCAAGGATCCTGTAGGCAAGATATGGGAGCTTGCCGACCCGGTAGTATCACCCGGCTATACCTCCGGTCTTGAAGGAACTCCAAATGAGGTCAAGCTCAAATATCTTGCAGACAACAATTTCAAAGATCTGCGGGGAGACGAGCTCAAGAATGCAATATCCGAATATATAAAGAATAAGGAAAGCGATCTTGTGGGCGAAATGGTTTCACAGGGAACGACTCCCAGAAGACTGACCGATCTGATCGGTTCACTTTGCGACCTGACAAGCGGCAGCGGAGACAAGGGTACTCCAATCGTATATATACAGGGCTATTTCGACAATTATGCAAAATAAGTCGGCAATAATAGTAAAGCAGGGACTTTATCAAAGTCTCTGCTTTTTTGTTTGCTCCATAATTCGTCAAATATCTGAAAACTCAATATTGATCCTTTCGACATGGCTTATATTGGTGTAGACTGACTGGCTTTTTGCTTCCTCCCCTTCTGTTTCCCTGCATGGCAGCTCAATAATGAATGCAGAGCCCTTTCCTGCCTCACTGACCACCCTGATACTACCTCCAAGCAGCTTCACAAGGTTTTGAGTAAGCGACAGACCTATGCCGCTCCCCTCGTGGTCACGGGTAAGAGAGCCGTTTACCTGTCTGAATCTCTCAAAAATGATGGCCTGCTTATCTTCCGGGATGCCGATGCCCGTATCCTTTACCGATATTTCCACACTTTGTCCCTTATCATGTATGCTCACAGTGATAATTCCACTCTTTCTTGTGAATTTTACAGCATTCGATAAAAGATTGAGCATGATTCTTTCGACCTTTTCTGCATCCACCTCAATTACCTTTTCTTCCACATCAGTATCAAATATGAGCTCTATTCCCTTATTTTCTATAAAATCCGTAACAGATAATGTTATTTCCTCCACTATCTCAACAATATTAAAATACTGCAGATTGATCTCATAAAAGCCTGTATCGAGCCTCGTCATATCGATAAGGTTGTTGGTAAGTCTCAGCAATCTGAAGCAATTCTGCCTCATGCTGCCAAGATGCTTATTTATTCTGCCGTCTATCTCGTTTCCATGCTTATCAAACTTCCAATGCTCCATTAGCTGCAGGGTGCCGAGTATGACATTCAAGGGGGTACGGAATTCATGAGAAATATTGACGAAAAATTCGTTTTTCAATTCATCATATTTCTGGCTCTCCAGAAGAAGTTTTTCATTCAGCTCTGATCCAAGCCTGAGAACGTCCAGCATCTTTTCCTTTTCTGTTATATCCCTCACGTACCAGACCTTCCCGTATTCCTCACTGAAATATAGAATGGGCATCGTATATATATCAAAGATGGTCCCGTTTTTCAGTTTGACTTTGTCAAAACAGGCCTTGTCGGAATGCAGAAAGAATTCGGCCAGCTTCTCCCTCGATTCCGTAACTTCGCTTAAAGAATCGATAAAGTACTGAAATACACGCATTCCGTCCCTGTACTTCATAATATCGGAGGTCAGTCCCAGCATTTCCATGAATTTTTGATTATAACACAATATCCTGTTATCCTTGTCGATTACGATTATCCCATCGATGGAGGTTTCCAGCTGGGCCCTCAAAACGGCATTACTTCTGATCAACAGCGTGGAAAGGCTGTTCATTTCGAGATTCTTTTCCAGTATGAGCTTTCTGTCCATAAAGCTTATTTTATACTGTGTAAGAATGATTACAGAAAATATCACTGTCAGGGTCAGCAGCACAACCAGAAACGGCAAATAGTTATCCAGCCTTTGTATAGCCAGCCACTGTATAGCCGGTCCTGTGCTTTCCATGATAACTGCGTAGATAGCAAAAGGCACTACATAGATAATGTAGTCTACAAGGCTGTCCATGATTATAATGGCTGCTATGCAGAAAAATGAAATAATAAAGGAAAACAGTGGTAATATGTCACTTTTGGCAGAAATCAATGCTCTCAGACTCATTGAAACAGTCAGCACAAATATGTGTATTGCCTTGTATAGCTTCACATTATCGGCACAAATGGTTCTTTTGCCTGAACTGGTGAACACCAAAAAAGAAACAGAAATAAGAAACAATGTGATACGATAAAAATCATAATTCTTGTAAATGTTCAGATTGCTTGTCCAAAACAGCGAAAAAGCCATGTCGAAGAGAAACATTAAAATATTGATAATTATCAATATCAGCGCAAGCAGCTTATCACGTTCTATATTGGCAGAAACCACATCCAGCTTGAACTCTGCAAGATACTCCTCAGGTATCTTTGCCTTCTTTGGCATCATGATACTTACAATGCTGTTTATCAAGTTTTTCATATTATCCCCAGTCAGCGGCCACCGTATTTTTATCTTCTTTTACATATTTTATACCTGCTTTAATCCACTGGCAACACTGGTTTCTTTATCCTTTATTAATTCTGTTGATTCATTTGCTGCATCAATAGCCGAGCGGAGAGAAGTCAGCAAAGTATCGGTGAAGCACAGGTAGCCCCTTTCCTCATCCATCTCGGGAGAATCCAGCACTTCCTTCAATCCCTCTGCCGATCCCGATTCCAGCTTTTGGACCGCTCTGAGTATGGCCATATTACTATAGTTTGATCGTCTCAGGGCCCGGATTATCCTGAGTTTGTTTATCTCATCCGTACCATATATCCTGTAACCATTCCGGGGATCCCGGGGTATGGCTATGAGCCCGTTCCTTTCCCAGTCTCTCAAGGTGTCAGGCGTGATATCCAGAAGCTTTGCCGCCTCATTTCTCGATAATGCAGCAGATACGGCAGGTACAGCAGATGCGGCATTTATTTCCGGCATAGGCTGCAAATCGGCACTTTTGGAGTTACCGCGCCGGCCCCATTGTTCAAGAAAGCGCTCCGCCTCCTCTGCCTGACTGCATTCGCTCTGAAGCAGCACCTTTAATCTTTCGGCGCAGTCCAATGCATCCGAATAACTGCCCCGGGCAGACAATTTAATGACCTCATATGCCGTATGCTTGATTTCCCTTCCGAACATGGTACATCTCAATAAAAGCCGTATGAGCTTCACCTGATCCATATGGTCCCGGGTAAAAAGTCTATAGCCCGAGGGACTGCGCGGTACCTCGGGAAGAAGTCCCCACTCTTCATAAAGCCGTATGGTATTTGGGTGAAGACCCACTGCTTTTGCAATTTCGGATGTTTTATAATACTTCATACAGACCTCTTCACAATTTTGCTTGTATATGGTTTACCCAATGAGCCTCTTTAAATACGAGCCGGTATGGGAACGTTCAGTGCAGGCCACCTGTTCCGGCGTGCCGCAGGCCATTATCTGCCCGCCGTTTGTACCGCCCTCGGGTCCGAAATCTATGACATAGTCCGAGGTTTTAATAACATCAAGATTATGTTCTATTACAACGACTGTATTTCCTGCCTCTACAAGGCGCTGCAGCACGGTAATGAGCTTTTTGACATCGTGGGGATGAAGTCCTGATGTAGGTTCATCAAGCATGTAAAGCGTATGTCCCTTACTTTTTCTGGACAACTCCTTCGCGAGCTTTATTCTCTGCGCTTCTCCTCCCGAGAGTGTCGTGGCAGCCTGCCCCAGCTTCAGATAGCCAAGACCCACCTCAATAAGCAATCCGAGCTTATCCGAAACCTGAGCTTCCGTCCTGAACAAATCGAAGGCCGCACTGATCGACATGTTCAAAACATCAGAAATGCTGCAGCCTTTATATTTTACATCAGTCACCTCGCGTTTGAATCTCGCCCCTCTGCACACTGGACAAACCACCTGCACCTCCGGCAGAAAATGCATTTTTATAGACAGAACACCTGCACCCTGGCACTTCTCGCATCGACCTCCGGGCACATTGAATGAAAAGTCCCTGGGCTGCAGTTTGCGCTTCTTTGCATCAGGCAGCCCGGCATATACACCGCGGATCGCAGTGAATGTGTCGGTATACGTTGCGGCATTTGATCTGGGTATCCTTCCGATGGGAGTCTGATCGATGGTGATCACCTTGTCGATGTTCTCCCAACCGGTTATGCGCTCATGTCTGCCAGGCATGTCTCCTGCGCCATAATACCGCTGTGATGCGGCTTTGTCCACTATATCGAAGAGCAATGTGGACTTGCCGGAGCCTGATACGCCAGTTAAGGCTACCATCATTCCAAGAGGTATCTCGACCCTCAGATCCCGGAGATTGTGCTCTTTAGCCCCTTCAATCACAAGGGCGGTACCGGCAGGCATTCTTCTTTCCGTCGGTATGGGTATACTGTCAGTTCCTGCGAGGAATCTCCCTGTTATCGAACCGGGGCAGTCGGCCACTTCTGTCGGAGTACCAGCTGCCACCAGACATCCTCCATCCTTTCCTGCTCCTGGTCCTATGTCGATTATATGATCCGCGGCCCTCATCATCTCAATGTCATGTTCTATAACCAGTACGGTATTCCCCATGTCTCTGAGCTGCTTCAGTACACCGATCAATCTGTCGGTATCCCGGGGATGCAGACCTGTAGTCGGTTCATCCAGTACGTAAAGCACCCCTGTCAGTCCTGAACCAAGAAGCGACGCAAGTCTGAGTCTCTGAGCCTCTCCTCCTGAAAGCGATACTGCGGGCCTTTCCATGGATAGGTAACCAAGCCCTACATCCAAAAGCCTCTTTATCCTGCCTGCCAGATCATCCAACACAGGCTGAAGTATGAGCAGACCGGCTTCCGATGTATTGAGCGGCAGCATATACATCCACTCATCAAGCTCCTCCAGTGACTTTCTCGACAGCTCTGTAATCGTTTCACCAGCAACGGTTATACTCCTGCTTTCCGCCTTCAGCCTTGCTCCTCCGCATTCCGGGCAGGTCTGTCTGATAAAAAACTTCTCCAGCTTCTCTCTGGCAGCATCGTCCATATCATGGTCGGCATACTTTCTGAGCATATTTGTGATAACGCCTTCGAACTTGCCCTTATATGCATTTGTCGGAGGCTGTTTATCCGGGTAATGAATCCTGAATTCCTGACTGTTGACGCCATAGAGCAGCAGATCCCTCTGGATCTGATCATAATCGCTTATCCTTCTGTCAGGATCAAAGTCAAACCCATAGTATTCACCGGCGGTTTTCAATGCAGTTGTATAAAATGAGACAAGGGATTTGTCCCAGCTCAATACCGCTCCCTCGCTGATGCTTTTACTTTCATCCAGTATCGCTGAGATGTCAGGCTTGCTGACTACTCCAAGGCCGGTACAGGCAGGACAGGCTCCATTGGGCTTGTTGAAGGAAAAGTCGGCCATTGTGAGCTCGGGCAGCACATTGCCGCACTTTGCGCACTTTACGGTACCAGCCTGATCAGCAGCATTGTCAGCATCGCTAGTGAACTGCTGGCTTTCGTCGCCATCCCACAAGTCGATATCCGCCTTGGGATCATCCTCAAACGACGGTCTGATTATTTCACCGCAGCATGGGCATGGTCTTTCCCCCAGCTTTGCGTATAAGAGCCGCAGGTATGTGAAAACCTCGGTGACTGTTCCGACAGTTGACCTGGGATTCCTGTTGGTCAGATGCTGATCGACACTGATGGAAGGAGACAGTCCAACAATGCTGTCGACCTTTGGCTTGCTGACAAAGTCGGTCACCATGCCCAGGGATGCCATATACTGGCGCTGGCATTCCTTCTGCAATGTATCGAAGGCCAAAGTCGATTTGCCGGAGCCTGATATGCCTGTCAACACCACGAACTTGTTTTTTGGTATCTTCAAAGAAACATTCTTTAAATTATTCTCTTTTGCACCTTTTATTTCTATATAGTTTTCCATAATACCCTCCGGCTGCTATATGTTTTACTTTCAGTTTGATACCGGATCATCCTGTTTCAAAACTGCTTTTATATTTTACTACAACCGTGTAACCCTGGAGTTATAATGGAGGGTTTAATGGCGCCATCGTTTTTTAGTTATTTGCTAATCCATGCTGTCATACTGCTCCATCAAGACTTTCAGGTTTCTTGGAATCGCACTAATCCATTGGTCCATACCAAGAAAATACAGCTTGCCTGCCAAATCGGCGGTGCAATCTTCAAGGCCTGCACCTGCCAGCAGCATACCGGTTTCTTCTTCACTGAATACGATCGGTCCGATGACATTATTTATATAAGGCTTGTTCATTGGGCAAGGTTTTTGGCATTTCAGACAGTCATACACGCAATTGTGAGCAGACAGCGGCAGCCAGTCCGGAAATTCTCCCGGCATCTCATTCATACACGATATGCATCTTTCATTATCTATCAGGAATCGCTCCTTGCGGATGGCGCCGGTTGGACAACTGTTCATGCAGACTTTACAGCCGCTGCATGCCTCGGCGGTCCGTATTTCTGTCCAGTCATCCTCCATACAGGGCATGTCAGTAAAAAATGCAGCAAAAACCGTAAAACTGCCCAGTCCATCAACATAGCATATATTGTTCCTTCCATATACAGCAAGGCCGCTTCTGGCAGCCAGCCTCTTCAGCGGTATCTGCGGCACCTGTGCTATGTGATGGCCCAGAGGCCCGAGGTATTCATTCATTAAATTTTCCACTTCTACTAAAGGTTCCACATCGTCGGGGTTATATCTTGCCAGAGAGGTCAGTGGGTAAACTTTACCGTTCCAGTTGAATTTTGTTTTCGCATAGGCGGGTATCGGAAGTGCAATTACTACTACAGATTTCACATCCATATCCGCAGGTGCATCAAAACTGTACAGGCTGCTTACAATGAATTGCTGAAAACCATTTAGGGCTTCATTTTCAGCAAACTCTTCAATCTCCTTTTTAAGTTCAGCAACATGACCGAATGCTACCGTTTTTGCCTTGTATCCCCGCTTTGCCAGTTCATCCTTCAATGATTCCGCCATTCCAACCCCTCCTCAAATAGAACTATCACATTATGTTTCCATGAATATATTACCACATAAACGAAATTGGAACAAGTGTTCTTTTTTCTGCTTGAGCAATACAAAATGTCGAAAAAGCGACTGTCAAAAAGCGACTGCCGCATTATTATCGATCGTTGGCAGTCGCTTTAATTACATATGTCCTTATTCGGGTTAGTTATTTAGGTTGGTTATTTAGGTTGGTTCATTCGGGTCAGTTTATTCGGCAGATCGGTACCTGACACCATAAGTTTATAAGTCTGTAGGGCCAAAAATATGTATAGCAGTGGTCGATATCCTTCGCCTCATTAAATCTGATTTTTGTGTTTCTTGCTGCTCCTGCGCTGAAAATCCCTGTCTATTTCTTCCTTCCAATCATCCGATATGAGTTTGCATGCACGGAACGCGCTCACAGCTTCGCTGACAACCTTGTAGTTCAGGTTCGTGCCCTCGCTGTCGCTGACAAAGTTTGCTGCTCTGTCTGCGCTGATGCCAAAGCTTGCCGCTGTTGAGATGGCATCGATATTAGCGCCAAGGAATATAAACTCCCACCCGTATTTTTCCTTTTGGTTTTCGATCATGCTTCTGATCTTCTCAAATGTGTACTCCCGGCTGGCATTTTCCATCCCGTCAGTCGTGATGACAAACATCACCTTGCCGGCCCTGAGTTCCTCGCTGGTCTGCTTCTGCACATTTCCTATCTTGCTGATCGTCTTTCCGACAGCATCCAAAAGAGCAGTACTGCCGCGCACAAAATATTCCTTTTCTGTGATCGGCCTGATACCCCTGATGTCGATCCTGTCATGCAGCAGTTCGTATTTGTCATCAAATAGAACAGTGGTCACCACAGCATCTCCCGGCTCCTCCTTCTGCTTTTTCAGCATAGAGTTGAAGCCGCCTATAGTGTCGCTTTCAAGGCCTGCCATTGAACCGCTCCTGTCAAGTATGAACACCAATTCAGTAAGGTTTGTTTTCATATCTGTCATCCTCCATTCATTTTGTAACGCATCGTTTTCTCAACTCTTTGCGTTTCAGCGAGGCCGATGATTTCTTTCGCCTCGTCATGAATTAAGGATAACATCCCTGCCGGCTCCGGTGGTCGCTTCTGAAGCGACAATCACGCGCCGAGCAGATCCTGTTCAAAAGCAAACAGCGCTTCGTTTATTTCAAATATGTTATAGTTACCTTCCTGGATGAAATACTCGATAATGACGTCGAACTTGCTGCTGTGTGAAAGTGTATAGCCCGCTCTGCCCAACAGATCAAGGGTCTCGTCAAGACTGAGCCTGAGTGCGATGGCCAGGGCAATAGCTGTTGTCTTGCTGGGATTGTAGTCGTTATTGCTTCGAATCTTTGAAAAAAGTCTCCGGTCAATATTTGCCCTCTTATATGTATCTACATCAGTCATTCCTTTTTCGTCGATCAATCTCAGCAGCATTTGAGAAAAGGTCTCATCCAGCTTGTTTACGATATCCTCAAGACTGCGACCGCGCTTTTGCTCCTTAGCCACAATAGGAGCCACACAGTAAAACATATCCGGTTCATATGACGCATTATCATACAGCTCTTCTTTTTCATATGATTTGTCTGCCGCAAATGCCTTATACGCTTTGTCCTTTTTATCCGGCACATGCGGCTTCGCCATATCTCTGCGGCTTCCGAAGAGGCCGGACTCGCTTGCAGGAGAAGGTATATTCCTGAAGCGTTCAGCTTTTAAATGCTCATCGGCATAGTTGTCATCGATAAATCTTTCAATTGCGGAGAATAGTTTTTCACTCAAGGTATAGGCCTTCCTGTCAAAGACCACAAGATAGACCTCCATATCATGTTTCAGGAGAAATTCACCTATCGCCGAAATTGCGATCCGAAGCGCCTGATCCTTTGGATATCCATAAATCCCGGATGAGATGAGCGGAAATGCAATGGAATCGCAGCCATGCTTCAATGCAAGTTCCATTGAGCTTGTATAGCTGCTGTAAAGCAAGCGGGCCTCATCATGGCCGCCGCCCTGCCATACCGGACCGACGGCATGTATGATATGTTTGGCAGGAAGGCTGTATCCGCCTGTGATTACCGCTTCGCCAGTATCGCAGTGTCCGATTTTGCGGCATTCCTCCTGAAGCTGTTCCGCTCCTGCCGCCTCAAATATAGCGCCGCAAACCCCGCCGCCCATCCTCAGCTCCGAATTGGCGGCATTTACTATCGCATCGGTCTGCATTTTTGTAATGTCATTTCGAACGATCCTCAACGGCATATTGAACTCTCCCTGATTGGTGTTTACTATGATATATCATAATTGGAATCACGCTCCACATAACATATGGGGCCACATATGCATTATACCACAAACAGCACCGTATCGCATCCGCAAGCCATTGCATACATAATGCTTTGCAGCCGTAATGTGTTGCACCCGTAAATGTGTTTCACCCGTGATGTGTTGCACCCGTAATGCTTTGCACCCGTGATGTGTTGCACCCGTGATGTGTTTCACCCGTGATGTGTTTCACCCGTAATGCTTTGCACCCGTAATGTGTTACACCCGTGATGTGTTGCACCCGTGATGTGTTGCACCCTCGAGGGCAGCACACCTATGTTGACATGGATAATTCTCTATATAGGGATGGTAGTTTTGATTTTCAAGACCGCGGTGTGCAAAATGATGCACTTCTGGGCGCTAAATACTACTCAGGAGTTTACATAACTCAATTACAACCCCCTTTAGGAGCATTAATCATAGCATTCTTTCAATAAATCAATGAAAAATCTGCCCAGAAGTCACCTTTTTTGCACACCCCGCCTTTATTGCCCAATATTATTGCCCAGGTTTGACCACCTGGGCCTAAACCCCATCCGTTCTGCATCAGTTCTGCTTCCGTATGGTGTTTCATACGTTTGCGGTTCATTCGTGCTGCATCCGCATGCTGCAATTTGTACGTTTGCAGCGCATCCGTGGCGCATCCGTACTGCATCCGTGGCGCATCCGTGGCGCATCCGTGGCGCATCCGTGGCGTATCCGTGGCTTATCCGTGGCGCATCCGTGGCGCATCCGTGCTGCATCCGTACTGCATCCGTACTGCATCCATGCTGCATCCGCAATACGCGTGCTTACAGCCTGGTTGAAATCAGATTGCCGGACTCGTATTTCTCCAGTCCCTTTCTGAAAAATAGGTATGCTGCCGCAATATAAAGAGTATCTACAGCCAGAAGGATCAGCAGGCCGTACCAGCTGAATGCAGTTAACAGCCTTATAGGCATGAAGACAATGAAGCCGGCAGGGATGATGGTATACATGATTAGTTTGATTTCCTTACCGTAAATGCTGTCGGGATAGAGTGAGAAATTCAATAGAAACTCCATGACCATCCTCGATATTGTTGAAGAATTTCCAATGAAAAAGGTCAGAGTTCCTGCGCTGATCAAAACAGCACCCATAAGCAGTCCGCCTGCAGATATGAATAGTATGAACAACAGCAGCCTTCCCGGGTCAAGACCAAATATGGCGAAGAACAAAACAAATCCGAATATGAGATCGCCCCAGGCTGACAGTTCCATCCTCGAACACTGAACATTCACATAAACATTTTTAGGCTGCAGCAGGAAGGTATCCAGCTCACCATTCATTATTATCTCAGGAAGCCTCCTTACATTGCCGAAAACGACGTGGACAGCCCCGAAGGTGGCCGCAGACAGCGCCCATACAAGCATGACCTCTTTGAAGCCATAACCCCCTATCGATGAAACCTTTTGAAATATGACCCACCAGAAAAAGATGAAGAAGGCATT
Organism: Bacillota bacterium; assembly: GCA_023435305.1. GTDB lineage: Bacteria > Bacillota > Clostridia > Acetivibrionales > DTU013 > DTU013. The sequence continues at coordinate 44,701 of JAEYRV010000025.1, forward strand.
GTTCAAAAACATTCCCAGAGACTGTGTTATAAAACTTGCCCTGTATTCCATCGCCGATTGCAGGTTGTATTTGAAGTACAGCCCGATGAGCTTCAGATGCTTTACTGCAGATGCCCCGGAATCGGCTGCTCCCCGTGTCTTGACTGCATCTTGAACTTCAGTCGTTCCCTGTGCTCTGACCGGCCCCTGTACATCGGCTGCTCCCCGTGTCTTGACTGTGTCTTGTACTTCAGCCGTTCCCTGTGTCCTGACCGGCCCCTGTACATCGGCTGCTCCCCGTCCTGTTCTATTATCGTCATTCAGATCTCTTTTCATATTACTAACCTCCATTTACATTCAGCTTTTTTACTCCCCTCATAAAAACCAACTGTGAGAGGACAGCGAAAAGCGCTGTATAAAAAAGCTGTACCGGCAGGATATCCAGCAGGGCTTCAATTGAAAAAGAGGTCAGAAGCCTTGCCGGAGCATATGCAATATATGAAAACGGTAAAAAGACAGCGATATTCTTTATGGCATCGGGCAGGAATTCAAGCGGCAGAAACAATCCCAGCATGAACGACAGCTTTTGAGCGATCCAGTAAAATGCCGAATTATCTTCGGTCCAAAATGCAGTTATTCCAATAAATGCATCCATAAAGAAATTTAGCATTATCCCGAGGAAAACCGAAAGCAATACCGCCGGAAGCGACTCCCATTTGAAGCCTTCCAGTCCTCCGACATACAAAAATCCGATCAGCAGCCCAACAGGCAGATTCATAATAAGCTTGACACTTATCTGGCCGATACCCTCCGAGAGCTGATAAAGTATGAAGCTGTAAGGCTTATTGAGTTTATATGCTATTCCGCCGCCCTTGATTTCTTCATTCATGCTTCGGAAGACTTCACTTTTTGAAAGTATGACCATTTCCGCCGCAATATAATACCATACCAGCCTGTTTACGGTGTATCCCTCAGTAGATCCATTACTGAAGGAGATTGCCTGCCAAAGCTGCATGAAAATGAAAATAATCAATGCAAAGAAAAACATTCCTGCAAAGAAGTTCGCAGTATATACAAGATTATTACGGATGCTTGTTTTAGTGACTAGCAGATATTTATACAATCCTTTCAATCCGGCCCCTCCTTCCTGTTCAGACTACTCCTGACTATTGCCGTTGTCCGGCTCTTCGAGCCCTTTGTCCCTGTATATGTCTCCAATGATCTTCTCCATAGGGATGTCGGAAATAGTCACATCCAGAATGTTCCCCGCCTGCATCAGACGCACCATGATCTCCTGGATGCTCTCCTTCTTCTCATTGACTTCTATCTTCATGGAGGTACCCTTGCTCTTAACGATGCTGAGCCCTTCAAGCCTGCTCGCATCCGTAAGGGTCCCATATTTCACATCGATTACTTTCCTGCTCAGATAGCCGTATTTCAGTTCCTTTATGCTGCTGTCCATTACGATCCTGCCATGGTTGATTATGACAGCTCTGCTGCATAGCTGCTCAACATCTCCAATGTCGTGGCTGGTCAGGAATATTGTTGTTTTCTCTTCTTTGTTGAGACGTGAAATCAATTCTCTTATGTTCTGCTTTACTATCACATCAAGGCCTATCGTAGGCTCATCGAGGAATATGATCTCCGGCTTGTGAAGTATGGAGGCGGCAAATTCACACCTCATGCGCTGTCCGAGCGAAAGCTTCCTTACAGGCGTATCAATGAGATCTTTGATATCGATCAACTCCGTGACCTCAGAGATCCTTTTGTCCAACACTCCCTTATCCAGTTCATAAATGGCACCCAACAGCCTGAAGCTGTCGATGGCAGGCAGATGGAACCACAGCTGTGATTTCTGTCCGAATACGCTTCCTATTCTGAATGCGAGGGCATTGCGCTGCTTCTGCGGATCCAATCCAAGCACGGACATGCTTCCTGATGTGGGATGCAGTATCCCTGTCAGCATTTTGATAGTCGTGGACTTACCGGCGCCATTAGGGCCGAGAAATGCCGTCAATTCACCCTTTCCCACCTCAAGATCGATGCCGTGCACAGCCTCTATCTCTCTGTATTCCGGTTTCACAAGGGCGCTGACGCTTCCCTTGAAGCCCTCCTTTTTGATCTTCGTCCTGAATACCTTTCTCAGGCCTTCGGTCCTTATTGCCGTTTCTATAACACCTTCTGCCATACACACACCTCCAAAAGCTTTGTCAAACATCCGCCCTCATGCAAAAAACCCCGCAAAGCCACTTTTAAAGTGACTCCGCAGGGTTCCGTTCCCGGCGTGTAGGGCTGTGCGCCCCTATGCCGCTCAAGCTCCGCGCTCTTAGGCATACTCTCTTTTGAGATATTTTGCCACGTTCCGGCAGATTTGTCAATGAAAAATTCGGGGTCAGGCTTGAAAAATTGTCGGGGTCAGGCTTGAAAAATTCCTTTATTCACAAGGTGAATAAAGGAATTTTTCAAGCCTGACCCCGAATTTTTCAAGCCTGACCCCGTCAGCCGGCGCTGTTTTTCTTTACTTTCTTCAGGCGGAAGAAGTCTTCCCGCTCCTTCTCTTCAAGCACATCCTGGATATACTTGACCTGCTCCTTGTATTTGGGTATCTGGATATGCTGCAGGGCGTTTGTCCTCTTGTTGGTCTTTTCTATCTCCTTTGCCAGCTTGAAAATGGAATTCTCGATCTGCGCCAGTTCATATATCCTGTAGCGCACCTCGTTGAATTTCTGTCTGGCGAGATCCAGTGATATATTTGAATTATAAAAGCCGTATAACGGCTTGAAATCCTGCTTCTTATACTTTACGGCAGGGATATCCACTCCCATTACGCTCTTGAGCAGGACCTCAAAGTTTTCATCGGCGGGTATACTGTTGGTTATGTCGTCCACATCCCGAAAGCCCATTGTTATGTTGGCTTCCTGGAGCGCCAGATATGCATCGGCTATTGTGGAATACATTATCTCCTGTATATCCTTTGATTTGTCGACCAGACTCATCATTTCCCTGATCAGCACATTCCTTTTTTTGTCCAGCAGCTCAAAGCCCTTCTTTGAAAGCGCCAATGAGGATTTTGCCTTAATGAGGCTGGACTTGGTAGGAGCAATCATCTGTGCCATTATCAGATATCCTTGCCTTTCCTGTAATACTTGTTCAGCATGTCACTGCTCACACGATCCAACTCGCTCACAGGAAGCAGCGACAGTATGTCCCACCCGATGTCCAGCGTTTCCTTGATGCTTCGGTTCTCGCCGCCTTGTGAAATGAATCTGCTTTCCAGTTCACGCCCGAAATTCAGATACATTTTGTCTATGTCGTTCAAATCATCCTCGCCTATTATCTGGGAAAGGGACCTTACCTCCTGTACCCGGGAATAGGCAGCAAATATCTGGCTCGACAGATCCGCATGGTCCTCCCTGGTATAGTCCGCTCCAATGCCGTCCTTCATCAAACGTGAAAGAGATGGCAGTATGTCCACAGGAGGGTATATGCCCTTCTGGTTGAATTCACGGTTCAGCACAATCTGGCCTTCTGTAATAAAACCTGTAAGGTCGGGGATCGGATGAGTTATGTCATCGTTGGGCATGGTCAGTATCGGTATGAGAGTTATGGAGCCTTCCTTCCCCTTGAGCATCCCGGCTCTTTCATAAATAGTTGAAAGATCGCTGTACAAATAGCCCGGATAGCCCTTTCGAGAAGGGACTTCCTCCTTGGCGGACGATATTTCACGAAGCGCCTCGGCATAACTGGTCATGTCAGTAATAATTACAAGCACATGCATATCAAGCGTGAATGCCAGATATTCAGCTGCTGTAAGAGCACACCTTGGAGTGGATATCCTCTCAACTATAGGAGCATCCGCAGTGTTGAGATACATTACTACATGATCGAGCACGCCGGTGGATTGAAAGCTTTTTATGAAAAAATCCGCATCATCATGCCTGATTCCCATTGCTCCGAATACGACGGCAAAGTTATCGCTGTTGGCCCCTTCTATCCTGGCCTGTTTCACGATCTGGGCCGCCAGCTCGTTGTGGGATATGCCGCTCCCTGAAAAAATGGGGAGCTTCTGTCCCCTTATCAGTGTCATAAGAGAATCGATGGAGGAAATGCCTGTCTGTATGAAGTTTCTCGGATACTTTCTTGCCACAGGGTTTATAGGGCGCCCGTTTATATTCTGCCTGACGGGCGATACGATCTGATACAGGTCATCGATGGGCTCGCCTGCCCCATTGAAGGTCCTGCCAAGTATTTCCCTGGACAGCGGTATCGACATCGGCTCGCCCTTGAATTCCACGGCCGCATTTCTGGTCGAGATCCCTGCCGTCCCTTCAAACACCTGTATTATTGCACTTGTACCGTCTATTTTGATAATCTTTCCCTTTTTGACAACATCATTGTCAAGTCTGATGGATACCATTTCGCCGTATGCGGCATCCTTTACATTGGAAAGCACGATCAGCGGGCCTTCCACCTTATCAAGCTTTTTATATTCTATCCTCATAGTTCAACCTCAACCTTTAAAAGATTGTTCCCTGTCCTACTCGTATTTCTGACTCAATTCCCTGTACACCTTCACGATTCTGTCACTCAGCTCATCAAGCAGTTCAAGTCTGTCATTGGGTATGTTTTCTTTCATCCTCAGTACCTCTTGTACAATGTCCTGGCTTCTGATCGTTGAAATCGGTATGCCGATTTTTACACATTGCAAAGCACTGTCATACAGCGTTTCTATAACCTTCAGCATTTTGTATTGCTTGACCGGCACAGTGTATGTATCATCCTTGTGCAGCGCATTCTGCTGCAGGAAGCCTTTCTTGATCGTCCTTGCTATTTCCAGCACCAGCGCCTGGTCATTGGGGAGTACATCCTCACCGACAAGCTGTACTATTTCATTCAGCTTCTCTTCCTCCTGCAGCAGCCTTATCATCTTTCCGCGAAGCTGCAGCATGTCAGATGCTATATTCTCGTTATACCAGTCCTGAAGCATTGTGATATAACCGCTGTAGCTGGTCAGATAATTAATGGCCGGATAATGCCTTGCATAGGCAAGCTTTTTATCAAGTGCCAGGAAGGTGGTGACAAACCTTTTTGTATTTTCTGTGACAGGTTCGGAAAAGTCTCCGCCCGGAGGCGATACAGCGCCGATGATCGTGACTGATGCCTCCTGTCCTCCCAGTGTCTGGACGCAGCCCGCTCTTTCATAAAACTCCGCCAGTCTTGACGGAAGGTATGCGGGGTATCCCTCTTCGGCAGGCATTTCTTCCAGGCGGCCGGATATTTCTCTGAGCGCCTCTGCCCATCTCGATGTCGAATCGGCCATCAAAGCTACATCATAACCCATATCCCTGTAATACTCTGCCATGGTGATGCCTGTATAAATACTGGCCTCACGCGCTGCAACAGGCATATTGGAGGTATTTGCTATGAGTATCGTCCTTTCCATGAGCGGCCTTCCGGTCCTTGGATCCATGAGTGCCGGAAACTCCTCGAGCACATCCGTCATCTCGTTTCCGCGCTCGCCGCAGCCAACATATATGATTATGTCCGCATCGCTCCATTTTGCAAGCTGATGCTGGGTCACAGTCTTACCTGTCCCGAACCCGCCAGGAACTCCGACGGTCCCTCCTTTGGCTACAGGATAAAAGCTGTCGATCACCCTTTGCCCAGTGACCAGCGGCTTATAAATAGGCACTCTTCTGGTGATTGGCCTTGGCTGTCTCACCGGCCATTTACTGGAGAGCTTCAATTCGACCCTGCTCTTGTTTGCCTTTTCAAGCACAACAACAGTATCAGTTATTGTATACTCACCGTCCGGCATGACCTCGATAACTTTACCGCTGACCTTTGCAGGCACGATCAGCTTGTGAACTATGCTCAGGGTCTCCTGTACAGTTGCATATACCATACCGGGCTTCAATTCGTCCCCCGGCTTTACAGTTATCAGTGCGGGCCATTTCTTTTCTTCATCCAGCGACAGTAGTCCTATCCCTTCGGGGATAAAATCTCTGGACATGCTGTTGATCCTCTGCAGAGGTCGTTGTATGCCGTCAAAAATATTGCCCAGCATACCAGGTCCAAGCGTGACGGACAGCGGATTACCTGTGTAGAGTATCCTTTCTCCGGCCTTCAGACCTTCAGTTTCCTCATATACCTGCACCGTGGCAATCTCACCTTCTATTGAAACGACTTCCCCGATCAGTCTGTTGTTTCCGACCGTGACCATTTCATTGAGCTTGAAGGCTCCCATATTTACGCCCTGTACGACAGGACCGTTGATCAGTTTTACGATTCCCTCTTTATTATCCATCTTATTCACCCGTTTCAATAGCCTGGAACAACGTCTCCATAATAAATGACCTGTTGTCTTCCAGCAATGCTTTCAAGGACATGTCGATACGTATGTCGTTATCCGGGACCTCTGCTATAAAACCGCCTGTTATATCGTCTTCGGCCGTTTTGAACACAAGCTCCTCCCACTTTGAATCCGAAAGGACCTGCCTGAGAAGAACAGGATATTTATCGCAGTCCCTGCCGGCAAGAGCAATTTCAAGCTTTTTTGATGCAGGAGCCAGGGTCTCGAGCTTGCCGGCGAGCTTCTTCATGTATTCTGCATACTCCACGGAGTCAGCAAAACTCTCAAGTTCTTTCTTTATGCGGTCCATCAGTTCCGAAAAATACTTCTCCTTCAGGAACATATACTCTTTTTTGAGATCTACCCTGTTCCTGCTTATCTGTTCAGTCCTTTCGGCCTCTGCCTTTTTTCTCGCCGCATTGATAATATTCTCTGCCTCTTTATCGACCGCTTCCTTGTCCTTTTGCATTTTGACTTCGTATTCCTTCTTGAGCTTTTCCATCTCGAGCTTGAAGGATTCATCCATAGTCCTGTGCAAGAGGTTGGAGAACAGTGATAATTTTTGTTCTATCGTTACCATATGATCACCTCAAATATGAATGCCGACCGAATCTCTTATATAGTTCGTGATCTTGTCAGCGGAGCGTGTACTGCCGTGTCTTCCCGGTATTTCCACTATCAATGGCCTTTTTGCCTTCAGCTTGAGCTTGAGTATCTCTTCCTCGACCAGATCCACCAGATTCTCCGTCAGTATCAATATGCCGATATCCTCATTCTTCACAGCTTTCTTAACGGCGTCAAGCACTTCCTCACGGGTCAGAGCCAATACACCATCTATTCCGGCCAGCCTCATACCGACCAGCGCATCTCTTTTATCACTTATCAAAAACGATTTCATAAGATCTCCCCGCGGCAAATCACCCTAGTTTAAACAAACAGTATCAAGATCGAAATGATCATACCGTAAATAGCGATACCTTCAGCCATACCAACGAATATCAGCGTCTTACCAAGTATTGACGAATCCTCAGCAACTGCGCCGATGGCAGATGAACCGACGGATCCGACCGCAAGACCCGTGCCGATCGTAGCAAGGCCGGTGCTTATTGCGGCCGCCAGATACTTAAAGCCTTCTCCAAGCGACATCCCGGCTGCAGCTGCTGTTTGCGCTGCTTCACCTGCGGCATATACCGGATGACCTGATACCATTAGCACTATCATAGTGATCATAACTGTTCCGAATGCCGAAACAGAAGCTAAAATCGCCTTTTTAACACTTCCCTTTTTGTTCCTCTTCATTGCTCTGCGTCCATATATAACCGTACCTGCTGCGATTGCCACTGCTAAAGCCAATAATACCAACTGCATAATAATTCTCCCCTTCTCGTTAAAAATTTTCATATAATAGTTTATTTGCTGATCTTAGCGGGTCTGAAGGCTACGCCCTCTCCCTGGAAATACTTGCTGAACATTTCATAATACTCGAGACGAAGCCCCTGTATGAACACCACCAGGCCTTCAAGTGTCAGTATCAGAATATTGCCGAGTATAAGTATGATGATCTTCAGCACTATATTCGAAGTCATCTCCGACATCACCAGGAAGGCCAGGAACAATCCGGCATGGTTCAGCGCGAATGCCCCGACTCTTATAAACGATATGGCGTTGCTCAGTGTTGACAATATTGTTTCGATTCCTTCAAATATGCTTTCAGTCAGGTATGAACCAACGCTGCCATGAATAAGCGGCCTGTTTCCTGATACCAGATTTGAAAGCGGTTCTTTCAGGAGCATTGTAAACAAGCTCACAAGCATTGCAATCAGCGGGACCGCTATGGGCAGATCAATTACCCCGGTAACTGCGACACCCGACATGATGAGTCCCATAAAAAACACATATCCGGCTGCTCCGTTTTTCCCAAATATCCCGTTCTCGATGCTTCCCCTCCTCAGTGAATTGACGATACCGAATATGAAAGATATAGTCATTACGGTCACGCCAAATACAACGCCTGAGATAAGTATCATCGGTATGTTCTTCGGATCAAGAGGCTTGCCTATGAGACTCGGCAGCCATGGCAGCTCCGAGTGCTCCAGTCCGAAAAAGCTGCCGTAAACGAAACCAAACAGTATGGAACTCCCTCCAAGTCTGGTCAGCAGCTGCCCGGCCACGGGCATTTTTTTCATTTTCAGCATCAGTAAACCTGCAAGAAAATATACCAGACCCTGTCCTATATCTCCAAACATTATACCGAACATCAAACAGAACGCTATCGCAACAAATGGCGTAGGATCTATCTCATAGTAGGACGGTAATCCATAAAGCCTGATAATCGTCTCAAAGGGTTTAAAAAACCTGTTGTTCCTAAACAGTGTAGGGGGCATCACCTGCCTTTCCATTTCGCACACTTTTTTTTCTTCTATGATTATTTTTCTAGTCTCGTTCTTCAGGAGCTCCTTTACTTTATCCAGATCCTTCTCACGGATCCAGGCATTGAGTACAAAAGTGCTTTCGCCGTAAATCACCTGGTGTTCCAGCCCTGTGATCTTTCTCTCCAGCAGGACCACGGTATAGATCCTGTTCAGCATGGCCGCCGTATCAGCTTTTTTCGCTTCCAGCAGGCTGCTCAGAGAATTTATCTCATTTTGAAGACCTTCGATTCTCGAATCCAGCTGTTCAATGATTTCATAAACCGTCCCTATCAGATCCTCCGGAATATCAAATCTGACCCAGTTCAGTGATTTGAGCAGTTTCTGTGTTTCATCCCTGTATTTTCTCGGAAATATTATTATATAAAGGTCCTCGACCGAGTCCTTGATATCTCCGATGTTGAGGACCACTGCACTTATATTTTCATAATTGCTTCTGATCCTGGCCTTATTGATACTGGTCAAAGCTCCGATCTCATAGTCGAAATAATTCAGATTGGCAATACTTCTGAAATCGATATCCTTGTATTTGATATTCTTCATTTTCCCCTTCAGTAATTCATACTGGAGAATATCAGCCTTTTTTTGATTGATTTCATTAATATGCTCGCCAATAGCTCCCCTTAATCTGTCGAGATCTGCCATTGCATCGTTAATGGTGTATTGAGAATCCATGATGCTCTTTTTGTCAACCGAGAGAGAAATATCCAGTCCCTTGCTCAAATGCTCCAATGACTGTTCCATACTGCTGCACAAGGCTTCAATTTCTCCATAGTCCTCCCTGGCATATACCGATGCCCCTGCCAGATATGTTTCATACTCATGTATTATGAAATTATTGTCATAGGACTCCGTATTTTCAAGATCGAAGTGAAGCTTTTCACTCAGGACGAGCTTTTTCATTGTATTGTGCAGGTCTTCGATAGAACCTACTATTTTAAGAAAAAGCATCTTTTCAATAGCCATTAATGCATCACCTCTTTCCTTTTCGCTTTATGAATCAAATAGTACTCCATTTGCTCCTTTGGAAGCTTATATCTTATGCTTTCTGTTACCGTTACCATATTCTTTATTACCTTGTCCATCATGTAAAGATACCATAAGATCTTCCCTATGGACATATCGTTCCTTCTGCCGTCCAGATATGTGTAAAAGCCGTCGTCGAGGTTTTTCTTTATATCGGCTTCACTTCCGAATATCTTGTATTTCATGTACTTATTTGACATTTGAGCCAATTCATCAATGGTCTTTGAATATACAAGCTTTTTCAGCATGTTCAGTTTGAGTCTGTTTCCTCCCTGAATGCAATACACGAGTATCTGTTCCGGGGATATATCGTAATATGCCTTTGCCCTGTATATCCATTGAACATTCATAAAATCTATTTTGGTGCCGATGATCTCCTGTACAATGCGATAATCCGTCTTATCCAGTTTTACTGCCTTTTTCATCAGATTCTTGTAAAACAGGAGCTGCAGCTTCATTTCCGAATGGAACTCCCTTTTCACTTCATCATTATCCGTAACAGTTTTCAGTGATGTGTAATATTGGGTACCCTTCAGGTTTTCCAAAAACTGCTCGGGATTTTTTGAACCGGCCAGTTTATCAAACGGCAGCCTTGAGAAATTCACAGAGTGGACAAAATTCTCGCTGACGCCTGACGCTTCTTCGTTTCTGACTACTTTCCTGAGTATCATAACAAGATCGGTTATTTCGAATTTAGTCAGAAATACCTTTAGGAAATCCTTATAGGGGCCGGAAAAGTAATGAAGTATCTCCTCTGTCTCCTGTACCATGTATCTGGTCAGGAGCAGCTCCAGATCATCCCTGAAAAGTCTGGCGTTGCTTCCCGCTTCATCGATAAATCCGGCCAGGCCGTATTTGTTTTTAATAAAATCCGTCACCTGATCTATTGAATCACACTCCATCATACTGCGGAGCTTGATCTCATCAAAAATATTGCTCTTTTTTGCTGATATCTTGGTATCAACAGCATTGTAAGCCATATAAGGATTCATTATTACTCCCTCTCCAACAGCCTGTTTACAACATCCCTGATGATTCCACGCTCTACTGCCTGATAGTTGGTTTTTAATTTATATGTGAATTTTTTGATCGTATCTTCCTTTTGCAGGCATTCATCATTAGTCTTGTTTATGATTTGATTATATAGGGTTTTAGCTTTATCTTCAGCATTCGACAATACCTGTTCCCGGTATTTCTTCATCTCATTTTCCAGTCTTTTTCTTTCCTTGAGCAATATTGTACCTATTTTTTGTTCATTGTTATAAGCAATAGCATCAATTTTAGAAATATGTTCGATTATCTCTTTCAACGCTAAACCCTCCCTAAATTAAAGCAAAAGACCCCCACACAATGGAAGCCTTCATTGGCAATTCTACTATTGGTAAAGAATGCACTATATATCAAAAATGAAAATCAGTTTTAATATTAATACAAACAAATGAACAAGTCAACATCTGGTTATCACTGATTTTCACTCTGTTTACTGAATGCGGGGCTGCCAGGACCAACCATGCCCCATTTGCTCGTCCAATCTGACAGAGGCCTGTGTTATTGAGTGACACTCCTCAAAGCAGCTTCTCCAACAGTATCTTCAGGCCGATGCCTATGAGGATTATACCCCCCGCCAGCTCTGCCTTCGACTTGAACCTTGTGCCAAAAATATTGCCTATTTTCACACCGGCGGCCGATAATACAAAGGTTATTATACCTATTAACGAGACGGCCGGTACTATCTCCACCTGAAGGAATGCAAATGTGACGCCGACGGCCAGAGCATCGATGCTGGTCGCTACGGCAAGCAATGTCAGGCTTTTCAGGCTGAATGTATCGCCGACATTCTCACAATGCTCGTTCCTGGATTCCCTTATCATATTGATCCCGATGAATAAAAGCAGCCCAAATGCTATCCAGTGACTTACTGCATCTATGTAATCCTTGAACTGGGTTCCCAGCAAATATCCGGCAAGCGGCATCAAAGCCTGGAATCCTCCGAAGAACAGACCGACCACAGCCATATGCCGTATTTTCAGATCCTTCGTAGCCAATCCCTTGCATATCGACACAGCAAATGCATCCATCGACAGTCCCACTGCTATAAGCAAAAGTTCAATTATATCCATTAATAATAAACCCCCGGGCTGCCGGCATTTCCCGATGAAAAAGCATCCGCTGCAGCAGCGAAATCAATAATAACATATATTTTATCCATCATCAATATAAACGATATACAAAATGATTGCAGGCTGACGCCTGCAATCATCCCAGTCATCAATACAGCCTTTTTCACGATTACCTGCCCGCATTGCCCAGGCTGCTCATCATATTATTGAATTCCTGCATGAAATTGTTTGTCATTCCGTTGTTATTGCCCACAGTTCCGAGTCTGCCCATACGTGTCAGAATGTCAGGTGAGTCCGTGACTCTGACGTTTCTTATCGTGCTGTCCAACTGCTTTACCCTTCTCTCGATACTGGTCCTCAGTCCTGACATGTTGGCCGTGTTGGTTCCGTTGGCCCTCAGACCGACAAGCGCCGTATCACCGGACACGATTACCGTACAGTCATTTATTCCGTTAGTGTTTTCCAGCTGCCTTTCGATCATGGAAGCCCTCACTCTGTCATTGCCATTCATTGTGTTTGTCGTGTTGCTGCCGGTCAGTGTGCCGGTATTTCCCATACGGCCAAATCTGTTGTTGTACCTGATCGTATTCAGACCGTTATTGCCAATGAAGTTGGAGGGATCATTGCTGGTATTGCCATATCCTCCGGCCTGATTCATTCCGGTATAACCGGTATTGCTGTTATAACCGTTATTGCCCATATAGCCTGTATTTCCATTATAGCCGGTATTGCCATACCTGCCTCCGACAAGGTCGTTCCTTTGGGCGCCCTGGTTCAGTGTGCCGTTGTTAAGGCCGTTATTGAGGCCATAGTTCAATCTGTTGTTGGCGCGGTTCGGATCCATCGCCCTCTGATCCCCTGCCTGCGCGCATCCTGCAAGGACAGCCGCGATGATGCAGATGCCCAGAACAGTACATAAAGCTGTTTTGAATGACTTTCTCATTTTTAAACACCTCCCGTACTATTCTGTGTACATAATCTTTAATTATTTGAGTTAAATATTTATAGAGTTGCAAAAACATTTTTCAAATAGAAATAATTAAATAAAAAAGCCGGCATGGAAAAATTCCGCACCGGCCTGGTCTTTATAAGTCACCGTTCATAATATGTGTAGCCCCGCAGGCCGTTGTCATAGGCTTTCATTATCTCCGGCCGCTCGCTTGCGCTTATCCTTCCCTCATGGATTGCCTCTTCCGCCTTTTCCCGGAAGCTGACCAGCATATCCTTGGGGTCGAATTCCACATAAGAGAGCACATCTGCCACACTGTCGCCGTGTATTTCCTTCACCAGATCAAAATGTCCGTCAGGACTGATCCTCACACTGACTACATTAGTATCTCCAAAAAGATTGTGCAGATCGCCAAGCGTCTCCTGGTATGCTCCCACAAGGAAAACTCCCAGATAGTAATTATCGCCATTATGCATTTCATGCAGCGGGAGAGTCGTCCTGACATCATGCAGATCGATGAAGCGGTCGATTTTTCCATCGCAGTCACAGGTAATATCCGCTATGACAGCATTTCGTTTCGGCAGCTCCAGTAGCCTGTGGACAGGCATTATCGGAAAGAGCTGATCGATAGCCCAGCTGTCAGGCAGCGACTGGAACAATGAAAAGTTACAATAATATATATCGGCTATTGCGCTCTCAATGTCTTCAAGCTCTGGCGGTGCATGCTTGAGCTTCTCCTTTTCCCTTGCGATCTGGCTGATGGTATTCCAGAATATCTTCTCGGACAGAGAGCGTTCACGAAGGCTTATCTTTCCGTGCTTGAACATATCTCTGATCTCGTCTCTGTAATACAGCGCGTCATTATAACACTCCTGTATGTTTTTCAAATGAAGGTTCCTGCTAACATCAAACAGGTTTTTGATCTGCTCCGATACATTCTCATCTATTTTGTCAGGAACGTCATATTCCTCAAACCTCTCAACGTCAAGTACATTGAACAGCAGCACCGAATAGTATGCAACAGTCGTACGTCCCGACTCAGTAACGATCACAGGATGCTCCACATTGCTGGAATCCAGTGTCGTCATGACAGCTTCCACCACGTCGGTGCAATACTCCTCAACAGTATAATTCCTGCTGTTGGTGTAGTTGGTGTTCGAACCGTCATAGTCCACCGCCAGACCGCCGCCAAGATCAAGATAACCCATGGGTGCGCCTTCCTTCACAAGCTCGGCATATACCCTCGCAGCTTCTATGACTGCTGAACGGATATCCCTGATGTTCGGTATCTGCGAGCCGAGGTGGTAATGCAGAAGCTTCAGTGAACTGAGCATATCCTTCTCTTTGAGGTAGTCCACCATGGTGATCAGCTGAGAGACATTCAGGCCGAATATGCTGCGGTCTCCGCCCGATTCGGTCCAGTGCCCGCCCGCCTTTGCTGAAAGCTTTATGCGGATGCCGATATTCGGCTTTATTCCAAGGGCACGGGACCTCTCCAGGATTATATTCACCTCGTCCGGTATCTCTATTACGAAGAAGCATTTGAAGCCCATTTTGACCGCATAGAGTCCGAGATCTATAAATTCCTCGTCCTTATATCCATTGCAGATGAGGCAGGCCTCCTTGTCTTTCATAACGGAAAGTGCGGCGATCAGTTCCGCCTTGCTGCCTACCTCCAGCCCATGGTGATAGCGCTGTCCGAATCTGGTCACTTCCTCAACGACCTGCTGCTGCTGATTTACTTTTATAGGGTATACTCCACGATATTCACCATTGTAGTTAAGATCCTTCATTGCTTTGCGAAATGAGTTATTCAGGTAGGATATCTGGGAGTCGAGCAAATTTTCAAATCGCAAAAGCACAGGCATATCAAGACCGCGCTCACGCACACCTGATATTATGTCCATCAGGCTTATTGCCGCAGACTTGTCTTTATATGGGTTCACAAGCACCTCGCCCTTGTCGGAAACCGAAAAATAGCCTGCGCCCCAGTTCTTTATTCCATAAAGTTCCTCGGACTTCTCCCTTGTCCATCTGCCCAGCAGTTCCGTTCTTCTGTTCATTCTTCTGCCCCGCTCTTTCTGATCCAAACATGCAACTACAACAAAATCGGGTGGAGGTTGGAGCTCCTGCCCGATCTCTAATACAGCAGACAATAACATAACATACAGCAAAACTGTTGTCAATAACAATGCTTGGCTGTTATTCCGATTATTCGGCTGCAAAATCCGGTATATAGTTGTGATCGACAGTAATCACTGTACGGTAATTACTGTCAATTTCCTGAATCTTTTTAGAAATGATCTCTGTCAATTCCTCATCATTGTACTTGAAATCAAATGGGACGACTACGTCAAATATGAGATTTGAATGTGTCACTCCGTTTACAACGCGGAAATCATGGATATTGATCTGCGGAGAAATCTCCCTTACAAGTATGTGTACCTCCTGCTTGAGTTCATTTATCCTTTCGTTGTCAGTGACTACGGGATCCAGATGTATCACCAGATGTATGCCCAGATCCTTGAGAAAATCACGTTCGATGTTATCAATGATATCATGGCTGACCATTATGTCCTGATCTGCCGGCACTTCGCAGTGCACTGATGCAAAAAATCTGGAAAAGCCATAGTTGTGGACGGTAAGATCATGAAGGCCTGAAACCCCCTCATAACTCAGTATTTTCTTATAGATGCTGTCGACCATTTCATTCGAAGGCGCTGTTCCGAGCAAAGGGCTCACTGTGTCATATATAAGCTTTATACCGGATATTATTATGAACAGTGCCACCGCAGTGCCCATATATCCGTCAAGGTCAAATCCGGTGAGCCTTGAAACTATTGTCGCAGCCAGGACGGATGAGGTTGCAAGGATATCATTGCGGCTGTCGGCAGAAGCTGCAATGATGGCTTCTGATTCGATCATCCTGCCGAGCTTCCTGTAAAACATGCTTTGCCATAGCTTCAGCAATATAGAAACAATGAGTACGGCCACGGCGATCCATGAAAACTGGCTGGGCTGCGGATCGAATATCTTTGCCACCGAGTCCTGTATAAGCTGCAGGCCAAGGAACATGACTATTATCGATACGATAAGCCCTGATACATATTCCATTCTGGCATGGCCATACGGATGCTTGGCATCTGCCGGTTTACCCGATATTTTAAAGCCGATGAGAGTCACGATCGATGAACCCGAGTCCGACAGGTTGTTTACAGCGTCAGCTGTTATAGAAATGCTGCTGAACAGCGTTCCAACAATTATTTTTATTGTGAACAGCAGCAGATTTGTGACTATGCCGGCCGCACCCGACAGCTTTCCGTATGCTTCTCTCACACGGCCACTGGCGGTATTCCTATAATCTTTTATGAACAGCTTCAGTAACATCTCCGTCAAAATCCCATCACCCCCGGGTTTGAATAAGTCCATTTATGTTTTTGATTTGAATTCATGCCTGCATTTGGGGCAGGTTATGACTATACTGCCCTTGCCCCTGGGCAGTCTCAGCTCCGCCCTGCAGGATGGGCATCTGAAAAATCTGTGGGTCTTTGATTCCGCCAGACGTCTGCGCATTTTGCCGAACCATCCGTAGACCGGGCTTACAAGCATATGGAACTTATAGTTTTCCATTCTCCTCCTGTTGATGTTTTTGGAAAGCATTCTGAAAAAGCACAGCCCAAGAGGAATATATGAAATCAGTGCAAGCAGCGGCACTCCCGTAAATCTTATTATAACCGATAAAACAATGGAAAGTATGAGCAGCGCCATAGATAGCTGGTCCGCCCCATATCTTCCCTCCATGAATCTTTTCAGCCAATTCATATGTTAACCCCATTTCATCAATTCCATCATTTTTTTATCGCCGATACAACCAGCTTGACTATTTCAACCACCGGAATAACTGCCAGCGCAAGGCCTGTGCCTATCAGCAGATTTGTCACCGATAAAGCTTCCAGGTTGAATATCGCATTTATGCCCGGTATGTATATCACGGCAAGTGTCAGCACAAGAGACAGGATCATAGCGCCAAACAGCACCTTGTTGCGGGTTTTCAGCCTGAATATGGATTTCGTCCTGGATCTCATATTAATGGAATGAAAAATCTCACAAAGCGACAGCGTCAGAAACGCCATTGTCATTCCGATTATCTGTGACTGGCCAAAGCCTATATAGTAGGATAAAAGCGTCAGTACAGCAACCACTATGCCCTGGTAGATCACGCCTGCCGCCATGCCGCCTGCGAAGATGCCTTCATTGGCCTTGCGGGGAGGTCTGCTCATTATATCAGGCTCCGCCTCCTCCATGCCCAGCGCGATTGCAGGAAATGTGTCCGTCACGAGGTTGATCCACAAGATGTGTATCGGTGTGAAGAGCCTGAATTTCAATAGTGTTGCGGCAAACAGCGCCAGTACCTCGCTCAGATTCGCAGAAAGCAGGAACTGTATAGCCTTTCTTATGTTGTCGTATATCCTGCGTCCCTCTTCAACTGCCTTAACGATACTTGCAAAATTGTCATCCGAAAGGACCATATCGGAAACATTCTTGGATACATCCGTTCCCGTTATGCCCATACCTACACCAATATCAGCCGTTTTCAGCGCGGGTGCATCATTTACGCCGTCACCGGTCATGGCGGTGATCATGCCGTTCTTTTTCCACGCGCTGACTATACGCACCTTGTGCTCGGGCTGGACACGGGCATAAACAGCATAATTGCCGACATTCCTTTCAAACTCTTCATTGGATATCTGATCGAGCTCCGTGCCTGTCAATGCCTGGCTGTCATTTTCTATGATGCCCAGCTCCCTGGCTATGGCAACAGCCGTATCCCGGTGGTCTCCGGTTATCATCACAGGCTTGATCCCTGCAGCACGGCATTCCTCGATGGCCGGCTTCACTTCGGGACGCACCGGATCGATCATGCCTGCAAGTCCGATAAACGTCATATCTCTCTCGAGTGTTTCGGGCGAGATGTTTTCCGGCAGCGTCTCAAGCTCCTTCATAGCAGCTCCCAGCACCCTCAGCGCCTTGCCTGCCATTTTTCTGTTTTCATCCAGAACCTTTTGCCGCAGCTCATCTGTCAAAGGTACTATATCCTTCTCAAGCAGCATCCGGCTGCATATTTTCAACAGTTCGTCCGGGGCTCCCTTTGTATATTGCACCAGTTTGCCCGACTGATCCTTATGGACAGTGGACATCATCTTTCTCATGGAATCGAAAGGAGCTTCGGCGATCCTCGGCATCCTGCTCTCTAGCTCTCCTTTATCATAGCCCAGTTCATAAGCATATCGGACCAAAGCGCTTTCGGTGGGTTCACCAATGACCTCGCTCTTGTCCTCCGAAAGCTCCGCATCATTACAAAGCGCCATTGAAACGGTAAGTGCGGATGTATCGCCGAACGCATCCACTACAGTCATTTTGTTCTGCGTCAGGGTCCCGGTCTTATCGGAGCAGATGACCTGGGTACAGCCCAAAGTCTCCACTGCCGTAAGCTTTCTTACTATAGCATTGCGTTTTGACATCCTTGTAACACCGATGGACAGCACCACAGTCACAACAGCAACAAGACCTTCGGGTATGGCAGCCACTGCAAGGCTGATAGCAAGAAGGAACATTTCAAGCACATGTCCTCCTGAAAAGCCGCCGCTCTGAAGCACACTGAATATGAATATGAAAACGCTTATGCCAAGTACGCCTATGCTAAGTATCCGGCTAAGACCAGCCAGTGTCTTTTGAAGGGGCGTCTTTTCATCATCGGTTTTTGAAATGATCTCGGCTATCTTTCCCATTTCGGTATTCATGCCGGTTTCAACAACAACGCCCTCACCCCGTCCGTATACGACGTTAGTGCCCATGTAAGCCATATTGTGCCTGTCGCCCAACGGTATATCATTTTCCTTTTCGGATATGTTTTGGCTGTTCTTTTCAGAAGGAACTGACTCTCCCGTCAGTGAGGCCTCCTCGATTTTGAGACTTGATGCCTCGATGAGCCTCATGTCCGCCGGCACCGCATCGCCTGCCTCCAGCAGAACGATGTCGCCCGGTACAATTTCTTCCGACTTTATCTGGACTGCATGGCCGTTTCTCCTTACCTTTGAGAAAGGAGAGGACATTCTTGCCAATGCTTCTATTGCTTTTTCAGCCTTTCCCTCCTGTACGACTCCAAGGACTGAATTGAGGACTACGACCATCAGAATTATGACGGCATCTGCGATCTCAGCAGCTATTCCCGATATAACGGCAGCAGCGATCAAAACTATGACCATCGGATCCTTCATTTGTTCAAAAAACTTCCGGATCACGGTTTTCTTCTTTCCTTCGACAAGCCTGTTGCGGCCGAATTTATCAAGCCTGAGTACTGCCTCGTCGGCTCCTATTCCATTTCTGGATGTCTCCTGTGATTTTAGAACGGCATCTGTTTCCTCCAGATAATACTTCATCATGGGTTCCTTTCAAACAAGTGAATTTTTAGAATATAATACCAATATAATTATAGCACTTCAACAATAATATATATTAATTATATTGTGTCAATCTATACGAAATGCAAACCATAAATGTCTTGCATCAGTGCAAAAAAACCGGGATTCCACTGTTCATCCCGGTTTTTTTCATATTATCAGATATTTGATGCGTCAAGCTGTCACGATCTTGCTCTCTGCCTGCAGGCCAAGTCTTTCTACAGCCCACTCGCGCATTTTATATTTGAGTATCTTGCCTGCGGCATTCATGGGGAACTCATTTATAAATTCCACATAGCGCGGCGTTTTATGCTTTGCCATATGCGTACGGCAATACTCCTTAATATCCTCATCCGTCATTTCCATGCCTTCCTTCAGGATGACACAGGCCATTATTTCTTCGCCGTACTGCTTGCTGGGCACACCGATGACCTGAACGTCCTTTACCTTGGGATGGGTGTATATGAAATCCTCGATCTCCTTTGGATATATGTTCTCGCCGCCACGGATGATCATGTCCTTTATTCTTCCCGTTATTTTATAATAACCGTTTTCATCCACCCTTGCCAGGTCTCCCGTGTGGAGCCAGCCATCCTTGTCTATGGCTGCGGCTGTAGCTTCGGGCATCTTGTAGTAGCCCTTCATGATATTATAGCCGCGGGCTACAAACTCTCCGTCAGTGTTGGGAGGCAGCTCCTCATTGGTCTCGGGATTTACGATCCTGCACTCCACACCCGGAAGAGCGCGGCCTACGGTGTTGACCCTGAGCTCGACGGAATCATCGACACGGCTCTGGGTACAGCCAGGTGACGACTCTGTCTGTCCGAATACGATTGTTATTTCCTTCATATTCATCTTCTCAAGAACGTCCTGCATGACCTTTATGGGGCATGGACTTCCCGCCATTATACCGGTCCTCATATATGAGAAATCAGTCTTCGAAAAATCTTCATGCTCCATCATGGCGATAAACATAGTGGGAACGCCATGGAACGCTGTGATTTTCTCTTTATTTATACAATCCAGAGACTGCTTCGGAGAAAAATACGGGATCGGTGACATTGTAACGCCGTGGGTCATGGAAGCCGTCATTGCAAGCACCATGCCAAAGCAATGGAACATGGGCACATGTATCATCATCCGATCGGCAGTTGAAAGATCCATGCAGTCTCCGATACACTTTCCGTTGTTCACCACGTTGTAGTGGGTGAGCATGACTCCCTTCGGGAATCCTGTGGTGCCAGATGTATACTGCATGTTACAGACGTCATTCTTATTGATCGACATTGCACGGCGGAATACTTCCTCAACAGGCGTCCTGTCAGCTAATGCCATGGCTTCGTCCCAGGTGAGGCAGCCCTTCTGCCTGGATTCTACAGTAATTACATTGCGCAGGAATGGCAGCCTCTTCATGTGGAGCGGTTTCCCCGCCTCCGCATTCTCAAGCTCCGGACATAATTCCTTTATGATCTCAACATAATTTGAATCCTTAAAGCCGTCTATCATGACCAGCGTATGCGTGTCGGACTGGCGGAGCAGATATTCAGCCTCATATACCTTATATGCGGTGTTGACTGTCACGAGCACTGCCCCGATCTTTGTGGCCGCCCAGAATGTGATGTACCACTGCGGCACATTGGTAGCCCATATGGCCACATGATCGCCCGGCTTGACGCCAAGCGCAATAAGTGACCTGGCAAATTTATCCACATCATCCCTGAACTCGGAATATGTCCTTGTATAATCCATAGTAGTATATCTGAAGGCATACTGGTCCGGGAATTCATCCACTATACGGTCCAGTACCTGCGGGAAGGTAAGGTCGATCAGCGCATCCTTTTCCCATATGAACTGTCCGGTCTTTGCATTGTTGTAAAACAGACGTCCCTTCTGGTATCCCTTTTGCATGTACTTCTCCATGTAGTTTACAAAATGCGGGAATACTATACCTGCATCGCTGAGATCGCTGGACCATCTTTTTACCCATTCCAGCGAAACATATCCCTCGTAATTGATAGAGTTCAATGCGCGCATGAAGTCATCTATGGGCATATCGCCCTCTCCCATCATCCTGTATGAGACCTTTCCGTTTTCGATGATGGAGTCCTTGACATGTACATACTTTATATAAGCGCCGAGATTCTGCACGGTCCTGCCCGGTGTCTCGTCGGCGAACCGGTACGGATGATGTACGTCCCAGAGTGCTCCTACTGCGTCGCAGCCCACGTGGTTCAGCAGATCACACAGGCGCTTTGTGTCAGCATATACACCATTTGTCTCCACCAGCAAAGTGACGCCTTTTTCTTCTGCGATCGGTGCAAGCTTCTTTAGTGCATCCAATACTATATTGTCGTCGACCTCGCCCTCAGCATGGGGTTCCAGATCTGCGAGTATGCGAATATAAGGAGTTTTGAGCTTAACGGCCAATTCGATGTATTCAACTATTTCTGAATGGTTCGCATTGGCGTTTTCCCCGAATTTCAGGCAGCATCCCGAGGAAAGGCACGGAATCTCGATACGCAGCTCTGAAAGCTTCCTGATGGTGTTGGGAAGCTCAGCCTCAGTAAACGGCTTTGCCCTGACAGCAAATATATCCTTGCCGAGCCCTCTGATCTCAATGCCGTCGAACCCTATGTCCTTTGCCATTGAATAAATATCGGACCAGTCAAAATCCGGACATCCAAGTGTTGAAAACGCTAGTTTCATTTTAACTCCTCCTCTTACAATAAATATTTTCTGCCGGGCACCGTCCTGCCGAAATCAAAAAAGACCTCCGCCTCACAGCATTTCTGCCGGAGACGAAAGTCTGACTTCCGCGGTACCACTCCAATTGGTATAGATATACCCTCTTCTTGAAGCATCGATCGATGAATGATGAATGCCCTCCCTTTATAACGGCGGGAAACCCGTTCGAACCTACTTGCCATGCAGCCCGTTCCCTTCATATATCCGGGAAATCTGCCTCAGCTTTCAGCTGACTGCTCAAGGGTGAGTCCACAATCGCTCCGTGCGCTGTTTTTCAGCAAACAACAGCTCTCTTTGGCACCGGCGGGCGAAGTGTTTTCCCTATCAACGCATTTACCTGTTTTTTAGTATGCTACCAAAATCTTTCCTGTTTGTCAAGGGAATTTTCGGGGTCAGGCTTGAAAAATTCCTTTATTATTCGGGATCAGACCTGAGTAACTCCTTTATTATTCGGTAATACTAATAATTAGGGAATTTCTCAAGCCTGACCCCCTTGGAGAGTACGGTATGGAAAGAAAACCATTATTACTGATAGCATTTTACAATAAGAAAGCGCTGGGCGTTAGATATCTGGAAAGGTCACTTGTTAAATCCGGATATAATGTTTATATTTTGTTTTTAAAGAACTTCAATAGTAAAAGGCCTGACCCTGTCACCACAGAAGACCTCCTTTTACTTGAGAAACTGGTCGCAAGGCTGAAACCCGGCCTTATAGGACTAAGCGTCATGTCAACTCTTTATCTGGAATCTGTTGTTTCAGTAAACAGTTTTCTAAGGAAGACGTTTAATATACCAATAGTTTGGGGCGGCGTTTATGCCTCGATGTTCCCGGAAGAGTGTCTTGCGCATGCAGATTTTGTTCTGCGTGGTGAGTGCGAGGAGGCTGTCGTTGACCTTGCTTCAGCAGTACTCAGCAATAAGGACTACAGAGGCATAAAAAATCTGGCATACAAGGAGCCCTTGTACGACACCGAAGGAAAACCAGTGATCAACGAACTGAGACCGCTGTGTGAGGATCTGGACAAGCTGGGCTATCCGATTTTCGGCTTGAAAAACAAATTTTACATAGATGACGGCCGCATTGGATTCGGCGATCCAATGAACGATTCTGTCAGCTATGAGCTGTCTGCCTCAAGGGGCTGCCCTTTTATGTGTTCTTACTGCTGTTCGATCAACCTGAAAAGACTGTATATGAGAAACGGAAGGTACTTGCGTTTCAGAAGCGCAGCAAGCGTGATTAGCGAGCTTGAGGAAGCCTTGGTAAATAACAGATCGATAAGGGTGATACATTTCTGGGATGAAATATTTCCCGATGACAACTCGTGGATAACAGCATTTACAAGCCTGTACAAGTCGCGGATAGGGCTGCCGTTTGAAATCTGGGCTCATCCTCTTCGGTTAGACAGCAGCACCATATCCAAGCTTGTGGAAGCGGGTCTATACAAGGTAGTTATGGGTATACAAAGCGGTTCGCCGCATATCCGCAGGGAAATTTTCCATAGGACGGAGACTCAGGAGGATGTGTTTGAAGCAGCCAGGATACTAAGCAGAAGCAAGGTACCCCAGGTGGTATATGACTTCATACTCCGACACCCCTTCGAAAGTGAAGAAGATATAAAACAGACATATTTACTCTGTTCAGGTCTTGAGAGACCTTTTGAACTGCAGCTCCATGGACTTATCCTCTTTCCGGGAACGGATCTGGCGATAGCAGCCCAAAAGGAGGACCCGAATATCATGGATTCTTTAGTCCCGGGCCATAATAACCGTATAGAGGATAAATACAAAAGCTATTGGGGACAGAAAAGCAGCAATAGTACAATGAATTACTGGTATTCACTGATATACCTCAGCCAATTCAGATCCGGCCTTCTGATCTCAAGATTATTCAAGGACATCTTCCCATCATCCTTGGCTGTGAGTACTGTGCAGCTGCTGCACAAGCTATACCGTCCCGCGGCCAGGATAAGATACCTGTACAAAAAGCTTTCACTGCTCATCAGATCAGCTTCGGTCAGAAGGAACAACTTAAAGGACAGCAGGCAGACTGTACAGTATAATGAGGGAAAGTGAAAAAACGAGTTCTGATGATATGTATAATATTGACTGCATTCACAATCTCAGCAACAGTCGTCCTGAGAATCTCAATGGCTGTCATAGAACCGGAGGCACATATATTTCCGGACTATCCCAGGATCGATCTGGAACATGTGCTGTCAAAAGAGTCATTTTCAAAAGAAGATTACAATATTCTTTATTTCCAGACCGGCCTTGGCAGATCTGCAATTGATGAGATAAAAAGCGGCAACAGTGATTGGGCACAACGTATGCTGCTGTTTCAAGACAAGTTTTTTGCCAGAATAAGCTACATATGTGAAAAAAACAGTCCCGTTTCAAGGGAAGAATCTATTGTGGATGAAAGCGGCAGCTACATAGCAGGTACAGAGCTGGCACCACTTCATGAGGGGTATATTCTTGTGACAAAATCCTCCCATACCTATGGTTGGAGGAACGGACATTCCGCGCTGGTGATCGATGCGGTCAACGGCAGAACACTTGAATCGGTGGTGCTTGGAAAAAACTCCTCCATTCAGGATATATGCAAGTGGACCAACTACCCCAATTTTATCCTGCTCAGGCCGAAGAACTGCTCATATGAAGAGATGAAAGCAATAGCAGACACTGCACAGGAACTGTTGTTAGATATACCATATGACCTGACTGTAGGTATTTTCAGCCCAAAGCATGCAGGCATGGATAAAATCACTGGGACACACTGCTCTCATCTGATCTGGCAGGCCTACAGCTATTATGGATTTGATCTGGATTCCGACGGAGGAGCCCTGGTGACTCCCAATGACATAGCAAACAGTCCGATGCTTGAGGTAGTACAGGTTTATGGTGTGGACCCCGGAAATATCTGGCCATGATATTCTCACCATTGAAATCACCCGACAGTTGAAATCGCCCGACAGTTGAAATCACCCGACCGCTGGAATCGCCCGACAGTTGAAATCACCCGACCGCTGGAATCGCCTGAGGTATTTGTTATATATTGACTTCATTTTGTTTCTATGATATCTTTTTGTTAAGCAAAAAAGGGGTGTATTGATTAAGTGGAAGATTCACCGGTTCCCGAGCGAAGTATTATCGAGCATAATTATATAAATAATAAGAACGGCAAAATAAAGGACAGTTGTTTTTCTGTCCTGTTTATTTGCCGTTTTAATATTTTAAGGTGATTTGACACTGTGGTTTTGGGAGGTTATTGGATTTGGCTGAAGGTTCTATAATATGGCAGCTGCTTCTGCAGCTTGTTTTAATACTTGTAAATGCGGTGTTTGCCTGCGCTGAGATAGCAGTGATCTCGATGAATGACGCAAAGCTTGGAAAGCTGTCGGCCGCAGGTGATAAACGTGCAATCAGGCTTGTCGGCCTTACAAGCCAGCCGGCGAGGTTTTTGGCTACAATACAGGTCGGCATCACCTTTGCCGGCTTTCTGGGCAGCGCCTTCGCCGCTGACAACTTCTCGGACAGACTCGTAAAATGGCTGCTAAAGCTTGGCGTCGGTATACCTGAGAGAACACTGGACACTATTTCAGTCATTTTGATTACTCTGATACTGTCATACTTCACACTGGTGCTGGGAGAACTGGTGCCAAAGCGAATCGCGATGAAGAATGCTGAAAAGCTCGCTCTTGCAATATCCGGCCTCATCCATTTCATATCAAAGGTCTTCGCACCACTGGTCTGGCTGCTTACTGCATCCACAAACGGTATGCTCAGGCTTTTCGGCATCGATCCCCATGCCGCAGACGATGAGATAACCGAAGAAGAGATACGCATGATGGTGGACGAGGGAAGCGAAAAAGGAGCCATCGACCCCGAAGAGAAGCTGATGATACAGAACGTTTTCGAATTTGACGACAAAACCGCACGGGAAATCATGACACACCGGACAGAGGTTTCACTGCTGTGGCTCGATGAGAGCGACGAGCAATGGGACAAGACAATAACAGAGAGCAGACATACCATTTATCCTGTGTGTAATGAAACCACGGATGATATAGTTGGAATTCTAAATGCCAAATACTATTTCCGTATCAAGGATAAAACCAGAGAAAACATTCTGAAGCATGCAGTCAAACCGCCATATTTCGTTCCTGAAACCGTGAAGGCGGATGTACTTTTCCGCAATATGAAAAAGAGCAGACAGCATTTTGCCGTCGTTCTCGATGAATTCGGAGGCATGAACGGCATAATCACAATAAGCGATCTTCTGGAAGAGTTGGTAGGAGATCTTGAGGACGATGTGACTACCCCTGCAGAGCCTGTTCCTATAGAACGCGTGGATTCACATACGTGGAAGGTGCTTGGAAGCGCTCCTCTGGACGAGGTCTCAACACAGGTCGGTGTCATTTTACCCGAGGATGAATACGACACCTTCGGCGGCTTTGTATTCGGAATGCTCGGATATGTTCCGGATGACGGAAGCACACCCGAGCTTGAGATCCTGGATCTGAGCATTAAGGTATTGAAAATAAAGGACCACCAGATCGAGAAAGCCGCAGTTTACCGCATGCAGAGTCAGGACAAAGAAGAAGCCTAGTAGTTCTGCATATCCTAGTAGTTCTGCATATCTTAATAGTTCTGCATATCCTAGTAGTTCTGCATATCTTAATAGTTCTGCATATCCTAGTAGTTCTGCATATCTTAATAGTTCTGCATATCTTAATAGTTCTGCATATCTTTGTAGTTCTGCATATGAGCTGATGGGCATGCAGAAAGGCTCCTGTACATGTCTGCGGCATCATCAGCCATCAATATCGACGTTCCGACCAAAACGGCATGGACACCAGCTTTTGCCGCTTGCATAATGTCCTCCCGGCACGATATCGAGCTCTCACTCAATATAAGCGCTCCGGATTTTACACAAGGCGCCAGCCGCTCTGTAACACCGACATTACCACAATCAGTTTCAAATATTCCTATATCTCTGTTGTTAATACCTATGAAGGTCAACCCTTGCTGGTCAGCAAACTCGATCTCTTCCATGCTATGTGTTTCCACAAGAGGTTCAAGCTCCAGCTGGCGGGCATATTCCGCCAGCTGGACCAGTTGCGCTTTCTCAAGCATCGAGGATATCAGCAGTACCGCTGATGCACCATTTTCGGCGCTTTCCTTGAGCATATCACGATTTGTTATGAAGTCCTTGCGCAGCACTGGAACCTTTACACGTCCAGCAATCCGGCGCAGGAGTTCCGTAGACCCTCCGAAGTGATCAGCCTCTGTGACCACAGAGATCGCAGGCGCTCCGGCACTTTCAAGCTCGGCCGCCAGCAGGACGGGGTCCCTTCCTCTGATAAGGTCCCCCTCTCCGGGCGACTTGCATTTTATGTCAGGTATGACTGGGATCGTACCACCTTTGAAAATTTTCCACAGTGCTTGGCTGCATTTTGTATATTCAGGCATATACCTTCTCCATTCACGCCATTTTTTCCGACAGAGCAAAATCATGTGATGCTTCGATCAGCTGTTCGAGCTTCTTATTTGCCGCCCCGCTGTCAATAAGCTCGCCGGCTAGCCTGATACCATCCATGAAGGAGTCGGCTCTCCCGCCAATCATGAGCGCCCCGGCTGAGTTGAGCACTACGGCATTGCGCCTTGGTCCCCTGTCGCGGCCCGAGAATACGCCCCGTATCATATCGGCATTTTCCTGCGGTGTTCCGGTTGCGATTTCTGAAATCGAACACCTTTGCAGGCCGAAATCTTCAGGCTTGATTTCATACCTTGCCACCACGCCATTATTTAACTCATTGATTATTGTGCTTCCTATCAGAGATATTTCATCAAGACCATCTGCTCCGTGCACAAAGAGAGCCCTTTTATAGCCTATCGATGCAGCTACCTCAGTCACCGTATCCAGCAACTCTTTCTTATAAACACCCATAACATGCCTGGATGCCTTTGAAGGATTGATCAACGGACCTATTATCGTATAGAATATGGTCTTGATTCCAAGGTCTTTTTCAGGCGGCAGCACCTTGCACATAACAGGGTGGAACAGCGGTGCGTAAAGAAATGCAATACCTATGTTTTCAATCAGCTTCTCCACTCCGGCCGGATCCTGATCGATTTTCACACCAAGTGCCTCCAGGACATCAGCACTGCCTGACAGGCTCGAAATGGAACGGCTTCCGTGCTTGGCCACAGGAATGCCTGAAGCCGCCGCCACAAAAGCCGTGGCAGTCGAAATATTGAAGGTGCTGAGCCCTCCCCCTGTGCCACAGGTGTCCATCAGTTCCTCATCGACCAACGGATTGATCCTGATGCAATTGTCCCTCATTGCCTGGGCAATAGCTGTGATTTCCGACAAAGTCGGACCCTTCATCAGCAGTGCTACCTGAAAGCCTGTTATCTGTGCTTCTGTCATTTCGTCATTCCTTATCGCCGCTATGAGGTCTGAAATTTCCTCCGCTGTAAGGTCCTGCTTGTTTGTCAGCTTTCCTAAAATGTTTCTGATCATACTCATCTCTCCTCTTCTCATCTAATTTGTTGCTATTTTGATATTGCATTTTTTTATGCTTTTTAATAACGCTTTCTTAATATTGCTTTCTAATAACGCTTTATTAATATTGCTTTTTAATATTGCTTTTTAATATTGCTTTTTGATATTGCATTTTAATATTGCTTTTTAATATTACTTTTTAATATTGCTTTTTGACAACGCTTTCTTTATCCTGCTTTTAAGATGTTTCTATTCTGACACCGCTTTCTTTATTGCCCTAACGTACTCGTCAACATGCGGTATACATTCCGAGCCAAGTTTACCGACTATATCGACGATAGCGCTGCCAATGATGACTCCGTCCGCATATGCTGCTACCTTTGCCGCCTGAGCTGCCGTTGATATACCGAAGCCAACTGCACATGGGATGTCCTTGACCTTTTTGATCGATTTTATCATTGTCTCAGCATCGCTGCGTATTTCCTGTCTTATTCCAGTAACTCCGGTTGAAGATACACAGTAGACAAAGCCCTCTGCCCGCTCTGCAATCATACGTATCCTGTCACCGGATGTAGGCGCGACCATCGATATAAGTACAACTCCATATTTCTCACATAGAGGCAGCAGCTCTTCCCGCTCTTCAAAAGGCAGGTCCGGCACAATGATCGCGTCGGCCCCGCAGGTTTTACAGTTTGAAATAAATTTGTCAGTACCATATGAGAAAACCGGGTTCATGTATGTCATGAACGCAATTGGCACATCACAGGAAATGCGGATACGCTTTAACATCGAAAATATCCCATCCGTTGTTGTTCCCGCTTCAAGAGCTCTCTGATCGGCCGCCTGTATGACAGGCCCTTCAGCTACAGGATCTGAAAATGGAATACCCAGCTCTATCAGATCCGCTCCCGCCTCGGCCATTTTATACACTAATTGTTCCGTGAACTCCAGTGAAGGATCCCCCGCCGTAATGAATGGTATAAATGCCTTGCCTCCCGAAAATACCTTATCAAGTCTACTCATGTATATCCACCCCCCTGTACCTGGCAATGGCAGCCACATCCTTGTCACCCCTGCCTGAAATGCATATGACCATTATCTGGTCCCTTCCCATGCAAGGTGCGAGTTTCCTGGCGTATGCCACGGCATGAGAGCTTTCTATAGCAGGGATGATACCTTCCATGCGTGACAGGTACTCAAAGGCAGCTACTGCTTCATCATCTGTGACCGGTACATATTCCGCCCTTCCGATGTCCCGAAGATTGGCATGTTCAGGGCCTACACCGGGATAATCAAGGCCTGCCGAGATCGAATATACAGGCGCTATCTGTCCGTATTCATCCTGACAGAAGTATGACTTCATCCCATGAAATATACCCGGTTTCCCGACTGTCATGGTTGCTGCCGTCTTGTCCGTATCGGCTCCAAGCCCTGCTGCCTCGCAGCCTATCAGACGGACTTCTTTGTCATTAATAAATTCGTAAAACAGCCCCATAGCGTTACTGCCTCCGCCTACACAGGCAAGCAATGCATCCGGCAGCCTTCCTTCGACAGCAATCATCTGTTTTTTCACTTCACGGCCAATGATGCTCTGGAAATCCCTCACTATCACAGGGAACGGATGAGGTCCCATTACAGAGCCCAGAACGTAATGGGTGTCCGTGATGCGGCGCGTCCATTCCCGCATGGTCTCATTGACAGCATCCTTGAGTGTCTGTGTTCCGGTCGTCACCGAGTGTACCTTCGCTCCAAGCAGCTCCATTCGGTAAACATTTAGTGCCTGACGTTTCGTATCCTCCAGGCCCATGAATATTTCACACTTCAGGCCCAATAAAGCCGCGGCTGTTGCCGTAGCGACGCCGTGCTGTCCTGCGCCGGTCTCGGCGATCACACGGGTCTTCCCCATTTTTTTTGCCAGCAGTACCTGCCCTAGTACATTGTTGATTTTGTGGGAGCCTGTATGGTTCAGGTCTTCTCTTTTCAGATATATCCTGGCCCCTCCAAGATCCTTTGTCATTTTCTCTGCAAAGTAAAGCAAGGAAGGCCTGCCTGCGTAATCTCCCAGCAGCCTGTCAAGCTCATCTGCAAAGTGGGGATCATTTTTATAGTGATTATAGGCCTCTTCCAGTTCAATAACAGCATTCATCAGTGTTTCAGGAACATACTGCCCCCCATGTACCCCAAACCTGCCCTTTGACAATTTGCTCAACCTCCTCCGAATAAAATAAAAAAGCCTTTATCCCCACGAAAGGGACAAAAGCTTATGCTTCTGCGGTACCACCCAAATTGGCGAAAAATCGCCCGCTCAAAATGTATACTGATATATACATCCCACTGATAACGGGCGGGATACCCGTAAACTCCTACTCTCTGCCGATTGACCATCCGATTGACCTTCTAATCGACCTTCCGATTGGCCTTCCAGTTGACCTTTCGATTGACCTTCCAGTTGACCTTCCGATTGGTCTTCCAGTCGACCTTCCGAACATCAAACGACTCGATATCAAGAAACTTGACTTCTAACAAATCGTCGTTGTGCTTCGGACGCCATTAGGTTTACCATTGAGATTTCGGGTTTACCTCGCAAGTCCATTCAGAACGACCGCTGCAACCGCATTTCCACCATTTCCGGCAGTTCCTGGGCATCTGAACCATTTGCCTGGCGCCGGGCGGCTCTCTTTGTACAGCCTGTCAAACCTACTTCTCTTGCTCATCGGTTTCACTGTTTGTTAAATATTAACACGTCATCACGGCATATGTCAATATCTATTTATGCCACACCTTTACCTGCAGGTACCCAACATCCGCGCAGGATGCCCGCGAGTGCGGGCGGTGCGTGAGCGTGAGGTAAGTGGGCTACGGGCGGTGCGGCTGTAAGTGGGGTGCGTGGAGTGGGGTGCGGTGTACAAAATTATCATTTGTGCAATAAAATCAAACTTTCATTAAAAATCATCTATAAATAACCCACATAATGCAAGCATCCTACTTTAATTTACTGAGTGGACCGAATTTCAAGTAGAGTCCTACTAAGTTAACCATAATCGGGAGTTACATACTGTTATTTAACCCAAAGATAGCCTTTCATCAATAAAAGTAGGACTGTACTTGAAAAATGGACCACTTGTCTTATCTGAGTGGACCGAATTTCAAGTACAGTCCTACCTTGTTTACATAAGCAGGGATTCATGCCTACTATCCTGACTATACGCACCTCGCTCCACTTTCATGCCTACTATCCTGACTATACGCACCTCACTCCACTTTCATGCCTACTATTCCGACTATGTGCACCTGCTCCACCTTCATACCTACTACTCTGACTATGCGAACCTCGCTCCTCCTTTGTACATATTATGAAAGTTACCAAAAATAAAAAGTTGGGTATAGTAATAGTGGTTACATTAATGAAAGGACGCTTGTATATGCATGATGTTATTATAATCGGCGGAGGGCCGGCCGGCTATACCGCCGCGCTTTACAGTGCCAGAGCCGGGCTGGATACGCTGGTGCTGGAAAAACTTACTGCGGGAGGACAAATGGCCACAACGGCTGCAATGGAAAATTATCCAGGCTTTGAAGAACCCATCAGCGGATCCGATCTGGCTCTCAGAATGGAGAGGCAGGCACGCAGATTTGGTGCTGTGGTCATGTTTGACTCTGTGACAGCTATGTCCCTCGATGGAAATATAAAGGTCGTTAAAACAGAAAATAACTCTCATCAATGTAAATCAGTCATCCTTTGCATGGGTGCATCTCCAAAGACTCTGGGCCTTCCAAAGGAAGATCTGTTCAGAGGCTCTGGTGTCTCGTACTGCGCAGTATGCGATGGTGCATTATTCAAAGGCCGCACAGTCGTAGTCGCAGGAGGGGGAGATACTGCGGCAGAGGACGCGCTGTATCTATCCAGATTTTGCCCCAAGGTTTATCTTGTGCACCGCAGGGATAAGCTGCGTGCTTCGAAAAGCCTCCAGAGAGAATTGTTTAATAACAATAAAATAGAATTTCTATGGAATTCAGTCATTGATGAGATCATCGGACAATTTGGTGTCGACGGCATCAAAGTCCGTGATCTGAATACGAACAAAACAACAGACCTTGAAGCAGAAGGGCTGTTTGTTGCAATCGGTACAACTCCCAACTCCTCTCTTGTAGATGGAAAGATAATTCTTGATGATGCTGGCTATATATTAACAGACAATAAAATGCAGACCAATATTCCTGGAGTGTATGCTGCCGGAGATATACGAAGCAAGTATCTTCGTCAGGTCATCACGGCTGCATCCGATGGTGCCATCGCCGCTTACTCTGCCGAACAGTACATTACATGACACGCCACTCATAAGCAGATCGGCACCCATAACTAGGCGTTTCCGGTATAAGGAGCAGATCGGCACCCACATCAAGGTTTTTCAATCCTAAGGAGCAGATCGGCACCCACAACAAGGCGTTTCCGGTATAAGGAGCAGATCGGCGCCCACAACAAGGTTTTTCAATCCTAAGGAGCAGATCGGCACCCACATCAAGGTTTTTCAATCCTAAGGAGCAGATCAGCGCCCACAACAAGGTTTTTCAATCCTAAGGAGCAGATTGGTACCCGCCGCGAGGCGTTTTCGGCCTGAAGTGCTAAAAATCGTATGCATGTAAGGCTGGAGTCCGTTATTCGCTTCGTTATATATCCCACCATTGGCGGCCGTCCCGGGCCAGCAGCTCAAAAGCCTTGACCGGCCCCATGGTGCCGGCGGCATAATTGGGGAAATTTTGCCTTTTTTGATCCCTGTAACCTATGATCCTGTCTGTAAACATCCATGAGGCTTCCACTTCATCCCATCTGGAAAACAGAGTGGAATCACCGCGAAGTATGTCGTGGATCAGCCTCTCATATGCCTCAGGCGTATTGCCCTGGGTAGGGCTTATATGGCTGGAATCCATTTTTGTTGAAACTATATCATTGTGTGAACTGAAATTCCTGGTATTAAATTGGAAAAACACGCCTACACTTGGCTGTATCCGTATTACAAGCAGATTTGGCTCCTGGATGTGCCTTTCCTTAAAATACAGTATGTTGGGCAGAGACTTGAACTGTATCACTATCTCTGCAGATCTTGATGCAAGCCTCTTTCCTGTCCGGATGTAAAATGGCGTGCCTGCCCATCTGAAATTGTTTATGTGGAGTTTTAAAGCGGTAAAGGTCTCCGTAGCTGAGTCGGCAGGAACATTATCCTCCTCCTTGTAACCAGGAACCTCCACCCCGTCTATTATACCCTTTCCATATTGGCCAAATACAACGTTGTCTCTGAGGTGTTCATGCGAGAACTCCTCAATTGCCTGTATGACCTTCAATTTTTCGGTGCGAATCGCATCTGTATCCAGATTTACGGGAGGCTCCATTGCCACAAGTGAAAGTATCTGCAATATGTGGTTCTGCACCATGTCCCGCAATGCGCCCGAATTCTCGTAATACCCGCCCCTTGTGCCTATCCCGTATTTCTCGGTAAGTGATATCTGCACATTATCGATAAATTTATTGCTCCAAAGGGATTCAAATACAGAATTGCAGAATCTCAGGACCATTATGTTCTGTATCATTTCCTTGCCAAGATAGTGATCTATCCTGTATATGTTTTTTTCCGGAAATACCTCAAGCAGCTTGCTATTGAGCTTTCTGGCAGTTGAAAGATCCTTGCCGAAGGGTTTTTCAATGACAAGCCTGCTCCATGAGTCCCCTCCGTCTGATGCCAGGCCGCTCACCTGTAGTCCATGGACGATAGTTTCGAAATACTCCGGCGCAACAGCAAGATAATACACCCTGTTGCCCATAGTTTCTGCGCTGCCGTCTATACCCTCCAGATAACTTTTCAGGCCGTCATACCCGCTTCTGTCAGTGAAGTCTAATTTATAGTATCTGATCAGCTGCCGAAGCCTGGACCAGTATTGTTCATCGATCTTATTCCTCGAATTCTTTTTAAGGGATTCATATACTTCATCCCTGTACTCATCATCCGTTTTGTCCCTTCGCCCGACGCAGACCACCGAAAAACACTGGGGCATCAGATTGTCATAAATGAGATTATACAGCGCAGGGATGAGCTTGCGATGCGTCAAATCTCCCGTCCCTCCGAATATCACAAGCGTCGCGGACGTTTTGCCGCTTTCACATATTCCTGTCATCATATCGTGTCCGCATCCTCCCGATCCTATAAAAATACAGTCACCTTCAAGCATATT
This sequence comes from Bacillota bacterium, assembly GCA_023435305.1. GTDB lineage: Bacteria > Bacillota > Clostridia > Acetivibrionales > DTU013 > DTU013. The sequence goes on from JAEYRV010000025.1 coordinate 79,495, forward strand.
TTACCCATTAAGCTAATGTGAAAACAAGTTCTTTATGAATGAGAGCATACAACGACTACATGTAGATAAATGACCGGAGCCTATCCCCCGCTTCGCTCTCATTAAAATGAGCAATGTAAAATAGTGGCATGGGACTTCCTGCTGGCTACTAATTAAAATAGAGTGCAAGTTTTTCGGCGATAGGGATGTCAGCGGGAAGCAGACTATACAGTCTGAGTTCAGCAGCCGACACCCATGCTATTTGATCATGTACACTCAGGCAGATCTCTCCCCGGATTATTTCGGTGAAATATGCTAGCAGCCGAATGGTACCCTTTGGGTAACTGAAAATACTGTCGCAAAAGAAGCTGCCGATCGTGGCAGTTATTCCGAATTCTTCAAAAAGCTCCCTTTTCAGACATTCTTCAGCAGTCTCCCCCTCTTCCAGCTTGCCTCCCGGAAACTCCCATCCCCCTGCCATATTCTCGCCTGGCGCCCTTCTTGCAATAAGGATTTTGTCATTTTTGCAGATAATTGCTGCAGTTACTTCTTTAATCTTCTCCATATCTCACTCATGTCTCAGCGATTGCGCTATGTTAATAGCATGATCCGATACCCTCTCGAGTGTTGTTATCATATTCGTAAAAATAACTCCCGCCTGAGGATCACATGCTTTTTCATGAAGCCTGTTGATATGATTGTCGATATATGCCTTTTTCATATTGTCAACTTCCTGTTCGAGGTCTTCCGCATCTTTGATTTTCCTGGTATCCCGCTTTTTAAATACGTCAAGGCTGGTATTCAATGCCGCCATTGTCTTGTCGGCCATAGCCGTCAATTCTTCTCTTCCCTCATTCGACATGTTTACCTTATTATCTGTAATGGTCATGGCAAATTCTGCCACATTCTCAGCATGATCTCCTATCCGTTCAAGGTCTATTACGACATGATGCAATCCTCCCAGCACCTTTAGATCGTCATCCGACAGTTCAAGACCTCTGAATTCGACAAGATAGTTGGCTATACTGTCAGTAAGGTAATCGATAGTTGTTTCGACCTCCAATACCTTTTTTGCTTTTTGCTCATCGCCTTCAAAAAATGCTTCCAGCGCCCTCTTCATGTTCTCTGAGGCAATTGCTCCCATGCGGTTCAGTTCTTTCAACGTCTGACTGAGAACTATGGCCGGGGTCTGTGCAATTCTTTCGTCCAGATATACGAGCTTCTTTTCAACATCGCCCTCTGTTTTCTTCTCCGGTATTATCTTTGTTATGAGGCTTACCATGAGCTTGGCAAACGGAAACAGAATTATGGTGACCGTTATATTAAAAAATGTATGGAAGTTTGCAATTTGTCTGGAAACATTGGCTGGAGATATGGACTCTACAATGTCGACTATACCTGGAAACAAGGTGATCAGTATAAGAAAAATCCCTGTACCAACAATATTGAACATCAAATGTATACCTGCGGTTCGTTTTGAGTTGGCGCTTGTACCAATGGCTGAAAGTATTGCCGTGATACATGTTCCGATATTTTGTCCCAATATGACAAACACCGCGGAATCCAGTCCGATAAGGCCAGATACTGCGAGTGCCTGCAATATGCTGACCGATGCGGAGGAACTCTGGATGACGGCAGTAAAGACCATGCCTATAAGTACACCGACAATTGGATTCTTGAAGTTGACCAGGAAATTCCTGAAGGCTTCAATCTCCTGTAATGGCTTCATTGCATCTGACATCAATGTCAAACCGACAAATAGTATACCAAACCCCAGTACTATCCCGCCGATTTTTGCTATTTTTCTCTTTTTAATAAAAACCGTCATCAGCATTCCTGCAAAAAGCATCAAGGGAGCTACGTCCGAAAGCTTGAATGCAACAAGCTGAGCTGTAATTGTCGTACCAATGTTAGCACCCATTATAACTCCGGTTGCCTGAAGCAATGTCATCAGTCCCGCATTAACGAAACCTACTATCATGACGGTAGTTGCCGATGAGCTTTGAATGATCGCTGTAACACCGGCCCCCACACCTACAGCAGCAAAACGGTTAGTTGTCAGATCCTCCAAAACCCGCCGCATTTTGTCGCCTGCAACGTTTTCGAGTCCATCCGACATCATTTTCATTCCATATAGAAACATCCCAAGGCCGCCAAGCAGCAGAAAAACCATAAAAATGGACATAACGCCCCCCAGATCGATAGTATGATTCCTGAAAACAGAATTCATAAATATTATGATAAAGAACTCACCTTAATATTATATATTATATTCCATTCGGTGTCACTCGGGTTATGCAATGCGATGTAACGTCAGTTATGCAGCACATCATTATCCTGAAAATATACCGAAGTCCGAATAGAGACATGAGATGGCCGGATGATTCTCACTAGCTGGATGAATTTTCAATTAAGGGCAGCTCGCCTTAGTCAATCTGGATGATTTTTCAATTAAGGGCAGGATGACTGCTAATTTTATTGCAGTTATTCCATATTTAGAATACATAATTCGGGTATTTCCACATTATGTCCTCATGGTATAACGAACTTGCTGCCCCTACTTGAAATTTCATCCAAGTAGATTTAAATCAACTCAGATGAAGACATTGAGATGGACAATTGTCCTTCAGCGTGCATCGTGAATAGCTTCAGATCGGATCACTTACTCATAGGCGCAGGTCACTCGCCGTCCTTGGCTCGGGACACAAGGCATTCACTGTCCATGGATCAAGGTACAGGTCACTCATCATCCCTAGCTCGGGATGCAGCGCCGACGGTATCTGTGCTGTAAGTTATGGTTACTGTTGCCCCATTTGAATGTCGTTTTCCAGCCTTATTTCTAACACTCACAGCCTAAGAATGTTTTAATCGTCCATCCCCGTCTCTTCTTGAGTCAAAACACTTTTACAACTCTGACTCTGCTTAAGTTAAAACTTACTTAAGAAAAAACCTGCTTAAAAAAAAATCTTCCTGAGATAACGCGATTTTCGGTTTAGATCTCAATTCCATAGAAAGACTTCCTGAAATAATGTGATTTTTCAGTTTGGATTTCAATAAAATAAATCAGTACATTGACGTGGAGATTCGTATACTTTAATATATAATTGATTGGAGTATCAGGATGAATATAAAAATTAGGGGCAATATCAAAAGAATAGCACTTTTCGCTATAGTCGTGGTTTCTGTCATAGCCGGGGTGTTTCTGGTATTCAGGCTGGCATTCTTTCTTTTGCCGTTCCTGATAGCCTTCGGGCTCTCTTCGCTGATGGAGCCGCTCATCAAGGTACTGAACAAAAAGCTCCGCATCAGCCGCCGTATCTCTGCGCCGATAATACTGCTGCTTATGCTTGCAGTCATAATTACCCTGGTAGTTTTAGGTGTACTTCGTCTGATTGATGAAATACGAGCGCTCATAATAACGGCTCCGGCTTTCTTCACACAACTGTATGCCCAGATCAATGAACTGATGATAGAAGGCTCAAAATACATCGAATGGCTCCCGACAGAAATCACCGACAACCTTGGAAGCGTCTTATCCAATCTTTCAAACACAGTTACGAGCTTTGGCAAGACAGTTGTAAAAGGAGCCTTTGTAACAGCCATATCGCTGCCGGAAGCAATAATATTCACTATTATTACAATTCTCGCAACATTCTTTATGGCGAAGGACCGGGAAAAGATTTCATCAGTGCTCATGCATCAATTGCCCGAGATTTGGATAACACGAATACTGAAGATAAAAAAGGATCTTTTCAGCGCTATCTTCGGCTATATAAGGGCCGCCCTCATTATAATGGTCATAACCTTTACAGAGTTATTGATCGGACTTAGTATAATCGGTGTGGAATATGCACTGCTGCTCGCCTTCCTCATAGCGATCATTGACGCGCTGCCTGTATTGGGCGCCGGAGGTGTACTGATACCATGGTCGTTATACTCCTTCATCACCGGCGATATCAGGATGGGTGTATCAGTCATAGTTCTTTATCTGGTTGTGCTGGTGATCAGACAGATTGTCGAGCCAAAGGTGGTTGGACAACAGATAGGCGTATATCCCCTGGTTACCCTTCTGGCAATGTATATAGGCCTTAAGCTCATAGGATTTGCCGGGCTTATTCTCGGACCGATCACCTTCCTGCTTATCCGAAACATACTTGCAACCATCTACAAAGGGAAATCCGTAAAAGAGATCATTGGCTTTGACAGAAATAATACTCCAAAAAACAATTCAAAAGAAATTATCGGCCTGGACAGAAATGATACTCCAAAAGACAATTTAGCTGAATAATGGCTAGGAGTCACTGCAGAAGACAAGAATATATTTCTGCCTTCGGAAGATACTAATACCGGAGGTGTGAAAAACATGAATATCAGTCTTACGACAAAGGAAAGAATGCTTCTGGAAGATCAAAAAAAGCATGAGGAGATTTGTATCGAAAAATACAATAGCTATGCTAAACAGGCAACTGACCCTCAGCTTAAAAACATATTCAGTAACCACGCAAAAATTGAGCAGGAGCATCTGAATACGATCAACCAGATCCTCGGAGGACAAGTACCGTCAATGAATCAGCAAGGCATCTCCGGGATGCAAGGCAGCTCCGGAATGCAGGGCGGCTCCGGGATGCAAGGCAGCTCCGGGATGCAAGGCAGCTCCGGAATGCAGGGCGGCAGTCAAATGAATCAGGGCCAGGGTATGCAGCAGACAAGCCCGCCGGCCGGACTTCAGCCGAATAGCACCAATATGGTAACAGATCAAAGCATGTGCAACGATATACTTATGACGGAAAAATTCGTATCCGGCGCTTATGATACCGCGATATTCGAATGTAAGGACACACAGGTCCGCGATGTCCTCAATCACATACAAAAAGAAGAGCAGAAGCATGGAGAGGCAATCTACAAGTACATGGAGTCCAAGGGCATGTACAACCCAAAGTGAATGTTTCATGGGCATAGCGCCCCCCAGTGGAGTGTTGAACTGAGTGATGAATTTATCAACACACATAAAAAGAGGCATTAGTATTAGTCAGTAAAATAAGCAACCCCTTCCGTCAGGAAGGGGTTGTTTCTATACACTCTGTTAAGAACCACTGTTTTGATTATCCCAGCAGACTGAATGTAGCGAATAAGCCTGCTGTGATTGAAGCAATCAATGATACAACTGTGATCTGGGTATTTATTGACGGACCTGCAGTATCCTTGAAGGGATCGCCGACAGTATCACCGACAACTGCTGACTTATGAGCTTCAGAACCCTTGCCGCCCTCATGTCCCGATTCAACATACTTTTTAGCATTATCCCATGTGCCGCCTGCATTGCCCATCAGGAGAGCCAGCAGCAGTCCGCTCATGATATTGCCTACAAGGAAGCCGCCTATTGCAGCTACGCCGCCCACAAAGCCAACCACGAGTGTTGCCAGTATCGCAACAAGTCCGGCAGGTACCAGTTCGCGGAGAGCGCCCTTGGTAGCTATATCTATACATTTTTCGTATTCAGGTACAACGCCCTTTTTGCCTTCCTTGAGTCCTGGTATTTCATTGAACTGGCGATGTATTTCAGTAACCATACGCTGTGCATTTCTGTCAACGCCCATAATGAGCATTGCGGAGAAGACTGCCGGTATAGCCACACCGACTATCATACCGAAGAATACGACAGGATTCATTACATCAAAGCCCTTTAACAGCTCCAGGCCTTTTTCGCCAAGGGCATCATTTACTTCCGACATATATGCTCCAAGAAGAGCTATGACTGTAAGTCCGGCAGCTCCTACTGCAAAGCCCTTTGTTATAGCTTTTACAGTGTTTCCGGCACTATCGAGCTCGTCAGTGATTTCTAATGCTTTTTCACCGAGATTGCCCATTTCAACAAGTCCTCTTGCGTTGTCAACGATCGGGCCGTAAGCATCGTTGGAAATGATCATTCCCACGATCGAAAGCATTCCGATGGCTGCCATTGCTATACCGAACAGTGCATCTGTAATACCAGGTCCAATCGTGTCACAAATCATGTAGGATGCCAGTGCTGATACGCCAATACCAAGCAGTGCCGGGAATGCGCTTATCAAACCATAGCTAAAGCCGGAAAGTATAGTAAATGCCGGTCCTGATTTGGAGGCTCTGGCAACCATCTGAACAGGTTTTTTTGCGTCATTTGTGAAATAGTCGGATGCAAGTCCTACTACCGTACCAACAAGAAGTCCTATGAAGGTAGCTCCCCAATAACGCCAGTCAAATCCAAAAATAGCTGTTGCGCCTGCTGTAAGGATCGCAAACAGTGCAGTTGTGATATATGTACATTTATTTAATGCCGAGCTGGGATTTCCATTTTTGCCTATGCGTCCGAAACCTATTCCGATAATGGAAGAAAGCAGTCCAAGCGCAGCATAACAGAAAATCATATTAGTATTAATTCCGGTTCCGCCGTCTAATGCCATTGCAAGTACTAATGCAGCTGCCATGGAAGCAACGTTGGAATCGAAAAGGTCGGCGCCCATGCCTGCTACATCTCCTACGTTATCGCCGACGTTGTCAGCTATAACTGCAGGATTGCGCGGGTCATCTTCGGGTATGCCGAGTTCTACTTTGCCAACGAGGTCAGCACTGACATCTGCTGTCTTTGTGAATATACCGCCGCCGGCTTTTGCAAAGAGAGCCAGAGAAGAGGCGCCAAAGCTGAATCCGAGCACTGATGAAGCATCGCCTGTAATCAAAAGGACACCTGTAACGCCCAGAAGGCTGGTACCTACGACAGCCATACCCATGACTGCACCGCCTCTGAAGCCTGCCATGAAGGAATTGTTCATGCTTTTGGTAGCGGCTTCTGCGCTTTTAACGTTTGCTATTGTCGCAACAAAGATGCCTATCTTGCCTGCCAACGCCGATAATACGGAGCCTACTACATAGGATATCGCCATCATGATGTTTTTAGCAGGATCACCGTTCCAGATCGGCTTGGGAAGGAAAAGTATGATCAATACAGCAACAAATGTGACAAAGATGGCAAGGATCCTGTATTCTCTGCCAAGAAAGGCATTTGCGCCCTTCCTGATCAGATCGCCGACTCTTGCGACCTCAGCATTTGATGAAGGCTGTGCCTTCACCCAGGTATAGAGCCATGCTGCTACGCCCAGTGCAAGTACTGATACTAGTATTGCTACTACTGGCCAGTTCATATAAAACGCCCCCTAAATTTAGTAATTGGAGTTATTTATTGCAATATATAATTGCCAAATCCAAAATCAGGGCACAAAAACAACAATTTCCACCGAATATATTATAGTCCTATACTTCGTGTAATTCAATGATTTACTCAAATATAATTTTGTTGTTTTCCTTAAATATGATTTTCAGCAATATCGGTGTAACAATGGTCGTTATAACGACCACCAGCACAAGGGGCGCCGTAAATAATCCGGGCATGAGCCCAAGCATCAGACCTTTGTTTGCTACGATCAGCGCGACCTCTCCACGTGATATCATACCGACTCCGACCTGGACCGACTCCTTCGTGCTGCAGCCGGACAGTATGGCTCCCAGACCGCAGCCTATGATCTTTGTAATAATCGCCACAATAAGCAGAACCAGTGTCAGTAAGAGCATTGTTCCGTTTATCTCCAATTTCTCGATCGACAAGCCGACACTGGCAAAAAACATTGGAGCGATCAGCATATAGGACAGTATGTCAAACCGCCTGTTTATAAAATGTACCTGCTTGGTATTCGACAGCACTACACCGGCTATGAAAGCTCCTGTTATATCGGCAACACCGAAATAGTGCTCTGCTATATACGAGAGTATCAGGCAAAACACAAAAGCTATTAGTACATACCTCCGGCGCTCTTTCCTTTCGCTTGTAAACTTCTCGAAAACCTTGTAGAATACAATCCCGACAATAATCGCCAGTACGAAAAAGGCAGCGATCTTTCCCAAAACACCAAGAATGTTTACAGAATTGTCCGACATTCCGGTGATCAGCGTCAGCAGCATGATCCCGAGCACATCGTCTATAAGCGCCGCGCTCAATATAATAGTGCCGCTTTTTGAATTTAGTCTGCCAAGCTCCTTCAGAGTTTCCACCGTTATACTGACCGATGTGGCAGTCAGAACCACACCTACGAATACATTCTGCAAAAACGTCTTGCCGGAAACGGCTCCTCCGCCATTAAAAATCATTGCTGCCAGAAATCCGCCGACCAGTGGGAAAAGAACACCCAGCGCGGCGGTGAGCATTCCTGATTTTCCGCTGTTCTTCAGTTCCTTAAGATCCATTTCCATACCGGCAGAAAACATAAGCACTATTACGCCAAGCTCAGCCAGCTTTTTGATAAAATCCGACTCATGTATGATATTAAGAACGGCAGGCCCCATGATCACACCGGCAAGTAACGCACCGACCACCTGCGGCATTTTTACTTTCTTCGAGAATATACCCAGTATCTTGGTACTGATCAGAATTATTGCCATGTCCAACAAAAAATGATAAAAGTCTGTTTGCATATATTTAACCCCTTTTTTTCAGCGTGCATAGTGCAATATTTTATCATATACAATTATTTTTTCTATATCAAAATAAAAAAATTTGTGAAAAAATTTATTAGTAATAAAATCTTGATGTATAATATTAAAGAAGTTTGTCAATTTATACTTTGGAGGAATATATGCTGGACAAATTGAGAGCACGTTTACAGAACTGGATGCACCCTTCAGATGAGTATAAACCGGATGTTTTGTTTAATGAACTGTATGGCCGGAAGGAAATCCTGACACCTGTCTCTGAACTGGAGAGCATCAGTGGTGTACAGATCGCATCAAGACCGGTGCAGGTAGCACTGATCAGAATAACCGATGATGACTGCATGCCGGAAAAATTAAACAAGGTAATGGAGTCCTGCAGGGATTTCAGCGATTCCGATGAAGTCCTTCCGACGAACGACGGCTGTAACCATGTGGCCTTACTTTTCTTTCAGGATACTATATGGAATGATCAGATAATCGAACTGTTGGACGATATAAGAAAGGACTACTCTGAAAAATATCCCTCCTCCCACCTTTACATAACTCTAGGACCTGTTGAGGAATACAGCGATTCAGGTATGCCCTCCTGGCGCAGATCCTACATCAAGGCAGCTGGACTGCAGGATTACCGCTATATAAAAACCAAGGGGAGCATAATAGCTTACAGCGATATTAAATCAAGAAGAAAGGAGATCTATCCGGAGGGTATGGATTTCCGATATGATCTCCTGAGGGAATATCTTGAAGCTGATGACTCAGTCCACTTGAACGAATGGCTGACAAGAGCATATGCAGCGCTGTCCGGCAGTGATAATCCGGGGCTTGTATATCATCTGACGCTAGAAATAGTAGTAAATGCAGTATCATATCTTAGGGAAAGAGGTCTGTTTTCGGAGAAGATTGTCGGATACCCGGAGGATATCGTCAATAGTGTGCTGGATCTGCAAAGCCCTGAAGAGCTTAGACTTTGGTCTACTGAGTTTCTGTTGAGATGCAGGGATATTTTCAGGAAGGCTGTATGATAATATTTTTTCCGCTTTGTCAATATTTTTCGCGAAAATATAATTGAGAAAAGTTAATACTAATATATTGAAAAGCTATTTATCGAATGATATAATGTCGAAAAAGTGAGATGTCTTTAAGTCCGGTACAGTGATGCCGACAAGATGCTATATTATAATATTGGATATTTATATCCATCCTTGTAATGATGCGATTAGATCTTGCCGTCTGCTGCCGGCAAGATTTTTCAGTTTGCGCAAATAATACCCATTATAAAACAAGGAGGATTTACCATGCCGAACAATCAAACAGTGATCGGGTATCTGCCCGATGAAAGGCCCTCGATCTGGAAGCTGCTGTTTTACGCACTGCAGCAGGTGATCGTAATGTTCCCCGCAACAGTAGCTGTAGCACTCATCACAGGCTTTCAAGTATCAACCACGATTTTTGCCAGCGGCCTTGCAACAATATGCTTTATACTCATCACAGGCAAAAAGATACCTCTTTACTATGGTTCCAGCTTCTCGTATCTGACCGCGATCTCAGGTCTCATGGCGGGCGACGCTATCAAATCGATGGTCAGTCCGGAGACACTCACCCAGCTCGAAGCCTGGAAAGCAGGCACAACCAGCATACTTCCTGCAGAAGCGATCTCTTACGCTCAGTTCGGAATAATTATGTCAGGTTTGATTTCCATAGCTGCAGGTTTACTTATCAAGGTTTCCGGAACCAAGGCAGTTGAAAAAATCCTTCCCGCAAGCATAACCGGTCCTATCGCTATGATTATCGGCCTTACATTGGCAGGTACAGCACTAAGCGACGCAGCTCCAAGAGCACTTGCACAAGGTGCGGCAGCAACAGTAATGAACAGCAACTGGGTATGGGTCGTATCACTGGCTACACTGCTTTCAACTATACTATTTTCAAGATACCTTAAAGGTTTTCTCGGACAGTTGCCCCTTCTGCTGGGTGCGGCAGTCGGATGCCTTACCGCGGCTCTGCTGTATTTTATAGGCGGCCCCGATATGAACCTTTTCAGATCGATACCGAAAGAAGCTCTTGAAGCTTCTCTGTGGCAGGCAGGTCCAATAGCGATACCGGCATTCTCATTCCCTAAGCCTTCGGTAGCAGCCGTACTTGCTATCATGCCAATAGCCATCGCAACGATTCCTGAATCTACAGCTCATATGTACCAGTTGGATATTTATATAAACGATCTGGCAAAGAAGAAGAACTCCTCCAAAAAATACAACCTTATTGAAAAGCTCGATTTGAACCTGATAGGCGACGGTATTGGTGATATGATCTCCGGACTCGTCGGAGGTCCCGCCGGAACAAACTATGGAGAAAACATAAGCACAATGGCGATAACCAAGGTGTTCTCAGTACCGGTGCTTATAGTGGCAGCAGTTATTGCCATGATAATGTCCTTCTTCACTCCGCTGGTTCAGGGTATATACTCGATCCCTCAGGCAGTAATAGGCGGTCTGGAAGTATACCTGTTCGGTGCCATCGCAGCTCAGGGAGCGGCTATTATGATAGAGAAGAAGGTTGACATGTTCAGCTCCAAGAATATCGCTGTCATAGCAACGATAATGGTAATCGGCCTCGGCGGCAACTACGCCTTCGGCGGCAACATCCCGTTCTTTGGGATCGAAGTTCCCTGTATCGCAGGTGCTGCAATATTCGGAATAATTCTGAACATGATCCTCAGCATCGGTGAAAAGAAAGATAAAGAGCAGGAAGCTGCCGAATAACAGAAATCATATTTCATTACCAATAAAAACAGGCAGATCAGAGAATGACTGCCTGTTTTTTTATTGGTAAAAGGCACTGTTAATATACTATTGTCTCTTCAAAGATATATATCAGAAAATTCCACATACATCCTATCGATGTGCTTTTGCGCATTACAGCTTAATTTGTGGTTTGATTCCCCTGTGATACCTGCCAGAATCCTCACAGGCAATTCTACAATAAATTCACTTCCCTTGCCCGGCTCGCTGTTGACAGATATTGTTCCATTGTGTTTTACAACCAGCGCCTCTACAAGGGACAAGCCTATACCGCTCCCCTCGGATTGCTTTCTGAGAGATTTATCGAGCTGATTGAACCTTTCGAAAATGATCCTGTGTTTGTTCACAGGAATTCCGACGCCTGAGTCTTTTACTGATATTCTAAAGGTTTTGCCGAGGTCCGAAAGTGTAATATTGATTTTGCCTCCATTTGAGGTAAACTTAACGGCATTTGACAGAAGGTTCAGTACGATCCGCTCGATCTGGTCCGGATCACATGCCATGACCCTCTCCTGGACATTGGTACTGAAAACGACTGATATACCTTTACTTTCGGCAAAACTTCCCACGGACACGGCAATTTCTTTTATAAGGCCGACAATATCACAATTTTGCAGCTTGATCTCATAAAAATCGGAATCTATTTTGGTAATATCGATCAAATTGTTTATCAGTCTTAAAAGCCGGTAACAGTTCTGTTGGATCGCAATAAAGTACTTATTGATGCAGATACCTTCTCTGACATGGTCTTTCTGTGTCCTGACAAGCTGTAAGGCTGATAGGATAACATTCAGAGGAGTTCTGAACTCGTGTGATATATTTGATAAAAACTCTGTTTTGATCCTGTCGTATTCCAGAGTTTCATCAAGCAGCTTTTTATTTATAAGAATTTCTTTCTCCAGCTCATTGATTTTCATAAACGGCGTATTGTCTCTGATCACAGACAGCAGCACTGTTTTACCGTAATAGCTGTATCTGGCCGTTGTAATGCCAACATCCCTGACATAGCCATTTTGATATTTGATCCTGCAATTACAGCAACTCTCCTTGTCATCCTGCAGCGACTTTTTCATGAAATCGCTGAAGCCCTCTTTATTTCCATCCGGTATGAAATCCGTGACAGACATTGACCTTAATTTATTATGATCAGTAGTTCCGGTTATTTGGGATGCCGCCTCGTTGCTGAAAAAAATACGTCTGTCATCATGCACCAGAACAGAATCAGGCAATATCTCAATAAGCTTTCTGTACCTAAGCTTCTTTTCATTAAGCTGCCTTGCTTTGGTAATGAGTTCAACATTCTCTATACGCCGGAGCTTGTTTTCATGCATTGTTAAGATGTAGCTATGGTTTCTGATCACTTCTGCGGTCTCAAATGCATCCAGACTTTTGGTGCAATAAAGGCACAGGGCAATAAAAGGCATTTCAGCAAATGTTTTATTGATTATATCCTCATAGTGTGAAAACGATACGAAATCATACTCATCAGTCCAGGTAATATCCGCAGCTGCTCTGATACCGTCAAGGCCTCTGCTTAGGGCATCCCTTAGCAGTTCCATCCATTGGATGTTCACCCTGGTTTCCAAAAAGGTATCATCCTTCATATACCAGGTCTTGTACGAAACCGGTAATAACTGACCGGATTCTATATAAAAATCCACATTATCAACATAATTTGATAATAATGCCTTCTCTTTATCGTAATTTGTGTTTGATCCATAGATCCAGACACACATTTCATTACTGCGCAGGCCTTCATTTAAAAAAGGATAAATTATGCTGTGATACTCCTGCCTTTCAGAAAACAGATACGCCATATGCATGCCCCATGGTATCTTTCCGATTATACCAACGCCTGATTCTCTAATATCATTACTCATAATTACACCCCTGAGATCGATAATAATTTGCTATAATTAGAAAATTTTGCAGTACAATATTATATTATGTAATATTCTAATATTCAATGGAAAAAGTAAAAAAATATCAATAATATTTTGATAAATAATACATTTATGGAGATTTATCCACATATTTCTTGCCGGCAGTTCGATATGATCCAAAGGAAAAAAACATTATAAAGAATTATTATTGTTGACTTTCTATTCCCGTATATGTTACTTTAAACTTATCTTAGAATGAAAGAAGGGTATTGATGTCGGGTAGATCTGTTAAGGTGGTTCTCAACTGAATATAGTTGATCAGATGCACTGAAACGGAAAGACAGTTGAATAGCGTGATATACTGTTCGATGTTTTAATGTTCGTGAATTATAACGTAACTTTTCTTTTTGAATAATCGAAAGAAAATGCTATCGTTATCAACACTTATTTTAGTGTGTCTGAAGAAGCAATACCTTATAGACTGCTTCAATATCCCATTCTCAGTTTGGTTGGTCATTAATGGAATTATGGATGCATGAGTCCGGCAGGGTATGTCTGTCCGGGCTTTTTGATTTTCTGCCACGGCAGGCTTCCCAGCCGGCGCTTCATTGCAGCCATACTCCCCTCTTTTATATCGAATCGAAACCTAGGACGACCCGCGGAAGCATTCTGCCAGATTGGCAAGGTATGCCTGCTGCGGGTTTTTTATTTTGGAAAACGTTGACAAATGATCACGCCGGGCATAAAGCGTCCCGGCATAGATGAGTTTCAGGAGGTAATAACAACAATGAGCAGTAAAATGCTGAAAACACTCGAATTTGATAAAATACTTGATATGCTGGCCAGACACGCGGTTTCAGATAAGGTCTCCGAAAGGATCAGAAATCTTGAACCCTATATGTCGGAGACAGAGGTATCAAGACATCTGAATGAGACGACGGAGGCCAGGAGGATCATGGAACAGTATGGCACTCCCCCGCTGTCTCCAATGACATATCTGGATACAATACTCTCCTCCCTTGGCAAGGGTATCATGCTTCTGCCGGAACAGCTGGGCGGCATCGCACAGTTTCTTACAGCCTGCCGCAGACTGAAGTCATACCTTAAAAAAGCTGAAGCATCTTCAGAATCTGTGGCTTTATACGGCAATTCCATATTTGATCTGGCAGATCTGGAGGATGAGATAAACCGGACAGTACGGGGAAATCAGCTAGATGACAGGGCATCCCCACAGCTTGCCGATATTCGAAGAAAAATAGCCAATGCCGGCGAACAGATTAGATCAAAGCTTGACTCACTTCTGAGGAATAATAAAGCCTGGTTTTCAGAGAGCTTTGTATCCACCAGGAACGGCCGTTATACACTGCCGGTAAAAAAGGAGTACAAGAATCAGGTGAACGGAACTGTTATCGATATTTCTCAATCAGGGAGCACTTACTTTATAGAACCCTCTTCTGCCCGAAAACTGCAGGAAGAAATGGGCCTGCTGTTTATTGAAGAGGAGAATGAGATCAGGCGCATCCTATATACACTGACAGCGCTTGTGGAGGAGAATGCACAGTTCATCAACATAAACAGAGAGGCCATGGAGACTCTTGATTTCATATTCTCCAAAGCAAAAATGAGTATTGCAATGAATGCGGCTCCACTGCCTGTCAAACAGGAAAGAAGGATATCAATCACAGGCGGACGTCATCCGCTTCTCAAAACAGAGACAGCAGTACCTCTTGATTTTGAGGTCGGAGGTGAAATAAGAGGCGTCGTGATAACAGGCCCGAACACAGGCGGCAAAACCGTGGCTCTCAAAACCATCGGCCTGCTGTCGCTTATGGCTCAGAGCGGTCTTCATGTGCCTGCCGCAGATGGCTGTTTCACCATGAACAACTATGTATTGTGCGATATCGGCGATGGTCAGAGTATATCGGAAAACCTTTCGACCTTCTCTTCCCATATGACCAATATAATCGAGATACTCAGGTCGGCAGATGACCAGTCACTGGTCCTGCTGGATGAGCTGGGATCCGGCACGGACCCGGCAGAGGGCATGGGATTGGCAGTAGCAATACTGGAGGAACTGGCGGTTAAAAAGTGCATATTCGTCACAACTACCCATTACCCTGAGATAAAGGACTACGCTGCAAATAAACCCGGACTGACAAATGCCAGGATGGCCTTCGACCGCCAGACACTGCTGCCATTATACCGGCTCGAGATCGGAGAAGCGGGAGAAAGCTGTGCATTGTATATTGCAAAACGACTCGGTCTGCCTCAACATATGCTCAAAAGGGCAGCGGCAGCAGCATACAGTGAAACCTCGCACAGTCGGACTGATAAAGCGCCTGATCCATTGATCAGTCAAACTCTGAACAGTACCACGGCAGATATGATTAGTGACATACCCGGTACACAGATCCAGTCTGCAAAAAGGATCAAGCCACAGGAAATCAAAAGTGCCCCTGCGGAACCGCGATATATGAAATTCAACATAGGAGACAGTGTTATAGTTTATCCCCAGAAGCTCATCGGGATCGTATATCAGAAAGCCAATGAAAAAGGAGATCTGGGAGTACAGATAAAAAAGCGTAAGCTCCTTATAAACCATAAAAGGATCAAGCTTCACGTTCCTGCACAAGAGCTGTATCCTGACAACTACGATTTTTCGATCATATTCGATTCCGTAGCGACCAGGAAGGCCCATCGTAAGATGGAGCGCAAGCATGATCCTGAGCTTTTGATAGAATTGCCGGATGACGATATATTGTAAGAAATAATTAATACAGAAAAGGAATGATTATTATGGAAAACATGAACATGGATACAAATATCATATTTCATAGGCTTGAAACAGCGAGGCTGATACTTCGGCAGCTGACAATGGATGACAGGGAATTCATATTCAAGCAGTTCAGTGATCCCGAGGTGTGCAGATATTTTGATGAAGAACCATTTGCCACGGTCGAAGAGGCAGAGGAGCTTATTGAATGGTACGCAAGGCCGGACAAGGACCCCTGTCGCCGCTGGGGCATCGTCAAAAAGGAGGATGGTGTCATGATCGGCACATGCGGCTACCACAAGTGGGACCAGAGACACCTGCGTGTCGAGATCGGCTATGATATATACAAGGATCACTGGAATCAGGGGTACATGACGGAAGCCATTAAAGCACTTATTGATTTCTGCTTCAATATTTTGATGGTGAACAGGATAGATGCCCTGACACATCCCGAAAACAGCAGGTCGATAAAGCTCCTTACGAAGTATGGCTTCACAAAGGAAGGCATACTGAGAGAGTATGTGTGTCATGGCGGAAAATTCGACGATCAGTTAAGTCTTTCATTGTTGAAAAGAGAATGGGTGAATTGACAATAACTATTTGATATAATAAAGCTATCATACGGACAAAGGATGGTGCTGTATGGCAAAATGGTGGCAGGAACGAGTGGTATATCAGATTTATCCCCGCAGCTTTCAGGACACCAACGGCGACGGGATCGGCGACATACCCGGCATCATTTCCCGTCTCGACACTCTTGAGGACCTCGGAGTCGGCATAATATGGCTCAGCCCTGTCTACCCCTCCCCCAATGCCGACAATGGATACGATATCAGCGATTATTGTGATATTCACCCGGAATTCGGCACTATGGCAGATATGGAAAACCTCATAGCCGAGGCCGGCAAAAGGGATATCAGAATAGTAATGGACCTTGTTATAAACCACACCTCCGATGAGCACAAATGGTTCATTCAAAGCCGCGATAAAGAAAGCCCGTATCGTGACTATTACATCTGGCGTCCCGGTGTGAACGGCAGGCCGCCGAACAACTGGACCAGCTTTTTCGGAGAGGATTGCTGGGAGTATGACGAAAAAAGCGGAGAATATTATCTGCACCTGTTCGCCAAAAAGCAGCCTGACCTCAACTGGCGCAATCCCAGAGTAATGGAAGATATAAAGAGCATCATGCGCTTCTGGCTGGACAAGGGCATTGCCGGTTTCCGCTGCGACGTCATCAATGTCCTTTACAAATCCAGCCTTGAAAACGGCAAAAAGAAGCTGATATTGACCGGCAGTGAGCACTATGTCTCCCAGGAAGGTACTCACAAGATCCTTCAGGAGCTCAGGCGTGATGTTCTCGATAATTATGACTGCTTCACCGTGGGTGAGACAGTATTTGTCACACCTGAAACCGGCAACATGTTATGCTGTGAAAACCGTCGCGAGCTTGACATGATATTCTCCTTCGAGCACATGGAAACCGACCAGTACATTGTCAAATGGTTCAAGCGAAGCTTCCATGCAGGCCGTTTTGCACAGGTCATTTCAAAGTGGCAGAACGCACTTGAGTGGAATGCCAATTATCTTGAAAATCATGACCAGCCCCGCAGCGTTTCACGTTTTGGCAGCGATGGACAATATCATGTACAGTCTGCAAAGCTGCTTTGCACTTTGCTGCTTACGCTGCGCGGAACTCCGTTCATATATCAGGGTCAGGAAATAGGAATGACCAACTTCGATTTCACAGGAATGGACCAGATACAGGATGTGGAATCCCACAACATATACCGTCTGATAACGCGCCTTCACTTCCCTGCTCCGCTGCGCTGGAGGATGATAAAAGCAACCTCCAGAGACAATGCCAGAACTCCGGTGCAATGGGACAACAGCCCGAATGCAGGTTTTACGACAGGAAAGCCATGGCTTGACATCAACGGCAACTACACAAGTATAAACATGGCCTCTCAGATAAATGATCCCGAGTCTATCCGGAACTATTACAGAAAGGTTATTGCCCTTCGAAAGAAGGAACAGCTTTTGATATACGGTTCCTTTGTTCCATTGAAAATAAGCAAAGAGCTTTTTATTTACAAACGTGAGCTGGACGGCCGGTCAATGACCATACTGCTGAACTTTTCAAGCCGGCAGCAGATAACCGGGCATAACGGCACAGTTATCTTGTCGAACTATGACAGAGAATCCTTCGATGGCAGCTTAAAACCTTATGAAGCTGTAATACTTGAATAGAAACATAAGGCCATGCTGAAAGACCACCATTTATAGCTGGCACGATACCGCAGCACAGAAAGGATATGGATATGATCGGATATTCTGATGGTGTTTTCAGACTGACAACCCAGAGCACTTCCTATTGGTTCCGTGTAACGCCATTTAGCCACCTTGAGCACATCCACTACGGAGTAAGACTTGATGAAAATCAGCCTGTAGAAGGACTTTTGCTGAAGCGTACTGCTATGATAGGCAGCAGTGTTTCCTACGATGAAACAGATCCGAATTACTGTCTGGACAACATTTGCCTTGAGTGGTCCGGAATAGGCCGGGGGGACTACCGCCACTCACCTGCAGAGATCAAAATGCCGGATGGGACCTTCACCTGTGATTTCCTCTACAAGTCCTACAAAATATTGCCTGGGTACGTAGCGATGGATATATTGCCCACTGCATACGGAGAGGAAAATGAATGTCAAACGCTGGAGCTCACACTGGCTGATGAATCCAACAATTGCAGGCTGCTGCTTTATTTCACGGTCTACGAAAAAACCAATATCATAACGCGAAGAGCTGTTTTGCAAAACGATAACGACAAACCGCTGGTCATCCGGCGGCTGATGAGTATGATGACAGACCTTCCAAACCGCGGCTTCCGGTTGATTACGTTTGACGGAGGCTGGATAAAGGAGGCCCACCGGCATGAGAGGCCGCTGGAGTACGGCCTGTACATCAACTCCTCCACCACCGGCGCCAGCAGCAACCGTCACAATCCGGGCTTCCTGCTGGCAGAGACGGGGGCGAACGAAGAGCATGGGAATATCTATGGATTCAATCTGATATACAGCGGAAACCATTACGGTGCGGCTGAACTGAGCAATCACGATGTAGTCAGGGTAATGCAGGGCATTAATCCCCACTGTTTTGAATGGACGCTGCAAAAGGGTGAGCAGTTTCAAACACCCGAAGCCATCATGACCTTCAGTAAGGATGGCTATAACGGTCTGAGCCATAATTTCCATGATTTCATCAACAATCATATAGTAAGGGGCGATTGGAAGAACAAAGAGCGCCCCGTACTGCTGAACAACTGGGAAGCCCATTTTTTTAAGTTCACCCAGGGCAGGCTGCTGAGGCTGGCGCGAAGAGCCAGGCGCCTGGGTGTCGAGCTTTTTGTCCTGGATGACGGCTGGTTTGGAAAACGTGATAACGATAAAGCCGGACTAGGCGACTATACTGTCAATCGAAAAAAGCTGCCCCGGGGCATGGCGCACTTTGCAGATAAGATTCGAGGGCATGGTATGGACTTTGGGCTCTGGTTCGAACCAGAAATGGTCAATCCCGACAGTGAGCTCTACAGAATTCATCCCGAATATGCTGCTGCAACTCCCGGAAAGAAACCGACATTAGGCCGCAACCAGCTAGTATTGGATCTATGTAACCCGGCTGTAAGAGACTATATTGTAAATTCGGTGAGCACCATCCTGGATGAAGCAGGTATATCTTATGTAAAATGGGATATGAACCGCCATATCAGCGATGCTTTCTCCCCGCTGCTTAAGGATCAGGGTGAGTTTTTTCACAGATACATACTTGGGCTCTATGAAATATTTGAGAGAATCTTCAGGCCCCGCCCCCATATACTTCTCGAAAGCTGCTCCAGCGGCGGAAACCGTTTCGACCTTGGTATGCTCTGCTATTCTCCTCAGATATGGTCATCTGACAATACCGATCCGGCAGAGAGGCTGAAAATACAGGGAGGCCTGTCATACCTCTATCCGCTCTCCACAATGGGCGCACACGTATCGTCAGCACCACATCAGCAGACCCTCAGAAACACACCGCTGTCGACCCGCTTCAATGTCGCCTGTTTTGGATGTCTTGGTTACGAACTTGATCTTAAATACCTGTCCCCGGTCGAAAAGCACGAGATAAAGAGCCAGATAGCTTTTTACAAGCAGCACCGCAGGACATTTCAATACGGCAGGTTCTATCGTCTGACACCTGTTAAGGGCAACAAGGTGCACTGGCAATGCAGCAATCAGCATGAAGATGAATCCGTCGCCGGCTTTTTCCAGACACAGGCCGAAGCGAGCGAGGGATACGACTTCCTGCCATTGACCGGTCTTGATCCCGATAAGCGTTATTTGCTTACCGCAAGGCCTCAAAGCATTTTTCTAAAGCGTTTCGGCGGGCTTGTCAACCACCTTCTGCCGTTATCATTGAACCCTGATGGTCTGATACTAAGGACCATCGGAAAATACTATTGCCTGACTGACTGCGTTGAGAAATATGAAGCATCCGGTGATATGCTCATGAGCGGCGTTCGCCTCAATAACCAATTCATGGGCTCGTGGTACAATAATAAGACTCGTTTGCTGGGCGATTTCGGCTCTAATCTGTATATTATCGAAAGTGCAGTGAACATTGGCGATCAACCTGACGAAGGAGCTGAGCCAGATTCACAAAGGCCCGATACTTTTGATGTTTAGGTATTCCGGATATATTGATCATGCTGTTCTATAAATGACTCTTATAGTGCGTTATAATAGAAATATAAGCGCTATGCAGCAGGACAAATCACGACAAATGAAACGGAGGCCGTCCCATGAAAACAACAGCATCCCACAACAACCGCTACACCTTTGGACTCGGCACCATCGGAAGGGATATGCTCTTTTCTCTGGTAAGCATGTACCTGATGTTCTACCTCACAGATATACTTCAAATGCCCGACTACATGCTATGGTGGCTTACAGGCATACTGCTGGCCGCTCGAATTTTCGACGCTGTCAACGATCCCATAATGGGCGTGTTTGTCGACAATACCAACAGCAAATACGGAAAATTCAAGCCCTGGATAGCTGTTGGAGCAGTGTTCACTGGAGTTTTCACAGTATTGATGTACACGGATCTCGGTCTCAGCGGCGCAGCTTATCTCATAATGTTCACACTGCTCTACCTGTTTTTTGACATCAGCTTTACAGCAAATGATATAGCGTACTGGTCAATGCTTCCTTCATTGAGCATGGATCAGAAGGAGAGGGAGAAAATCGGAGCCTTTGCGCGCATATGTGCTAATATTGGTCTTTTCGCAGTAGTTGTGGGAATCGTACCGGTAACGAACGCGCTGGGCAGTTATTACGGAAGCATGAAAAAAGCTTACTTTGTATTTGCTGTCATCATTGCTCTGATAATGATCGGCGGCCAATGCATCACTATTTTCGGTGTAAAGGAATTCAAGGGAGTATTCAAAAAAGAGGAGCAGACGACCCTGAAAGGAATGGCTCAGGCCATCTTCAAAAACGACCAGCTGCTTTTCACAGCAATATCAATGGCCCTGTTCATGATAGGCTACTCCATAACCACCAGCTTCGGGTTATATTATTTCAAATATGCCTACGGCGATGAAAACATGTACTCGATATTCGCGCTGGTACTAGGCGTTTCACAGATCCTAGCCCTTGTAGTCTTCCCGCTGTTCAGTAAAAGATTCAGCAGAAAGACATTATACGCAGGTTCAACAGTACTTGTGGTCCTTGGCTATGTGATCTTTTTCTTCTCCCCTATGAACATGCTGTTCATAGGTACCGCAGGAGTGCTGATATTCCTGGGGCAGGCATTCATACAGCTGCTTATGCTGATGTTCCTCTCCGATACTATAGAATATGGCCAGTGGAAGCTCGGTAAGCGAAACGACAGTGTGACACTTTCGCTGCAGCCATTCATCAACAAAATCGGTAATGCTATTGCCAGCGGAGTCGTAGGCGCTACAGTCATTATATCCGGTATCAGCAGAGCTTCCTCAGCAGCTGACATGACCGAGCAGGGCCTGGTCATATTAAAGGCCGCAATGCTCATTATTCCCCTGCTCTGCATCCTTGCCGGCTATCTCATTTACAAATACAAGTACAAGATAGACAGCAAAATGTATGCCCAGATGCTCGCGGACCTCGAAGCACGCGGCGACATTCACCTGGAAGGGTAACGCAAACAGAGGGGGATCATCATCTGGAATGATAACATAAACAGAGGGGAAGACTCGCCTGGAATGACAACGCAAGCAGAGGGGATATTCACCTGGAAGGGTAACATAAACAGAGGGGCCTTTTGTCTGAAACAGAACAAAAGGTCCCTCTCCTGTATGACAGATAAGTACCTGCCGCCAAGCGTTTCAGCCTATCTATATAATGAACTCTATAACGCTTTCCTGCACGTAGCTTTTGATAGTCCCTGATGCCTTCAAACCCGGCGACTGATCATACAAGTCATATATCTGCTTGTCCCCTGCCAACACAAGCTCTGCAGCCTTGTCAAGCAACGCATACTCCTCTTTCGAAAGCATGTTGACATCCTTGAGAATCAGGCCCCAGCAATCCCATGGAAGTAACTCCACTTTATTGAGAGAGGCAATGTCTCTGATAAAGTCACCCAGCACAAAACCAAGCCCTTTCATTTCAAAT
Organism: Bacillota bacterium; assembly: GCA_023435305.1. GTDB lineage: Bacteria > Bacillota > Clostridia > Acetivibrionales > DTU013 > DTU013. The sequence continues at coordinate 102,143 of JAEYRV010000025.1, forward strand.
ATACCGAAGCTGTCGGGATTTGCCGCGCCGCTCCTGCACAGCTTCCAGGCCTCACTGCCTGTGACGAATCTGCCTTTGGGCATATCAAGGGTATCAAAGTCTATTCCCAGTGTATCCTTTTGAAGCTTGTCGAGCTGAGGATCCACGCTCACCCACCTGTTCCCGCTGCTGCTCCAATACTCACACATCCAATGATCCTCGTAATGATCAGGCATAAAATATGTACCAAAACCACAGCGTGCACGGGCAGGTATTCCTTTTGACCTGAGGAGCGAACAAAGGAATACTGAGTAATCCCTGCAGTTACCTATAAACCTTTTTTCATAAGGTCTTGCCTGTGTCAGCGGTGAATTGTCAAGGCTGTCAATCACTGATAAAATATTGGATACTTTCCTCGATTGCACATGCCTGTACTGCGAGTCAGTAAACGTAACGCCATACGACTTCCCCCAGAAAATGTGAAGAAACAGTCCCTGGATCATCTCGACGATACCCGCCGCATCATCTGGCAATCCGTCATACTTCTCCGAAAATGTCCCCGGGTCCGTGATCATACTTTGTGATCTGTAGTAATCCAGCAAGCTTTCTGATTTGTTCATTACATTCTCCTCCACTCATTTTTGCCCGCCACTTTAAAAAGGCAGCCGGCAGCCTCATTACCTCAATTGTATATCACACAAAAAAAATACACCCAACATTTTGTGCTCTTTAATGTCAGGTGTTTTATTGTAAGATGTATATTATTTGACCACAACAAGCGTCGGTCTGGAAACATTTCATTGTCACTTCAGATCAATTCCGAAATAGAGAGTGTCAATACCCGGGCCTCTGTCATCAGCAAGTGTTTTCAGCACGCTGTATCCTCTTTTCATCAGCATACCTATATGTGCATTATTCCGGGACCAGGTCCGTGTTGAGACCTTGCTGCAGCGAACTCCCTCAGGCAGTTCATTTTCCATATGATCATACATACGCGACAGAATGCCCTGTTTTCTATGTTTTTTATCAACACAAAGAGTAGTAATGTAATTGGACACTCCGAAATCCTGCAATGCATCACAGCTGTAATTTATCCTGAAGGTTAGGAATCCAACCACCCTGCCCTCTATTTCAGCCAGGATGAACTTTTGGTTTTTGATACCCTCAAAGTACACATAGGGTTCGGCCTTAACATCGGTTTGCTCATCCTGCCCGCCTATGATCAGATTTGATTGGGTCGAGCTGTTCCTGCTGGATAATGGCGGTACAAATTCATTATCACAGTCACATAATATGTCCCATATATCATTCCATTCACTTTCAGTTAAGCTGCTTTCTGCAAATTTGATTTCCAGGTTATCTAACATAGGCCATTCCTTTCATACACACATTTTTGTCTTACATTGTCCGTGCATTATCCGTGAATTATCCTCATTTGTCGGCAAATATGTAAAGTCTGTGGGCGGAAGTGTCGGGCTTTTGTATTGAACAAAGCCTGTAGTATTCATTTACAAGCTCCTTGTACTCCTCGTCGCATTTAAGCATCGGTCTGTAGAATACCAGGCTTGCCTTTTCAAAATTCTCGATAAGATGATCAAGCTCGCTGCCATCCGTTATGACGCTCTCGACATGAATATTCCTGAAGCCGATATCATCGAGCAGGCCTTCCATCTCCTCCCTTGTAGGATAAAACACCGGGAATGTCCATCCTTTGTAGTACTTCCCATACCCCAAATTTTTGTATGCCTGCCGGGCCACTGCATGCAGACCGCTGTAGGATCCGCTTCCCCCCTGGTGGACTGCCAGCCTGCCGCCGGATTTCAAGGCTTTATACAGAAGGGTGTACATCCTCCTGCTGTTGGTTATCCAGTGGAGTGTGGCATTACTGAATACAAGGTCATATCTTTCCTTGCCCTTCAGTTCCAGGGCATCCAAAACATAAAAATTGATTTTATCCGATAACCCTTTTTCTTCACAGCTCTTACGTGCAACCTCTATCTGCGTACTAGAAATATCAAACGCATCTATTCTCATTGATGGATTCCTGCTGAGCAGTTCAAATGTAGTCTTTCCGTTGCCACAGCCCACATCGAGCGCCACAGCATACCTGTCCGGTTCTATTCCTTCTATGAGTTTGTTGCCCTGTCTGAACTGTGTTTGAGATGAACTGTCATAATCCTGACCGTTGTATAGGAACGGCAGCATACTGCCCGCGCTGACATCGGTCATGCTTATCACACCGAATATACTGCTTAGATACTCATTGGATCCCTCACAGTTCTGCATCAGTTTTTGAAAAATCTCAAGAAGATGCTGGATCTTGTTGTAATCCATCTTCAGCAGAGGATCATTGACCGTCAGAAGGTAAACGACCTCTTTCCACTCACAATCAATGTCCAGGCTATTCAAAATGTAATCGCTGATATTTTTATCATTAACATTTACAAGTATATTCTTCTTCCACGAAGTGAAGTCCTCGTTTGACTGCATCAGTTGATAGACAGACGGATACGCAAGCTGCATGGATACAAGCAGCAGCTCCAGCAGCTGGTAATAAGCAGAGCTGCTGTCGATGCGTTCCCTGTCCATTATTATAGTCAATTGCAACATGTTCAGAAGCCGTTTTATCGTCCTGGGATTATTGTTCGTGGTCATTTTTATTATATTGAGGATGTCATTTTTATGTACACGGTAATCATACTCGGTATTCATGAAACGCATTTCCTTCAGCCTCTGTATGACCATTTCTGCTATGTCATATTTTGCAGTTGGCATGACGAAGGGAAGCTGTATAAGCTTATCAAAGTATGCCCGGCATATATCTCTGCTTGTACCCTTGACAGTGCCGTATTTTTGCTCGACACCGCTGGCAACGACATCATAATCAATTGCAATAACAAAAATACAGTGCTTTATGTCAAATAATATCTTCAATGCTTCGAGTATCGTCACCGCCAGTTTAGGATATATCCTGTCAAGATCGTCAACAAAAATGGTAAAGTATGTGTTCGCATTGTCCGATTCCTCTGCGATCATGCTTAAGAATCTTTCGAATTTACCTCTTATGTCCTTTATATTCAATGAAATGGCTTTACCAAACAAGTCATCTATGAGTTCATCACCCGATTTGGAACCAAATCCTGTAACACTGAGGACAGCCTTTGAAAACTTCTTTGTGAAGTTCTTAAAGTCGTTTATCAATTCCTCTTTTGTTTTGCTGCATCTGACGTTTTCAAATTTGGCTTCGATCTGGCTTATTATCATAGCGACGAGCTTGCTTACCACAACATCGTAGCTATCTTCAAGAAAAAAATCCCAGGTATTTATCCATATGCTGCTGTATTTGCCGGAGCTGTCACACAGCTCGTCCTCCATCATATTCATGAAGGAGGTTTTACCGCTCCCCCATTCACCCTGGATCGATATGGTGACAGGCTTGTCACTTTGTCTTATAAATTCACATAAGCCGGATACATAAGGAGACAGCTTGAATTGGTCATCACCAAGTTTTCTGATCGGTATGTCTCTTTTTTCCATGGGGTACCTTCCCTGTAGCATATTAGTTGATTCAATTGTACTATAGAAATTTCTCCATATGCAACAATATTTACATTAGTATTAGCTCTTACATCCTTGAATGAAGACTTTCTGACAGTGTGGTCATTCCTGGCTTCCGAATATCGCCAGCATCTGATTATCCAACACAAAACGCTGTCCGTCCCATTTCAGGATATTCTGAATATAGCCCAGTGAATCGGCATTGTATCTGCCGGCGATCTTCTGGAATGCCATCAGCTCCAGTACCCTGTTATAATCAAAGTCAACGGGCTGCAGCACACTGAGCGGGTTGACGAATCCGCTGATGGGAGCCTTCAGTTTTCCGTTGCGATAATATATCTCATTGAGATATTCCGAGCCTTTGTTTGAAATGTCCAGCAAATACTTCATTTTGTAGTTTTTGCTGATCACCTCGACCACATATCCATCCTTGTAGCTAACAGTGTATTGATATTCGCTGTTGTATTTCTCAAAATCGAACAATAATTTAGTTTGGTTATTCAGATCTGAGTAAACATAATGGTACATTATCGCACCGCTTCCGCCGGAAGCTATACTGATCAGGATATCCAGCACACCGTCGCCGGTAAAATCACCGAGAAAAAGTGCCGGGTCATACCCTGCATTCTCCTTTAGCGCTGTTTCGTAAAACTGACCTGTGCCGCCATCCTGTATAACAAGAGTAATATTCTGAACAAACGGACTGTCCGGTGTTTTATAGCCGGTGAGAAAAACATTGTCTGCTATACCATCGCCATTAACATCACCTGAGGCATACGAAAAAGCATTTGGTTCCTGCCTGAAATTCCAGTTGTATGGACTAGACATAATAACACCTGTTTCAAAAAATATTCACACAGTATATTATGAAACAGGCATATGGTTTGGTACTGAATGTTTGGTACTGAATGTTTGCTACTGAATGTTTGGTACTGAATGTTTGGTACTGAATGTTTGCATTGATTTACTGATGAACATCCTGTAAATACCTCTATCTGTACCAGATAACAAAAAGCAAACACTTTACCCTAGTCAACAAAAGGAAGACAAGTCCTCCAAAATCCCGTCATCTGATTTTTTTCGAGGGCAAGCACGGTGCACAAAAATACGAGCTTTGGTGAAGTGGGACTACAATAGAGCACGGTGTGCAAAAATAAATATGAGCTTCGGTGAAGTGGGACTATCATAGAGCACGGTACACAAAAATTCGAGTTGTGGGGAAATAACATCCCTGTAAAGCACAGTGCACCCCCCATATTACTGCAGCAGAGTAACATAATGTTCTGACTCGCGCATTATGTATCCTTCATCTATGAAAAATAGTTCGATGCTATTAAAAATTTCCCCATAAGTAAAATTTTTGTGCATGGGCCTATCGGACAAGCATAGTGCACAAAAATAATACGAGCTTCGGTGAAATGGAACTACCATAGAGCACGGTGTGCAAAAATAAATATGAGCTTCGGTGAAGTGGGACTATCATAGAGCACGGTACACAAAAATTCAAGTTGTGGGGAAATAACATCCCAGTAAAGCACAGTGCACCCCCCACATCACTGCAGCAGAGTAACATAATGTTCTGACTCGCGCATTATGTATCCTTCATCCATGAAAAATAGTTCGATGCTATTAAAAATTTCCCCATAAGTGAAATTTTTGTGCATGGGCCTATCGGACAAGCATAGTAAAAAAACAGAGCCTCGGTGAAATGGAACTCCCAGAAAAGCACAGTGCACATATATGTGCAAGGACACTTATGGCCTGTCATTTTGCCTTGGGTCCCCTTCTGACTTTGACATCTGTATTCACCAAAGCAATAGCATTATCTATAGCTTCTACTACTCCATACTCATGCATGATATTTAGTGCGAGAGTGCGGGAGTACGGGAGGGTAGGCATGCTGTCACTATGCCGTCGGCATGATACTCCTTGGTCACACCTATAATAGGCACCGTTTTCCCATACAAACACCGTACAATAACCGTTTCGCAGTAGTGAGCGGATGGGAGTGATAAGAGCAGTTGTTCACAGTTGTTGGCGGATGGGAGTGATAGGAGCAGTTGTTCGCAGTTGTTGGCGGATGGGAGTGATAGGAGCAGTTGTTCGCAGTAGTGAGCGGATGGGAGTGATAGGAGCAGTTGTTCGCAGCTGTTGGTGGAAGCGAGTTTTTTGCAAAGTCTTGTAATATTTTGTCGGTATTGCTATAGTATAAAAATGATACACCAGAATAACTGAACCGATAAAGGATAATATACTTATATGCCAATAATGCTCTATATCTTTTTATATAATATTCTGCCCATATTCGTGCTGGTCGGCGTCGGCTTCGTCATCGCAAAGAAATTTACCATTGACATAAACACATTAACAAAGATCAACCTGTACACAATGGTTCCGATATTCACTTTTGTTTATCTGTATACCTCCACAATACCGTTGGAGCTGTTCAAGGTGCTTTTGTTAGGTGTTATTCTTCTTGTGATCAATTTCACTATTTCGAGTATTCTCTCAAGGATCCTGAAATATGACCGGTCAAAAAAATATGCTTTCATCAATTCAGTTTCATTCTACAACAGCGGAAATATCGGCATACCATTGATCACACTGGTTTTCAGCAGCCCGCCGTTTGTGGTCGATGGTGCAACACCGTACCTTGACTTGGCCCTGACTGCTCAAATAATGATGCTGGTCGTACAGAACATATCGATCAATTCCATTGGATTTTTCAACGCAGGGCGTGCTAAATTGAGTTTTAAGGAATCCATTCGCAAAATACTCAAGGTGCCCACGATTTATACTGTTCCATCCGCCTTTTTGCTGAAGCTTGTGCCCTTTGATATGACAACGCTTCCTTTCTGGCCCGCGCTGGAATACCTCAGAAGTGCGTTGGTTGCAGTTGCGCTGCTGACACTTGGTGTTCAAATTTCACGTACCAAATTCAAAACACTGAAGCCTGGAGTTTTGCTGGCATTGGTCCTCCGTCTTGTCGGCGGTCCTGTAATGGCGTTGGGCTTGATCCATCTCCTGTCGCTGGAAGGGATCGTTGCACAGGTCGTATTGATTTCAACAGGTGTTCCTACAGCCGTCAACACTGCACTTATTGCAGTCGAGTATGACAATCATGCAGATTATGCTTCACAGACCGTATTGCTCTCCACTATGCTATGTACCATCACGCTCTCGGGAGTTATCTATGCAGCACGTTTACTGTTCCCCATATAAGACTGACAAGCATTGAGCTGTATTTCACCAACTCTGGTTTCATTCTCCCCGCCAGTGGTAATAATCCTATATACCTGTCAGATTGGACGAACAGTCCCAACTGTTATACCCGCGCGCGCTGTACGGCAAAAGGTAGATAAAATTATGATATAATGCTATAATGAAAAGAATTTGATAAATGAAAGAAGATTTTGATGGAAAACACATTCGACAAAAATACTAAATTTGATGAGCTCGGTATAACCCCTCCCATACTGCAGGCGCTTGGCGATATGGGCTTTGAAATACCGACAGAGGTCCAGAGCAGAGCAATTCCTCATATTCTGAACAAAAAAGATATGATAGTGATGTCCAAGACCGGCAGCGGAAAAACGGCGGTATTCGGCGTTTCGATGCTGCAGTTGACCGATCCTGATGCAGAAGGGCCGCAGGGCCTCATACTGACACCTACTCGCGAACTTGCCGTACAGGTGGAAAGCGATATACACCTGATGGCAAAGCACCTGTCCCACAAAACAACGGCTGTTTATGGCCAGCACAGCATGAACACCGAACTGCTGGCCCTTAAAAAAGGAGTCACCATAGTCGCAGGCACACCGGGCAGGGTATACGACCATATACAGCACGGCAATCTCAATACAAAGCACATACGCTTCCTGGTGCTCGATGAAGCTGACAGGATGCTTGACATGGGCTTTATTGACCAGGTAGAGAAAATAATCCGCACCGTGCCAAAAGACAGAGTAACTCTTCTATTCTCGGCAACTATACCCGATGAGATCAAAAGAATCTGCACAAGATACATGAAAGATCCTGAAACCATAGAAATAGAGTCAGATACAAAAACCGTAGATACGATCCGCCAGCTGTATTACCGTGTCGACAGAAGTGAAAAGCGCACTCAGCTTAACCGTGTGCTTATGGCAGAAAGGCCTGAAAGCTGCATGATATTCTGCAACACCAGAATTGCAGTCGAACAGGTGCGCAGTTTTTTGAACAGGAAAGGTTACGCTTGTCAGGCACTGCATGGTGATATTCCTCAGGCAAAACGAATCAAGACTATAGAACAGTTCAAGAAGGGTGAATTCCATCTGCTGGTGGCAACTGATGTAGCAGCACGCGGCATCCATATAGAAGAGTTGTCGCTGGTCATCAATTATGATGTGCCGGTGGAAAGAGACAGCTATGTACACAGGATCGGCCGTACCGGAAGGGCAGGCCATGAGGGCCGTGCGATATCCATAGTCAGTACTGATGACATTATGAGCCTCTATGATATAGAAGAGCACATTGGCGCTATGATAGAAGAATCCGAGCTGCCAACAGACGAGTTCCTGGCGGCGCACAAAACGGAAACAGATGAATGGAAGAAAAACAATGAGGCAAAGATAGTTGAAGAAGACCGTCCGCTCCGTCCTAAAGGCGGCAGCAATGGCCGCAGCCGTAATAAACCCTATCGTGAAGGATCGTCTGATCAGAGAGGTGCAAGGAGCGGCAGACCCGAGAAAACAGATGGTCAGCAGAGTCGGAAGAATAATTATGCCGACAGGGCTCAAGGAAGCAGGCCAAATGAGTCGGGCGACCGTCAGCGGCCACAAAGCCAGGGGCAAAGCCAGGGCCAGGGGCAGGGCCAGTCCGGATCAAGGCCTCCGAGAAGGTACGACGATAGCAGCAGGCCTCAGGCAAGGAATAACGATACAGGAAGGCCTCAGAGAAAATACGACGATAATGGCAAGCCTCAGTCAAGGTATAACGATACCGGAAGGCCTCAGAGAAAATACGACGACAGCGGCAAGCCATATCAAAGGGATTCCCAGTACAAAGGCAATCCGCGCAGAGATAATGCCAGCGGAACATCGGAATCCTATCAGGGCAGAACGCGCGACACCTCAAACCAACAGAGGAACACATATGCAGAGCGCTCACCAAACCGTACAACAAGGCAATACCCTGCATCAGACAGCCGGAAAGCGGCTGGCGCAGATACTTTACAAAAGCGGCCTGAACTTGACCAAGTCCGGAAGCCTTCTGAAAAGAAGGGCTTCTTCAGGCGCATAATAGATAAGGTGCTTGGGAAATAAGTACAACTAAGACCAGACTGTATTAGCGGAATGCTGAGGATTCTATGATCCCAGCATTCCTTTTATTTCATCCATAGTCAGAAATGCTGATGATACCCCCATCTGGCCGCATATTGCCAGATCAAAAACGACAGCTTTGAATTCATCGACCCTGTCGGACTGGCTCATTCTTTCAATTTCCTCCAGCCGGCCGGAAATATCATCATTCTCTTTTGCCACATAATATCTGGCTCCATGCAAAGGAAGGCAGCTTACGAAATCCGGATGATTCCATACAGTATTCGGTATATAGATCAGGGCTTCATTTGCCTGCTTCTTTTTTTGGGAACCCAGCGCAAAGCCAAAGACGGTCCTGTTCCTTTCAGATTGTATATTCCGCATCCTGTAAGACAGGTCAAAGGAACCTGTTTTTCCAATGAACTCATCGACCGGATTTCTTCTGTCCGGCTCTGTTCCGCTCATATCTGAATTTATTTCGACGATCACATCGCTTTTGCCGATAAAGGCCGATATGATTTCATGACTTATACTGCTGGCATTTTTCAGGTTGCTCTTATATGTGATCGAATACTGTGGAGCATCGCCGCATATCTCATCAGAATTCTTCCTGAGCTTAATTTTGTATTTATCCAACGACATATGAAAACCAGCTTTCTTTTTTATTTTACTATATAATATATTATCGGATTTCCTAGAAAACATCAACGTGACAGCACAAAATTGCGCTTCGCTATCTGTTGAAAATCGCTACTGATTATGTTAACATCTTAATGTTATTCCCATAATAGGTAAACACTACAGATTATTAAAGGAGTCCATTTATGAAAAAAATCGCTTTGCTTTCATTGCTCATAGTAATTATCTGTGCGCCATTACATTTGCACGCGGCATCATATACAAAAGAAGATGTAAAGTATTATTACGGATATGGCAACAGAGAAAAACTGAAAACAGTATACGTCAAGGACGATGATGTCTATCTCTACAGCTATGATCCCGATAAAACTGCATGTATTCTTACAGTAACGAATATGGTGGATAAGGAGAAAAAATATGACCTCAAATACTACATCTTCGACGAACCGCTTTATATTGCAAAAACTAAGGAGTATGTTACATTGACTGTTCTGGATGATGAATATGCCTTTATAAAATCGAAGGATCTTATCAACTGGACGATCTCCAACAAGATAGATTACAGAGCCATTGTTGAATGCAATAATGATAAAATAGTCGTAAGCCCTGAGAAATTGATCTATTGTGATAATCAGTACATCCTTTTCGGAAATGTGTTCCCAAAGGGTTCATTCCAGACAATGGATACCACTGTTGCAGTCTCCAAAGATCTGGTCAATTGGGAGTTCAAAGGCGTGTTTGATTTCGAATTCCAGGATGCGGCATCTGGCAATGATGTCATAATCGCGACCGGAGAACAGACAAAGCTGCTGATAAGCCCGGATTCCGGCAACAGCTGGGAGATGAAGCAAACCTCTGATCATTACATGACCAACGACATACTTGCTTATTTTGACAGCATTTGCTTTGCAGATGGCCGATTTGTCATAGCCGGATCAGAAATATATAAAGTCGCTCGCGGAACCAAAACATTTTACGATTTCTCCTGCTACGATGTCATTGTGACAAAGGACGGCCAGACCTTTGAAAAATACGACGTCGGTGAATATTGCGAAAATATAAGCTATAACGAAAACTCCGGATTATTCATTATGGTCGATGTACATGACCGGATGAATGTGTTTGTTTCTGAAAACGCCAGGGACTGGACATTTGCCGGTCATATAAAATGTAATAAGGATACTGCTCATGACTCCCTCCTGTATCCCTACAAAAATGGGTTCATAATTTACAATGACCAGGGAAGAGAACTATATACATTCAATACCGATAGTGTTAAGCGAAATCAAAGCGGTAAGTTTTTTAAGGATATCAAGTGGGAGGACTGGTTTTACAAATATTTTGACACACTTTATGAGAGAAAGATCATCGACGGCTTTTCAGATCAAACAGTAAGACCTGGCAGTAAGCTGACTCGCGACCAATTCATAAAGATGATCATTGCCGGCCTGGCACCAAATGAAACATTCACAGCAAAAAGCGGGTATTGGGCACAGCCATATCTGGATAAGGCCAAGTCATTGAACATCATCTCAGATGATATGTTTGACGATTATAAACTGGAAATCACCCGCGGTGAAACAGCATGTATCATTGCCAATGTGCTGAATGCCTTTGGTAAGGGTTCTCTGAGTGAAACAGACTCGGCTTTGCTGCAAAACAAAATCCCCGATTTTGGGAAAATCCAATCCGAACAACAAGCCTCTGTGTTGCAGGTATATGCAGAAGGTATAATCACAGGCTATCCGGACGGCAGCTTTGGCGCCGAAAATGGTCTCACCAGAGCCGAATCCATGGCCATCATTGTGCGTTTGCTAAATCTTCTGGAAGAGTGACAGCCTATGATATGAACAGAGCCCTGAGCTATATAGCACAGGGCTTTAATATCAGGCTTTGAATTAATACCTGCTGGTCAAATTAGCAATTCCGCTAGTCAACAAAAACTTCTTACATTGGAAGTAAAAAAACGTCAGACAGATGTACACTGTATGTCTTCAACCAAGGGCAGGAGTCGCCCATCTATATGGACAAATTGAACAATGGGCAGCTCACCTCAGTCAAACTGGATGATTTTTCAATTAGGGGCAGAATAATCGCGAATCATGGTCCTACAGCCATTCATCCGGATGATCGACAGCGTATTCCAAATCCGTCAGAAATTTATTAACATGCCACCCATCTGTTGTCGCATGATGCAAAGTAAGTGAAAGCGGCATTATTATCTTTCCGTTCCTTTCGAAAATGCGCCCCGCCTCAACTGATGGAAAATAGTATTGCTTATTTCCATAAGTATGAACAGCAAAAGATTTGAATTCTATCCACGGAACACAGGATATAATGCAGCTGCTTTCAGGAGGCAGTGCAGGGTACTGAGACAGAACTCCGTGGTTATCTCCATACTGCCTCTGATTTTCCAAATAACGTTGATAAAACACAGAAAAATCATCAGCGTACTCTGTCCATATCAATGATATCGTCTTATCATCCTCGTGAAAGCTGGCATATAATGGCGTAAGCGAGTCCCAGTATCCAAGGACCTCTTCTCTTACTGCCACCTTGAACTCGATTTGCCTGTTCAGCATTGTTGTCACAAGCCAAAGATACGCCGGAAAGAATTTTACCTTGCGTTCCTTTAATACCTCTTTCATAACGGTAACATCTAATTCAACCGTCATTGAATATCCTGTAGGCGCCATCTTGGAAAAGTAGTAAAACATTTGACCGCGAGGCCATGTTTGCACATCAATGGGATGAAAATTATTTTCCATTTTCATACTCCCTTCACCCATAGTCCATGTTGGCTGCAATAGAAATACAGCCTGCCGTCATACATCTTGGGGAAGCGCAGTTCTGCCCCTTGTTCAGGATAAAGCCTCACTAAAAGCACCCGGTCACTTGTCACATATGCAACAAAAGAAATACAGTGCAGCTTGCTCATTTCATGTGACATTGTAATATAGTAATCAAATTCAACTTCCTCAACTTTAATATTGTGTGCCGCATCTTCAGTCTTAGCAGTTAACGGCTCCAGCTTTCTGCCGCAGCATGATATATCTGCTTCTCCGGTAGCACTGATAACATTGCTGCATTTTGGACACACATAGAATTTAATACGCCTCATATTCCCTCCATCCACATCATTGGGCTCCAAATCACCCACTAGAATATTTTCAATATTTACCTCCAGTATCTGAGAAAGCTCTTTGAGCAGGGATACATCCGGGCAGCCCAAACCACGCTCCTATTTGGAGATCGTTTTATCACTGATATTCATTAAATCAGCGATTTCTTTCTGCGTCATTTTCTTCTCTTTGCGCAGGTGTAAAATCAATTCTCCGACTTTTCTGCAATCCATAATGTAAACCTCCATATATTAAGAGTAACTGCTGATATGTTTATTTTCAATAAACGCTGCGTAGAGTTTTGTTTCATTTTGCTCCCGTTTATTTGTTTCTTATGACTTACTTCTTTATTTTAACAGACATTTACAGATCAAAGTGAGAAATCTGGCTTTGAATTAATATCAACGGGTCAAATTGTAATTAAGGGCATAAAGTATACATCTGAATGACTGCATAGCATATATCGCTCAGTTATGTAGAGAGACTCCAGGTCAAATATTTCCCCGGGAAATAGGGACCTGGGTGCACAAAATTTTGACTTATGCAAGCCGAGTTGCTCATCCTTACTGATATTTGGCCAGATAATGCACGTGGATACGATTTTATGTAACCAAAAACCAGCAAATAACTCTGTTTTACTCATACTGCTTCCACACAACTCAATTTTTTGTGCATGCTGCTATACAGTGCCTGCCAATTTCGCTATCCATATGAGACAATCCATCAAAAAAGTCTTTAGACTTTTTAGAGTTTTTCGACATTATCCCAAAAGTCTGAAGTCGCACAATCGGGTAGGAGGCCACCCATTAATTGAGTGGCCGACCTCCCACCGCACCGTACGTACCGACCGGTATACGGCGCGTCCAGAGTTCACGCACTATTTCGCAGAATAACATTCCAGGAAACTTAA
>JAEYRV010000030.1 GCA_023435305.1 Bacillota bacterium
GGCTTGAAAAATTCCTTTATTCGATGTTATGACGAATAAAGGAATTTTTCAAGCCTGACCCCGCTTTTAATTTTTCACGAAACGGAACCCCGTTACATTATTTGCTTTATAGGGCAGAATATTCATGCGTATGTTTACAGTCTGACCAACTGCTGTACCTGCCCAGCTTCCACTGTGGGCAGTGCGGAAGCAATATCTGAATTCACCCGGGCGGAACCAGTCGAAACTGAACTCCATTACATTGCCGCTCATATCATATATACCCAAATGGTTTGCGTTTCCTGTAAGAGGCTTACGTCCGTCTGTTCCCGCCGAACCGACAGCTTTGGTGGACCCGCCGCTGTTTTCAATATACCAGGCGACCTTCCCGGTGGTATCGGCATCACGGACGTGAGCGACAGCGCCGCTTGCGGAATTTCCCCTGGTAAAATAAGGCTCGCTGTAATCATCTTCCGAGTTTATATCATTGTCTCCCTGGTACCGTGCCGCAAATGCCCACTCTTCACTTGCAGGGAGGCGGAATCCGTCCGCATCGGGGTCAACGAAAGGATTATCCTGTGTTCCCGGCGTTAAAATGCAGGGATAGACGTCCGTCGAGTCAACAGCCCTGATAGGGATGGTAAAAGATTCATCCGTGTAATAGGCGCATACAAGTGTAGATCCTGTTTTTGCATTATACCACTCGGTAAATGCGTTGCACCATATCATTGCATCGCGCCAGCTTATATTAGTGACCGGGTGATATTTTGAACCAACGGGCTTGCCATCCGATGAATTATCGCCGCCCTGTCTTCCTGCATGGATAAAGGTATATATTCCCGCTCCTTCACCACTTTTGACATTTCCTGAGACAGCCCAGTCATACACATCTTTCCAAAGTTCATAGGTTACTTCTGTTTCTGCGATCCAGTATGGTTTTTCCACGGTATTACTAGTTGAAACTGCATCTGTGAAATCCATGGGAAATACAATATCTCCGGGAACGTAACGCATACCGAATGAAATGCCTGAAGCGGAGAACTCCGCGCGATCCCCTGGCATTGGATCAGTAATGGATGTGGGTGCGGCATCAGTCCCGGCGCTACACCCGCATATGGAAACAGCAATAGCAATAATTATTATTGTAGTATATAACCTCTTGATCATATATTCATCCCCTTGAGATTTTTCATAATGGCTATTCGTTCACATATTGTAAATAATTGTTTATAATCCAGTAAATAATAACATAATAGGGTATTACATAATACAGATTATATGCAATAATTAAGCTCTCAGTCATTAGATGGCCAAAAGTGTAAGGCTTGAAATATACCTTTTTCTAAATTCTGAAGAAAAGGAGATATTTCAAGCATGACTCCGATTGTGTTATAATCAAGGCAGCCATACATTCGCCAGAACATTGAATAAAGGAATTATTCAAGCCTGACCCCGAGGAGAGATTATGTTAGTAAATTTAAATGAAGTTTTATTGCCGGCAAGGAAAGACAAGTATGCAGTAGGGCTGTTCAATACAGTGAATTTTGAAATGGCAAGGGGTGTGCTGGCCGCTGCGGAGGCACTAAAATCTCCCGTTATTATTGGTACGGCAGAAATTCTGCTGCCGTATGGACCGTTGGAGGAGCTGTCTGAATTTCTCATTCCAATGGCCAGGAAGGCATCGGTTCCGGTTGTTGTCCATTATGACCATGGACTTACATTTGAAAAGTGTATGGAGGCGTTAAAGCTAGGTTTTACCTCAATCATGTATGATTGTTCTACCGACACATATGAGGAGAATGTCAGAAAGGTGAAGGAACTAACGGCTATAGCTCATTGCTTTGGGGCTTCAGTAGAAGGCGAATTGGGCCATGTGGGAGATAATGAGGGATCAGCAGAAGGAGCTTCTTTGTTGGAGAATCCATCAGCGTTTTATACAGACCCGGTACAGGCAAAGGATTATGTGGAAAGAACAAAAATCGACGCATTGGCTATAGCTGTTGGAACTGCCCATGGTGCTTATAAGCTGAAGCCGAAGCTTGATTTTGAAAGAATTGCCGCTATCCGCGATATGGTGGATGTTCCGTTGGTGCTTCATGGAGGCTCAGGCCTTTCTGATGAGGATTTTAAGCGTTCCATAGAGGAAGGTATCAGCAAGGTCAATGTTTTCACAGATATCAATGTGGCAGCTTCAGAGGCAATAAAGAAAGCTTATGCAGATGGTAAGGATTGCATGACGGATATTATTCCTTACCAGGTGAGAGAGATCAAGAGAGCCACCGAGACCAAAATAAAGCTGTTCAGAAATCGGGGTCAGGCTTGAAAAATTCCTTTATTATTAGTTCTAATAATAAAGGAATTATTCAAGCCTGACCCCGAGGAGATACATTATGTTTAAAAGAAACAAAGACGGCAAAAATAAGTTTGAACGGCTCAATGATGCATGCAATGCAGCTTTTGAAGGCGCTTTTAACAAGTGCAGGCTGGTCTTCGGCCGGGAAATGGTTGAAATAATTGAAATGAAGTCGAAGCTGCTTGATGTGTTAAAATCCGCAAAAACTTCTGCTGCGCAGGAACTGCTGGCAAAAAAATTCCTGGAACTCATTGTCGTATACTTCAGGAGCATAGAAATATATGTTTCGGCGAAAAATGACAGTCAGCCTGAGGGTACCAATTCACAAGCAATGGACGAAAGAGTCGGGAAAGTGTATTCTCTGATAAAAAATCTGAATGCTCAGTTTTACAACAGCTCTGATGATTTGGCAGGTATGTCAGCTTATGATGAAGTAATAAATGAAGCAGAAGCTCTCAGTAATGTTATTAAAGAAAACTATATCAAGTACAATAGTAATCATTGATAGAGAGACATACACATGAATATTTTTGAGGTCATGGATTTCATATATGAATTCAGAAAGCATCAGCAAATGATGCTTGATAAGTTTGAGCAAAAATCGAAATCGAATAAAAGCAAGGTACTTAAGTTCCATTTGGTGTCCCCTCCGGGTTCAGGAAAGACGATAGTAGGCCTGGAAATCGCAAAGAGGCTGGGAGCTCCGACGCTGGTCATCTGTCCGAATACGACGATACAGGGCCAGTGGGCTGATAAATACAAACTGTTTCTTCCCGAAGATGGGGCAGGAGAGCATAGTGATGAGCTGAGCACCAATACTCAGGCATTAAAATCCATAAATGTTTTTACATATCAAATGATGAGTGTGCCATGTGGAGATGATGATGCCATGGTAAGGGTGTCAGAAAACATATGGGCTGAAACAGTAAGCAAAAGCCAGAGTGTAAGTATTGAAGAAGCTCTTCTGAGAATTTGTAAAATGAGGGAATCAAATCCCAGGCTATATAGAGCTGAATTGTCAAAAATCAATAAAAAACTCAGGAACAATTATCTTAATGAGGCCGATTGCGAGCTTTCAAACATACTTCATCCCAACACCATAAAGCTGATCGATGAAATAAAAAAGCACAAGATCAGGACCGTGATTTTCGATGAGTGTCATCACCTCCAGAACTATTGGGCGCTTGTTATGAAGGAGATCGTAAACAGGATCGGAGCGTCAAATATTATAGGTCTGACTGCTACGCCGCCTATTGATGAGGACAAGGATACGATCTTATATTATACGGGTTTGCTTGGGGAAATCGATTATCAGATCCCAACCCCGGCTGTTATAAAAGAAGGAATGCTGGCGCCATTCCAGGACCTTGTATATTTTTGCAAACCAACCTCAACAGAGCTCGAATACATAAAAAACTGCCATGAGAAGTTCAAATTACTGATCGATAAATTCAATAGGCAAAACAGTGATTTCTATTTCTGGATCGTGGACAGGATCGTAAAAAGAAGGCTTATTTCCGGTGAAACTCAGGAATGGAAAAGCTTCATCAATTCAAAGCCCAATTATGCAATTGCAGGAGTGAAATTTCTGCTGCAAAACAAGTATAAGATCCCCTGGGACATTACAATAACGGAGAATATGTACGAAGCAATGAACCTTGAGGATTGGATCTATCTTATTGAGGACTATGCATTGAATCTCCTGAAACTGAGTTCAAATGAAAATGACAATGATGTGTTTATTGAAATCAAGGATGCACTGAGAAACCTGGGATATATACTGACCGAAAATGGGATAAGGGCTCACAGCTCACTTATGGACAGGGTTTTGGCATACAGCAGGAGCAAGCTCGATGCGGTCAGGGATATATTGAAGACTGAGATATCAGCATACGGAGATAAGATCAGGACAGCAATAATAACCGATTTTGAAATATCCAATGCAGTATCCATAAAGAAGGCCGAAAATATCATCGATGATGAATGCGGCGGAGCTATCAGCGTGATCAAAGAGCTCGTATCGGATCACATTACCGATACGCTGGACCCGGTGATGGTCACCGGAAAAAGCCTGATTTGTGATGACGATCTGGCAGACGAATATGTACGGCTGGGTTTGGAATGGGCAAAGGAGAATGCTTTTGAGATCAGCCTTTCAATAAAAGCAGAAGAGTTCGATCGGTTTGTTTCAATAGAAGGTTCAGGCAGGGATTGGAGTTCGAAAACAGCAGTACTTTTGACAACGTACCTTTTTGAGAAAGGCATTACCAAATGTATCATTGGCACCAGAGGACTCCTGAGCGAAGGCTGGGATAGCCTGAATCTGAATACTCTCATAGATTTGTCGGTAGTAACGACCTATGCGTCAGTCAATCAGCTGAGGGGCAGGAGCATCAGAAAATCCAATGATGATCCGCAAAAAGTATCAAACAACTGGGATGTCATTTGCGTAGCTCCTGATATGGAGAAGGGCTGCAACGATCTGCAAAGGCTATATAGAAAGCATGATCAATTCTATGGGATCTGTGATGATGGCCAGATACAAATGGGTGTCAACCATATCGATCCCATACTTGGTGAAATCGATCAGGAACTTGATGATGGAAATATCAAGGCAATAAATGAAAAGATGCTGAATGCGGCAGGCAACAGAGCAAAAGCCTATGATGCCTGGAGGATAAGGGAGCCCTTTGACAATATAGAGCTGGGATGCTCTGAAATAAAACTGCTCAGGCCAATAAGCATGAAAGCCGGCAGTGTGTATTTGACTGAGAGAAGTATTCTGAATAAAAAAATTATCGGAAGTATAATAAAATTTACCGGAACAGTCTTATCAACTGCAGTTACGGGAGTTACTGCGGCATCTGTAATGCCGGCAGCTATTCCATTAATGGGATTTTCAACATTGATGGGATATCTGACATATACAGCTCTGAAAGATATGTGGAGCTATGGGAAAGATAACTTCTTTGGGTTATCGGTAAGATCGTGCCTTTATGATATTGCCAGGTGCACCCTTAATGCACTTTTGGAATGTGAACTGATAAGCCCGGATATCGAAGAGGACAGCCTGGTAATAACCGAAAGAACTGATGGTACGATTCGAGTATACATAAATGGCAATGATGAAGATTCCAATCTGTTCTCAACTTCATTATCTCAGGTTTTTGCCCCGATAGAAGGCCAGAGATACGCGATACAGAGGTATGAGGTGCTCGTTCCCCAAAGGGGATTGGGGAAATTCATCTATTTGTTCAGATACGGAATCGATAAATATTCTCCTATGCTTTCATCCTACCATCCTCTTCCTGATATATTTGGCATCAAAGAGAAAGCGCTGATCTTCAGGAAATATTGGAACAAATATGTAAGCCCCGGGGATGTTGTTTTTCTAAAAGGTGAAAAAGGTCACGAGGTCATTGAAAGGTTCGGAAGGATAAACTCCCTGGGGGCGAGAAGAATGAATATGAAGATCTGGAAGTAGCGATTATTTTGTTTCTATTGAAATTTTTCGGGTATATTCTGTCTATGTCAATGCGTGTAGTGTTTTGTAAACCAATATCTATAGTAATATTTGCGGCATCATTTCAAAGGAGGGGCGTTAATGTATTTCAAATGGAAAGATGAGTTCAATACGGGTATCGAGACTATCGATAAGCAGCACAAGCACTTGTTGGAGATAGGGTCAAGGATATATGACCTTGCCGATGCAAATGACGGCATTGATCATTATGATGAGATCATAGCTGTCCTTACAGAACTGAAGGATTATACGGTATACCATTTCGGATATGAAGAGAAGCTCATGGAGCAATATGGGTATGAAAACTATGAACCTCACAAGTTTCAGCACTATTTTGTAATCAAAAAGATAAACAAGTTTGAGAGCGAAGATATTGATAGTAAGCAGAAGGAAACAATAATGAACCTGGTTGGATTTATATTTGACTGGGTCACAAACCACATTTTGAAGGAAGACATGGCTTACAAGGATTTCTTTGTAAGTAACGGAGTAAAGTAGTAAAGTAGCAAAAGCCCTGAGCTTGTCGAATTTGAGCGCAGAGACATACAGTATTAAACGTAAATATTGTCAAACGATGTAGAAAGGTGTATAATTAGGTTAACATAAATTTCATCAGAATATACCTTCACTATTTATAAAATGTATATGTGTAATACTGCAGGATTGCTTTGATTTTGTTTACAAGGAAGGTGATTCATATTATGGCAATTACGATAAATACTGATATAGCATCACTCAAAGGGCAAACGGACCTCAATGTAACTCAGAAGTCGCCGGAAGCGTCAATTCAAGGGATGTCAAGCGGGTATAAGATCAATGGACAGCCCAACGATGCCAAAGGTCCTGCTATTTCAGATGAAACGGACAGACCGGCACAGAGGTTTGATCAATTCGTTAAAACCGTTTCGGATACCATCAAAAAAAATACACAGGCCGCTGAAAAAATCAGGCTCAGTAGTTTTGAAATGGCTAAAGATACGATGCAAACCGTCAAATCCAATCTGCTGAATCAGCCTGACACTGCTGTACTGGCGCAGGCAAATAAATTACCGCAGGATGTATTGCACCTGCTTAGATAATATTTCGTGAGTATTTCAATATCAAAAGTTCCAGGGCTGGATGCTTAATACTGAGCAACCAGCCTTATTTTTTCAGATAAAGGATGTGTTGATATGGCGGAATTAAAGACAAAGCAGCACGATGGAGATGTTGTCGAATTTATTAGCTCCTTTGCGAATACCGAGCAAAAGCGTGAGGATAGTTTCGAACTTGTGAAGCTGATGCAAAAGGTCACAGGACATCCGCCGAAGATGTGGGGGCCTTCGATGATAGGGTTCGGCAGCTATCATTATAGATCCGATCGCAGCAAACAGGAAGGGGACTGGCCATTAGTGGCATTTTCGCCCCGCAAAGCGGCAATTTCCTTATATGTGTATACCGGAAGCCCGGAGCATGAGTATCTGCTGAAGGATCTGGGCAAGTATACTATGGGGAAGGGCTGTATCTATGTCAAGAAGCTGTCAGATATAAATACAGATGTGCTTGAGAGGCTGATGCGTGCTGCTATTGAATTCTTACAAAATAAATATGGGCGAAATCATCAGGATCAGGAAAGCAGCCGTGCATAAATCGATAAACAGCCTGGGGGTAAAAAAGAAAGGAATGTGAAATGCAATGTCAAAGATGCCGGTTTTATTTGTAGGACATGGGTCGCCGATGAATGCCGTTGAAGATAATAGCTATACGGGAGCATGGAGAGGTATCGTTGAAAGGATACCTAAGCCCGAGGTGATAATATCTGTCTCGGCTCACTGGTATACAAAAGGCACCCGGATCATGAATGAGGGAAATCCTAAAACCATATATGACATGTATGGCTTCCCGGATGAGTTATATGAAGTCTCGTATAACACGGCGGGCGCCCCCGGCATGGCTGAAGTCTGCAGAGAGCTTATTACGACAGAAACACGATATGATAATACCTGGGGTATCGATCACGGAACATGGTCAGTATTGGTCCATATGTATCCCGGAAGAGATATTCCTGTATTTCAAATCAGTATAGATGCTGGAGCTCCCCCTGAAGCACATTACAAGATCGGCAGGGAACTGCGTGCCCTGCGGGAAAATGGGTGTCTGATATTTGGTTCAGGGAATATTGTCCATAACCTGAGACTGGTTGATTGGCATAAAGCAAACAAGGGCTTTGATTGGGCATATGAATTTGATGAATATATTTATGAGAACATTCTCAATGGGAAGCATGAGAATATTCTGAAGTTCAATGGGCTTGGTAATATAGCAAGGCTGGCAGTGCCGACTCCGGATCACTTTTATCCTCTTTTGTATGCGCTGGGAGCATCGGGTGAGGATGATAAAATCAGTGTTTATAATAAATCCTGCGAACTGGGATCATTGACAATGACATCATATCTTTGGGAGTGATATGGGCCTTTTTGAACTGCTGCCATAGAGTATATTGAATATTCTGGCAGCATATGAAATAATATATGTGCATAATATTTTCAGATTACGCTTCCGGAGGGATTATCTGCTGTGAATTCCATGAGCGACAGAGTCATTGATATCAAAGATCGAAATGGAATATACGAATAAACAGGCCGGATTTCAATTTATATTGGATTGCCTTTCCATAGAGATCACAATAAATTTGATGAGAGAACTTAAAAATAACCTGACTTGGGTATCCGAACCCCGCAAATACACGGCAATCGATTACCTGCGGGAAAATGTAAACACGGATTTTTCTCTGGATAGTCTGTGCGTGATAGTTAATTTCAGCCCATATTACTTTATAAAATCAATGTAGTGATATAACGGGTTTTGCATCCCGCCTCAGCCTACAAATGCCTTTCATAGAATTTCATTTTTTTGGCTGACTAATTTTACATGGAATGTATGGACAAACGGATTTTTGTAATATATAATTATGATTGTTGTAAAACGTATGACCATTGTTATCTGCACCATTAATCACGATTTACAGAATAGACGCAATAAGGATCAGAGCCCCTGATTTCCATCTTACTTTTAAGTAATTGCAATCATAGACTGCACCATGGATACGGACAATATGTTGAAAAATTTCAATATATTATTTAAAGAAAGGGGATCAAAGAATGAAGAACACAAAGATTATTGCATTGTTGTTGGTTGCTGTCATGTTTGTTTCTGTTATTGCAGCATGCGGATCCACACAAGGCGGACAACAGGGAGGCACTACGCCTGACACAAGCACCACCACACCTGGGCAGGATACGACAACTCCTAGCCAGCCAGAGGAAAAAAAGCTTGAGCCGATAACATTCACAATGTTTGTTGCCGGTCCTGGCGAAGCTCCTCCGAAGGACAACAAGATCGTTAAGAAGATTCAGGAACTCACAGGTGTTACAATTGATTTTGAATTCCTGGTAGGCGACATGGAACAAAAAGTCGGTGTTATGATCGCCGGCGGCGATTACCCAGATCTGATCGGTGCTGGACAGGCCCGCGGAAGATTCCTGAATGCAGGATCCTTTACGGCAGTTGATGATTATCTGCCTAAGTATCCTAATCTCTGGAAGCATTATGAACCCTACATGAAGACGCTCCGCAGTGTATCAACAGATAATAAGGTTTATATACTGGACATCTGGAGCCGCGAGTATTGGCTCAATGATGGACAGGACGATTTCTATCAGGGCGATTACAACGGCCCGGCTTTCTGGATCCAGAAAGATGTCCTCGCATGGGACAACTATTCAAATCCCAAGAAATTGGATGATTTCTTTGATTTGCTCGACCGTTATGCAAAAGCTAATCCTACAATCGACGGCCAGCCTGTACTGCCTTTCGAAGTACATTCACAGGATTGGCGTTCATTCTGTCTGAAAAATGCTCCTCAGCATTTGATCGGCGGACGTAACGAGGGCGACGTTGTTGTTAAGCCCGGAACTCTTGAAGTCGAAATATACCAGAACAAAGATTATGCAAGAGACTATTACAAGAAGCTCAACGAAGCATATAAGAAGGGTCTTATAAACCCTGAAACATTCTCCAGAAACTATGATGATTATCTGGCAACTATCTCCAGCGGTCGTGTACTTGCTATGTTCGATCAGCAGTGGAACTTCCAGGACGGCGAAAACGTACTGGTTTCCGAAGGCAAGATCGAAAGAACTTATGTACCGATCGGTGTCAGCTTTGACGGTACTGCAGTTCCGTACAACAGAGTAAGGAACGAAGGTATCATAGGCGGCAATGGTATGGGTATCAGCGTAAATTGTAAAGATGTTGATCGCGCTATGCTGTTCATGGATCAGCTGCTTGCAGAAGATGTACAGAAGCTCCTTTACTGGGGTATCGAAGGCGAAGACTACTATGTAGAAAATGGCCGTTTCAGACGTACTGCAGAACAGAAAGCAAACTTCGACAATCCAGACTGGAAACTTGCTAATGCAGGTCAGATAATCGGCGACCAGTTCCCGAAGATCCAGGGCCGTTATTCAGACGGAAACTCTGCTTCACCTGGAACACAGCCGGAAGAAAGACTTGCTAACCAGTTCCCGTATGATAAGGAATTCTACCAGAAGTATGGATTCTACACTAAGTCAGACTTCCTGCCTCTGATGGATCATCCCGGATATCCTGAGGTATGGTCGATATTCTCCACAATGGAAGATGACAATGTCGCTAAGCCGATATTTGACCAGATAACAGATCTTCAGAACCGTTATCTGCCAGGTGTTATCATGTCGAACAACTTTGATACAGCATGGGCTGAATACGCAAAGAGATACGACAAAGTTGACTCTGCGGCTCTTGAGGCAGAAATCGAAAATCAGATAAAGGCACGTTTGACGAAATAAACCTGCTCTTCGTTCATAAAGATACAGAGGCGGCGACCGTAATGCCGGCCGCCGCCTTCTGTATGATATCATAAAACAGCTGTGAATCAGAGCTGGGGGGATGGCGATATGAAAACCGAAAAATTAAGTACCGGTAGTGATATAGCAGTAGCGGAAAAACCAGTTAACAGGAACAGTTTTTGGTATAAGGCTGATAAACAGAAAGAGCTGATTCTGATATCTATACCCTTTTTTATTTACATCTTTATTTTTTCATATTTACCGCTCGCGGGTCTCGCAATGGCATTCCAGAATTATAAGCCCCAAAAATCTTTTTTTGAACAGGAATGGGTCGGACTGAAGCATTTCAAGAATCTTTTCACCGATCCTGATTTTTACCGTGTTATGAGAAACACGCTGGCGATGAGCATAATCAACCTTGTGCTGGCGTTTGTTACTGCCATAGCGTTTGCGTTGATCTTAAACGAGCTTACTGGGAGACTCAACGGATTTAAGCGAGTCGTACAAACAATATCGTATATGCCGCATTTTCTCTCATGGATCATCGTCTGTGGTCTGGTTTCTAATGTCCTTGCAATGGACGGCGGTATACTCAATGAAGTGTTGGTGTCATTGGGAATCGTAAATGAGAAAATACACTTTATGGGGACACCGGAGTACTTCTGGTGGATCGTCGGATTTACAAATGTATGGAAGTCAATGGGCTGGAACAGCATAATATATTTGGCAGCGATAACTTCTATCGACCCGGCGCTGTATGAAGCCGCGGCAATAGACGGTTATGGCCGCTTCGGCAGGATGTGGCACATCACCTTGCCGGGCATAAAGTCGACAATTATCGTCCTTCTTATACTGAACGCAGGCTGGATCCTCAACGCGGGTTTTGAAGTCCAGTATATTCTGGGTACTAACGGTCTTGTGCTTGATGTATCGGAAACCATTGATATTTTCGTACTCAAGAGAGGCTTTGGCAGATCAGGTGGCTTTGCCTTCGGAACCGCAGCCGGCATGTTTAAGACAGTAGTCAGTGCTGCAATTCTGTTGCTTTGCAATAAGATCGCCGGTTGGTTAGGAGAGGAAAAACTGGTTTAGCAAAACGTTTTCGTTGTGCTATTCGGCTTGGAGGTATATATAAATGAAAAAATCTAAAGGTGATTTGATTATTGATGGAATCATTGTACTCATAATGCTGTTGGTCGTCGTTGTTATGTTGTATCCGCTATGGAACACGCTGATCACATCATTCAATGAAGCAAGAGATTCAATAAAAGGCTCGTTGTACCTGTGGCCGAGAATATGGACGCTTTTCAATTACAAGAGCGTATTTAAGACGGAAAAGGTATTTAATGCCTTTATGATATCGGTTGCCCGTACAGTGATCACAATGGCGCTGAATGTAGTATTTTCGGCTTTGCTCGCATATGTACTGAGCCGCAAGGAGTTTATGTTCCGTAAGTCTATGACAGTATTTATGGTAATGACGATGTACCTGAACGCAGGGCTGATCCCACAGTATTTCCTGTATAAAGAACTGAAGCTGATCGACACATTTTGGGTATATATAATCCCTTCGATGGTGGGAGCATTCAACGTTATCGTAATACGCACATATATAAATTCATTGCCGCCATCTCTTGTTGAATCCGCGAGGATCGATGGAGCCAGTGAACTAAGAACTTTTTTCAGCATTGTTTTTCCGCTTTGCAAACCGGTTTTGGCAACTGTTGCACTGTGGGTCGCCGTCGGCTCATGGAACTCATGGTTCGACTCCTTTATTTTCGCACCAAAGCAGGAATTGAGTACCCTTCAGTATGAGATGATGAAGATATTATCATCATCAATGCAGTCGGGGGTAAGACAGCCGGATTATCTGGCCGCATCAAATCAAACACGTAACATGGTCACACCGAATTCATTGCGTGCAGCCATGACTATCGTAGCGACCGTACCTATCCTGGTTGTGTATCCGTTCCTTCAGAAATACTTTGTAACTGTTAATATCGGCAGTGTCAAAGAGTAAAAGTAAA
Organism: Bacillota bacterium; assembly: GCA_023435305.1. Classification (GTDB taxonomy): domain Bacteria; phylum Bacillota; class Clostridia; order Acetivibrionales; family DTU013; genus DTU013. Next base: position 12,751 of record JAEYRV010000030.1, read on the forward strand.
GGTGCCAGGTATTCCTGGCACCTTTTTTTTATTCATATTTTTATCTTTTCAGAGGACGATGCGAACGGGCCCGGGATGACGCGGATACCACGGTGATTACCGGAGTAGTCCGTATCAAAGCGTATCGGCGTTCCGTCCGTGTTTTCAAAGTATTGCTCCGGCTCAAAGGCTTTGCCGAGAACTTCTGTGTTTATCATCCGATCGCTGAAATCCTTGAGATAATCATATATGTTTGTGCTCAGATAATATTCTCCGTCTTTCTCTATCAGTTCTACTTCAAGTCCCTTATCGCAGTTTTCGACGTTCAGACCATTCACTTCATTTTTCCATGGCCTGGCGCCGTTGAGATATACATTGCCTTCGCTCCAGATTGGCAGGCGGTTTGAATGAGCTGGCCCTAAAGCCATCATGTTCGGGCGCTGGGAAAAATCAAACTGCGCTATCCATTCGGCATAGGTCGGGTATTCATCAAAGGTATACGTGCCAACAAGTCTGTTTTCCCGCATTGCTTCCACACTTTGATCATTATAGGTCACATAGTCATCCGAAGGCCATTTCTGGACAAAGATATTGTTATGGAAACGGTTGTCCCCATGAAGAATGGTCATAAAGCCCATCACTTCTGTACGGTGGGGCATGTGATACGGTGTGTAGCGCGGCCCTGTCCCTTCACCGACGCTGGTAAATGCACCGCAGACAAGGTTATGGACCATAGCCACGCCCTGTGTCGCAAAGCGGAGACTGACGTCTGAGAGAAGAATATTGTTATCGATCAGTGTGGGACCATGACTGACCTCAACAAATATGTCCTGGGACATCATGCTTCCCGGAAGATTTTTGGCATACGCAGGACGCTGGTTATTATGCAGCAGGTTCTGGGTAATACGTGTGCCCTGTGCCTCCCAGTCACACCAGACCCCCATGGTGCAATGGTGGATATGGTTGCGGCGTATGAGCACATCGATGGCCGCATGCATTTTGATTCCGGAGATCTCTGCACCGCCAAGCTCCATCATATTATTGATATGGTGGATATGGTTGTCCTCGATGATGCTGAACACACCGCCCATGCGACCGATTATGCCGCCCTGTTCACAGTGGTGGATATTGCAGCGGCAGACGATGTGACTGCCGACCCTTTCCTTGAGCCAACCGTGATACTGGCCGCGGCAGACTGCATCCCGTTCCATCTGGGTAGGACTCTTTACATGCTTGTTTGTAAAGTAGTGCTCATTGTCAGGGTCGAGATATTTGCCCAGAGAAATACCGGCACACTTGCTGTTGGATATTTCACAGTCCTCAATGATCCAGCCCAGGCTCCAGTGAGGGCCGATCATGCCGTCCTGAAAGGCTGCAGGCGGCGCCCAGGTGGTGGCTGCCTTATCGATTTTAAAGCCTCTGACCGTATGATGACCTATGCCGGTTACAGAAGGCATAAAGCACCTGCGGCGGACATTGATCTCTACATTTTCCTCATTTGGATCATGACCCTGAAAATTGGCGTAAATGATTGTCTCATCGGTATCTGTGTCCTGCTCGGTATACCACTTGAAAATTGATTCTTCCGGCACCCAGCTGCATTCATAAACATCGCCCTTGATGCACTCTTCCAAAGATGTGGCTTCATACATCGCCTTGTCATTCAGGTAAACACAGCCGGTATGCTTGTTCGGCGTCGCGAAATACCAGTCTCCATATACTAAAGTGGTATATGGATTGTATTCGCCGAAAACACTGTTAGCGATCCGGCATACCCATACATTTTCCTTGTAATGCCGCCAGCTTTTCACCTGTTCTGCGCCGGTGATCACAGCACCAAGAGGTGTTGTACTGGTATAAGTGATACGTGCATCTTCCTTGCCGGCATGGACCGGATCCACATACTCCCGGTAAACCCCCGGCGCCACCAGCACTTCATCGCCGGGAAGCGCCAGCTTTGCAGCTTCGCTGATCTGTTTGAACGGTCTCTCGATGGAACCGTCGCCGTCTTTCGCAGCATTTGCATCCACATAGTATTTCATGATAACCTCCTATTTGGGGGTCAGGCTTGAATAATTCCTTTATCGGGGTCAGGCTTGAATTATTCCTTTATTCACTTGGGTGAATAAAGGAATAATTCAAGCC
>JAEYRV010000032.1 GCA_023435305.1 Bacillota bacterium
TTGCCTCCGGCTTCCTTCAGATTCCCCCTCACGGAGGACACCCTTGCCCTTGGCTAATGGTTGGCAACTGCCAGCCCCCATAGCGGACTTTCACCGCTAAGTTACGCGCCATGCGTGGCGCACAAGATAAGGAAACAGCTGCATCCAGCTGTTTCCTTTTATACCGCCTCCGAAGATGCTATCTTTCGATTCTGACATCTTTTACAGACCTTTATTGTCTTGCCGTCGCCGGCAACCAGATCATAAAGCACTTTGATCCTTGTCGTTTTGCATACAGGACATGTTCCTCTGCCGTGTGAGGGCAGCTTCCACAGTGTTTTGCCCCTGTGTGTCTTTGAAGCCATTGCATTCATCCTTTCATATCAACATTAAGTATCAATAGAATAATATACCAGCAAACATACTAAAGTAAGGATAAAATACAATTATACCTGTTTTTTACCAACAGCCTGTATGTATATCTATTGCCTGTATCTTGTACCAAATTCACTCGAATATTGAAGAGGCACGCTCCATATTTGAGATAACATCCACACCGAATGGACACCTCTCCATACATGATCCGCATTTCAGGCATTCAGAAGCTTTGGCCGAAAGCTGATCATATTTTTGCATTATGAGGTCGGATATACCGTCTCCTGCGCTGTCTGCCAGCCTTGTCGCAGCTCCTATATCTATGCCTGCAGGGCACGGCAGACAATGATTGCAGTACATACAGCTGCCCCTGATATCCCATTTGGTGCTGCTGATGGTCTTGCTGAAATCCTTCTCTTCCTCAGAGGTATTCAGGTATGCCAGCGCCTCCCTCATTTGTTCCACTGTTTTGCAGCCGGGAACAACGGTACATACACCCGGTTGAGAAAGTGAATAGTGCAGGCACTGTGCAGGGGTCAATACTATAGAACTTGGATTTTCCTTGTAAAATAACCAGCCTGCGGCATAAGTCTTCATCGCAACTAATGCTGTACCCTGTTTTTCACATGCCAGATACAGCTCTCTGCGGCTATACTCAGGCCTGAGTCCATTATCCTCAAGCTGCTTATACGGCTTTGCCTCCCACAGATCACCAAGGTCTGTATTGCCGGGAAGCATATCAAATGCAGGATTGACCGGGAACATCAGCACATCTATATGACCGCTGTTCACGGCCATCTGTGAAACAGTTGCGTCGTGGCTGCTCATGCCTATGTAACGTGCCTTTCCCTGTTGTTTAAACCTGAGCGCAAGCTCCAGCAGCCCATCTTCGCCAAATACCGACTTGAAGTCATCTCCCCCATCAACAAAATGAAGTATCAAAATATCTATATAGTCAGTTTTCAATCTGGTGAGCAAATCATCCACATACTCTGTGCAAACTGCTTTCTCCCTGGTTTTGAGATATTGGCCATCCTTCTCCACAGAACCGATATGTCCTGCTATCATAACCTTCTCTCTTCTCCCGCGGATAGCTGCACCTATGTTGTCCCTGATCTCCGGTGAAGGCATGAACAGATCCATATAATTGACTCCGTTCCCTATTGCCTCATCGATCACTGATATGACCGTCTCCTTAGGCTCATGCCACAAATGTTCGGTGCCAAGACCTATAACACCCACATCCAACCCGGTCCTGCCAAGCTTTCTGAATTCCATGCTATGACACCCCTTGTAAATTGTTTCTGTAGAACAAGTCAATTCTATACCAAACATTTGTTCTATGTCAAGGAACTTTTATCTTCGTATGTCAAGATTTTATAGTTCCACCGTCCATCACATTTTTCAACATACTGTTACGTCAATACGGCCTCCATTATTGCATTTTGGCTATGCAGCAGGTAGTCCTTGTCTCTGTAGTTCAAGCACAGTTCAGACTTCATAGCATCGTCAGATACCTCCTGCCCTCTTGTAACAGGTGGACAAGGCAGGAACATGGAGTTTCTACCGAGCTTTGACAACAGTTTTCCGTTTATTTGATAAGGTAGAAACTGCTCAGCAATCTTTTTCGCCGCTTCTGCATCCTGAGATTTGGGCCAGCAGTCGGTATAGATCAAATCTGCCTTCTCTATGTCCGTTTCAAGCTCAAGACAGGTCTCAATTGTTCTCGGACCATTGGCACAGATTCTTTCGATCAATGCCGAATCTGCCAGATAATCGGCCGGTGCAACCTGAGTAACCGTTATGGGGAACCTTGCAGCAGCCTCGAACCAACTCATGCACAGATTGGTGACTTCCCCGACAAATACTACTTTCAGTCCATCTAGGGACCCTCTGTACTTTCGTATGAACTGCAGATCGCCCATTATTTCGCAAGGGTGGCTATAGTTGGTCCTGGCGTTTATGACCGGTATCGAAATATTCTCAGCCACATAAACCAGTTCCTCATGGCTCTTTGCCCTGATCACAAGCATGTCATACCAGTTTTCAAGGTAGCGGCCTATATCCTCCAGAGGTTCGTTCACACCTAACTCCCCCGGTATGTATGAAACCGCAGCACCCATCGCGCCGGCTCCTATTTCAAATGCCAGCCTGTTGCGGAAACCATTGCCGTAAAACCACAGGCCCACCTGCTTGTTCAGCAGGCTTTTAGGCATCTCATGCTTTCTCCATGCGTCAGCCAGATAGTCAGCCCTGTCGAGTATTTTCATCAATTCCTCATGAGAATAATCCAGCAGTGAAATGAAATGTTTCATTTTAACATGACCCCTTTCCCTCAGATCAGCCAATACTCCTTACAGTCCTTTGTCCGTCCCATGAAACCATACTCTACCAGGTAACGCCGGACAGTGGCAAAATCCTCATATATTTCTTTGATGATACTGTTGAGCTCCTTTTCGGAATACTTCCTGTCTTTTTCAAACTGTTCGGCTATCTTCCTGAGTGTTACTATCTTCTTCTTTTCCTTGGGTGAAAATGTCTTTAGTTTTAAAGGCTCTAAAGAAGAAAACATTGCCGATAATATCTTCTCCTCTTCTGCTTTTGTAATAAAATATCTGTCGTCAACCATTTTGGCCCCCCTATGAACATCAATTATTTCATCGTTCTCATTTGATACTGTTTTTGTCTCTTCCGCACCCTGCATGGCCAGTTCATAAATCGCCAGAAACAGCTTGGCCTGCTTTGCCTTCTCTCTGAATACAAACCGCTGGTGGCGAATTGTCGAAGAAGCAACACCGGACGCCTTTGCGATCTCATTATCAGTCATGCCGTTATACATCATCAGCAGCAGATCTTTCTGGTTTTCAGTGATACCCGTATACTTTTTATCGTTTGTTGCCAGTATATCCAGCATGTCAGGATGCTCTTTCCTTCTATGTATCTTTATCATCCTGCCTGCGCTGAAATATCTGCCGTCAGCTTCGAATATTTCTCCATTTTCAAACTCCTTGCCGCATATATTGCAGATATAGCTGTCAGTCCGGCTGTTATATGAAAAACCGCTTTTGATTTCGTCTGTTGACATGGAAAGTATTTTGTCCAGCACTTTTTCTCTCCCCTTGTATGCGTTTACGTATTTTATAAACACATTATACTTCCGTTTATTATTAATGTCAACGCCATTACATGTATTCTTTAAGTAAAGCAAAAAATGGTCCTGCCCGTATACCTTCGGCAGAGTCATTATATTTGGTGAAGCCTGCTGGCTTTATTGCCTTTTTTCATTTTATCAGCACGCAATGAAATAGTAAGTGTGAGCACCAGTCCGCCCCATAAGACCAGTGCGCCAAAAGCTAAAAACAAGATCGAGGTCAGGGTCATCTATTCCTTCCCCCTTTCGAGCCGGCTGCAGCACCAATGGCTCCGGAGCTCAGGCTTCCTTCATACCATGGCCGTCTGCTTATAACGAATGAAGCTGCGATTCCGAACAGGATAACACCCCATCCAAGGATGACAGTCGCATACCTTTCATAGCCTCCATAGGGCTTGGCGATTTCCCCCGCTATGTTTTGAACAACCATGTAAATGAGTACTGCCGGGGTTACAAACCTGATCATAACATCCCACCACTTTCCGATGGGATAATAGGAGATGGCATTCGTATGATCCCTAATAACTGCAGGACCAAGCAGCCATCCTGCGACGACCGCTTCAGCAAGACCGACTATTACAATGCCATAAGAATTCACAAAGGCATCAACTATATCAAGAATGTATACACCTGCGCCTGTCGTGTAAAGTATACTGACCAGATACCCGATCAGGCAGGCAATCGTTACGATCTTCTTCCTGCTGATCCCGATTTTGTCCATCATTGCTGATGAAAAGGCTTCGACCATTGAAACAGATGAGGTCAATCCTGCGAAAATAAGGCATGTGAAAAATAAAATGCCGAAAAATCTGCCAAAGCCGCCCATCACATTGAAGACCTCAGGAAATGCTACAAACGCAAGCCCAATACTTTGCTTTGCCACCTGGTCTATCCCAACTCCGCGGACTGTTGCCATATAGCCCAGTATCCCAAAAACCCCAATTGCGGCAAAAAATTCAAAGCCACAGTTGGCAAAGGCTGTTATAAATGCGCTGTTGTTTATATCCGTTTTCTCCGGCAGATAACTCGCGTAAGTCATCATCACACCTAACGCCAGGCTTAGTGAGAAAAAAACCTGTCCGTAAGCAGATATCCATACCCTGGTGTCAAGGACCTTGGACCAGTCAGGGGTTAGCAGCTTGTTCAGCCCCATTGCCGCACCCGGCAGAGTAACTCCCCTGACAACTATGATGATCATAATTATGACAAGGGTCGGCAGAAAAATCTTGTTGAATTTTTCGATCCCTCCGGAGACACCCCTGTAACATATAAACCAATTGATGATCCATACGATGGTGATGGCAGCAAATACAGGCCACACGATACCTCCAGGCTGGAACGGGCTGTCGGACAGCTTCAGGAATTCCCTGAAAAAGAAGGAATCCGGATCTGATCCCCAGGCCTGTGTTATGCTGAAGTACAGGTAATTCACTGCCCAGCTCAAAATAGCTGTGTAATAGGTCAAAATGATCAATGAGTTGATGCTTGGCCACCAACCGATCCATTCCCACTTTTTGTTGGCCCTTGCCAGCGCCAGAGGCGTCGAGCCCTTGAACTTGTGTCCAAAGCCGTATTCCAGTATCATCAGCGGAATTCCTGCAGTAAATATAGCAAAGAAATAGGGTACAAGAAAGGCTCCTCCGCCGTTGCTGTACAATACATATGGATATCTCCATATATTCCCGAGCCCTACTGCAGATCCGATCGCCGCAAGTATAAAACCTGCCTTTGACCCCCATGCATCTCTTTTATTTGCCATTTTAGTAACTCCTTTAGTCATGTTTCAATCGCATAATTACTTTTCCATTGACCTTTGCTGAATATTCAGGATATATCATATTTCATCAGAATGATCCATGAAATGAAAATACCTTGCAACTGTACAGTTACAAGGCTTTTTGGTTTTGATATGTTGGCCGCGGTATGGCTATGAGGCGAAGGACTTCATGCGGACTATTGTAAAAATTGGATTATTTTACTATTCACAATTTCGGGTTGTTCGTGGTTGACAGCGTGGCCGGCATCCTTAATAATATCATACGCGAACCCAACATCCTTCAGGATCTCAACGAATTGGCTTCTGCCTTTTGCAGTCTCCACCATGTAATCACCAATTATGAATTGAATCTCCCCCACTTAATCGCGAGCGATTTGAAGTTGGGGGATTCTCTAAAACTAAAAGCCGCCGCAATCTGCCAGTATCAGGCAGACTGCGACGGCGAATGGTACGAAAATCATTCAAGTCGTCTAAATCTTATCGAATGAGTGTAATGTTTCTGAAAACACTGACCAGTGTATTAGCAACTGTTGACATCATCTTTATAAAGATGTCAAGTGCAACACCGACAACATCCTTACGTGTATCGCCGACTGTATCGCCGGTAACGGCTGATTTATGCGCTGCCGTTCCTTTGCCGTACCCCTTCAGAGATCCGGATTCGATGAACTTCTTCGCATTATCAAACGCTCCGCCGGAATTTCCCATGAAGATGGCGCGTGGGATGGCGACGATCGTAGCTCCGATCAGCAAGCCCCCGACAAAATCAACACCGAAAATAAATCCGCCGAGCACGGGAATCAATATTGCCAGTACGGAAGGGAACATCATTTTGCGGAGAGCTCCCTGGGTCGCCATCTGGATCATACGGTTATAGTCCGGGCGAACCGTGCCTTCCATGACACCGGGAATGGACAGAAGCTTGTCACCCTCATCAGCCATTGCACGTGCGGATTCGATCGTATTGTCCGTAAGGACCGCACTGAAGTATTCCACCAGGGCACCACCGATCATCGCACCGGCAACCACAGTGAAACTGGCAATGTTCAGAATCATTTCCGAGTTTGCGGGAGTGTAATTTCCAACATATGAAACTATAAGGCTGACCGTTGCAAAAGCGGCACTGCCTATGGCAAAGCCCTTGCCGATGGCTGCGGTAGTATTGCCGACGGAATCCAGTTTGTCCGTAATAACGCGAACCTTATCAGAAAGGTGGCAGCTTTCCGCCAGACCACCTGCATTATCGGCAATCGGTCCGAATGCGTCAATGGAAACTGTCGTGCCAACGAATGAGAGCATGCCGAGAGCCGCAACGGCAATACCATAGGTACCGCCTACTCTTCCGCTAATGAAAAGAGCAATGCCGATCAGTACGATAGGCAGCAGACAGCTGCGGCTTCCAATCGCGTCACCTTTGGTTATTACAAAGGCATCACCCTCGGGTGCCATTTCGGCAAGTTTACGGGTAGGTTTAAAGTCAGAAGATGTATAATATTCGGTAATGGATCCGATCGCCACACCGCTGGCGAGTCCGAGTACCGCGCAGATCCATGGGCTCAGCCAACTTGCTTTCCATCCATATGTTTGTAATATGGCGGCATCGATCTTTCCGAAGATAAGCCAGGATACTCCCAGACCAAGAACAACTGTCAATCCCGCAGATATCCAGGTGGCAAGATTCAATTCGCGGGAAGGATTGTTTCCCATCTTTTTCACATTCGCATACAGCATACCGATCAGGCAGCTCAACAAACCTGCTCCGGCAAGAATGATCGGGAAGATCACAGTCGGATTGAACATTTGTTCGATGCTGAATTTCTGGAACATGATCACAGCAATCATAATGGTAGCGGACATGGTCGCAACAAAGCTTTCAAGAAGATCTGAGCAGTTGCCGGCAATATCATTGACATTGTCACCGATGAAGTCGGCAATTACATTTGGAACCCTGCTGTCATCCTCAGGAAGATCATTCCTGATTTTTGCCAGAATATCAGCAGAAATATCTGCAGCCTTTGTATAATTGCCGCCTGCAACACGGTTGAACATGGCTACCAAAGAACATCCGAGAGAGTATGTTGATACGCGCATCACAGATGCGTTGACACCTTCGAGGTGAATAAGCAGACCGCTGCCATCTGTTTGATGGTTGACTCCGCCACATATCAGCAGAATCGCAACCAGGCCGAGCATTCCAAAAGCCTGTACGCTCAAACCGGAGATGCTGCCGCCGCACAATGCAACCTTAACAGTATCACCAATGGACATGCTTTCACGTGCCTTATTTGCTGTTCTTACGTTAGCATATGTTGCGCTCCTCATACCAAGTACGCACGCACAGCTGCTCATGGCAGCCCCCACCAGGAAAGTTAGGCCGCTGGTTTTTTCTACAAAAAGCGATAGTGCCAATGAAACAAAAACAACTACAACAGCAATGGTTTTATATTCGGTTTTCATGAATGCATTCGCGCCAGAGCGGATAATTGCAGCCATGTCGACCATATCAGGCGTTCCCTCAGGCATTTTGCGGATCCGGAAATAATTCCAGGCCACATATGCAAGGGTTAACGCAATGATACATAATACAGGGATGATCCAAGTGAGAGACATTTTTCTTTCCTACCTTTCTCTTTTCCTTCTTTTTCTTTTGGTTTCGCATCATCGCATTAGTTTTCTCCAAATCAGGATATAACTGTCGAAGAAGTGCATTTTGCCCTCTCTGCTGTCGAGTCAAAACCTGTCGTATTATACAACATTCTGCCGCTAATTTTCCGGAAAGAATAGCTCAATACACAAAATGTTTTGTTACGAGATATTTGATGCCATGATATAATATCTGTATCCACTCGGGGGTGAGTATTACGGACCAAATAAGAGCATTTCTTCAGAAAAATAAAATAGTGAAAAATATGCTTGTCCTTCTGTTAACGCTTGGCGCAACAATCGGACTCGCAGCGCTTTTGTCATCCGTCAATAACAATTACAACCCTCTTGCAATGGCTGTTTTTATAATGGCTGTGGTCATTGTGGCCCGATGGACGGACGGGTACATATGGGGAGTAGTTACTGCCCTCATTGGTACATTCTGCGTAAACTATATTTTCACTTATCCCTTTTGGACATTCAGTATCAGCTATACAGGATATCCTCTGACTTTTACGGTCATGCTGATCGTATCTATCCTGATCAGCACACTGACTACGCAGATCAAACATCAGGAGCGGCTCTGGCTTGACATTGAACGAGAAAAAATGTACTCCAATTTATTGCGCGCGATTGCTCATGATTTACGCACGCCTCTGACTGCCATTATCGGAGCAAGTTCAACTATACAAGAACAGGAATTGTCTGCTGCCGATCAGCTCCGTCTTGCGGAAGGTATCCGTAAAGATGCGGAATGGCTTGTCCGTGTAACTGAAAATCTGTTGTCTGTCACCCGTGTCAGCAATCATAGTATGATCAAAAAAGAGGATGAGGTATTGGAGGAGATCATCGGCAGTGCGATTATAAAATATCATCGTCTCCCGGATTCTTTGCCTGTGGATTCCGATACACTCAGAGACATCATTCTTGTTCCAATGGACGCAATGCTGATCGAACAGGTAATGATCAACTTGTTCGACAATGTTAGTGCGCATGCGGAAGGCGCTACAAAAATATGGATTCACCTCAGGAATGAGAACGGTAAGGTTTTCATCTCTGTTGAAGATGACGGCTGCGGCATTCCGGCGTCATTATTGCCTCAGATCCTCGATGGGACATATCTGTCCAAACGCAGCAGGAGCGATGATCGGCGCAGCATGGGAATAGGGTTGTCTGTGTGCAGATCCATCATCGAAGCGCATGAAGGACATTTGTTTGCCGGGATGAGTCGTCATGGCGGTGCCGCATTTGAATTCTCATTGCCCTGTAAGGAGGATACATATGTCGAATAAGGTGTTTCAGAAGATTATGATAATCGAGGACGATCCGGGTATTTTGAATTATCTGAAAACCACAGTTGACGCGGCCGGATATGAAACTGTTACTGCAACCGATGGAAATTTAGCGCTCCATATGATCACTTCCCACTGTCCCGATTGCATTTTGCTTGACCTTGGACTTCCGGATATGGATGGCAGCGATATCATAGCGAGTGTCCGAAAATGGACATTTACCCCCATCATCGTGATTTCCGCGCGAAACTCGGAAGAAGACAAAGCGTTTGCTTTGGACTCCGGGGCAGATGATTATATAACGAAGCCCTTTGGTTCGATCGAATTGCTTGCCCGTATACGAACAGCATTGAGGCATTCACTTATCTCAGCAGAGAACAAGGAAATCGGAATAGATGGCTGCTATCATGTGGGAGAACTGGAAATCGACTATAAAAAGCTAAGAGTATGTGTGCACGGGGAAGATGCTCATCTGACGCCGAACGAATTCAGGATAATTGCTTTACTGGGCAAACATCCAGGGCGTGTGATGACATATAAATCGATCCTGCGTGAGCTTTGGGGACCCTCCGCCCCCATGGACAATAAAATCCTGCGTGTTCATATGGCCAGTATCCGCAGAAAAATCGAAAACGATCCGACAAACCCTAAGTATATTTTCACAGAGGTTGGCGTTGGCTATAGAATTGCCGAGAATACGCAGGAAACCGACGATTAATCGGGGTCAGGCTTGAAAAATTCCTTTATTCATTTTGATGAATAAAGGAAATTTTTCAAGCC
>JAEYRV010000033.1 GCA_023435305.1 Bacillota bacterium
GAAGGCTGTGTTATAGGAACTCATATTCTCAAGGTGGACAGTTTTTTGAACCATCAGTTGGATGTGTCTCTTTTAAACGATATCGGACTGGAATTCAAGAGAAGATTCGAAGATCAAAAAATAACAACACCCCCCACCCCCCTAATTATAGATATTCGTTTCTGAGGGAGTCGATGGTATAGTCATCCTTCAATTTGTTCATGGAGTAGAGCATTGTTGCAAAGACGACGGCAAATACGCTGAATACTGCAATGATGATCGATGCCCATGGAACATAGAAGCCGGTTACAAAGCCTGCGTTTATGCTCCTGAAGATCAGATAGGTGACCGCAATTGCCGCGGGCAGACCCCACAGCAGGGACTTGGTACCATACATCAGGCATTCATAATTCATCATTTTGCGGAAGCCCTTCTGCGTCATACCCACGGATTTGAGCATTGCGAATTCGCGGCGCCTCAGGCTTATGCCTGTGGATATGGTGTTGAATACGTTTGCGGCCGCTATCAGTGAGATCAGGATTATGAAGCCATAGGCGAACACATTTATAATAAATATCGTATTCCTGTTCGTTTCATCACGGACCGCTGCATCATTGAGGTTTTCTGAGGGCAGGCCCTGCTCATCCAAGACCTTCATGAGATTATCTGCCAGGACGGCATGATCCTCACCTTTAAAGTAATAGACGTTATCCGTTGTGTCCATATCAGCAAAATACTTGGGAATACTGCGTTCCGGAACCATTACCGTAATGAAATACCCATTATAGGAGCCATTTATGGCAAACGGCAGAGAATCAACGATTGCCTCCACATCTATAGATGTCCTTTTATAAAGCAGCGCATCCAGCTCTTCTGCTGTTATATCATCAGGAATAGGTTCCTGGCTTTCGTCATACAGCTTTAGATCCATTACTGAAAGTGTATCCTTCAGCACCTTGGTCTTTGTGTATTTACTTGTTTTCGGATCGATTCCCTCCAAATATGCCATGACAACTGCATCTGTACCGCCAAAGCCTCCGGCGGAAGCATACCCATCAAACACCTCATCCGGTACGATATATACACTTGCAGGTAAGTTGTACACATCACTGTTTTCATCGTTATTTCCGATATACTCTCCAAAACGGTCCTTAAACTCATCCAAAACATCTTTCTTATTTATGATTGCATCACCCTGCTTGACAAAGGCATAAGCGGAGTTTGTCAGGCCATCTGTTTGAGCCAGCAGTTCATATACCTGGCGGGGAGTCATATCCGTGAATGCCCGGGCATCATAGTACCAGCTGATGTCATAGTCTCTGACACTAAAAACTTCCGTGACACTATCCTTGATATATGAGCAAAGGGAGCTGGCGGAGATAAACAGCACTATGCTCATGAACAGAGAAACGACAGTGGCCCTGTACCTTTTCCTGCTGCGTCTGAAGTGCTTCCGGGCGAGAATACCCTCGAGCCCGAATAATTTGTAAGTGAGCTTCGATGTGCGTATTTCCTTTGCTTTTACAGAAATATCATTAGTCTGCCGTATTGCTTCTATCGCTGTAATGCGCGTTGCACGCTTCGAAGGGATCCATGCGGAAATCAGCACGGTTATCAGCGCAAACAGTACTGCTGTAACGACTGTCCAGATGTTCACATGGAGTGACAGTGTATACGGTACTCCACCGGAATAAAGAGTTGATAATTTGTCTCCGACTATGGAAAGAGTTATACCTATGCCCGCCAATCCTGACAAGATACCTATCGGTATACCTATTACGCTTACAAACATGGCTTCATATAATATACTCTTTCTGATTTGCTTTCTGGTAGCGCCCACAGATGACAGAAGCCCGATTTGTTTTGTCCTCTCGCTTACAGAGATCGAAAAGGCGTTGTATATGAGTGAAATAGAGCCGGCCATGATCAGAGATATAAGAATGGCAGCCAGGCTGTAAAGCACTGTATAGAAGGATGAATATTTTGATTCACCGCTGAACATAAGCACATCATCATTGTACGAGCTGCCGCCGAAGCCTGCTTTTTGCTCTTCCGCCCTTATAAATCCATATACGGCGCCGGGATCCTTAAGCTTGAAATATACATCGAAGGTTTCGCCTTCCTGTTTGATGTCATCCATAACAGTAATGGCAGTGTAACCCGGAGATGATTGGTCCTCAAAACTCGGACGTTCATAAAACCCGACTACTGTAAATGTACGGTTCTCCTTTATGACCAGCTTCTCTTCCACCTCACCCTTACTATTTTTCATGTAAGGATTCGACTGGTTGAGTACTGTATTTCCAATCATCCGCACACCGAAATCAAGAGTGATCCTGTCTCCGATTGAAAATGCAGTCCCTCCGTTTTTCAGCAGATGCACCGGCAATATGATCTCATCGGTCTTCTCAGGAAGTCTGCCATTTGTGATATGGACAGGCATGATAGTATTGAAGCTGCTGTCTGCCCCGATAACGAAAATATAAGGCGAATTCTCGTATTTGGGATTCGGCAGAGCAGCATAGCCAATGTTCTCACACACCGCAGTCTGCACGATTTCTGAATTGTTTTTCAGCTCTGCTAATTTATCCGGGCCGACATCGTAAAGGCTTCCATACCAGTCACCATCATTATATACAGCCACATCGAGCATATAACCCCGAAGACTTGTAATAAATGACGTCACAGCAGTCAGCATTGCTGCAGACAAAATAATGCCTATTATTGTGACGAGTGTGCGTGTTTTATTTTTGGACAGCGTTTTCAGCGTGACCCTGAAAAAGATATTCATATTCTTTTCACCTCGTCACGTGTGATTCTGCCGTCCTCAAGTGCAATTATCCGGTCAGCCTGCAAAGCAATGTTTTCGTCGTGGGTGATCATAATAAGGGTTTGATTGTATTTCTTATTTGACATTTTCAACAGCTCGACGATCTCATGACTGCTTTTGGAATCAAGGTTTCCGGTGGGTTCATCCGCCAACACGACAGCCGGCGCATTCATCAGCGCCCTGCCTATGGAAACACGCTGCTGCTGTCCTCCGGAAAGCTGGTTGGGAAGGTGTTTTTCCCTTCCCTTCAGGCCAAGGAAGGTAATGAGCTCATTCAGGTACTCTTCATTTACCTTTCTGCCATCCATAAGGACCGGAAGAGTGATGTTCTCGGTGACATCCAAAACGGGAATGAGATTGTAGAACTGATAAATCAGGCCCACCTGCCTGCGGCGGAAAATCGCAAGCTGCTCGTCATCCTGGGCGTAGACATCATGTCCGTCCATGTATACCTTTCCGGATGTGGGCTTATCCACTCCGCCGAGTATGTGCAAAAGAGTTGATTTGCCCGAGCCCGAGGGTCCGATTATGGCAACGAACTCTCCCTTTTTAACAGAAAATTTTACACCGTCAAGCGCTTTTACCATATTGTCAGACGACCCATAGGTTTTTGTCAGGTACTCGATTTTTAATATATCCATTTTGTCCTCCTTATTTCCTGCCTCTGCGGGTTTCAACGAGGCGTGAGATAATAATCGCCTCTTTAGTGTCCATGGATACATCATACCGCGGACAGGTGACAGTGCAGTGACTTTATTATGACAAAAACGTCACCTGGACTATGCTTTTATTGAAACTTTTAGACTATGCTTTTATAAAACCTTACAGTGAATTTTGCCCCGCCACCCTTTATATTCCCTGCCTTGACCGTGCCGTTTTGCTCCGATATGATCATGCGGGCAAGAGCCAATCCGATCCCATAATTCTGGCTTGAAGAATTTTTGCCCCGGTAGAAGCGCTCGAATAAATGCGGCAGATCGTCCTTATCTATCCCGCTGCCGCTGTCAGAAATGATTATTTCAGTAAATAGAGCAGTCTCAGATACATCGATGCCAATAGTTCCGCCTTCAGGTGTATGCTCCATGCAGTTCTTGAGAATATTTTCTATTGCTTCGGCAGTCCAGGCAAGATCGCCTGAAAAGTACACGCTGTCATCAATATTTATACGCAATTGCTGGTTTCTCAGTTCCATCGGTATTGCAAGAGGCTCTGCAGCTTTATTGACCAGCTCTGCCACAGAAACTCTCTCACATTGAAATTCAACTGTCCCGGCGTCAAGCTTGGATAGCTTCAGCACAACGTTTACAAGGCGCTCGATATGCCCGAGCAGCTTCATCATATCCTGCGTAAGCTCATGGCGTCGCTCATCAGTTAAATCAGGCTTTTGCAGCAACGCGACGATCAGGTTGACGGAAGTGAGCGGTGTCCTAATTTGATGGGAAAGGTCCGCCATGGAATCGGCAAGGAACTGCTTGTCCTTCTTCAGAAGCTCTGCCTGCTCCCGCATTCGAACGGTCATCTTGTATATTTCACTGCTGAGTATCGCCAGCTCCCCTTCTGCGTATTCATTCAAATCAAAGGTTTCCTGACGGTGAAGTATCCTGTCTATGTCACCGCAGAGGTCGGCAATTATCTTATATCGCTTTCGGTCCGAAAGTATGTATATAGCGGTATAGGCCAGGCTCAGGCATATCACCAGGATACCGCAGGCCGGTCCTCCAATAATAAAACCAATGACAGCTGCCACAGCGCCAATAATAAGATGCAGCAGCGTGTTTTTCCTGACCAGCGGGTTCTTTAGAAAGTCCATCTATTCACCCACCTTATACCCGATACCTCGGACTGTCTTGATAAAGGAAGGATTCTGCGGGTCGTCGCCGATCTTCTCCCTGAGCCTCTTTATGTATACAGTCAGCGTATTATCGTTCACAAACTCTCCTGCAATATCCCAGATTTCCTCCAGAAGCTTGCTCCTCGAGAGTACCACACCCTTGTTGTTGAAAAATATCAATAATAGACGGTATTCGAGTGCCGATAAAAAGATTTCTGCGCCGTCCTTCGTCACCGTCCCTTTTACCGTATCCACCCGTATGCCGTTGAGCTCCATGACAGACTGTACTCTACCAGTACGCCGCAGGACATTTTTTATGCGCGAGACCAACTCCCTGGGCCTGAAGGGCTTTCCTATATAGTCGTCGGCCCCCATATCCAGGCCGGTAACAACACTGTACTCATCACCGGATGCGGTGAGAAAGATCACAGGAACATCCGTATTTGCCTTTGCAGCCGCGCATACGGCAAATCCATTTCCATCCGCCAGTGATATGTCCACAAGCAGCAAGTCATATGAATCGCTCTCGATTCTTTTTATCGCATCAGCCTGCCCTCTGACAGCGTCCACCGTAAAGCCCTCGCTTCTAAGAAACTCCGTCAGATTATCAACTATGCTCCTATCATCCTCCACAAGCAATATCCTTGTCATATTCACCTCCTGTATCGGGGTCAGGCTTGAAATATTCCTTTATTACCCAGGGGAATAAAGGAATATTTCAAGCCTGACCCCGTTAATCTAATTATAGCCAGAATTAGATACCGATGCAAATAACGATATCTATCATATTGGTTGCTATATGTACTATAAAGATTTCTTCGCAAGAATTTCTACTTTTGCCCATTATTTTTATGGAACATTTTCGTAACATTAGATATAATTACATTATTAGTGGACAAAAAACAATACTCAATTTTACTGCAATGGGGAGCATTATTTATGATCAGAGATTTGACCGGAGATTTTCTGCCTGAGGGTAACCTATCCATCCCGGTAAAGGTTTTTCATGAGTTTTTTCAACCGGTTGATGAGTTTCAGGAAGGCAGTATCGTATTTCTGCTTGATCCAAAAGGGATGAAGCAGGATGATCTGGTGTTTTTACTGGAGTATGATGCCCGCTTTGTATTCTTCTCAAGCGAAAGCAAGGCCATATCGTATGAATCTCATCCCGTCAGACTGCTGCTTAATGACAAAAACGCAAACAGTCATCTTGAGAGGATCAGGGGTCTGAAGAAGAACATCGTTGAAATGACCACAGTAAAGCATCACCGATGGGACGTGCTGGGTATCACCACCTCATACAGGCAGCTGTTCAATATCCGCGATACCGGTTATTGTTTCGTGGAATACCCCGTGATTACGGAAAATACGTTCAGCCTTGATGATGTATTCATACAGGAGGCTTTGAGGTCAACAAGTCCGGAAGTTATCATATCAAAGTACCTGCAGATCGTTGAGGACATGGATACCTCCAGGCTTGAGCAGATCAACCGAAGGAACGCCATTCAAAAGGTTTTCAGCTTTTACAGGGCAGACGGCGCAGGTTACCGGTTTTCACTCGACCCACAGGATGTCGAATTCCTTGTAGATGTGCTGAAGCTGGAGCGCCTGTCGGACAAGCCTCTGTACAGGGCCGAGATCATAGGCGCCCTGACATCTGCCTGTGCCTATTTCATACATGCCGGGCACCCCGAAAGCTATCAGATCGTTTTGAACAGGCTGATGGATGCTGCTGCTCCGGAAGATGGCGGTGCGGTCAGATATAAATACGTGTCGGAAAAGGATCTGCAACAGATGAAGGACGGAAACACCTTCCTCTACTATCATCTGACCTGCAGGATCCCGAACCAGTACTCTGTTGCACTGTTGGATATGTATCTGACCGAAACGGATCCGGCGAAAAAGGCGGAAATAGGAAATGAGATCGAAAAATGGGCCGAATATCTGAAACGCAGAATACTGGAGCTGTCAGTCGCTCCTGCAAGCCTCCTGTGGGAATTCAAAAGAGATCAGGAGATCGGGGCAATGTCAGGTACCGTCGGACTGCTTACCCTGTACAAAAGAGGGTGCATGGAAAATGATCCCTCTGCCTGTCATGAGGCTCTTAATTTCTTCAACAAGGCGGTGGAATATGCCCACCCGGATGAAAGGAACAGGGATATCAACTATTTCGTACAATGCCGTCTGACAGAGATCGTGAATAGCTTGTCACTTCCCGGCAGCTCCGGAGAAGCCTTCCGAAGTGAGATAGATGAGCTGG
Organism: Bacillota bacterium; assembly: GCA_023435305.1. Lineage (GTDB taxonomy): Bacteria > Bacillota > Clostridia > Acetivibrionales > DTU013 > DTU013. Next base: position 6,901 of record JAEYRV010000033.1, read on the forward strand.
CTGGGCTGTTCGCAGGACGGTTCGCGGATAGAGAAGAAATAAACGTATTCGATGTCATGTTCTCGATAAATATCGTCATACTGGGGTATGTTCTGGAAGGGGAAGAAAGGGCTTTGGAAATCTACCGCAGGATCGGCCTCGACTGGAGCTGTCTCGGGAATTTGCTTGAGAAAAATTCACATCAATACGTGACCTATCTGGCTTCGGGATATTTGCTGATGGCACCCGGGGTTCTTCTGGAGAACATTGATACTGATACTCTTACTAAGAGAGCCGCGGAATTTTTCGGCCTCGGCAATGGAGCTCATGAAGCAAAAGGCATCATGGATCTGATCGCATTAAAATATATCATCTCGCGAAGCTGCTGCCTCAGCAGCCTTGAAGGGGATGAGTCCCGAAAGGAAATAGAACATTACAAAAAAATCATCAGTGGTTCACCTTTATACAGCAGATGGTCTGATAGCTGTGAAGGATTCCTGGATGACTGCCTTAAGCATTCTGCTTCGGGCAAAAAGGCACTTCAATTGATTTATATGATTCCATACTAGGGCTGGATGCAATGGGAGGATGACAAATGCTTAATTCAACCGACACCAGGACAACGATAAAAACATTACTTTATTACACGATTGCAGTTGCTGTGTTCATTTTCGGCTTCAGCGCTTTCAACAATCTGGGGTTTATTGCTGCAGCCCCGCAGATCAAAGCGGCACTGGCCCTGCTCCTGATCGTTGGAGTATCGTTTTTGAAGATCCCCACCGACTTTTCATTTCTAATATGCGGCGTCCTTGGAAGCTTCATAATGGGGATCCCTCTGTCACAATACACTGAATTTCTGTATAAGCAATCCAGTTCAACGTCCATATTCATGATGGCCGTATCCGGAGCTGTGATCGCAGCCATATCACGCAACGATATTCTGGATGCACTCAAGCAGACAAACCGGGATATCGAGCCTGAAAGGTATGCGGACCTTGAACATCAGGCATCGGTATTCTGCCTGTTTTCAAGACTGCAGGGCTTCATACAAAAGCTCGGAAAAAAATCTCGCTTTTTGGCCGCAGTAGTGTTCCTGCTGCAGAATATCCTCTTGTTTGTTTCTTCGGTGGTTGCCGCCCAGACCTTCTCCGCCATGTTCAGATCCGGCAGGAAGAAGTCTTCGGAAGAATCCTCGTATAAAAATGCGGGCATTCTCTGCATGTGCGTATCGGGCTGTCTGCTCGTGTTTTTCTTCATGAAATCCCCCTGGTGGCTTTTCTTTATGGGGCTGGCAAAGGATGTTACGGTCAATCTTCCCATAGCCGTAGTGATATATGCGTTCTTTTCCTTTGTACACGGATATCATCTTATCTCAAAGGGAGAAAGCCTGTCCCCGGCTGAACCTGAGAAAGCGCCTGACAGGCATCCATTGGCGGGAAGACATTTTCTGATCTATCTTGGCCTGATCGTCGCATTCCTGGCATTCACCCTCCCCGGAGCCATTTCATATATCGGTTCGGCAAATATGACGGCCGCCGGCGGAGGCGCATTTTCCTCCTCCGACTATATCAACCTTGGGATCTCGCTTATCTTTGTTATCATAGTTGCAGCCATCGTTGCAGCGGTGATCATAACCAGAAGGCTGATGGTTGCAAACAGGCTGGTACAGGGCGGCGGCAATACCATCCTTGAAATGAAGGATATAATTCTCGGAGACAAGGGGATCAAATCCGTTATCTCCCTTATTATACTGGTTACTACCATACTGTCCTTCCGTGACATGATCAAGTTGTGTGTGGGCTCTGCCGCAGGCGATGCTTCTGCGGCGGCAGCTCCTGTCAGCATAAATATTTTCGGGACAGACGGACTGATCGTCCTTGCCGGCGGCCTTGCGATCCTTGCTGTCGTGGCTTTTATCGGCTGGATCCTCGGCTCGAACTTCGGCGCCTTCAGCATCGGCTGGATCGTTTTCGGCATACTTTCCGCAAAGATCCCTGTTTTGAACAATGAGCAGGTCAAGCGCTGGATCCTCGAAAGCATCATAATCGTATCCACCCTGTGCAACCAGGCATCACCCCAATCCAGCAATGCCGGGCCCCTTGTCGAAGACAAGACTCAGCAGCCGGGGAAAATACAGAAGGATGCATGGAAGGTCAAGAGCTATTTTGGCTTGAGCGCGCTCAAGGTCCAGGCAGCGGCAGTTGTCATCTGCGTCATCCTTTCCGGCGTATTGACCGGCTTTGGCATAATCTAAAAGCGGGGTCAGGCTTGAGAAATTCCCTTATTATAAGAATTAGTAATAATTAGGGAATTTCTCAAGCCTGACCCCGGAGGTAACTCACGGAGGTAACTCAAGCCTGACCCCGAGCCTGACTTAGCTGGAGGAGAAATATGAACAATCAAATCACGGCATTATTGGAGAAAAAGTCCTACCTCCCGGCTCAGGAATTCGTATCGGAAGCCCTGGGCATACTGGAATGCGGCTTTCGGAAAATGGTCCTTTCACTGCTGGGAGAAGCCGCGGACAGTGAGATCCGTATGAAATCCATGTATCCCGAGATCGCAGCTCTGCAAAGGCCGTCATGGGGGTGCTGGAACGGTCTGCTGCTCGGCCTTCTGAAGGCACGCCGCAGTATCCTGAATACAGGCACGCTGGCTGAGAGAGAATCCATAGGCAGATGTAGAGGACTCGCGTCCGTCGCAGATGATATGGAGCTTTCCGTTGCCATCGAAGATAAACGCATTATGGAAATACTCGAAACGACGGGTTACCTGAGCGTTTCGCATAAACGCGCTTCCATCGTGAAGGCCCGGGAGCTGTTTGCCATTCCTATTTTCTTCAGAAACAGGATCGCCCATGACAATATCCAGGACGCGGCATGGTGGGAAGATACGGCACATGTGCTGTCGTACCTGCTCCAATGGTATGCCGGCTCAACATTCGCCCGGTATGATTCATCCCTCTCCGCCTGTGATCCATGGCTGTTTGAGGAGTCGGGAGAGTTCTGGTGCTACAACGGGATCAGCACAGATAAGAGCGAAAGCATTGTTCATTATGTTTCCATTAGCGGCAAAAACAAAGTTGACAGGGACAGAGCAGGCAAAGTTCTGCTTGGGTTCAAAAAGCTTCTCGGAGAGGAAGAGCTGCAGGAAGCCAATTTCAACAGGCTGCTGGGCAGGCTGTCGCCTGAGGAGGTAAAGGGCTTCATCCTTGGCGGCTACATTGTCGGCGAAAAAGCCGGCGAGGGAGGTTTTGCGGATGTATATAAGGGAATCCAGCTCAGTACCGGCAGAAAGGTCGCGATCAAGGTACTGAAAACAGGCCTGTCCGACTCGGACAAACTGAGATTCCTGCATGAAGCCGAGTATCTTTCCATGTTCGATCACCCAAATATCGCGCGGATATTCGAGTATAATGAGCAGCCCTGGAGAAAATCACAGCTTTATGACCTGTCTGAGGAAGAGTGGTTCCGGGAGTTCCGGAAGAATCACGGAAGCGTGCTCACATACATAACGATGGAGTGGATCGAGGGAAAGAACCTTGACGATATGTACAAGGATCTTCTTGACAATAAAATGAGCGTGGCGGAGAAGGAGCTTGCCAAATGGTTCTGCGAAGCTGCGGGAGCTCTTGAGCTGATACATAATGCAAATCTGATTCATCGTGACATCACCCCTAAAAACATTATGGTGACCGAAAGCGGGACGGTCAAGCTGATGGACTTCGGTATTTCCAGGACGCAGTACGACAACAGGACGGTTGTTACTTCCCATGGAAAAATGCTTGGTTCCGAGCCATACATGTCTCCCGAGCAGCTGGATTATGAGCGGGCTAAAAACGAACTGGGACCAAGAAGCGACATTTACTCTCTTGGCGGGACCTTCTATGAGCTTTTTACACACAAACGCCTCTATGATCACAACAATGATGCCGTGTCCATCGCTACAGCAAGCACAATGAAAATGCGCGGAGAGAGGCCGGCAAGTCCGTTGCAGCTAAACAGCAGCCTATCCTGGGAGATCTCGACGATCCTGATGGGATGTCTGGAAAATGAGCCCGGAGACAGATATCAGACCGCACACCAGTTGAAAGAGGATATCCTTCGCTATCTTGAAGACCTGCCTATCGAATATAAAAAGCCGGGCTTTACAAGGCGGCTGCAGCTCATGTACAGGAGAAACGCAAGGACCGTCAGGTTGACCGGGGCTTTTGTACTTCTCGCCATAGTGATGACCTCGGTATACATATACAAAATCGAGAACAGCAACCATCAACTGACCCAATTGAATGGAAAGTTGACAGATCAGATCTCTTTGACGGAGCAACAGCGGAAAATAGCATTAGAAAACGAAACTGAGGCAGTCAGACAGCAAAAAGCCGCCGAAGAAAATGCCAGACTTGCAGCGCTGAATGAAAAGACCGCACTGGATAATCTGGATGAGGCGCAAAGACAGAAAGCACTTGCTCAGTCAAATGAGAAACTGGCTCTGGATAATGAGACGCTGGCCTTGCAAAATGAGGAAAAAGCAACAGCCTCCATGCTTCTTGCCAAAAAGAATGAAAAAGCGGCAAAAGAACAACGGGATACCGCTCTCGAAAACCAGTCCCGGTATCTTGCGGGCCTATCCGATGAAGAACTCGCATCAGGCAACAGGACCCTTGCCATCAGGCTGGCTCTTGCCGCGCTGCCCAAAGATATCACCAAACCCGACAGACCTTTTGTGATGGAAGCGATGAGTGCGCTGACCAAGGCGCTTGCCGACATCCGACCTTCGCGCAGTATACTGCAGTTGGATAATCTGCCTGATAGTGTTGCAGTCAGTTCCAATGGAGAATATATTGTTACAAAGACTTCCTCAGAATATAACTCAATAAGGGTGTGGAAGATTTCCAGCGGCAAGGAAGCGGAAACCTTCAAAGATCTGAGGAGCAACAGGAATAATTCATGCGTGAGTGATGACGGGAATACTATCGCAGTGATCGATGCGATAGAATCAGATGGGACCGCCGGCAGCAATAGCAGCTATGTCGCACGGATATACGACGTTAACACAGGCAAGCTCATTAATACAATAAACATATACGGCAATTTCTACAGCTGTTACCTCAGTCCCAAAGGGAATGTCCTCATCCTTCAAAATTCCGGCAGCCGGACTCTGCTCCATGTAAAGAGCGGCAGGACCATAGCAAAGGATATGACCGCAGAAATCCTGTTCAGCCCTGATGAGAAGTTTGCAATTGAGTATCATCCTTCAAAACTTTCCGATTACACAGTGACTTTGTTTGACACAAACTCGAGCCTGTCCGACATGACCAAGTGGAAGGTCAAAGGTACGACTCTAGTGTCCGGGAAACCCGTGCACGTCATATACAGCGGTAATTCCGGCAAGATAGCGTTTAGTATGCAAACTAGCGGCATGTGGCTGGCGGAGATCTATGATACAAACAGCCTTGCAAATACCTCAGTGTTTAAAATCAGAACAGATTCCATATCCTCCATGGCCTTTTCGGATAATGGGAAGTATCTGGCTCTGGGCTTATCGAAAGGTACCGTCATCATTGGCGACGCCGGCACCGGCAATATAATACGGCAGGTAGTGCACGAAGGTCCGACCTATAACGATCCTTCGTCAGGAGAAAACAGCAAGACTGCAATTTTATCAAATATCGTCTTCAGCAGGGATGCCAGCAGTTTCTTCACCTCATCCTACTCCGGCAATGTAAAAAGATGGGACACACAAAGCGGTGTGAACCTGGATACATACCATCATGAAGGTTATGTGCATCAGGCTGTCTTAACGCCGGATCAGAAAAAAATCGTCAGCATATCACTGGATAAAACTGCGAGAGTCTGGAATATCGATCCCGAGGGCAAAAGTCAGATCGCGATCGAAAACACGCGCTACTACGGCACCGACGGGATCAATATGTATGCAAAGTTGATGGAGGATGGGTGGTGGATTGACCCTAAATATAAGGCATATAACATCAGCAACGGCTCTGTAAGATACGGGACACCGTATATTGATACGGTCGAGCAAAATACAGCTTTTGGTCTGAGCAAAAAGCCGGTAACCAGCGAGAAAACCGTCACGATCCCCGACAGGACTGCCGGCGGCACTTACACCGGTGCTCCCGGAACTGTATTCAATATAAACGGAATAGTTACTTCCGCATGTATGAACGCAGATGAGAGCCTTATGGCAGTTTCATATATAGACAATTCTTCTCACAATATAGCGATAGAACTGTCCGATATGGCAACCCGCAAAGTGCTCCATCGCTGGGAGATTCCGTACTCGGGATCAAGAAGGTCAGATGTAAATTTCACTCCCGATGAAAAAAAGCTGATCGTCTGCAAAATAAATGACAATAAGACCTGGGATATGTACGTTTTCAGTACCATCGATTATTCACAAGTGCACTATAGCATAAGGGGTAAATACCCCAACTACCTGATCGGAAGGGACAGCCAAACTATTTATGCTGCGGAGAATACGAATGACAACGTTGTGATCAGGGAAGTCACTTCCGGCAGGACCATCGTCTCCGTAGAAAATGATAATGGCTGGAGGGAATCCTATGTTTATTTCAGCTTATCAGGCGATCTGGCTGTTGTATACACGAGCAGACAGGAAGGCGCCGGGAACATTTCGGCAGGTAATTTCGTTTATGAATGTTTTGACCTCAAGACAGGAAAATCCTTATTCAGAACAACAGAAAGCACCAACTATATCGGCCAGATAGCCTTCAGCAGTAATGGAAGGTTTGTTGCAATACACACCCTCGGTGAGAAATTCTGTCGCCTCTGGGATATAAACAGCGGAACGAAAACAGAGATCCCTCCAGCCGCTGGTCATATCGTAGGTTTAGCTTTTACTCCGGACAGCGACAGTCTGATCATTGCTGAAAATAGCGACAATACCAAAGAACCTGATTACAAAACCTATTTCATTAAATATAAACTGTACAGCTCACAAGAGGCATTAAGCATAGCAAAAGCGCTGCTTGAGGATACCGAGCTCACGCAGGAGGAAAAGGTGCGTTACTTCGTCTCGGAGGGCACGGGGTCAGGCTTGAAAAATTCCTTTATTCAGACTCAAAACTGAAACGCTCTTCAAACCTGCGCACTAATTCGTCAACCAACTGGGTACCTCGGATTTCCCCACTCAAAATTTTCGATATCATCGATGGCTGCAGATTTAGTTTTTCTGCTAAATCTTTTCTAGATATATCACAAAATTTGTCGCATAATCGGACTATTGCCTTTCTGGCATCAGAATATTTTTGTATCTTGGACCTGCGCAGTATATCCTCGACGGCTATATCAGATTCTTTAGATACTTCGCCAATTATATCGTCGAATTTGATTTCTTTACTGTCCACTTCCTTTGTCATTGTGCTGTCAGTTGGCTGTATACTGTCATTTAGCTGTATACTTTCTTTTTGTAAAACAGTAAGGTATTCTTCAAACGAAATCTCTTCCGGTTCAATTCTCATTAGTCGTAAATACTCTTTTTGTGCCACTGCAGGATTCGTGGACAGCATCCCCAGAATATACTTTACATCTACCAGTGGATCGCTTTTTCCCGATAAATAGCTCTTGTGACTGCTCCATTCATAATTTAAGCCTTGCTGAAAACCGGCTTCAACCGGATTTTTGTGTATGTATTTAATGAGCTGCCATAAATAGCTTTCCTTATTACATAACAGCGCTTTATACCTCTGTTGAAAAACATGTCCTGTTCTGTTGTATTTTTTATTATAGTACTGTGTGAAGCTCTGTTGAATCCCCTGCATTATCCTTGATAGGGGCACTTCTCCGGTCTCAAGCAGGAGATGTACATGATTGCTCATTATGCAATAAGCATAGATATCGAACTTATATTTCTCCTTATATTTTAATATGTATTTAACATATTTCTCTTTTTCTTCTTCTACCAGGATATGTTCACCATTATTTCCCCGGCACATGACATGATATAATGCTCCTTTATATTCCATTCGAGTAGTTCTTGGCATAACATCACCCCCACATTTTTACATTTTATCATATATGTGGACATACAACAAGCCTTATCAATCCATTTTTTTGATAATAAGGGAATTTTTCAAGCCTGACCCCACAATAACCGCAATAAAAAAGGAAACGGATATGTGCAATCACCGTTTCCTTGGATTTTGCAGGCGCCTCATCAGTGCCTCAATAAAAAATAAAGGAATTTTTCAAGCCTGACCCCCAAATGAAAACTCGTATTTGGCTTTGCCGGTTACCTGGAATGGTCCGGGAACGGCGTTTTTGCCGCGGGGTTTCCCGAAGAAGTCGGTGTCGAAGCAGTATGGCGTTCTGTCAGGTTGTTCGAAGAGCTGCTCGGTCTGGAATCCGGCTCCAAGTATGCTTGTGGTGATGATATCGGGGGCATTTTCGACAAGCAATTCGGGTTTTGTTATGGTAATGACAACCTTTTTGTTTTCCCTGTCGATTATGTATTCGATCCCTGAATCCTCGAACAATTTCGCTCCCTTTTCCTTTTTGTACGAAAGCGCTCTGTTGAAGTAAACATTGTTTTCAATATAAACGGCAAGGGGATCGGGATTTGAGAGACTCGCATATGACGGCTTTGCCTCTTCGTCATCCTTGATCTCGCCCGCAAAGAACCTTCGGATCTTCTCCCAGGGCTTCTCATCCTCCGGGCCGGGGCAATTATTGTAGACGGCTGTTCCGACGGGATATGACAAAAATGCGCCGGAGAATGGTGTAATATCTTCGGGTTTTAAAATGTCATTGCCGAAAAAGCTTTCCTGATACGGCTCATCCGAGCGTGTGTCGCCTTTTCCGCGGAGGAAGATGTTATTGTAATAGCGATCGTCACCGCCTGTAAATCTGTTCATTCCGGCGATCGAGGTGCTGTGTGGGACATGGTAGGGAGTGTGCCTGTTCAATTCCTTTCCGGTGGATATTGTACCGGCAATGAGGTTGTGAACAAGGGCGCAGCTGTGGCTGAGGGTTTTAAACGCATGGCCGGAGAGCATGATGTTATGGTCTAGCATCGTGGGCCCATGACTCACTTCAACCAATACATCCTCGCTGTCGTTGCCAAACAGAACATTATTGCAGACACGTGTCCCCTGTGCCTGCCAATCCAGCCAGATGCCCCTGAAGGAATCGTGGATCACATTGTTTCTGATTATTGTATCGATGGCGGCATGGAGCTTGATCCCGCCGACCTCTGCACCCTCGAATTCTCTCTTGTGCCTTATGTGGTGGATATGATTGTTTTCTACCAGGCTGAAGACACATCCGAGATGTCCGACAATACCTGCCTGCCCGCAGTTGTATATATGGTTGCCGCGAACGATGTGGCCGCCGATATTGTCCTTGTTCCAGCCATTGTTGATTGCCCTGAAGATAACTTCCTGCTCACGCTGATGACCCATTTTCGTATGTAGCGTCATCCATTCGTTCTGCCCAGTGCTCTCCTCTTTGCCAATACTTATTCCGCTGCACCGCGAATCGCTTATGGTATTGTTTTCAATAGTCCAGCCCTTGCTCCAGTGAGGACCGATCAGACCCTCCTGCAAAGCGGTCGGCGGCGCCCACTGGGTAGCAGCCTGTTTCATTGTGAAACCACGAACTGTAATATAGTTGCGGCCCGGATTGGCTGGCCAGAAGCAGAAACGGCGCACGTTTATCTCAACATTTCCCTTTGTCGGGTCTTCCCCCTGGAAGTTGGCATAGATGGTGGTTTTGCGATCATCCACTTCAGCATACCATGCATATATGGAAAACTCCGGTTCAAAAGAAGTCGTCGACTTTTTGGGCTCGCGCACTGTTTCTACAGAGACTGCCTCATACATTGAGTGTCCATCCAGATAGACATCTCCCAGATGAAAAACTCTGTCCCTGGTAAAAAGCCAGTCCCCGAACAAAGCTTCGCTGTACGGGTTAAAATCGCCAAAAAACTTGTTGTCAATAACCGTTTTCCATATTTCTCCGTCCTTCACCCAGTCCGTGATTACCTCGGCGCCGGTAATAGTGACATTCTCGCCCTCGGCAGCCTGGTAGACTATCGGCTGGGCGGAAGTTCCGCCGCATTTGGGACTTACCCATTCACGGTATACACCTTCATGGACAGTAATTGTATCTCCCGGCCTTGCGATATATGCCGCCTTACTGATAGTCAAAAACGGCTGAGCCGCTGTCCCGGGGTTCAAATCGCTCCCGGTCTTTTTTACAATGTAATTCATTATACTCTCCTCCATTTCAAACCTGATACAGACGGATGAATTTCCACGAAATATGAGTCATACCCTGGCATATGAAACCCCACGTATTTTAAGCCTTCCTCAGACGAATGACATTCCACGAAAGCTTTCTTGCAACAGCAGATACCTTGCCGTTTTCTATCTTTGTGTCAGTATTTGCTGTAGGTATGAGCACATCCTGAGCCTCATAGCTGTTGCCCTTTTGCAAATCATCCGTGTACATTTCCATATGCTCAACAAGCTTATAACCCTCAAATCCCCTGGCATCCAGATCGATCTCTATGTCGTCCTCCGCCGAACGGTTGATCAAAAAGATTACTACTTCATCCTTTTCCTCATTATAAACAGCCGCTGACTCTACTGCCTGAACATTTTCATACGCATAGCTCTGGCATGAACCAGTCAGGGCAAATTGCTCCGTATTAAAGGTCGGGCCGTCAACAGCAGCCACGATCGACGTGCCGCCGCGTGTCAGCATATTCATTTGATAGAATGGATAATATGCTGCGTTCTTCCAGACATGCTTGCCGTCAAAGGCAATAGCGAAACGGAGACCGCCGGTCATACAGCCTATCTTGATGCGGTCTGCATGGCGCAGGAATGTGAGCAGCACTGATGAAAGAGCCAAAGCGTCCAGCATCTGGGAGGATTTGAACATCCACTTTCTTTCCTCATAATTCTCAGGATCGACTACGGCAAAGGTGTTTTCCCTTGGCATGAACTGATGATAATCCTTGGTGACATCCTGCCAGCCTCTGCGCCCGAACAGAACCTCTCCCTGCCTTCCAAAATGCGCTCCATACTCGTCAAAGGAGATGTACATTTTCTTGGGCGTGCGCATCTTTGCCTGCAGATAATCACAGGTTGCGATGGTTGTCTTTATGTAATCCTCAAAAACCGATGAAACATTGAGTAAGTTGGCAATATCACCTTCCGGCGCCGAATGATAATGATGCAGAGAAATATAGTCAACGGATTCATAGCACTGCTCAAGGGCTGCCATTTCCCATTCCGGGAAATGCTTGTGATGGTCTGAAGTGCCTGCAAAAACAGTTTCCGCAGTATTGTCGATCCATTTGATCATCTTGGAGATTTCATGTGTGCGGATACCAAAACCGACAGGATCTTTTTCCCATGAGCCGATTTGCCAATGACCATCCATTTCATTGCCCAGATACCATGTCTTTATGGGGTATGGATCGGGATGGCCGTATTTCTTCCTCAAATCCGACCAGTATGTACCGCCCGCGTATCTGGAATACTCCACCAGATGCGCTGCACTTTTCATATCTTCAGTGCCGAGGTTTATGGTGTACATCGGCTCTGTGCTGGCACGCATTGCCCATTCCAGATATTCGTCATGCCCAACGGTATTGGGCTCTATTTTAAACCATGCAAGATCAAGCTGTGCTTTCCGGTTTTCACGCGGTCCGATCGACTCCTTCCAGTCCCAGCCGGAAACCCAGTTACCTCCGGGTAAACGAATTGCAGGCAGATCAAACTCCCTGACTGCATCGAGTACATCCTGTCTGAAACCCAGATCGTCCGCCGTTGGATGCTTTGGGTTATAAATGCCTCCGTAGACCGTATTGCCTATCGATTCGAGAAATGCACCAAAAAGGCGCTTTTCGACCTTACCGATCTTGTAATCCGGATGTACTGTAACTTTTGCCTTTTTCAGCATATAGCCTCCTTATGTTTATATGTAAGTTTATATGGTATCAGGCTTGAATTGTAGAAAGAGATAGCTTGACAACTATCTCTTTCTATTCTCAGTATATTATAAAACAAAGGACTTACTCAAGCCCAACCCTCTAATCCAAGAATAAAGGAATATTTCAAGCCTGACCCCCATTCCCCTATTCCTAAGAATAAAGGAATATTTCAAGCCTGACCCCCAAGCTTACGGGGGTCTATGGAGAGGCGGAGCCGTTCGCCCGGCAGGGTTGCGAAGGGGCCGGCCGGCCGCAGATCCGCGGCTGCCTTTCCGAAGTAGTCGGTGTTGACTTTCTTGTCAGATGCTACATTCGGCAGAGCATTTTTGTAATGGATTTCCATGGTCAGGTCGTCGCTGTTGATGTCGATCTCCAGATCGCAGCTGCAGCCTGTGGTATCGAACCCGCAGAACTCCTGCCATGTGGGAAGATCCAGACACATCTCCGGCTCGGGATACATTACCCTGAGGTATCCGGGAGGCATCTTCGCATATGCATTCCCCTCGGCCGCGTTGTGCTCGTTTGGCAATATGATTGCAGCTTCACCGCATTTATAAAACAGATTGTTGAAGAATTTATTTTCTCTTGATGTACCGCCGCGCTTGGGCATCAGCCTGAAGGCCACTACCTTTGCAAAGTAGCCGGCCTTGTTGCACTTGCCGATCAGGTTGTTGACAATCCTCAGCCTGTCGGTGCCCTCAAGATAGATGCCGTAACCGTTGGTGGTATTAAGCTCAGTGTTCTTGTACCAGCCGGAAGAGCCGGGCTCTGGCTTAACTGCGCTCTTGTCGTATCTTCCTTCCACATTCCAGATGATATTATTGTCTATGAGATTTTCATCATCCCGGGTGCATTCGATGAATATGTGCTCCCTGGAGTTTATACCGTCAAGGAACAGGTTGGATGTGACACGGTTGTTGTGGTTGCCCACATCCATCCATAATGCGTCGCAGCCGTAGCACTCCTTTATGATGTTGCGCCTGATCAGGGAGTTAACCGAATTGTGCACCTTTATGCCCCCCGCTTCCCAGGAAAGCTCCATCCTCTGCCAGCCGGTACCTACGATCAGGTTGTCCTCGATAAGCATCCTCTTTACGAACAGACCGGCAATACCGCACACACCGACATCCTTGATCGTATTGCGCCGGATGATCGTGTTTCCGATGATCTGCTCCTCCGTCCAGGGATGATGCCAGCATTCGTTTCCGCAGTCTATTCCGGTACCATTGGACCAGTCTATAGTACAGTCCTCAATGATCCAGTGGTGCCCGCGGTAGCAGGAAAGCGATCCGCGCTGCGGGACCGGAGCGCCGGTGGCCGCGTGGGCCATGGTCAGTCCCTTTACCTTTATATAGGAAAGGAACGGAACCTTTGGGGCAAAGCATTGTTCGCGGCTCGTAAGCTCGATGACATGGTTCTTCGGATCATCGTCTCCGCTCAGGCGGATATGCACCTTCTGTCCGTTGGCCTCGACCCAGTAGGAATTCTCATTTTCGGAAAGCATATAGTACAGCGGCATCTGCTTCATCGGCCTGCCGTCGACAAACACCATACCTCTTCTGTTCAGGTAGGTCGTCATATCCGTCTTGTCATACTCGATAAACAGCCTGTCGTGCAGGATGTTCACGGCGCAGAACGGATTATAGCCCTTGAAATCCTCGGGATCCAGTTCGATTTCATATATCCTGACCCCATCAGTATTCAGATTGTCAGAACCGAAGCCCCTGACCATCCTCCATCCGGTACTGGGCTTGAATTCTTTGACTTCCACCGAGGCTTTTATCAATACCTCCTGGCCGTCAAAGGCTTCATAGCTTATCATTTTCTCCGGGCTCAGGCCTCCCATGGCAGGCTGGACCGTCTCACGGTACGTTCCCCCATGGATCAGCACCCTTGTTCCGGGAGCCGCGATCCGTGCCGCGGCATTGATGGTCTTAAAGGGCATTGAAACGGTGCCGGGATTCTCATCGGATGCGCTTGGATTCTGGGCATCCACATGGATCTCCCGGTCATACTTTTGCGGTACTTCCCAAAACTCAAACATCTGGCCATTTGGCAATATTGCAGTATGATCAGGCTGACTCATGATTTTAGTCCTTTCTTTAGCTATTCTTCCTGAAATACTCCTTTACGAGGAACCTCATCAGTTCGCTGGGCTGTTCTTTAAGAAACTCCGCCTTATCACCAAACAGCATGCCGTATGGAGCCTGCTTAGTGTAAGGTTCCCACAGTGGCATATCTTCTCCAGTTGAATCCTTTCCATTGGGATCCCCGAAGCGGATAAAGTTGGCCCAGTAGTTGCACATCTGGCGCGCCAGATCATAATGCTTGCCTACGAAAGGCCTCCAGCATTTAGCCAGCGTTTCGAAGAAGAACCACAGATCCACTGAGTGGAAGGTTCCGGGATTATCCCAGCCGGGAATTTCGGCGTCGAAATTATAGTAATAGAGCGGTATTCCGGTCTTTGTGTCATCATTGGCCTGAGCCAGAATGCGGATACCGTATTCCAGTGCGCTTACAGATGCATTCTTTATTACTTCCTTTATGTCTCCGGATTCTGCATTGCAAAGTGAGAGGAATTCTTCGGCATGCTCACCGAACATTTCTGATGCCATACTCTTGAACTCCTCTATGGTCTTTGCCTGGGGAATGCTGAAAAACTCAGAGGATGTATTGCCCAGCATGACCGGCACCATATGGCGCTTGTTATTCAGAAACAAATCATATGCATGTCCAACGCAGAACTTGTCATCAATGACGGTTCCCCATATCATGCTCCAGAAATCCTTGTATTTCAAAGATTTGTCACGGATATACTCTGCGTCCAGCTTACGTGCTTCAGCCAGCGATTTGACACCCAGGAATTCGAAGAATTCGGCGCCCTCTCGTTCAGCATCCCCGAGTGTGCGTTTGACAAGCGGTGTGCGGTTCCCCGGGTAGAGCAGCGCAATTATGCCGCTCATTATGATGGCCTTCTGGAAGAGTCCAACGTTTTGAGGTGATGTGAGCTGACTCAATACGCTTCCGCCGCCGGCCGACTGTCCGCCTATCGTAATGTTGTCTGGGTCTCCTCCAAATGCTGCGATGTTTTCCTTGACCCACCTTGTACCAAACTGCTGGTCCAGATGGCCGAAATTCGCCGGTGCCTCCGGTGCTTCAGCGGTTATTTCAGGATGGCACAGGAATCCGAAAACATTGAGACGGTAATTGACAGTTACTACAACGATTCCCCTGCGGGCTATGCGCTCGCCGTCAAATTCCATTTCGGCTGTGTTTCCGCACTGGAGTCCTCCTCCGAAATACCATACATACACCGGCAGTTTCTCGTCGGCGCTGTTTGCAGGCGTCCATACATTGAGATAGAGGCAGTCCTCGTCCATCGGGATATCCGGATCGACTGACCATTCCCTGGTATATATGTTTTTCTCATCGATTTCTATTTTAGGCTGCATGGATATGGGTGCAAAGTCAAATGCCTTCAGCACGCCGTCCCAATCCTTTGCAGGCTGTGGAGCACGCCAGCGGTTTTCTCCCACAGGCGGCGCTGCAAACGGTATCCCCTTGAATGCTGTGATCCTGGGATCGGCAGCCTGTATACCCTGAATAACTCCGTTTTTAACTCTTACTGTTCTAAGCATATACGGTCACTCCGTTCTTTTTATAGTAAATAAAGTCAACACGATTTTATATTGTCCCGCCCAGTGTAATATTCATGACATTCGACAGATTATTATCCTCTTTGTCATCATTATTAAAGATCAGACGGGCAAAATTGTATGCACTGTTGTGCCATACCGCAAAGTCATGTATTCCACCTTTCAGGATTACCTTGAAAAAATCGCCGAGGCTCGTCCCGGCAGCCTTTTCAAGTCCATTGACAGCTTTTATGTAACCAATATTGTATGCGACCTCATCCAAATCTCCGCAGGACATATAGAGCAGATTCAGCTTGTGTCCGCAGGATGCAATGCTTTTACCCAGGACGGTTCCTCCGCTCGATGTGGGTGCGTTGGAAAATGCACCGGCATATGCGAACAGATCCAGCATGCCGGGCGCGTGCACTGTATTGTCAAGCCCGTTATTCCAGTCGCTGTTGGTTCCGGTATACATAGTCGAATCACACCTGTATCCTCCGAGGACCAGATTCGTCACCTGCATCCCGCCCATCGACAGCCCGCCTATTGCTCTGTGCAGACGATTATAGGCGATTCCCTCGGGAGTCGTATCTTTTATATTTGCCAGTGTGTTGAATTCAGACTCAATAAAAGGTATGAGATCATATCTCAGTTCATAATCAAAGTAATAAAATCCAAGTATGTTTGTCCCTCTGGTATTGAATGTACTATCAGTCCAATCATGGGTGCTTCTGCCATCGGAAAAAACGACTATCATTGGTTGTATCTCGCCGTTTGCGATAAGGTGGTCGAGGATATTGCAAATTATATAATTTCTGCTATTCTTTGGCGCTCCGCCGTTCAGCCACTCGTAACGGCCGCCGCCGACTCCATGGAGAAGGTATAATACATTGTACTTGTCGGTGGGTTTATTTTTATCATATCCCTTCGGCAGATAAACACAGCACTTCTTTGTGATCGCTTCTCCATCGACTGTTTCTCTTCCCGCTTCCCTGGAAGAAATATCCCGGTCCGTCACAAACTGCCGCTGCGAATTAATATAATTCCCAACCCGATATGATACCTCGACTACTTCGCCCTGAAGCCCTGTACTGGCTGGATCCCTGTAGCCCTCCGGTATCATTGCCACTGCATTGTCGTACATTTTGTATCCTCCTCGATCTGTGATTCTCTGGCGGCGCAAGCCATTTGCCCCTTATCCATTATATATCAATAGCTCATTTCCCGAAAGAAATGTTCAGAAAAACGGGTGAACAAGACAGGAGGGAATTGATCCCCGATCAACTCCCTCCCACATAAAATTATAGGTTTAGTTCATAGCAGCTTTCTTGGCATCCAGCTCGATCTGCCATTTTGCCAAATCAAACTTAGCCAGATCTTCATATCCGTTACCTATCATCTGCTCTACCATCTCATCCCACAGAGCATTGAACTTGGATTCGCTTCCGCAGAAGATCATCTTCCAGGAATACTCTTGCATAACTTCGCCGCAGGAATTACGGTAAACAGCTATATCGTTTGTATCGCTCGGCAGTGATACACTAACGTTCGGGCTTACCGACAGCTTGTTGTTCTTCTTCATCCATTCTGCAGGCTCAGCTGCACCAAACTTAGCAGCCCAGTCCTTCTTCATCTGAGTCTGTGTTGCAGCCTTGTATGTGCTCCAGTATGTCCTTGAGTAAGGCTCTCCGGTCTTCGGGTTTGTGCTGATAGCATCGACGATCCACTGGTTGATTGCATTGTTACCGTCGTTGTATCCGCCGCCGCCAAATTCTGCAGGAACCGGCAGGTTATCCATCAGAGCGTTCTCATTCTTGATAGTGAGTTTGCCGTCAGCGCCTCTTTCATAGTTAAAGCCCTCGATACCGATGTGCTGGAATTCCAGTCCGTCCGGACTTGCATACCAGTCAAGGAACTCCATGATCCTGGCATACTTCTCATCATCAACACCAGCGCCTATACCAATAACACGTCCGCTTCCGTAGTATGTGTCGGAATCAGCATAGTAATTCTGATCCATTACAGGAATAAAGATGAATGCCGAACCATCAGCAAGTCTTTCCTGTGTGTTCCAGAAGCCGCCCTGCCAGCTGTACCAGATAAGGTTTACGCGTCCCGCAGTTATCTTCGGATATACTGCATTCCAGTCCTGATCCTTGGAGTCGGGATCGACAAGGCCTCTCTGCTGTGCATCGAACAAGAATTTAAGCATCTTGTAGTAGGTACCGGTCTTGTCAGTCAGGTTGTAGAATGTTCCGTCGGGCTTTAATACAACTGAACCCTTGATTTTTTCACCATACCAGGTAGTCAGCTGAACAACGTTTGCTATACCAAGCATATTGTCGCCGTTATCCCAGTCAGGCCACAGAGTCATAGCGTATGTCGGATCTCCGTCGGCATTCTTCGGATTGACCTTCTGCATTTCTGCCAGTGCATCCAGAAGTCCACTAAGATCTTTGATTTCAGGCGCGCCTATCTTCTGATACAAATCCCAGCGAAGCTGCGGGCTTGAATAGATAACATCCTGCGAATAGGCTGTCGGGGATGTATTCGTCATCTGTACCGGTATACCATAGGTCTTGCCGCTGTTTCCAGGAATGCCATTATTGTATACATCGATCTGCGTCTTGTATTCCATCAGATTAGGATATTTGGAAATGTCAGCAGAGATATCCTTGATGATTCCATTCTGTACGCAATCTACAAACTGAGTTGGCTCAAGGAGAACTATATCGCCCAGATTACCAGAGCTCAGACGTGTCTGGTATAATGCATCGCCAGCCACCTGTGGTGCCAGTATGTTGATAGCAAGATTGAATCTGTCTTTTATTACTTTGTCAAACCAGCCGCTCTGTAAGCCCTGATAGTTTGCTGCCACGTCATAAAAGTCGATTGTCAACTGCTTGTCATGCGAAATGGGTTGATCTCCTCCGCTGCTCGCCCCGCTGTCTGTCGATGTTCCGCTGTCTGTGGATGTTCCACTGTCTGATGGCGGTGGTGTCACAGGATCCTTACTTCCGCTTGTAGTGCCGCAGCCCGTCAATGCTACTGTTAACACGAGCGATAATACCAGCACTAATGATAGTAACCTCTTGAAGCTCATAAATAGACCTCCTTCTAATATTTGATAGTTCTATAATCAACGATGAAGGTACGAATCCTCATCGTTCATCATCAAATAGATTTCCGTTCTAGCCTTTTACCGCACCGATCATGATGCCTTTTACAAAGAACCTCTGGAAGAGCGGATATACCAGGATAATAGGCGTTACTACGAGGATCGTGACCGTCATACGAACCGACGTAGCCGTTTGCGCCTTTGCCAGGCTCGCAGCGATATCCACTGTTCCCGATGAGTTATTAATCAATCCCTTGAGTGAGTTTGCCTGATTGATATACTGATACAGTACAAACTGCAGTGTATGGAGCTTGTTATCAGTCATCAGCAGCAGTGTATCCTGGAAGGAGTTCCACTGCGCCACTGCCGCGAATATCGCGATCGTTGCAAGTATCGGCTTGATAACCGGCAGCATGACCCTGAAAAAGATCTTCAGAGTACCTGCCCCGTCGATCTCGGCAGCTTCCTGCAGCTCCTTTGGCGTTGATTCCACAAAGGTCTTGCACAATACGATATAGAAGGGCTGCACGACGACCGGCCAGATATAGCCCCAGAAATTATTCGTAAGCCCCAGGTTCATCATTGTGATAAACCATGGAATGATTCCGGCGTTGAAATACATTGTCACTACCACGAACCGGTACCAGAACTTCCTGCCCCACATTGATTCCTTTGTAAACATGAAGCCAAGGAAGGCTGCGAACAAAACAGTCAGGAGAGTTCCGACAATTGTCCTTGCAAGTGAGACCTGCAGCGCGTTGAACAGAGTCGGGATCTTCAGTACATTCACATAGTTGGTGAAATGGATCTTCAACGGCCAGAACAATACCTTTCCCTTATCACTCAGGTCATTTGCGCTGATGGAGTTAATGAAAATATAATAAAACGGATATACACATAAGAACGCAAATATCGAATAGACAACATAGGTTATAAAACTAATGATCCTGTCACCTATGCTGACATGCATTTTATGCTTTTTCACAACCATTGCGGCGGGACGCAGTTTTTTATTCTGCCCGGCTTCCGCACCGGTCTGTAATTCATTTTTCTGTACATTTAAATCGCTCATTGCAATCCCTCCCGTCTCAATAGGTTAAATGAAGCCCTGGCCTCTTACCAGCTTGGATACTCCATTTGTAACACACAATAGAATAACGCTGATCACACTCTTGAACATACTGATCGCAACGGAGAGGGAATAGCCTCCGTTCCCCATGGCCAGATTGTATACATACAGGTCCAGGACCTGGATATAGTCCTTGTTGAATGCATTCTGGAATACATAGAACTGTTCGAATCCATTTGACAGGAAGTTAGCCAGATTCAGCATGATAATGACGAAATATGTCGGCAGCAGGCTTGGGATCGTAATATGCCATATTATCCTCATTCTTCCTGCACCGTCGACCTTTGCCGCCGTTATCATCTCCTCGTCTATCCCTGCGATGGCTGCGATATACATGATCGCCGCCCAGCCGGCATTTTTCCATGTCAGCCAGAGCCACATCTTGAACCAGATATGGTCTGCGGATGCCAGAAATATCTGCGGCTCCTCAATAAGTCCGAGATTCATCGCAACGACATTGACCGCGCCCGAACTGCTGAAAACAGAATATGCAACAGAATATACCAGGACCCAGCTGATGAAGTTCGGCAGTGTTGTAGCTGTCTGAACAAATTTCTTGAATTTGGCAAACTTGATCTCATTGAGGAATATTGCGAACACCATCGGAAACCATGAAAACAAAAGGCTCAGTCCGCTGATGGCAAAGGTATTTCTCATTACCTCTATCAGCTGGTTGATCCTGACCTTATTCGACACCATTGTCTGGAACCATTTAAATCCGACAAATTTATCCCAGGTCAGTGGAAATGGTGGTTTGTAGTCAAAAAACGCATAAAACCATCCATACAGCGGATAGTATGAAAAAATTGCCACGATGGCCAGAAATGGCACGATGTACAGGAATTCACGATATGCTCTGGCCTTTCTGGTATTCTTGATTAACCTCATCCTCACAGCCCCCTTGTATTAGATAAAAGCTCTCAGACACGTTTTTTCAGTCTGATTACGTTTGCAGAAAGCGCGGGTGCTTTGTAAACAAACTCCCTTGCCGCGCCATTCAGTCTGTAATTGGTGTCATGTATGTTCATGGGTTTCTCAAAGCTGTTCTCCGCGGTTTTATCACCACTGATCCTGCTGACCTCGTATTGCTCCTCGACCTCACAGTCCAGAGTGATCTCAATGTCCTGTTCCTCTTCGGATATGTTGACTGCTTTAATAATGATCTCCGAATCAGTATCGCAGGCCACAGAGGTAATTGCCCTGAATGCCGGTACAGCCGTCTCATGCAGCAGCTTACCATTTAAGTATAACTGCATCTTCTTACCGTCAGCCTCATATCGGAAGTGGTTGAAGGCTCCGACCTCCAAATCTGACTTGACTGCTGCTGACAGTTCTATTTCGTTCGGATATATTTTTTCGACGAATGTACTAGTTCCGTCCTTCAGCTTCCACAGGAAGGGATTTACGTTCTCGGCATTCCATTCTCTGGGCGGCTTTGTCTCATCGGGCACGTAGACCGTCTTGGGGAGTCTGGAACTGTATACGCCGATGGTTATGTCCTTTCCCGCCTCTGCAAATACCTCTATCTCAAAAGTCCCGGCTGTAGCTTCCTCTTCGCCAAAAACAACAAATACCTTTTCCAGATCGATCCCTGACAGCATTTTGCTTTCATCGATCTGCTCCTTGTCCGGCGCGGTCACGATAAAGCCTGCCGCATCCGGTCCGTTTCCTGTGATACCGTCTGCCGGTGCCTCGACATGACCCATCAGTTCATGGGTCGCCTGTACTTCCATCCCGTTCCACTTAGCATTCCGATAGCGCAGTCCCGGCGCTCCCAGCACTGATCCCATGCCCTTCACGGGTCGGTAGATCGTCTGTGATTCCTCGTCCGAGCATAGAACATATTCGCCCCTGTTGTTGCTGAAGAGCATCCAGGCATAATATGATGGTATTCCATAGCTTTCAGAATTATCAAAACGGATCATATCCGGGAACCAGGAGCTGTAATTCACATTTTCAAGGAATGGCGCATAGGATATGAAATTGACCACATCCTGATTTCTTTCGGCTCCTATGAGGAAAGCCGCTTCTCCAAGAGCTCCGTACAGCTGGCCGACATAGCCCCTGACAACAGAAACCTCACCCAGAAATATCTTTGGTCCTTTTCTGTTGTATCTGTCATAGAAATTTACATTCTCTGCAAAGTACTCTGCTGTATTGTAAAAGTGTTCATCTACGATATCGGCGGGCATGCCCTTCTGTTCCACATGGGTATTGGCCACAAATTTGATCCAGGGGTACTTCTGATGGATCGCATCATAGCATTTCATATACCTCTCTTCATAGTCCGGCCCGAAATTTTCATTGCCGATTTCCATGTAATTCATTTTGAAAGGAGCCGGATGTCCCATTTCCGCACGCAGCCTGCCCCATTTGCTGTCCGCGGGGCCCAGCGCGTACTCCAGGGCATCGAGTGTATCCTGGATCATGTCCTCAAGCTCCTGGCCTTCCATAAGCACCGCTTTTCTGGCCTGGCAGGTCATGCCGCAGTTGAAGACGTACAGCGGTTCCATATCCAGATCCTCGCAAAGCTGCAGATATTCATGAAAGCCCAATCCGTTGCTTGTGGTGTAGTGCCACATCAGCAGCTGGCTCGGCCTCTCCCAGACCGGCCCGACAGTATTGCGGAAGTACATGGCTGTCGCCGGGCTGAAGCCCTCTACTATGCACCCGCCGGGAAATCTAAGAAACTTGGGCTTTAACGCCTCTATCTTCTCTGCGATATCCTTCCTGAGGCCATGCCCCATATATGTATCAGCCGGCATAAGAGATACAAATCCGAATTTTACCTTACCGCCCTCATGGCAGCAGATCTCAAGATCGGCATCCTTTGTGTCAGCCCCAGCGGTCAATACCGCTTCATATCGTATATATGTTCCAGTTTGATTTGTGTTGTTGTGAATTGTATTGCTTTGACTTATACCGCCGACTACAAACCTTGTGCTGCTGAAGGTTTGGTTCCCTTTTTTGACTGAAACGGTCAGCGTCTTCTCTTCATCGGATTTTACAAACATGTAGAAAATACAGGATGAGCCTTTTTTCTGCGGAATACCCATGAAGCCTGCGTTACGGATACAGCCTTCCTTGCCGAAGTCTACTGCCAGTGCCGCCCGTCTGTTTGGGTTCAAAGTATCACAGGTATCGAGCTCCATAGCCGCATTGCTGCTGTACCATGCTGGTATAGGGGTGTACTGAGTATTGTTATTGCGGATCCATTTGGAAAGGCCTTCTCCATGGTTGAATTCATCACGCCAGCCTGAGCCCGAGACCACTGCGTAACCATCGTCCACAGTTGTGCAGTCCAAAGGGGGGATCGAATCTTCAAAGCTCCTGTTTCTGATCAGTTCAGGATACAGTCCTCCGTCTCCTGCTCTGTTTATATCTTCAAAAAAGATTCCGTATAGATGCTCTGTAACAGGGATTTTTCTTTCCTTTGTTTTTACAGCAATTCTGCTCATAAACAACCCCCTCATACTTGATCCCTACAGTCAGGCTATTGTCAAAAGCAACTAGTAAATCGTTTTACCTGATATATATATTATATTCGCAAGACAACGCTTAGTCAACAACTATTCGAAATATAAACGGAACAAATAAGTGAGAGAGTATTCCTTTATTTCTACATTATTTGTAATAAATAAAGAGCTTTCACAGATATTTCTACATTGCGGCTGAAGGTAAAACGTTTTAATAAATTTTTCACAAAGTGCGATTTGTCTGAGTTGTATCGAAACAGGCATGGAGTTTTCTTGTAAAAAAAATCAAATCGGCCGCCTACTTTAATTCCCTGACAGAATTGCGTTCTATTATCCGGCATGGTATTTTGACAACTTCCGCAGCCTCGCAGCACTCATTGTACTCCATCAGTGATTTGATCATGATCTCGGCTGATTTCGTGCCTATATCTGCAAAGGGGATCTCATTAGTTGTGAGTGTAGGATTTAGATATCCGGATATCTCCATGTTGTCATAACCCACCAGGGAAATGTCCTCTCCCGCCTTTATGCCATGCTCGTACAGATAATCATATACGCCTGCCGCCATATCGTCATTCATACAGAAAATGGCTGTAATATCCTCTTTTATCAGCGTTCTGCACTGCTCATAGCCTGACTGCCTTTCCCAGAGGCCATACCTGATCCAGTCGGGATTATACGGTATCCCGTCTTCGAATAATGCCTTCTGATACCCGAGGCTTCTTTTCTGAGTATGCATGTTATCGGCAGTCCCTGCGATAACTCCGATTTTCCGGTGACCCTTGGATATCAGATATCTGGTCACATCGTATCCGCCCTTCTCGTCATCTATTACGACGGAAGTGAATCTCGGGGACTTTGAATATGCGTATACGACCATGGCCGGTATCTTGAAATCATCAGGGAAACAGTTGATGATCCTGCCATGTCCTGCGACATACATAATACCGTCCACCTTTATTGAAAGCAACTCCTGTATTGCGGGCTGAAGCACCGAATGGAGCTTTTTCTCATCCTCATACCATGTGTTTCTCCATTTGTCATACATGCGCATGTTGAGAAGGATAGTCCTGAAGTTCATATCCTCACAATAGGCCATGATCCTTTCGATGATAGGCGGAGAGCTGAACTGGATCAGATCCTCGGTAATGATGCCGATGATATTCGTTTTTTGCTTTCTCATACCCTGAGCAAAGTAATTGGGCTGGTAGCCTGTCTGCTTCACGACCTCCAGCACCCTCTGCCTGGTGGCCTCGCTTACCTTAAGCTTACCATTCAGTATATTCGATATGGTCGATGTGGAAACGCCACACATATCAGCGATTTCTTTCTGTGTAATCAAGACCTCAGTCCCTCTCCGGCAATTATGTAATAAACAGCATGCATTAATATTAATATAATAACTATAAAGATAAAGATATTGCAATAGCCAAAAAAGAATAGGGGGTCAGGCTTGAAATATTCCTTTATTGAATTTCGGGGTCAGGCTTGAAATATTCCTTTATTCACCTGGTGAATAAAGGAATATTTCAAGCCTGACCCCGAATAATAAAGGAATTTTTCAAGCCTGACCCCGTCCCACTTTATTTCACATCAATATTGGCCTTTAATTCGGTCCCGGTAAAATCCTTTGCCGAGATGCTCAGCTTTGTCCCGTCAAAAGTAATAAACTGTTCAAAGGTGCCCTTGTTTGCCTTTGACACCCAGGTATCGTCAACGCCCTTTCCCTCCGGATATATGCTGTCGCGGTCCGGATCGTAAGCCGATTCATCCGAACGTTCATTTGCACTATATATAAGTGAATTGACCTTTCCATCCTTGTAGCCGATAATACCCCGATCATATAAGGTTTGAAAAGCATATCTATCCTGACCCAGAGGAACAAATTCGAACATTTCGACATTTCTGCCCCCGTCAATATCCAAGATCCTCAAAGAATCCCTCTCCGGAGAGTACATACAGTGTATACTAAAGGTTTCATCCATACCCGCTCTTTTTCCTGATAAAGTATAGTCGTTGGCTGCGTTGTGTTTAAGCTCCACATCGGTACACCCGTACGATTCCCAAAGCTGTGCGACCTGGTCCATTTTAGTCTGATCCTCGCAAAGTTCTGAGGTATAGGACATGTCAGGCGATGACAGCATAGAGAACGATATCTGCATGAGGTACTTCCCGGGATCGTCGTCAGGAAGCGATTTTGCATATATGAGCACTGATTTGTTCAGTAGTTTGTTGATTTCCGTCGAAATAGCTCTAATACGGGTGCAGTCTCCGGCATAATCCTTATTCGAGCTCACCGGCGACGGGGCAGGTTCTTCATAAGCCATGAAACTACTTTTTAGCAGTGTCTCAAGAACAGTTTTCTGCTTATCATTCAAGATAACACCATATCTTGACTCTGCTAGTGTCACCAGTTTTCCATTTACCGCACAAAGGCTATAGCCGTCCTGATTTACCTGCAAGGCGAACATCTGCGCATCACCAGGACTGCTGAATTCATATACGGGAGTTTGTGACTGCATGCTGTCGTCCGCATAATTGACATAAATACCTCTTAACGGTATTGGTTCTGTCATGACCCTCAATTTCTGAATATCCTCAGCTGCATAACCGGCATCAATGGCGGCCTGTTTAACGGATTCCAGCGTAATATCGCTGTTGACCGGTTCTTCTGCCTCTGGTGCTGTTTCTGTTGGCGCTGTTTCTGTTGGTGCTGTTTCTTCTGGTGCTGTTTGATCTAATGCTTCTGCTGCTTCTTCTACTTCAGCAGTGCTCTGTCCATCAATGTTGTCGGCTTCTGTGTCTGAGACCTCAGGTGCATTAGCTGCTGCATCATTTCCATTACTCCGTTTTACTATCAAACATGAAGACAGGAGCATGACCATAATACATGAATGAGAGTCGGGGTCAGGCTTGAAAAATTCCTTTATTAAATAAAGGAATTTTTCAAGCC
>JAEYRV010000037.1 GCA_023435305.1 Bacillota bacterium
GGGTGGAACGGGGGAACTCGGGTGGGAACGGGGGAACTCGGGGGAACGGGGGAACTCGGGGGGACGTGTGAGCGGATGAATGTACTGGTCAACAAAAAGTAGACACTTCATTCAAACTGCAGTCACCTGATTTTTCATCAAGGGCAAGTACGGTGCACAAAATTTTCAGTTGTGGGGAAATAACACTGCCGTAGAGCACAGACCACCCTTCATATCACTACCACAAAGCAACATAATGTTCTGCACCGCGCATTATGTTACCTTTCTCCATGAAAAGTACTTGATCTCACCACTTATTTCCCCACAACTAAAAATTTTGTGTATAGGCCTATCGAGAAAACACAGTGAACAATAATATAAGCTTTGGAAAACAGTACTACTGCAGAACTCGAGTGAAAATTTTGCTAGTTTGGACATGGCCTCTCTGATTTTATTGAAAGTATTCCATGAAAATGCCACATAATACGGATATTGTAGTGTTATGTGAACTATCAATATCTATTATGTGGCCAAGAATCCAAATTTTGTGCACAGTGGTCTGGTACTACGGCATGGTCCGACACTACGGCATGGTCCGACACTACGGCATGGTCCAACACTACACCTTGATCCAACACTGCAACCCGGCGGTCTGACACTGCATCCTGATAATCCGGCACTATATCCCGGTATTCTGCCACTGCACCGAGGCGATCCGGCACTGCACACTATCATATAACTCAACAGATCGCGTCCTGACCATGCCTGATGAGTCCAGCGATCCATGAGAGAATCCTCGATGGCATCAAAAATCTATTTTATCAGGCTGTCGATTGCTCCCTGATCAAAACCGACAATGATACTGCCGTTTATATCGATAACAGGCACGCCTCTCTGACCCGATTTCTGCACCATCTCGATGGCTGCTTCCCTGTTTTTGGATACATCCACCTCTTCAAACTGGACATTGTGTGATTTGAGATAATTCTTAGCAACGGTGCACCATGGACATGACGGTGTTGAATATACTTTAACTGACATAGCCTTACCTCCTTCGATCTTAACAACTAAATTCATAATAACATATTCTTTACTGCAGGGTATAATTAAATATACCCCCTACGGGTATATGATAACAAAATTTTTTTGATGGTAAGAATTTTTTGTTTATGCATACCCCATCAGGGTATGTATAGTATGACTGCTGAATGAGAAATACAGAACAAACAAGATAAGTAAAATTATCCACTGAAACTACCGAGAAAAATTTGCTACAATAAGTTATAGGACTCGATGAAATAGTTAAAGCAGTATCTGCCGAAACATTTGAACCAGCAACAGCAGAAAACTGGCAGTCACAGAATAATGCCGGGAGGGCACGGGAAGCATGCTTCCATATATACTAACATTCGCAGAAGGCATACTTACATTTATCTCACCATGCATACTTCCCATGCTCCCGGTTTATTTCATGTATCTTGCCGGCACTCCCGATACGACGGACAGCCGAAATTCCCATGACAATCCGGCCGCAGAGGTCACCTCCGGCAGTCCCGATACAACAGACCGCCAAAATTCCAATGGTAATCCGGCCGCAGATGCAGCCCCTGACAATCCAACCGAGGAAGGCGCACCCGGCAATCCAACCGCGGAAGGTGCACCCGGCAGTCCAGCCGTGGAGGTCACCCCCGGCAATCCCGGCAATCCCGGCACCCCCGGCAAGTCCGGCATCCGCAGGTCATCCTCACTCATCATAAATTCTCTGGGATTCGTTTCCGGCTTCACCCTTGTTTTTATCATTCTTGGCGCTGTGGCGTCGACACTTGGCAGCTATCTTGAAAGCAACAGGGATCTGCTTCAAAAAATCAGCGGAGTCGTCATGATACTGTTTGGCCTTAACTTCACTGGCATCATAAAAATCGGCTTTCTCAACAGTGAGAAGAAATTCCATATAAATGTAGACAATTTACGGTTCATAAGTTCTATTCTATTCGGAGCTGTATTCGGATTAGGCTGGTCTCCCTGCCTTGGCACCTTCCTTGGTTCAGCTCTTATACTGGCCGGTAATTCCGGGACAGTAGCGGAAGGTATATTACTGCTGCTGGTATATTCACTCGGACTGGCAATACCCTTTGTTGTATCGGCTGCAATTTTTGAGAACGTAAAAGGTTTATTCGCCTGGCTGAGAAAAAACAGCAGGATAATAAGCATAATATCCGGAATATTGCTGATAGCAGCCGGCATACTGGTATTCACAGATAACCTTAAGTACCTGACCTTGTCCTGAAGGAGGATATATGAAAAAATACACAACCCTGATAATTTGGATAACTGCCTTAATTCTAATATTTACAGCTGCATATGTCGTTTATGAAAAATATAAGTCAGAAATGATGGTACAGCCGCCTGTCCCCAATGTATTAGCTAACTCTGCCAATAACAACGGAAAATCGAAGGATGACAAACAGGACAACGGCACCCAAAATACCAGTGATGATGCAAATGGTGACACTTCTGATGGTTCCAACATCGATAACAGCGGCAGCCCCGCTGATGGCACCGGCCCAGATGGTGGCCCCGACGGCAGCCCCGCAGATGGCTCTGGCTCCGGTATTGATGAGGTTATAATGGTACCTGACTTCACTCTCAAGGATCTGGACGGCAAAGAAGTCAGTCTTTCGGATCACAGGGGGAAAATAGTTGTGCTCAACTTCTGGGCTGTCTGGTGCAAATACTGCATCGAGGAAATGCCTGATTTCAACAAGCTTAACAAGGAGTTGGAGAAGGCCGGCGATGCCGTAATACTGACGGTGAATGTCCAGGAGCCCTATGATACAGTCAAGGATTATATTGCGAAAAATGATATAGGATTAAAGGTTCTTCTGGATGAGGATGGGTATGTTGCAGGAAATATCTTCGGAGTCAGCGGGTATCCGACGACATTTATCGTAAACGAGGATGGCTCACTGTACACATACATTCCGGGGAAAACCGACCTTGAGACTATGCGCACAGTATTGGATATGGCTCGTGAAAATGCGCCGCTCTATTGAAATATCAGCGGTCGCTGAATCTGATAAAGCTCTGGATTGCCTTGGTCAGATCCTCCACAGCCTTCTTCCTGTCCTCTGACGCGACAGCTTCTTCAATGCAGGTCATCGAATGCTTCTCAAGCATGATGCTTCCGGCCTTGTTTATTGCAGCGCGCACTGCAGAAACCTGTGTGAGTATATCCATGCAGCACTTGTCTTCCTCGATCATACGCTGAATACCCTTGATCTGGCCTTCTATCCGCTTGAAGCGCTTTATGATGTCCTCCTTGGATACATTCTGTCTTTCACTCATTCCAGTTTTCCTCCGGCGATAATATTGGTGCATGTGTATTGGTGCATGTGTATTGTGCATGTGTATTGTGCATATGTATTGGTGCATGTGTATTGTGCATGTGTATTGTGCATGTTTATTGTGCATGTGTATTGTGCATGCAGCATATATAATGTGCATGTATATTGTCGCAGTGCAAACAGCAGCAGCCCTCTCTAACAGGCGGCTGTCTGTGTTGCTAAATTATTTCATCAGCATTTCGGTATTTATTCATGAGCCCTTTGAAAATCTCAGCAGAAGTAGGAGGAGTATACGTGATAGCATTTGCTCCCGCCTCGATAGTTTTGAGTATCGTGTCGTCATTCGGACCGCCGGTCGCAATAATAGGCACCTCAGGGAAACGGTCCCTTATCCCTTTCACTATGTCTATGGTTTTGCCCGCTCCGGACACATTGAGTATCGATGCGCCTGAAGCGACCCTTTTGGATATGTCGGTCCTGTCTGAAACAACTGTCACAACCAGAGGTATATCTATTCTTTGGGTGACCTGCTTTACAATATCATTGGGTGTGGGAGCATTTACGACGACCCCGATAGCTCCCTGGAATTCGGCGTCCATCGCCAGATTGACGACTCTTTTTCCGGTGGTCGTCCCTCCTCCGATCCCGCAGAAAACAGGAACATCAGAGGCCGCAATTATGGTATGGGTAATGATCGGCTGAGGTGTAAAAGGGTACACTGCTATGATTGCATTGGCATTGCAGTTCTTTATTATGGCAACATCTGTTGTAAACAGTATGGATTTTATCAGTCTTCCAAATATCTTTATGCCGCTGACCTGTGATATGACTTCAGGCACGCGCACCATGTGCCTCCTCAGCACACCGTGGATTTCAGGTACAAAATCGCTCATTCAATCATCTCCCTCACAATATATCCGTAACCCGGCTTTTGCAGTTCAAAGATGCAGCTCAAACTCTACAATGATTATTGTATCATATGCACTAATATTATTTCCAATCGAAAAATAACAATGTTTTAGAAAGCCCCTATCTCACACAAATAAGCTATTTAACCAGCTATGCAAATCTCTTCCTGATAAAGAAAGTGGCAAAGAAGATCACTGCTGCTATCAGCACTATAGTAGCTCCTGTGGCCGTATCCAGATAATAAGATGCAATCAGTCCGGAAATGCCTGAGAACATTGAAATGCCAATGGATACTGCATGATACTGCCTCATGTTCCTGGTAACGTTGCGCGAAGCGGCAGCAGGCAGAACAATCAGTGAATTGATTATAAGCAGTCCTACCCATTGGATTGTTATGGTAACTATAACTGCGATGGCTATAGTAAAAAAGATATCGACAAGCAGAGTATTTATGCCGCGGCTTGCAGCCAATGACTGGTTGATGCTTATCAGCAGCACCTTGTTGAATATAAACAGCCATAGCACGATTACCAATATGAATGAAACAAAAAGCAAGATCAGTTCAACAGGCGAAATGCTCAACAAGTCTCCCACCAGATAAGTGGAATATTTGTTGAAACCGCCTGACGAGAGCAGTATCAGTCCCAGTGCGACAGCAGTCGATGAAAATACACCGATTATGGTATCGGTAGACTCTTTGCTCTTATTCTTTATAATAGTGATCACCACAGCAAACACAGCTGAGAATAGCACCGCGCCTACCAATGGCTGCAGTCCTCCGAACAGAGCGCCTATAGCTATGCCTGTAAAAGCGCCGTGACCTATGGAGTCGGAAAAAAAGGCCATCCTGTTGCTTACGACCATCGTCCCCAGAAGCCCGAACAGTGGCGTGAGTAAAAGCACCGCCAGCAGGGCATTTTTCATAAAATTGTACTTTGTCCAATCAAAGGGCAGTAAAAAATCAACGACACTGTACCATAATTCAAGCATTATTTCCGCCCCCTTCATCTCCGCTGCCGGATCCGGCATTAATATCATTACTCTTATCATTTTTACACAAACCATTAAAGAAGCCAGTGATTCCAAAGGCCTTAAGGGTATCCCCGTTGCTGAAGACCTCTTCGGGCGTACCGCTGGTTATCACAGTCCTGTTAAGAAGGACAACACGGTCCGCATAGCGGGATACAAGATCAAAGTCGTGGGACACAAGGATTATTGAAAGGTCATAGTTGCGTCTTAGCTCGGCAACAGTATTATAAAACAGCTCCAATCCTCCCTGGTCAATGCCTGACACGGGCTCATCCAGCAGCAGTAGATTAGGAACGGGATCCAGGGCCAGCGCCAGCAGCACTCTTTGCAGTTCGCCCCCCGACAGTGCTCCCAGCCTTCGGTCGATCAAATGCTCCGCCTTTACCTTCTCAAGACCTTCCATCGCCCTCTTTCTGATACTGTGGGGTCTCAGCAGCCAGGCTGGCTTCTTTGACAAACTGGCGACAAACAGATCCGACACACTTGCCGGAGTACCCGTATCAAAACTCAGATGCTGCGGCACATACCCTATCACAGGCTGGCTGCTGCGGCCGCCCTTTGAGTCCAGATATTTGAGCTGCCCCGAATGAGGGAACTCACCGAGCAGAGCCTTCAGAAGCGTGCTTTTGCCTCCTCCGTTGGGCCCGATTATGGCGGTCAGCTCCCCGCAATGGATATGGATATTGACATTCTCCAGGATCTCCACCGGTCCTTTGGAAACACCAAGGTTTTCTATCCTGGTGCAGCAAAGGCCGCAGCATTTCCCCTCACATTTTGTATTGTATCGGTTTTCGGTCATATTTCACCTCATAAGCCGGCATCCGCCGGTCAGTTTGCTCTCTCTGGCACGTTTACCCGCCAGCTGCGGTCCGTGCACACTTACTGTCGCGCTTACTGTCGCGCTCACTGCAGCGCCTACTGCAGCACCTATTGCAGCGCTTTCTTCAATGTCTCCATGTTCTGCCGCATGGCATCCAGATAAGCATCTGCTGCATCCGGTACAGCCTCCCCGGTAACAACGGGATCCAATGTGTACAACACGGCGCCAGTCTCGCCCGCTATTATTTCAGCCGCTCCCGGCGAGTACTGCGGCTCTGCGAAAAGCGCCTTAATTCCGGTTTGGGCTACAGTATCAATTATACTTCCCAGTTCCTTCTGAGTCGGCTCAGTGCCGGGCTCCCTTTCCACCACTGCCGCGATGTTCAGGTCAAACTCCCTGGCAAAGTACGGGAATGCTTCATGAAAGGTTATTATATCCCTGTTTTTCAGGCTGCCTATCTCGGTATGCATTTCCTCGCTGAGTTCTTCTATTTTCCCGATATAAGCTGCGGCATTTTGCTCGTATAAAGCCGCATTTTTCTTATCTGCTTCCGAAAGCTGAGCTGCTATGTTCCTTACATACGGAACGGCGTTGGACAGACTCACCCAGACATGGGGGTTTTCCTCGCCATTCTCCTCCTTGAGCAAGGGTATTCCCTCAGCTGCCTCGATTATTTTCAGATCCTTCTGCTGAACTGCTATATCCTCAAGGAATGATTCCATCCCTGCTCCGTTAATAATAAAAATATCGGCATCCTCAAGCAGCTTGAGATCCTGCGGCCTGAGTGTGTAATCATGCAGACAGCCCGTCTGGGGCTCTGTCATGTTGGTAACTGATACACCCGGTATGTCATGGGTCACATTGATTACAGCCACATAAACAGGAAAAAATGACGTAACGATATTCAAGCCATCCATTGTATCTGCGCCAGAGCCCTTTCCGGCCGCATCCGAACCTGCACGGCCGCAGCCTGTCAATAGCAGCAGGCCTGCTAAAGCCGCCGATAGGATCAAAGCCGTCAGTCGTGCGATATTTCTCTGCATTATTTCCCTCCATAACTTTTACATAAAAATATTTTAGCAATAAAAACACATAAACGCAAATAATAATTATTTGCATTTGCGATATGTAAAATAAATGGACATAGAGCTTACCTACTGGTATACTATGTCCACCATTTTCCTTTTAATACCACAGCCGGCGATCATACCCGGCGACTATACCTGGCGATCATACCCGGCGATCATACCCGCCAATCATGGATGCCCCGGCTCCCGTGCCGCTCATGTCCTCTTAAGCACTGCATCTCTTATCCCGGATTTTTCGCCTTATAATCGTCCAACTGCTGCTGTATCTCCGCTATCAGACTTTCCAATCCCAGCTTTTTCTGTCCGTCCCTGTATTCCTGCAGTTCGACTTCGTTGAACGAGCTTCTGTAGACGAGATCTTCCAGTTCATATGCGCGCTGTTTTCTGATTGCTGCTATCTCATATACTGATGAATAATCGGGGATGAAGCCAAAGTGCGCGGGGAATTTAGTCTTCTTGTCGATGATTTCCTGATAGCTGCTGATTTCCTCCTCCAGGCCGGGGTAGTTGGTCCGCTGGTAATCGATATTCTCAAAAGGCGGCTTCCAGACCCATTCATAAAAGGACGTGGCCACATCGGGCGCAGGTTCTATATAACCGCCCTTGTCAATATAATGGGTGCCCTTCACCCCATACATCAGCAGATCATAATTTTCCCTGTCCGACTGCAGCCAATCGATGAACATGAGCACTCTGTCGGCCTGTTTGGATCCGCCGTTGACCGCAAGTCCGTAGGCCATCACCGGATTCCTGGCAGAGTAGCTGTTATACAGAGGGTATGCCGTGTAGCTGATATCCTTGATGCCTTTTGAAATAAGGAGCGAGTTGAAATACATCTGATTCGAGGGGTCGCAGATAAAGGACGCCCATTTGCCGGTGGTCACCATTTGATCCTGTATTTCCGCAATTATATAGCCCTTGGCAAGATATTCCTTTTCAAGCCAGCCACTGAGCCTCTGCAGACTTTCAAGGCACTCCGGCGTCTGTTCCCATGCCATTATCTTCATTTCGGGGTCATCCCATTTGTAAACCAGCTGCATATCCCTGTCAAGGATCGCATAGCCGTATGCCTGTGCAAACATGCCAAGTGAAGTGTCATAGTAATTCGTTGTGATCATTTCGGGCTCGTTTTTCTTGACAGTTTCAAGGTACACCTCGAAATCATCATAGCTTCTTATCTCAGGGATATGAAATTTCTCCATAAAGTCCTGCCTGACGACGGCATACTTTATATCGGCGCTGGGCATTCTTGGAGGAATAACATATATTCCGCCGTCCACCGTCAATGCATTTATTTCATCCCTCGAGAACTGATTGTAATAATTCGGCGCATATTTGGGAAAGAGCTCGGAAAGGTCCATCATCAGCCCCTGCTCGACCAATGTCTTTACAGGCATATCGTAATCGGTCGCATACAAATATGCATCACAGGGCTGACCTGAGGAATTGCTGGTCCTGACCCGGTCCATGAACATTGCAGGGTATTCCCAGAAAACCTCGAATTTCAGCTGTGTTTTGAGGTCATCCTTGAGCTTTCTGTTTACAGCCTCCAGTATTTTATCCATATCGTTCTGATTTGGCACATCAAGGTAAATGTTTATAGTAGCATCATTGAGCTCATCGACATCGGCCTGCCAGTCGCCGGGAAGGAACAGATCCTCCTCTTCCGGCTGTGCACCTGGCTTCAGCAGCAGGAATGCGGTTATGCCGCCGGCTACGACGATCAGTATTGCTGCAATTATAATTATCAGTTTTTTATTCATAAAATATGACCCGCGCTCTCTTTCAGGATTTTTTCATGATGTATAATAAATACTACCGCGCCAGCCATATCTTGTCAACGACGATGCTCAAAATCCCTTCTATCGGACATTTTCCGCCATATATGCATCAAGCTGGTTCTGTACCTCGGCTACCATTGTGTCGATGCCCACCTTCTTTTGCTCCTCGAGAAATTTCGTCATCCTCTCATCATTGAGATCGCGGCCGTTATAGATCAGATATTCGGGTGTCAGATAGTTCATCCATCTTTGCTCGTAGATACGCTCTACAGACTTGTAATCCGCAGTAAAGCTGTAATGTGGAGGATACTTTGTATGCTCTTTGATCAAAGCCTGATACTCCTCCATCTCCTCCTTCATGCCGGGATTATAGGCGCGCTGGTGATCGATATTCTCAAAGGGAGCCTTCCAGCTGTATTCTAAAAATGTTGTGACAGCATCAGCAGAAGGTACGATATAATCGCCCATGTCCATATAGTGGATATCTTTTTTGCCGTACATCAGCAGATCGTAGTTTTCCTGATCCGACTGCAGCCAGTCTATGAACATAAGGACCCTGTCAGGCTGTCGTGATAAGGGATTGATCATAACCCCGTTCTCCATGATGGAGTTCCTTGCGGAATATCCGTCATAAAGCGGATACGCCTTGTAGCTGTAGCCTGATATCCCCTTGCTTTGAAGCAGTGTATTGAAGTGCGTTTCATAGGACGGATCGTCTATAAATGAAGCAGCCCTTTCACCGGTTACATGAAGATCATAATTATATGTGTTATCATTGTACACTATGGACAATGCGCCTAGTTCATCGCTTCCATCGCTCAGATAGCCATTTTCATACCACTTCTGCATCCTTTGCATGCATTCCATGAATTCCGGCGTTTGCTCCCATGGCATTACCTTCATCGACGGATCGTCCCATCTGTACACCAGCCCGGTGTCGTAATCCATCGGAACATATCCGTACATATCTGCAAACAGTCCCATGCATGAGTTGCGATAGCACATAGGGTAAATGCCGGACTCGTTTTCACTGACCGCATCAAGAAAAACCTCATAATCGTCATAGCTTTTTATCGGCGGTATATCATACTTATCCATCAGATCCTGGCGCACCAGCGCATACTTGATATCCGCCGACGGCATTCTGGAGGGTATGATATAAATGCCTCCGTTCACATTCAGCGCCTTTATGTCCTCATTTGTGAACTGGTTGTAATAGCCGGGAGCATATTCGGGAAAAAGCTTTGAAACATCCATTATCAGTCCTTCATCAGCAAGCTCTTTTACTGAAACACGAATCTCTGGACTATAAATGAACGCATCGCAGGTAATACCCGACGCATTATCTCTTCTCAGCCTGTTCAGAAATGAATCGTAATACTCCCAGTAATATTTGAAGGATATCTTGGTTTTCAGATCATGCTCCAGCTTCAGGTTCACTGCTTCCATTATTTCTTCGGATACATTCTGTCTCTGAGCATTTATATAGAAGGTAAGCGTCGTTTCCTCCAGCTTGTCTGTGTCGATTTCCCATCCGGCCGGGAGGAAATCCTCCTCATCTGGCTCTTTGGTTCCCCGGTCCGATAAGAGATATGCCGTCAAGCCGCCGGCAATGACTACCAGCAAAACAACCGCTATAATGATCATGTTTTTCCTTTTCATTAAAACTTCACCTCGTCCCGTATAAACACTATTCCTCCGCATATTACAGCACATCTGACACCTTAACATATTTAATACTACCGTCGCGGCTTTTTTAAGTCAATGTCTCACACATAGACTATTTACAACATATTAATAAATATACATAATGTAGCAATGGTGGTAATGATGCAAGCTTCTCCGGCTCCTGATCAGATACAGCCCTTGAATCCAAACAGAATCCAACGTCAGGCGATGGCATATAATGCTCTGGTCCGAAGCGGACACCCCGAGGATTACGGCTATATCGTCTCTGCGCTGCATCCTCCGCCTGATATCACCACAATAGTTCCACCCGGCAGCTGCAAAGGGAAAACTGTAGGCATAATAGGAGGCGGCCTTTCGGGAATGGCAGCTGCTTTTGAGCTGCGAAAGGCCGGATTCGACATAACGGTTTATGAAGCTGAAGCTGAACGTCTCGGCGGAAGAGTATTCACATACTATTTCGACAGGGAAAAGACTCTATACGGTGAGCTGGGCGCCATGCGGCTTCCGGCAGTGCATGAGACAGTATGGCATTACATCGATCTGTTCAGGCTCGATACACGTCCCTTTATTCAGGTCAATCCCAATGCATTCATTTATCTTAACGGAGTCAGGGTCCGAAATGATCCCGACGGAGCAAATGTCAGAAACAGCATTTATCCGACATACGATCTCGCTCCATGGGAATACAACTACTCCTGGCAGCAGCTGGGTCAATTGGGCATAGAAGCGCCTATCCTTAATGCTCCTCCGGAAGTCAGGCAGGAAATCCTGCAGGTATTGCCGCAGTATTCTCCATATACCCTTTGCTGGGATGCGCTGGATATACGACAGGCAATGGAGCGTCAGGGCCTGAGCCAAGGCGCTGTAAGCATGCTGTCCAACCTCTTCCCCATCGGCGGCAGATTTTTATACAACAATTATATAGATTTCGTTCAGGAATATTACCCTGCGAATTTCATATACATGTATGAAATATCGGGAGGCATGGTCAAGCTTCCGGAAGCGTTCCGGCGATCCCTTGCCAGTGTCGGTCCGGGCAGATATTACAGGGATATATCAGTAGAAAATCTGGGCAATGTCCGATGGAACGCAGGTATCACTGTGACAGGCATTTATCAGCAGGAACCGGATGGGAAGGTTACACTGGCACACATGCCCACGAAATACTGGAGCCAAAGCAGAAGCAGGTGCAATGCCGAACTGGTCTCCTTAAGCAAATTCGATTATGTCGTATGCGCGATCCCATTCTCTGTTCTGAGGGTTCTTGATATTCACCCTCTCTTTTCCGAACTGAAAATGCAGGCAGTCAGGGAGGCAACATATTCTCCGGCACAGAAGACCGCATTCAGATGCCGGCGGCGGTTCTGGGAGGAGCAGGGCATCTTCGGCGGCGGCTCGTATACGGATCTGCCGATAAATACGATCTGGTACCCATCATCGGGCTTTGGCGGACAAAGCGGCGTGATTCTTTCCTCCTATGGCTTTAACATGGATGCCTTAAGGCTTTCCAACCTTCCCGAAAGCACCAGAGTCAGGAAAATAAAAGAGGATGTTGAAAGGGTACATGGTTTACAGGAAGGAACACTCGATTCTATAGTGACCGACAGTGTGACTCAGTTCTGGGACAGGGATCCTCTGTACCGCGGGACCTTCTGCTATTTCACTCCACAGCAGAAGAAGCTGTTCTCCTGGAACATGACCCGGCCGGAGTACGGCGGCAGGCTCTTTTTCGCAGGAGAACATGTATCCGCCGCCCATCGCTGGCAGCAGGGCGCACTCAAAAGCGGAATGGAGGCCGCCAACGCCATTGCATCAGCAGCCTTCCGGGCTTGAGCCGCACTTGTGCTGATACAGAGTCAGCATAGTGCTAATGCACCATATAATAGTAACGGATATTATGATATAATTAATACAACACAAAAATACCCAGCCCACAAATATGGATGTCAGGAGGTGTGCATATGGAAATAAACAATTCCTTACAACAAAGCACCAGCAGTATACGCCAAGCATTAGGCATAGCTACACTGAAAAAATCGCTCCATCAGGATGCGCAGTCACTAGATGCACTGCTCCAGGGCCTTCAGGCTGCTAGTACAAAAACAATGGAAAGTTCAGTCACACCGTATAAAGGCGGCAACATAGACGTAAGAGTCTGATAAACTGCTTTTATAGCGGCATAAGTACATATGACTCCCCTGTCTCTGCGGCAAATGTGAATCCGACATCTGTCTTTACTGTCGGGACCTGAGTATTGCCATGTGTCACCTTCAATATTTCTCCAACAACCTCCACAGGCCCACTGAATTGCGGCCGGACAACTGCCTCTGAAAGCTTGCCGTTACTCCACTTTATATCTATCTCATAACCGCCCCGCGCACGCAGGCCTTTAACGCTTCCATCCTTCCAGGAAACAGGCAGTGCAGGCAGGAAATGCAGCGCAATATGGCTTTGCAGCAGACATTCAATCATGCCGGCCGCCGCTCCCATATTACCGTCGATCTGGAAAACATGCTGTGCTGCATTGAAAAAGTTGCGGACCGTGGAGTCAGAAAGCATTTTCCGTATTGCTTTGTCCGTCTTCACACCATCCAGCAGTCTTGCCTTCACATTGATGTACCAAGCCAGAGGCCAGCCACCCTTGCCTGCGCCATTTTCGATGCGCAGCTCCAGCGACCTGCCGGCAGCCTTCAATAAATCGGGCGTATCACGCCAGTTGATCGAGCTTCCGGGGTAGCAGCCAAACAGATGTGATATGTGGTCCATATCCGGTGTCAGTTCTGAATATTCCTGACCCCATTCCAGCAGCTGGCCCTTGGATCCGATTTTATCCTCAGGCAGCCTTGCAGCTATACCGGCCAGCGTTTCCGACATTTCTCCATCCACTCCAAGCAACTGCTGTATCTGTATCATAGCTGCGAAAAACTCCCGCAGTATCTGGTTATCCATCGCGGGGCCTGCGCAAATCGGTGTATCATAGCCATTTGGCAGCAGATACCGGTTCTCCGGCGATACCGACGGACATGTGACAAGCTTTCCGTCTGCTTCGATAAGAAAGTCCTCATAAAACAGCGCCATGTCGCGCAAAACAGGATACATCCTTTGCAGTATGCTCAAATCCTTTGTATACAGGTAATGCTCCCATACATGCAATCCGAGCCAGGCTCCGCCGGTCACCCACGGCATTGCAGCCATGTACCAGTCCTGTGGCGCGCAATCGCCGTAATAATCTGTATTATGATGGCAGACCATTCCCTGCATACCGTACATGACACGGGCTGTTTCCCTGCCCTTTTCATGCATCTTCTCCAGCAGCTCCATCAGGGGCAAGTGAAGCTCGGTCAGGTTGCCCGTCAGAACAGGCCAGTAATTCATTTGCAGATTTATGTTTATCGTATACTTGCTGTCCCACATGGGCATGAATTCCGCATTCCATATGCCCTGCAGGTTAAGCGCGGAGCTTCCCTCCCGACTTCCCGAGACTGTAAGGTACCGGCTGAACTGGAAATACAGCGCGGCCAATGCGGGGTCCTGCTCACCGGCCCTGAACGCCTTCAGTCTTTCATCTGCCGGCTTCGCCGGTGACGGGCCCAGGTCAAGCTCACACCTGTTCATCAACGCAGAAAAATCAGCTGTATGTTCCTCCCGCAAGGCTTCGTAGCCCTTCTTCTCAGCAGCATCCAGGTGTCTGAGCACCTCTGCAGCCGGATCCTCCGAGCGGTTGGAGGTTGATGAAGCAATATATATCACCACAGTACTACTGTTTCGTACAAGAAGCTGCGATACAGGATTTCTGAGTTCACCGTCGCATATGATCCTTAAAGCGGCGGCAAATTCCACTTCGGCATCATGTCCCTGCATAAGGATAGTATTATCATTCACAGTACGGATCGAGTCTGCTCCGGGTGCCGGCCAGCCTCCTGCATTAACCAGATGTCCCGGCCTTCTGTCATCCTCGACGACCCTGTCCGATATTCCTATGCGGTTCATTATTACATCCAGATTGATGGATCCCGGTGAGTCACTCTCCATACGGAGGCACATGACCTGTGCCGGATGGCTTATGAACATTTCCCTGCTGTACCGGGCGCCTGCCTGTGAATGGCCGGTAGTAAGAATACCGGTCATCAGATTAAGATCCGAGAAATAGTCAGCCGCTCCGGTGTTGTTCGGCATCCATCCCATAGTAAAGGGCAGGTGCTGGTTCAGTGCGATGTCAACTTCTCCAAGGAGCGTATAGTGTCTCATGCACCCGGGTGTTCCCGCCATGTACTGCATGATCAGCTCTTCAGCATGGTATATGTCACCGGACAGTATCAGCCTGCGTATTTCCGGAAGCTTCTCCTTCAGGGACGGGTTATTGCGGTCCATAAATTTTCCATACCAAAGGGAATCGTCATTGAGCTGTATACGGTCTATGGCTGTATGTCCATAAACCATAGCCCCCAGTCTGCCGTTGCCCAGCGGCATCGCATCATGCCATGCATCGGCCGGTTTATTGTATCTAAGGTGATAAGGATGTTCCATTCGTATCATCTCCCGAATCCTGTAATATAAGACAGGGCTGCTCTGAGGCAGCCCTGTCGGAATGTGCTATGTCCAAAATCGGTCCCTACTGCTTATTCAAGCGTAAATGACCCAAAGTGCGCGCTTCCGCCGCCCGTATATGTGAAATACAATGCCTGTACTCCGTCCGGTATGGAGATATCGGCGGAATATTCCTTCCATACGTTTGAGAAGCCTATCGGGATCCGTCCCAAAACCGGTCCGTCCCATGAGGTTTTGACCTCAAAAGTGCCTCCGGCATATCCACGGGCCTTTATTTTCACTTTCGTTATGCCCTTGCAGTCGAAGTACTTGAAGCCTGCGGTAGCCGAATCCTTCATGTTGGCTATATAGCCGGTCTCTTCGTCCCCGTCCCTGCCATCCTGTGTTATCTTCGGGAATTGGTTGTTCATCCATGATGCAGTCCAATCCGTGTAAAGCGACTCTTCGCTGCAGAACAGATTGCAGGCGATATATGTCGGGTATTCTCCGCGTCCGGCCAGGGGTCCCCCATTTGCTCCGCAGGAGGTCATCTCGACCTGTGGAATGGAGCCGTCCTCCAGGAATGCGATAGGCTCGATACAGCCCTGGCGGCTAAAATTCGTTCCATTGGTATGTCTGTGGTAGAAAATGTACCACTTTCCTTCTATATCAACAATGCTGCCATGGTTGTTTCCGCCGTAGAACATTGGCCTTTCAGCCGGTTTGTACGAATCGATATGCAGGTCGCTGTTGCTGACGATCACACCGCCGAAAACAAACCCCTTAGTCGGGTGCTTGCTGGTGGCATAGCACAGCTCATGGAATACGACAGAGGAATAGACAAAATAGTATGTATCCCCTCTTTTCCTGATGGATGCGGCCTCGAAATATTCGTGTCCTTCATAACCGCTGCCCTTGCTGAAGGGCTCGCTGGGCGCTATGAACACGGTCTCTTCTTCGATCGTCAGCATATCAGGGCCAAGCACCGTAGCCATGGGACCTGTCCTCGACTTGTCTCCTCTGGGGCAAAAGCCGGTGTAAAGGTAAGTTCTGTCTCCTTCAGTAAGCACACCGGGGTCAAACTGGTGCTGGTCGCCCGCCCTGTCTCCAAGGCGTGTCCCGTCTTTATAATGAACATATCCGTAAAATTCATATTTGCCGGCAGGGGTGTCACATACTGCTACCGATACGACAGAAACCTTGTCAAGGACATAGTAAAGATAATACCTGCCATCCGGTCCGACTGTAACGTCCGGTGCGTACAGGCACATGCTGCCATCCGGATTCA
The DNA here is from genome assembly GCA_023435305.1 of Bacillota bacterium. GTDB lineage: Bacteria > Bacillota > Clostridia > Acetivibrionales > DTU013 > DTU013. The sequence continues at coordinate 16,455 of JAEYRV010000037.1, forward strand.
GCGGATCGTCGGTTTTCTTGAAGATCACGCCTTCATAACGCCAGTTGCCCATGTCATCCACCGGTGCCGACCAGCATACATAATCATTCATGCAATAAACATATCCGTTAAAGCGGTCATGGGAGCCGTAAACATAGACTCTGCCGTTGAATACATAGGGTTCTCCGTCGGGAATATATTCCCATGATGGAAGATACGGATTAAAACCTTGTTTTTTCATTGATATTTGTACACTCCTCTTTGTATGTATTTTCCGACCTTGTTTTCATACTTCTCTGCATATTATAACATACCTGCATATGTGCATAAACCTATGTTATATTTTATTATAACGAATCGATCAAAGAATAATTTATGCTGTAATAAGGTTTTCTACTTGTTTATCTCTACAAGCCAATACAGTCTACTGCTGTATGTCTTTCAGGTTAATCCGCTGCCGCCGGCCTGCCGCTCCGGTGCTTTTATGAGCCAGATCCAGCACAGGCTTTTCAATAAACTTATATGAAAGCGCCGCCACAGCATATGATACAGCCAGGACCAGAAGCGATATCAAGGCCCATTCCTTCAGATTCGTCATGCTAAAGTTCTGATAGCTTCTGAATACTGTATTTGTCGCTATAAACATGATTACATAATGCCAGATATATAACCCGAAGGATACCTTTGCAGTAAACCTGAAAAAGGCATTATCAAGAAGCTTCCCAATATAGTTTGAATGTGGTGCTGCCACCAGCGTGATGCCTATAAGCAATGCATAGACAGGGAAAAAATATGGCTGACTCTGAAAACTGAACGAAAACTCAGGTGCACGCTTCAATAGCCAGAGCAGTGCAAATGAACCTGCCAGTCCCAGTATGCAGATTATATCGAATCCACCTTTTTTCCTGAAGCCTTCCACAGCAGCTGAGGCCTTGAACAGCCTGGCAGTGACTCCCGAAGCCATGATCCCTATGACAAAATGCATATAGAAGCCAATTGGATTGTAGTTGGGCATCCAGTATTTCGCCCCTCCTACCATGCCAAATTGCCAGCCCCTTTCAGCATTGTCCGGTGTAAAGCAAATATGTACGACACGATTGAGAATAACAACGAAGGCTGCCGCTGCCAGCCAGAAAACAAACGCCTTTACGAAAGTCCTTTTCTTTGCGGTCAATCTGAACATGGCATACATGAAAACAGGCATCAGAATGTAGCAAAAGACCTCAAAGCCCACAGACCAGAAGGGTCCGTTGATCTCATTCGGGAAAAAGGTCTTATAACTGAAGCCTGCTGTAAAGGTCAGTCCGGCCAGAGCCCGGGTCCAAAAGAAACGGGATGGAATGTTGAACAATAGTACCATCAGGCTGCACACAAGAAAGGAAGCATAATAGCCGGGCATTATCCTTGCTGCACGCCGCAATGCATATTGCTTCATATCCGGGAAACCCTCATCATTCAGGAAACGCTTCCAGAAGGGATAGGACAGCAGAAACCCGCTTAATACAAAAAACACACTAACGCCGGTGTTGCCCATCAATAAGAAGGCGCCGACCTCTCTGGCGAAAGCCGGTCTGATCTGCGGGGAAAGCTTTTGCGCAATGTGGTGGAAAATAACTCCCAGACATGCAATAGCACGTATTCCGTCAAAGCCGCGCAAAGTGCCGCTGATCCTGCTGGTTTCTTTCAACTCAGCTGAAGCTTTACCATGTATACCAACACTATTCTCTGCCATATAAATCACCTTTCGATCAATAGAACTGCATAATACACATACAGGCGGGATATATTCCGGCCTCGTTTAGTATAACATTGGCAACATGGTAAAACAATTATATATTTATCCTGATTATTTGCACTGGCGGAAATTACTCATGCTGAGCACCCACCTCGTCATTTCTGAAGATTTGAGCCATCAAATAACCTAATCCAGCTCAATTTGTCTCAGTTGCTTATTTTTTGCTTCAGCTGTTTTCCGATCTGTTATTTCATAATCAACACTGATACTTTCACTCAGCTGTGAGAGCAGGTTTATGCCAAAGCCCGCAAGCTCCTTCACACGACCTGCCGCTTCCGCTCTCAGGCCTGACACCTCATACCTGAGAGGTTCAGGCAGCATCCCAACTGCTTTGTCGACCAGCCTCATCTTCAAACCAATAACAGTTCCCAACAAATTACCTTTCATTATCATCACCAAACCTTATTCTTAATACTTCATCCTCGAACTTGGCGCCTTTTACGCTGTAGCTCAGAAGTGTCCGCGGCAGTGTCACCGTGCGCTTAATATTGCCTACCCTGATTATGAGCTCATCAGCCTTTTGACTCAGCGACACCTCTTTCTTTTCTGCAAACGGCATCCTTATAGCCAGCACATATCCGCCGTTTTCCTTGATTATTTCCTGTGTCCTGATATTGTACTCTATCCTGACAGGATCCCTGTCACCGAAGACCTCCGCTCCAAGCCTCTCCAGCATTTCGCTCCCCACGATCTCGTTTTCGAAAAGAGGGGCCTTGAAAATAGGCAGCGGCGCAAAGCTTTCCTTTATCATTTCCATGTATTTTTTCTGTATATCCTTCCAGCCCTTGAAATAATCATCACTTACGATCTCGGGCATGACTCTGTTCACAACTATTGCATCTACATTGAAATTGTACACATTCAGATAGGTGAAGCTTCTTTGTGCTTCCTTAATAACCATCTTCTCAGGATTGACAACTATACGGATGCTTGTAATATCACGATCGGAAAGTATCTGCCTCATTTCATCCAGCTGGTTGTAAATGTTCTCGATCTCGCCCATAACGCCGTCATCGGGCATTGGTACACCAAGAAGCGGCTCCACCACAGGCTTCACAAGCTTAACTGCCTTGCGTTTGAAGGGAAAAAGCTTATCCATCCACCATCTCAGCATATCCGGAAAGCTTAACAAAGCCAATGTCTCACCAGTCGGTGCACAGTCGATGATGATGACGTCATACTCCTTTTTCTTGTAATACCCCAGTATTCGAAGGAGGCTGAGCAATTCTTCGAAGCCCGGGAATACGGTAAGTTCTTCTGTGGTTATATCCTTTACGGCTTTTGCTGTGAACAGCGATGTCAGGTATTCCTGGACCTTTCCCCATCCCTTTTCGACCTCGTGTATCGAATCTATCTCCTGGGCCCACAGATTTTTGCATACTTCAACAGGCTCGGCGGAAAGGCTGATATCCAGTGAATCCCCAAGACTGTGTGCGGCATCCGTGCTCATCACGATGGTCTTCAGGCCTCTTTCCGCACTTTTCAGCGCTGTTGCGGCGGCTATACTGGTCTTGCCGACTCCGCCCTTTCCTGTGTAAAGAATAATCCTCATAAATACCACTCCTTATAATTTCGCCATGTAAATATTTCGCTTTCCGAAATATTGCTCAAAAAATTTATTCGATCTCGATCTTCCTGACATTGTTTTCAATTCTTTCCTGTCCGACTGCTTTCCTTTTTGAAAAAGCTCCTGTTACTTTGCCGATGATCCTCAGCAGAAGCTCCTTCTCCTCATCAGTCAGCTCATTTAGTACCTGTCCGGCAAATCCGATCAAACTGCCCTTTATTTCCTCGGCCAGTCTTTTCCCTTCCCCGGTCAGTCTGATCGTGACGATCCTTCTGTCCGACTCGCTCCTGGCCCTTTCGATATACCCCTGTCTTACAAGCCTTTCGATGACTCCTGTTGCGGTACTCATGGGTATGTTTATGAAATTGGCGATCTGGCTCATGATTATCTCTCCGTTCCTCTCAACCTGCAGCAGGGTCATCAGCTCGGTTTTTGAGAGGCTCAGATCCATATCTATGAGTTCTTCCGGGTAAAGTACCTTCCTAAGCGCATCGAATATAGTATTGTAGAGCTCATTTGCTTCAATCATCTTTATCCTCTGATCTATCCACAATTATTTCGTCAGTCGAAATATTCTATTAACAAATTATCACTTTCTTAATGCTTTGTCAATACCCGACTTAAAAATCATTCCTCATACAAAAAGGCAGGCTCCACGAGAAACCTGATTCGTGAAACCTGCCTCGTGAAACCTGCCATCAATCACATTACTTTTTCAGCAAACCCTCTGCCTTTTCGAGTACATTCTCAACTGTGAAGCCATACTTCTTGAAGAGAGCTCCTGCCGGGCCTGATTCTCCGAAATGGTCTATGGAGATGACATCGCCCTGCAGTCCTGTGTACCTGTGCCATCCAAAGGAGGATGCCGCTTCGACTGCAAGCCTCTTTGCCACATCGGACGGGAATACGGATTCCTTATACGATGCATCCTGCTCCTCGAACAGCTCCCAGGACGGCATGCTTACGACGCGTGCTGCGACGCCCTGCTCAATCAGCTGTTTGCCTGCTTCATAAACCAGCTGGACTTCCGAACCCGAAGCTATCAGTATTATTTCCGGTTTCTTTCCGGAATCCAGTATCACATATGCTCCCTTAAGAGCATTAATGCCTGTCATTTCGAGCTGGGGCAGATTCTGTCTGGTGAGTACCAGAGCTATCGGTGAGTTCTTTCTGGACATTGCTGCATACCAGCCGGCTGCGGTTTCCTTCGTATCGCAGGGACGGAAAACAACGAAATTCGGTATGCTTCTCAAGGATGCAAGCTGCTCGACCGGCTGATGGGTAGGACCATCTTCACCAACACCGATGCTGTCATGTGTCAGAACGTATGTCACAGGCAGCTTCATGAGCGCAGAAAGTCTCATCGAAGGCTTCATGTAATCGCAGAATACAAAGAAGGTGGAAACATACGGCGCCAGTCTGCCATGTGCTGCCATACCGTTTCCGATGGCTGCCATTGCGTGCTCACGCACACCAAAATGCAGGTTTGAGCCGCTGTGATCCTCTTTGGAGAAATCTCCTCTGCCCTTCATATTTGATTTATTTGACGGTGCAAGGTCAGCCGAACCGCCGATAAGGTTTGGTACGAGTCCGGCCAGTTTATTCAGAACTATGCCGGAGGAATTCCTTGTTGCATCGGCTTTGTCTTCACAAGCCCAGAAGCTGCTGTTGTCAAGGAGTTCAGCCGAGTAATCCCTGTTCTTCCAGTCATCCCACTCTGCTGCCAGCTCAGGGTATTCGTTTTTATATGCCTTGAGCATCTCGTTCCATTCATTTTCGAGCTTTTTGCCGTTTTCCATGAGCTGTGCCACATGCTCCCTGACTTCTGCAGGCACATAGAACTCTTCTTCATACTCCCATCCCAGGTTTACCTTGGCAGCCTTGATATTGTCGGCTCCAAGAGGCTCGCCATGAGCTGAAGCCTGGCCCTGTCTGGGGCTTCCGTGGCCAATCAGCGTCTTTACGACTATCAGTGTAGGTTTTGTAGTCTCAGCTTTAGCAGCTTTGATAGCAGCATCGATATCAGCGACATTAGTTCCGTCTTCAACCCTGAGTGTCTGCCAGCCATATGCCTCGAAGCGCTTTGCAGTATCCTCGCGGAAGGCTATGTCAGTGGAACCCTCTATGGTGATGCTATTTGAATCATACAGTACTATCAGCTTTCCAAGGCCAAGTGTACCGGCCAGCGAAGCAGCCTCGGAGCTAACACCCTCCATCATACAGCCGTCGCCTGAGAGCACATATGTGTAGTGATCCACCACCGGATAACCCGGGCGGTTAAATTTATTTGCCAGATATGCCTCGGCCATTGCCATTCCAACACCGTTGGCCAGTCCCTGTCCAAGAGGTCCTGTGGTTATTTCAACGCCCTTTGTGTGGCCGTATTCCGGATGTCCGGGAGTCAGGCTGTCAAGCTGCCTGAAATTTTTAAGATCGTCAATACTCAGACCGTATCCAAATACATGCAGCAGTGAATATATCAGCATCGAGCCATGGCCCGCCGATAAAACGAACCTGTCGCGGTCATCCCAGCCCGGGTCGGACGGATTGTGCTTCATATTTTTTGCCCAAAGGGTATATGCCATCGGAGCTGCTCCCATGGGAAGGCCCGGATGTCCTGAGTTTGCCTTTTGGACCGCTTCAGCGGACAATAGACGGATTGCATTGATCGTCAGTATTTCGTTTTTGTTCATAAGAACCTCCTGGTAATATATATTTCATTTATTCAGACTTGCGAACACATGCCATTTTTTTTGCCTCACACGTATTACAACAAGTTCATTGACATTATTTTTACTTGTCCTGCCGGGGCGCTATCTCGATCCTTGCCTTGAATGACGGCCTGCCGTCGGCTTCATTGACGCCTTCTATGTATATCATGTCCAATCCGTCCGTTGGAATATCCCGGTACATCACCAGCGTATCACCCGGGAATGCCTCCTTGATATAGTTGACCTCTAATGCTTTAAGGCAGTAATTCTTGTGGCTTTCCACCGGAAGGCAGTCCATTATGTAATCAATATATCTGGAGTTGTTTATATGTCCGTTCAGATCCACGTCGCTGTAGCCTATCAGCTTTTTGTAGACCTCCTCCGGCTGCCCGAAGGGTTTCAGCCTGCCGGGCCTGCAATCCAATGCATGCTCCTGGAAAAAAGGAGGGTAATTCATTTCAATGAAATCGCTTTTTCTCAGCTCTCTCGTGTTTATATCAAACAGGACCCAGTTGGAGACAGACTTTATAATAATATCTCCCTGAGCATCCCGGACCCTGTAATCTCTCTCGAACTCAAGCCTTCCCGGCGGATGGGGCCAGGTTTCCACAGTTATGCTCTCATTCCACGTGGGTATCCTGTCAAACTCGACACGTATACGGGCAAGGATCCATGACACATTATACCTTTCAGCAATGGTATCGATCCCGGCTCCCAGCTTGTCTGCGGCCTCACCGGCAGTGTCCTGGAGGTATCCGAACAATGTACTGCATTTCAGGCTTCTTGTAAAATCCACATCACTGTATCCGATACTGTATGTCTTTCTATGCAGTGCAGCCGAATCCACTCCCATGTTATCCTATATCCCCTCGTTATTATAACGCATCGTTCAAATAAAAATTTACTCTCAGCTGAAAATATGTATAGAGGCAGAAAACATCTCCCGCCTCATTATATCCAAAAATGCCCACATCATCAATCCATCTGAAAATATTTTTTCCGGAGGTCAATGACCCTCCTTTTTATTCTGCTTCGTGCACTTTTCACAATACCCGTATATCTCAAGCTTATGCCCTGTGATATCAAAGCCCGTCCTGTCCTTGAGCATTTTTTCATATTCCTCCAGGGGGCAGCCTTCCACCGCAGTCATTTTCCTGCAGTTGATACAGATCATCCGGTGCTTGTGAACGGAGCTGTTCATTTCGAACAGCGCTTTCGTATCCGAGCCTATGCTGGTTTTAAGAACAATGCCTTTTGAGGCAAGAGATTCCAGTATCCTGTAGACCGTTGACAAATTGGCATTCACACAGTTTTTCTGGAGCTCAAGAAAAACCTGCTCGGCGCTGACAGGCTGCTCGCTTTCGGTCAGTATCTTCAGTATCGAAGCCCGCTGCTTCGTATACTTCAGGCCACCATGCCTCAATATCTCCCTGAACTCATTTTCGCTATCCATCACAGTACCCTCTTGAAAATTAATACATACGACGCATCAACCATTCCTGCTCCAATATATTGTAACAACAATCCCTGGATTTATCAAATTAAAAGGGGGTCAGGCTTGAAATATTCCCTTATTGAGAAACTAGATGGGGTCAGGCTTGAAATATTCCCTTATTATTGTTAATTATAATAATAAGGGAATATTTCAAGCCTGACCCCGAAAAATTTATACCCGCGAAGCTTTATTCAGTGCCTGCTCCAGATCATAGATAAGATCGTCGGCATCTTCGATGCCTATTGAGAGCCTTATCTGATCAGGCGTTACGCCTGCCGCCTTCTGATCCTCAGGCGAGAGCTGCGCGTGGGTGGTCGATGCAGGATGGATCACCAGAGACTTTGCATCTGCTACATTGGCAAGCAGTGAGAATATCTCGAGACTGTCTATAAACTTCACTGCTGCATCAAGGCCGCCCTTTATTCCGAATGTGAAAATCGATCCTGCGCCTTTAGGCATATATTTTTCAGCCAGCTTGTAGTATTTGTTGCTCTCGAGGCCGGGATAATTCACCCATGATACCTGTGGATGACTGCTCAGGTATTTGGCAATGATCTTTGTATTTTCCACGTGCTTCGCCACTCTCAGCGAAAGTGTCTCCAGTCCCTGCAGCAGAAGGAATGAATTGAAGGGACTGATTGCAGCGCCTGTATCCCTGAGCAGCTGGACCCTTATCTTCACGACATATGCAGGTGCGCCTACATCCCTTGCATATACCACGCCATGATAGCTTGGATCCGGCTCAGTCAGGCCGGGGAATTTTCCGGCGGCGGTCCAGTCAAACTTGCCTGAATCAACGATAACACCGCCTATGGAAGTGCCATGTCCGCCGATAAATTTCGTTGCCGAATGCACTACAACATCTGCTCCGAATTCGATCGGGCGGATGAGGTAGGGTGTGCCGAAGGTGTTGTCGACTATTAGCGGAATCTTGTTTTCATGTGCAATCTTCGCCACAGACTCGATATCAATGATATTGATGCCGGGGTTGCCCACTGTTTCGATGTACAGGGCTTTTGTATTTTCATTTATTGCCTTTCTGAAATTCTCCGGATCATCGGGATCCACAAACACTGTTTTGATGCCCAGCTTTGGCAGCGTTACCGAAAAGAGATTGTATGTACCTCCATAAAGCGTACTTGCTGAAACGATCTCATCACCGGCTCCGGCTATATTCAATATGGAGTAGGTAATGGCAGCCGAACCTGACGCTACGGCAAGTGCGGCCACGCCGCCCTCCAGTGCAGCTATTCTCTGCTCGAATACGTCATTTGTAGGATTCATGATACGTGTATAAATGTTTCCCGGCTCTTTGAGCGCAAACAAATTTGCACCATGCTCGGAGTCTCTGAACACGTAAGATGTTGTCTGATAAATGGGAACTGCTCTTGAGCCCGTGGTCGGATCAGGCTTCTGGCCCGCATGTACCTGTAATGTGTCAAATCCCAGTTTTCTATCGCTCATAATATACCTCCTCTTATTCGGATCATCAAAATTTTTAATACCGACTAATCCTATATGTTTAATATATTAAATCAACAATTAGTACATGTCAATACAAATATTTATGTTTTTTCAAACTTCAATACATCAAATAAATATGGACTTCTCCTGCAGATAATTTTTCTCCGGATCGAGGTGTTTCAACATTGCGTAAAATATGCCCGCATCGTTATAATAATGATAAGAAGCATAGACAGCATATACTTGCTGTTTTATCATTTGTCAGGAGGCATGCAAAATGAAAAAAGCTATTGTAATAGGAAATTATACGAATGTATCCTATCATCCCCTGAAAGGACCCGATAAGGAACTTGAGGAGATACTGAAGGATTTTGAAACAGAGTTCACAGAAAACTATGACCGTTTTAGCGAAGCAAGCTTGCGGTCCTTCGACCTCTGTGTATCTTATACCGAAGACAGACTGAGCGATGCGCAAGTTGCAGGACTTTGCTCATATGTCCTGAACGGAGGCAGCCTGCTTGCTATTCATAACGGAATATCTGTGAATGCGCGATATGAAGCTGCCCACCTTATCGGAGGCAGGTTCAGAGAGCATCCCGATCAGAAGGTGCTCACCTATAAACCGACAGCTGCGGATCACATCATCCTCGAAGGTATAGACAGCTTTTCAATGATGGAAGAGCCCTATCAGTTTGACATTGACAACCTGATAGAGACAACAATGCTGCTTGAATACGAATCCGAAGGCAAACAGTGGCCGGCAGCCTGGGCTCACAGCTATGGCCTTGGCAGGGTGGTTTACCTTTCACCGGGGCACCATACAGGCTCATTCACAGACCCAATGTACAGAAAGCTTATACAAAGAAGTGCGCTCTGGGCAGCCAATTTGATATGATGAAGAAATGAACAGGCGGGGTCAGGCTTGAAAAATTCCTTTATTGAGTATGAAAGGCGGGGTGGGGGGGGGTTATTTAATTAAATTTATTTATAAAAAAAAAAAAATAAATATTTTTTTTCACCCCCCCCCACCCCGATTTTATCTACGCTTCAACGAATAAAACTTTCTTACGGCCCACATGGCCGGTTTGAGTACGGCAGGCTCCATATCCTCCGCTACCTCCTTCAGCTTCTCTCTGATTGGTATCTGCTGGGGACAGGCTTTCTCACACTTGCCGCATTGCATGCAAAGAGATGCAAGCGATGGCTTGCCGCTCAGAAGCCCTCCGGCAAAAGCGGTATACTGCCACTGGGCATTCCTGACCTTGAATAAATGCTTTGAATTATAGTAACTGAAGCAGAATGGTATATCGACGCCTGCCGGGCATGGCATACAGTAGCCGCAGCCAGTGCAGCCAACCTTCATGAGTCTGTAATATTCATCCCGTACCTGCTTATAGAGGGACAGCTCTTCCGCGGTCAGCATGTTTGGTTGTACCTCGCCCGCAAGAACAGTATTTTCTTCGATTTGTGCCTCTTCATTCATACCGGACAGCACTGTCGTAACAGCCGGCTGATCCCACAGCCATCTGAAAGCCCAGTCCGCTGCCGTTCTGCTGACAGGGGCCGAGTCCCATATCCGCTGTATTTCAGGCGGCATTTTCCTGACAAGGGAGCCCCCTCTCAGAGGTTCCATGACAGATACTCCTATGCCCTTGGAAGCTGCATGTTCGAGTCCCTCTCTCCCGGCCTGGAAATACTCATCAATATAGTTGTACTGTATCTGGCACATATCCCAGGCATAATCATCCAGGATAGCTTTGAAATCTTCCTTGTCGCCATGATACGAAAAACCGAAATTCAGTATCCTTCCATCCTTCTTTGCCTGTTCTGCAAACTCGATGATACCAAGGCGCTTCAGCCTCTCCCATCCGGCAAGATCATTCACTGCATGCAGCAGATAATAATCGACATGATCCGTTTTAAGCCTTTTGAGCTGAGTATCCAGCAAGCTGTTCATATCCTTCTGGGAGTGCACCATAAACAGCGGCAGCTTGGTGGCAATTTTCACCCTGTTCCTGCCGCTCTTTGCAAAAATGTCTCCGAGAATGCTCTCACTCCTGCCGCCGTGATATATGTACGCGGTATCAAAATAGTTGACTCCGCGCTCTATAGCCGACATCATCTGCCTTTCAGTTCTTTCAATATCGATCCTTCCATTTATCTGAGGAAACCTCATGCACCCGTAGCCAAGTACGGACACACTGTCCCCTGTTTTACCCATCGTTCTGTAGTTCATGGTCATTTACGCCTCTATTGCAGGCCGCCTCCATTGATATTGGTTTTACATATTCTGGACTATCTCTCTTTCAGGCATCCTGACAGCGGTCAGTATCCCCGTGTCAAAACAGCCTGTATCGATATTCACAGTGTTGTTTCTCCATTCTACTCTGTCCACGATGGAGTGTCCATAGATCACTGTCATTTTTCCGCGATAGTGCCCAGCCCAGTCCAGGCGCTCAGGCCTTCCGTTCTCCAGCTGTTTGCCGGTGATGTCCCCATATATAGCCAGCGACTTTATCTTGCCAAGCCTCTTGTGATTGTCGGTATCGAAGTCCTGAAACTCTTCCTTCACCCCGGCATGGGCGATGAGGATATTGCCGGGACACAGGATGACATATGGCAAACTGTCAATGAAATCAATGACATCTCTGACAAAATCCCCGCCTTCACCCTTCACAGCCTCAATGGTAGCCATTACCTCTTCCTTGGCAGGAGTATTCTTTATGAGCTTTTGCAGCAGCTTCTCCTCATGGTTTCCTCTCACCGAGTAAGCAATGCCTCTATGGATCGCATCCATAACAAGCCTCAGCACCTTCACCGGCTCAGGTCCCCTGTCAGTGAAATCACCTACAAACACAATACGCCGTTCCATGGGTGTGCTAATAAGCCTGCAGTTTTTCCTGTCGACTTCATAACCAAGCTTGCCAAGCAACACGACCAGTTCATTGAAGCATCCGTGGATATCACCGATCACATCTATCTTTGCTGCAGAAATCCTGGAATATATCTTTGCCATCAGCCCTTACTCCATTTAATGCACAGGATGCCGTATCGATCCCGGCCCCCGTTCAGAATCCATTGTTTTTGATAACATCGGCGTACCAGTATGCACTCTTCTTCAGTATCCTTTTTTGTGTTTTAAAGTCAACATAAACAATGCCGAACCTCTTGCTATAGCCATGGGCCCATTCAAAATTGTCAAGGAGGGACCAGGCATAATAGCCCGCAACATTAACTCCTTCACCTATAGCCCTGTTCACCTGCTCCAGGTATGTGTAAAGATAATTCAGCCGATTATCGTCCTCGACCTTTCCTTCATAGTTGACAATATCATTAAATGCAGCACCGTTTTCGGTAATGATTATCTTTATATCGCCGTACTCTTTTTTCAGGTAAACAAGCAGATCATGGATGCCTTCGGGATTAATTTCCCAATCCATTTTCGTCCTGTCTCTGCCGGTAGATATCTCAGAGGCATATACAGGCCAATTGTTTTCATCTTCTCTGACAAAGCTGCTGTAATAGTGATTTATGCCCAGGAAATCAATGGGCTGGTTAATTGCGCTCATATCTCCTTCAAGGATCTCAGGCGCCAGATCCATGTCACCAAACGAACGCAGCAGATCCGCCGGGTACCCGCCCTTTAATACAGGATCGGCAAACCACTTGTTCAAATATTCATCGAAACGTTTTGCAGCTGCAATATCCTTATCATTTTCGGCAGCAGGGTATATCGGGTTCATATTCAGCGTGATCCCTATTTCTCCCTTGAACCCCATCTCTCTGTAGGCTTTCACAACAAGTCCGTGAGATAACAGCAAATGGTGGGCTACACGCAGCGCCGTCTTAAAGTCAGTGATACCGGGCGCATGCCTTCCGATCCAATTACCGACAATTGCAGCTACGAACGGCTCATTGTGAGTGATCCAGATCGGCACCTGGCTGCCCAGATTCTCAAAAACATATTTTGCATATTCTACAAAATGATACACAGTATCTCTGTTAGCCCAGCCGCCTTTATCCTGCAGCTTTTGCGGCAGATCCCAGTGATAAAGCGTTACTGCCGGTGTAATACCGTTTTCATTGAGCTTTTTCACCAGCTTTTTATAGAACTCCATACCCCTAGGATTTGGCTTGCCGCTGCCATCAGGAAATATTCTTGCCCAGGATATTGAAAAACGGTATGTCTTAAGTCCGATTTTTTTCATTATCTCTATATCTTCTTCATATCTGTGGTAGTGGTCACATGCAATGTCTCCCGTATCGCCCTCATTTGTTTTACCTGGTATATGGCTGTAGCGGTCCCAAATATTCTCCCCCTTGCCATCCTCCCTGTAAGCGCCCTCGATCTGATAGGAAGCTGTAGCTGCCCCCCATAGGAAATTCTCCGGGAAATTCAAACGCATAAAACATACCTCCGTCACTATGTAATATTCATATAGTACCGATACTAATATTATCTTCAAACAAAACAATTATAACACTTCAACATAAAGAATACGCAATAATTACAGAGGAGTTCAAACAGAAAAAAGCCGGGATCATTGTCCCGGCCGGTCTTCCACTGTCGCTGCCTGATATCTCTTCTGCCGTCTGTATCATAACCGCTTACTGGCACCGCTGTATTCCGCTATAGCTACTAACTGTTGTCGACATTTTCTTGCTGCTCACTTTCCATTACTGCTGCTGTGTACCGCTCTGCTGACCGCTGCCCTGCTGGCTGCTTCCCTGCAGACCGCCGGCCTGTTGGCCACCGGATTTGCTCTGGTTCATATTCATCAGCATCTGAGGTATCTTGTCAGCCAACTGGCTGCTTGCCGCTGCATTGACAGGCAGCAATGATACGCTGTCCTTATCCTTATCTATGACAATTATCGCCTCAGTATTAAGCTTTGCTCCAAGACCCATCGCTCCGCCTGCCATTTTACCCGCCACGCTGCCCATCATGCCCGTTGCGCCTGTTGCACCTGTTGTCCCTGACGAGCCCGCTGATCCCGAGGTACCGGGCTGGGCCTTACTTGCCGAATTTCCGCCGCCATATCCCAGCGTCACAGATACCACAGGCAGAAAGGTCTTATTTTCCTGTGTCACGGGCTTACCGATAACACCCTCGCTCTGTGTGAAGCTCTCCAGGTTTGAAAAAAGCAGGTCTACATTTTGGTTCAGAGTGTCGGTGGTGAACTGATCCATTTTCATTCCTCCTTTTTATTTTTTGGAAATTCTCGTTCTAAGGTAGTTTAATACGGTATCTCCGGCATTAATTTTTGCAGAGGCCTCCAGATGGACAAAATCCTCCTCAGGCAAAAAATCAGGCCTTTGCACTATTTCAGCAAAATTCATCATCTCTGATACCGAACCTAAGGAACCGCAGGCTATTGCCGTACTAAATGGATCAACAAAGCCGTAATCCAGATCCACCTGGATGTCGGACGCACTGGCAGCCTTGACCAGATCGATGCTTTTGCCGTCTGCAGCCTTCATTCTTACGGTCTTCGAGTACACCTTCTTTTTAAAGATATAAACCTCCAGCTGCGGCAGAGATGTTCCTTTCTCCACTGTTATCTTAACAAATGGGTAGAGCCATAGCAGAACCAGTCTGATGTCTTCGTTTTTTGTATCAAACGATAAAAATGCCTTGACTGCAACAGAAAGCAGCAACAGGATCGCAAGCAGCAAAAGGACGACAAAAAAAGAAAAAGCACTCATGAAACACCTCCATGAATTCTGAGTACAATGCTGCGCAGTACACATAATATATTGTCCATTTTGTTTTCTGTTTATCGAAGGAATTCTCTGTGATATCAGGAAGAAAATTTTATCAAAGTAAAAAAGAATCTGACGCCTTTTTCTGTATTCACCGCCCCGTATGCCGCACCGTGGAGCTGCAATATCTTTGCGGAAATCGCAAGGCCCAGGCCCGTTCCATTGTTGCTCCCGCTCCTGGAAGCTTCGATCCGGTAGAACCTGTCCCATATTTTGCCGATTTTCTCCTCAGGAATGCTCATCCCTTCATTCTCTATTATGAAGGTCAAATTTTCTTCATTGCACTGTTCCGTTCCGATCCATATTGTACCATTGTCCGGCGTATGCTTGACTGCATTAGAAACAAAATTCCTTACTACCTGCTCCAGCCTGGCCTGATCACCCATCACTACTGATGACTCCTGCTCAATATTTACTATAAGCTGTATATGCTTTTCCTGCAGCAACCGGCTGTACTCATCCAAAACCGTTTTTGTCAGTTTGTATAGATCAACCGCCTCTTTATTCAGCTTACTGGTATTCGACTCCATACGGGAGAGCTCCAGCATGTCCTGAACAAGAGAATTCATCCTATCTACCTCTTGCTGCAGCCTTTCTATATACCGGTCTCTTTTGTCCCTGCGTATATCATCCCGTAATGCCTCCACATACCCTCCCATAACAGCAATAGGTGTCTTAAGTTCATGTGAGGCGTTTGACACGAACTCCTTCAACTCCGTTATTGTAGAATGAAGACGGGACGACATTATATTCAGGCTGTTTGAAAGGCTTCCCAATTCATCATGAGTATGGATATCACAAGAGGCACCAAAATCCATGCCCGACATTTTCAGCGCTGCTTCATTGATTTTTACAAGAGGCTTTGAGACCATTCTGTAAAACAGGAAAGAAAGCATCGATACAAATACAAGGGCAGCAGTAAAAACATACCCAAGATAGGCTTTTATAAGCTTGACGGCTTCATCCAGAGGTTGTATCGGTACAATGGAAAATACAGCCTCTCTGTCCCCGTTTTGTGTTTCAAAGGGGTAAATCAGCATTTTGTAGCTGACCCCCGTCGCTGTATCCTTATACTCCCTGATCATCTGCTTCTCCGGCAGCCTTGTGTTATCTTCCTGCCATTGCTTCAAGGCAGCTTTCAATACCAGGTAGGGCGAATCGGAACCGGAATACTCCGATTCACTCATGGCCCTCAGATACTCAACATCTCCTTCTAGTTGGACCACATTATCACTTTCCGGGTAAACGGCTCCCCTCAGCGCCGGATACCCCCCGTCTCCACCGTCATTTCTGCTGCGTGTCCATTCGGTTTCTCCAAAAGATATCTTATACGGATAAAGCACCAGGCCGTCCCGAATGAAAACACCATCGATCCGGATCTTCGAACCAGCCTTCAGTCCCGCCTCCTTCAAGCTGTCAATGAATTTGACATCATGAAGATCGACACTGATCTCCCTTCCGTCCACATCCTTCATTACCATTCCGATGCCGCCGTATTTGTCATTGCCATTTCCATTCAAAATAATGGCCTGAATATCAAACGAATCGGACATGGCGGAGATTTCGCCGTCCAAAGTCGCCCTGTCCCAGTCGTTCACCGTATATTTGCTGCAAAAATCCCTGATCTCTTTGATAGATTGTCTTTCTTTTGCCGCTGGGTATAGCTTTCCAAAAAACAGCGACTGAAAAACAAGCCAGGCGGCAATAAATGCAACAAACATGACCGCCGTAACAGCAAAAAGCTTCCAGGTTATGCTTATCTGCCGGGACCGCAGTCTTTTTCGAGCCCGTTCGAGCAACCTCATCATACGCTTTCCTCAAATTTATAGCCGGCTTTTACTCGTGTGCCGATATGTGCAGCCTTACTTCCCATTTTTGACCTAAGCTTGCGGATATGGGTATCAACGGCTCTTGAATCCCCGAAATACTCATACCCCCAAACCTTTGAAAGCAGCATTTCTCTTGTCATGACCCTGTCCTTGTTTTCCATCAGCACGACCAGCAGGTCGTATTCCTTCGGTGATAGCTCTATTTTTTGCCCGTCTATAGTCACATTCCTGGAAAGCAGATCCACCCTGATGCCCGCCAGAGACAAAACATTTGCAGATTCTCCACCTATGGTTCCATTTGTACGTTTGATCAGGTTAAGGGATTTTGCTAAAAGGACCTTTACGCTGAAGGGTTTTGTTACATAATCGTCCGCGCCGAGCTCATAACCGATTATTTTATCCTCCTCATCATCTCTGGCGGTAATGATGATGATGGGCACATCAGAGGCCCTGCGAAACCGCCTGCACAGCGAGAATCCGTCTATCCCCGGCAGCATGAGGTCGATCAGAGCGAGATCGTATTTATCCTTATCCCACAATTCAAGCGCCGTTAATCCGTCGGATGCGCCATCAACTATAAAGCCGCTCTCCTCAAAGTAGTCGGTCATTATTTCTCTCAAACCGTCATCATCTTCCACCAATAAGACTCTTTTCTCCATATTCCAGCCTCACCGACATTTTATTCCTTGACCATCAAATCTACTCTGCCCTGTAAAATACGGGCAGTTTCCTCCGAGGTCCTTTGTCCGTCAAAGTATTTTCGGGTTTCTTCCATTATGATCTCTGTAATTTGCCAGTTTTGATTATCATACACGGAGATATTCGAAAAAACAGGGTCATCGGCAGTCAACTCCACATTCGTTCCATCAACCTTTTCCATTTCGATTTTCCGTGCCATAGCATCTTTATTTACAGGAAAGAAATATAATTCGGGCGATGTCTGCATCTCTTCTGATATAAGAAATTTTATAAACTTCCATGCCGCGCCCTTGCTTTTTGAATTATTATTGATACCGTACTCCTTGAATATATTGGCATATACAGTGGATTCGCCATCCATGGATGGGATCGTATATGTATTATCCGATTCTCCGGGGCTTTTCAAATCCCTCAGGCAATTTGTATCATTCTGATCCTCCATCAAAAAGAACAGGTTTTCCCACCCTGTATCCGTATTGGTATTCTTCCTGGTATTAAAGAAAAGCTTTCTGTCTTCAGCACTTTTGATTAATTCGATCAGCCTGACAAATCTGCCCGAGGTAAAATCACATTCCCTGGTATCAGCCTTTACAAACTCTCCGTAATATCTTCTGAGCATATTCCGGAAAAGCGCTTCAGCGTCCTGATATAGTACAAAGCTATCTTTAGCGCCATGTGCTTTCAGAACCTCACCTGCCGTATCAAAAAAAGCCTCCAGCGTTAGCCCGTTGGATACAGCCTCTTTGGGAAGGATGAATTTTGCATACATCAAATCCACCGTAAATGCTACCGGCATCGTATACAAACCGCCCTTATATTTCATGCCGTTTATTATATTCCCGTAATAGCTGCTGCTGTCAAATTCCGTGTCCTGCCGGATGATCCTGTCCATATCGCATAAAAACCCGTTATCTGCAAATTTTCCCACAGGCATGTAAAACGTTTCGATGATATCGGGGCCGGCCCCCGACATCAGTTCAGTATTTATAGTTTTTATGTACTTCTCCCCTCCGGGGTCCGTATTCTCAGATACAACCAGAGTACCTCCGTCTTCTGTCTGCTGGGTCATGGTTTCTCCCATGCTTGTATAGTACTTCAGATCGACCACGATACCCGGATTGGCTTCCTGAAATTTCATTACTGCCATTTCCATAAATCTGTCTTCCGGAATACTGAGTGCAATGGTGATCCTGGTATTATCCTCCTTGCCCATGTCCAATACACCTGTATTGGTATCCGAAGTGCCGGAAACACCTGCATCGCCTGCAGAGCCCGCATCAGGCCCCGCCGTTCCGCCCGTCACATCTCCGTCCGGCAGAACGCCAGCCTGCTCATTGCTGCCGCATGCTGTCATAGTAAACATAATAAAAATCACTAGTAATACTGAAACTATCTTTCTCATAATAATTCCTCTCCTATATATTAACATAATCTGTATATCATAAGTACATAGAAACCCACTATTCTCTTCGGATCTTAACTCTATCTCCGGCAAAAACCGGGCGGCTGCTCTCGGTCACGACCTTCTCGAAGGGATTCAGTCCGTCCTCTACTGCCGTGTGCAGTTTATCCGAAGCTTTAACATATATGAAAGCCTTCTGCAGATAAAACTCCCTGCCCAACGTGCTTTTTCTTTCTTTTATCACATAAACAAATTTCCTCCCGTTCGAATCCTCGTGGATCGCTGTATTCGGAACGATGGTATCATAGATGCCGGACTCCTTTTTAACAGATATCTCCGCCAGTTCGCCTCCCTTCAGGTCAGCATCGTCAAGCAATACATTTATTTTCAGCACAGTATCGGAATTGTTGCGTATAGAAACAATCGAATGGATAACAGTATTGATCTCCCGCTTATCCAATGAAGGGATATTGACCGTCACATCGTCCCCTACACCCAGATACTTGCCTTCCTGCATAGTTACACAAAATTCAGCATGGAATCCGCCATGGTTATTTGCAATCGACAATACAGGCTTTGTGATATCAGTCACAGTACCTTTACCTGCTCCGATCTCCCAAATGTAGCCATCAATAGGCGAATATAGTGTTCTGGATTCTGTAATACGCGTTTTCAGAGAAGCTATACCCTCTTCAAGCTGATTCAGTTCGATATGTAACCTGGCTTGTGCAGCCTTACCTTCTATCTGCAATCTCTCACGCTCTTCTTTTGCATCCTCAAGGGCTGTCCTTAATGCTTCAATATTTGCAGCCGTTTCCGCCCCTGCATTATAGAGATCATTCGCATCATCAAGCGCTTTTTGCGCCGATACGACCTTATCACCGGCATTTTTTATTTCAAAACCTCTTCTTTGCTCCGCCAGGTCTTCCTCCAATTTCATGATCTCCAATTCTGAAGCCTTTACATTCAACTCCTCCGACAGCTCTTCCACATCAAATTCAGCCAGCGCCTGTCCCTTCGACACATTATCGCCCTTATTGACAAATATGCTTTTGACTCTTAGCGCATTATCCGAATATATCTCATGCAGTTCCAGCGGAGTCACAACTGTCTGGGCTTCCACACTGTAGGAGAGCCGTCCCGATCCGACGCCGGCTGCCACCACGGAGGTAAGTCCCAAATTGTTGAGAGTACTCGAAAAAAAAGTAAGCAGCAGCATTATAATGGCAAATATATATATCACCCGCTTCAGTACCCTCTTTCTCACCGGCTTTATGGTATATGCATTTTCAGTGATCACTCCTTGACCTCCTTTCAGCAAACGTTCCTACCCCTTTATCCCGGCAAGCTGTATTCCCATACCCGTGACCAAATACTCCTCACCGTACAGAAATACCAGTATCGCCGGCAGCATATATACAAAAGCAGCCGCAAAAGCAATACCGGGCTCTTCTTTATTGATATTCGAGAGGAAAACAGACAGCGGCTCCTCCAGTGGATCACTAAGGAAAATAAGAGGCTGCTCCACCATATTCCAGTTATCCATGAACAGTAATATAAAAAGAGCAGCCAGTCCCGGCTTCAGCAGCGGGATCACAATTTTGAGGAATATATGCAGGTGCCCTGCTCCATCGATTTTTGCTGCTTCTATGTAACTCAGCGGTATGGATACGGTATACTGCCTCAGAAGAAATACTCCGAAGGTGCCGAATATCCCTGGCAGGATTATGGATAGTGCGCTTCCCATAATGCCAAGCTTTTGGGCAATGATATAGTTCGGTACAAGCGTCACCTGGAACGGCAGCAGCATTGTAATGATGTAGAGAAAGAAAATCACACCTGCTGGCTTTGATTTTAACAGCATAAAGGCATACGCGGCCATCGCTGCTACAACAAGCTGTCCGATTGCTATGGGCAGAGTCAGTTTTATAGAATTCCAGAACATGAACAGGTATTGTGGTCTATCTATCAGAACGCTTTTATATTGTTTCAGCGTTGCCTCATAAGGAATAAGTCTGAAGGCCATATACCTTTCCGCCGAATCCGGCGCTTCCGGCTTTTCTGCTCCTGTACCGTAGTATTCTGAGATCTCCCAGCTATCCATAAAGGAATCCGCCAGTGTGAATACAGCAGGAAAGATCATTGTCAAGCCAATCAGGAGCAATATGACTGATAAGCACAGACTTTTAAGCATTGCAGCCTTTTTTTGGTTACATATAGAACTAAAGCGGGTCATGTCCGGCCATCCTTTCCAGTCAGGGTTCATTTCAGTAAAAGTCCTTCGCTGCTTTCCTCTCTAACAGATACATGATCAGGAGCACCAGTGTTATAAGCATAGCTATGATATACGCCGCCGAAGTCAGCTTCGGATAATTCAGCTCAAGGAACATGTTATTCATAAAATTTTGCAGCATATATACATTTTCATTGGGGTGCCTGCCAAAGATCAGATATATTTCCCTGAAAATCTTAAAGCAGTTTACAATAGAAATAGTAAAAATGAAGAATATTGTCGGTACAAGGCCGGGCAGGGTTATATAGGCGAATTTTCTGAAAAGCCCGGCGCCATCGATATCTGCGGATTCATAGTACTCAATGGGAATTCCTCCTAGTCCGGCAGTATAAAGTATCATGTTGTACCCGATATTCTTCCATAGGTATACCGTAGTGGCCACCGCAATACCCCATGTACCGTTGAGAAAATCCAATGGACCTGTGCTCATGCCTGCCAGCAAATGATTCATTACACCGTTTTTCTCAAAAAAAATCTGCCAAAACAGTATTACAGTTGCAGCCGGGACTGCAATAGGAGATACAAACAGCGTTCTTGCAGACCTGGCGAAAAACGCGGAACGAGCAAGGGTCAGCGCTATAACAAGCGGCAATATGGTATTCAGGAATACGGAAGGTATCATAAAAAGCGCTGTGTTTTTCAACGCCAATAGAAAGGTGCCGTTTCTGAACAGCCCGATGATATTCCCCAGTCCGATAAATCTGCCGTTAACAGGATGATCTGTCAAGGCATAGCCGATCCCTGCGATGAATGGTACCAGGAAAAACAGGAGAAACCCGCATAGGCTCGGAAGCAGAAAGAGGATGACCGGCATCTGCCTTGCCCGCCTTTTTATCAGTATTCGTATTGCAGACATCATCATAATAATCGCACCTTTGTTTCCTTCCTGCGAATCATTATACAGCCCGGGTGTGTACTCCTTGTGTACTTCAGGTTAATTTTGGGGTCAGGCTTGAAATATTCCCTTATTCGCTTATGGAAAAGAGAATAAGGGAATATTTCAAGCCTGACCCCCTCGAAGAATGCAACCGATTAATGTAATATATAAACAAGAATAAATAACTTCGAGGTGAGCCGTATGGATATAAAAGTTTCAGACGTGTATAAAAAGCTGACATCAGGCATGGCGCCTATCGAAAATACCGTCGACGGACTTCTGGCAGGAAGCCCGGACACGCCGGTAAAGGGCATTGCTGTTACATTCCTGGCGACACAGGAGATAATTGAAAAAGCGCGGGACATGGGAGCCAATCTGATCATTTCACACGAGGGCATATATTTCAGCCATTGGGACAATAGGGACAAGCTTGATACTGACCAGGTATTCCGGGATAAAAGCCGGCTTATCGAAAAATGCGGCATGTCCATTATTCGTTTCCACGACTACATACACAGACGGTTGCCTGACCAGGTAACCAGAGGGCTCGTCAGCGCTCTGGGCTGGGATAAGCTTGAGGTAGAAAACAGAGATATAGTTACATTAGTCGAGATCCCTGAAATGACATTGGAGCAGTTGATTCCGCATATAAAACAGAAACTCGGCATCAGCCATCTGCGTTATGTCGGTGACCCAAAGACAATATGCCGCCGTGTTGGAGTGCTGGTCGGCTACAGAGGTTCTGGTGACTCTATCATACCAGTCTTTTCAAAGGATGCTGCCGATCTGGTGATATGCGGCGAAGGGCCTGAATGGGAAGCGCCCGAGTATGTTCGTGATGCCGTATATCAGAATAAGAACCGGGCATTGATCGTACTCGGCCATGCGGAAAGCGAAAATCCGGGCATGGAGCATTACACAGCATATCTCAGGGGTATTCTGCCAGGCATCCCCATTCACTATATAAAGAATGACCCTATATTCAAGCTGGGCTGAAATTCGACATTCAACACCCAGCCAAGGAGTAAGAGACGTCTAATTTGCTCACAGCTAACACGGGAATTATTTTCTAACAGAGAATTCACATGAATAAGTCCGGAATAAGGCCGCAATCTCATAGTCCCGGCAACCCGCAGAAAAAGCACAATGCAAAATGCATTGTGCTTTTTTAGCTTTACTATCAAAAGATCAAATAATGCCGTGTTTAGAACTCAGGCTCTATCAGGCCATAATTACTGTCCTTGCGCTTGTATACCACATTCACCTGATTTGTCTCGGCATTGGAGAACATGAAGAACTCATGGCCCAGCAAATTCATCTGCAGAATAGCTTCCTCCACCGGCATCGGCTTTACTGCAAATTTCTTTGTACGAACCACTCTGAATTCGGTCTCTTCTTCAACAAACGTGTCCGCCCTGAAAGCATCCGGTTGTTCAAATGCTCCTGAATGCAGTCTCTTCGACAGTCTTGTCTTATTCTTTCTGATCTGTCTTTCAAGTATATCCTCAGCCTTGTCGATACATGCGTACATGTCTTCGCCGGCTACTTCGGCCCTAAGCGTTATTCCCCCGGAAGGTATGGTGACCTCCAGGATATGTCGGTTCCTCTGTATACTCATTGTGACCTGAGCCTCGGTCTGTGGGTTGAAAAATTTCTCAAGCTTGCCCAGCTTCTTGTTTACTCTGTCCTTTAGTGCTTCTGTTACATCAAAATTCTTTCCTGTGATCTTAAACTTCATGTTCATTGCCCCTTTCCCAATTATTATTGATATGCCGTACCCGGTATCCGAAAAGTGATACCGGCCCGTTTTTTGTCCCACACATGCTAAATGCTTATTAAAATGACATATATTTGTATTCAACAGCGATTGATATAAATCCTTCCAAAATTATCGCTATATTTTATAAAAAATATACATATTTCAACAAGCAGCCTTCAAAATGCCAATAATCAAGCTCCTGTGGATTGTTCATTAAATATACACAAAACATGCGTTTTGTGTATATTTTGCTGTGGATAATGTTGATAAACCTGTGAATAACCCAAAATCAAGCACTTTCAAAGCTGTGGAAAAACCTTTTACAAAGGTGTCAAAATGCAGTTTTTCCGTGTGGATAAAAATGCCCGCAGCACTTGCAAAATGCGGCCTGCGGGTACACGCAAATGTAGCCCTGCATAGGTTATACACAGGGCTGAGAATTTACTTTTGACTTTTACTTATATTTATTCCGGATCAGCGATTTGAAAAGCACTCGCTGCAATAGACCGGTTTGTCCAGACGCGGCTTGAAAGGAACCTTGGTTTCCTTGCCACACTGCGCGCAGACTGCGTCAAACATTTCTCTTTCTCTTTTAGCACCATCTCTGCCATACTGGGACTTCCTTGACGACCTGCAATCCTTGCATCTTCCGGGTTCATTCTGGAAACCCCTGGCTGAGTAAAACTCCTGTTCACCCGCGGTAAATACGAATTCCTGTCCACAATCCTTGCATACTAACGTTTTGTCTTCGAACATTTATGGTCCCCTCGCTTTAGAAAGATTAGTAATCTCTGCTGACGCAGTACATACTTGATTTATGGAGAACTAGCATTTACTAGTAAACCAAACATTTACATTATATTACACAGAAGTCAACTAATCAAGCTATTTCGCTATTTTTTTAGCTTTATCAGCTTTTTATGCACAAAAGCAATCGCTTTCGATCGAAATCACCCAAGTTCTACCACGACGTACGCCTTGCTGCCCTCCGGCAGAACAGGTATCCTGTCGACATCGCTGCCATTCACTGTTATTTTGCTGACACCGCTGCAAACATGTGAAGGATTCTTGACCTCTATACTGTATTCTGCACCACGGAATACTCTCGTGGCTCTGAAGCCATCCCATGAGGATGGGATACAGGGATCGACCAGCAGACAGTCATAACCCGGCCTTATACCCAGTATGTACTGGCTGGAGGCTACCATGTTCCAGGCTGCAGTACCGCTTAGCCAGGAATTTCTGCCGATCCCGAACTGCGGATGCTCCTTGCCCAGGATGTTCTGCGGATACACATAAGGCTCTACTTCCAGAAGATCCGCATCGTTGTTGCGCCTTGCAGGCAGGATCTGCTTATAATATTCAAACGCCCTCTCACCGTTGCCCGTCATTATCTCGGCTATCATCACCCATGGATTGGTATGGCAGAAGATACCGCCGTTTTCCTTTGCTCCCGGGGGATATGTGGTTATGCCTCCCTTTGTATTGTCATGCTGCGTATATGCCGGGTACATTGACACTATTCCATACTTTGTATTGAGATATTTGTTTATCGAGTCAAGACATTTGGTTGTGCGCTCACCGTCGCATACCTTGCCAAGGATCGCCCATGACTGGGAGTTGATGAATATCTTTCCGAAGTCGTTTTCCTTGGAGCCCAGCGGCCTGCTCTCATCATCAAATGCTCTCTTGTACCATTCTCCATCCCAGCAGGTCTCGTTTATGGCATTCTTCATCTGTACATACATGCCGTCGAACCTGACCCCGTCATCCTTTCTGCCAAGGTATCCCGAAAGCTCCATCATTTCAACCGCGGCTCTGCAGAAGAGCATCGAGGTGAATACGCTCTCGGCAATTCCCTTGCCCGTGTCCAGATTCAATGTATCATTCCAGTCGGCGCGGCCTGCCAGTGCAATATTATGAGGTCCCTTCCAGCAGTCAGTGAACTCCAGAGCCTTCGCCAGATGCTCCCAGACCGTAGCGGATGTCTTTTTGTCGTTGTACAATACCTCCTGATCCAGGAACGCGAAATCGCCTGTCTCTTTGACATATGCATTGACGGCTAGTATCAGCCACAGATGGTCATCCGAATACCAGTCGAACTTTTTGACAGGAGCATCTCCCACTCCGCCTTCACCTGTCAGCGGGAAAAACAGGTGGTATGCACGTCCGTCCGTATACTGGCATTGCAGCAGCTTGACTATCAGCTCCTTTGACTGCCCTGGTATGGTATGCATTACGCCGAGCGTATCCTGCGCACTATCCCTGATACCCATGCCCCTGCCCAGTCCAAGCTGATATAGAGAGACAAACCTTGACCAGTTGAAAGTAGTCTTGCACTGATACTGGTTCCACATGTTGACGAAAAGATTCATGTCACGGTCAGGAGTATCAACATGCAGCTTCCCGGTATAACCCTCCCAGTATCTATTGAGACGTTCGAAGGCTTGTCCTGCTTCATGCGGGTCGAGATATGCCTCTATTTCCTTCCTTACTTCCGCCCTGTTTTCTGTATATCCCAATATAAATACTATTTCTCTGGTTTCCCCGCCGGCAAGCTCCATCTCATTGCAGAAAGCTCCGACTCCATTGGTTCTGAGGGATATGGAATTTGAGCACGCTCCCTGCTCTACAGCCATGGGATTTGCTTCAGAACGGTATTTCCCGATGAAGGCCTCAAGGTTTGTATCATAGCTGGAAACTTCTGCGCCTGTGGCAAAGTAGGATGCGTTGTTGCTTATATAATGCGGATACCATGTGATGATCCCATTGTCATAGCGGCACTGGTTGATCTGCTGTACCCAGTCCACATTCTGCTGATCCATTATTGCATCCCAGAAGCAGAACTCGGCATAGCTGAATATCTGGAGTTTCTTTGACACGCTGGTCAGATTATTTATCTTAAGCAGCCATATTTCAAAATCTTTGTCATCCGGCACAAAATAAGTCACACCCGCAGCAACTCCATTGTATTCACCCTCCAGCACGGTATATCCCATGCCATGCCTGCAGCTGTAGCTGTCCAGCTTTCTTCCGGATGGCTGGAAGCCTGGATTCCAGTACTCTCCCGTCGCCGCGTCCCTGATGTATACATACCTGCCGGGTCTGTCCATCGGTATGCTGTTGTAACGGTACCTGGTTATCCTCCTGTTTTGAGGATCCTTATGGAAGCTGTACCCTCCGCCTGTGTTGGATACTATTCCCCCATATTTCCCACCGCCGATATAGTTGATCCACGGAGTCGGCGTGTCCGGCCTGGTAACGACATATTCCTTCGCACCTTCATCAAAATATCCGTATTTCATTGCTGCATTATCCTCCCAAGCTCAATTTTATTCCCTTGTAATTATATAATATAATTGCTAAATTTTGAACAATCCAATATAATTATATGTGTTAAAAAATACTAACCAATCGGAGGGGGATTATCATGAACGCATACCAGAACATAAGTAATGAACTTCGCAGCTTCTTCAGCAACAATAAAATATTCAAGCTGCTGCTGTCCCTGGACATCATAATCATGTTTGTCGGACTCGCCCTGGTGTTTTTGAGCGGTACTCTTGGGATCAGTATTGGCAGCTTCTTAAGCGGAATTGCTTATTGGGCATTTATTCTCGGACTGCTGTTGACTTATGCAAGCATGAAGGAACAATTCCTGTATATAGGATTGTTAGGCTATGGCGCTGTCAAGCTGGTCGATGTTTTAGTAGCAATAATAGGCAGGTATCACTATCTGGATTGGGGTAGTCTGTACAGATTGGTTATTTTCGGCGGACTGGGTTATCTTGTACTTAGAAAGACAATGGTCAGCCCTTCCAGCACGAACGTAGAAGGATAAACCTATTAAAGGATCATCCGCTGCAGATCTATTGGGATAGTATTTGCAACGCAGCAAAATAAAAAGGAACAGCGAACTGATATGAAAGTACGCTGCTCCTTTATTTTGTTCATCGGATACTTGCTTATCCCGCCATTTACCGTTTATGTTACTTCAGCTCATTCAGGTCGAACGGCGTCTCCTGATACACATAATAGTTGAGCCAGTTCGCATACAACAGGTTGCCGTGCGCCCTCCACTTGACTATAGGAGGTCTGCTTGGATCATCATCCGGGAAATAATTTTTAGGGATTATGGGATCGAGGCCCTTTCCCAAATCTCTGAAATACTCTTCCTTCAAAGTCAGAGGATCGTACTCAGAGTGCCCGGTCACAAATATCTGCCGTCCGTTGAGAGCAGAAACGATATATACTCCCGCTTCTTCAGACTCGGAAAGTATCTGCAGTTCAGGGACCTTGTCGATATCTTCCCTTCTTATTTCAGTATGCCTGGAGTGGGGAGCGTAAAATCTCTCATCAAACCCGCGCAGCAGCCTTACATTCTGCTTGGCTACATTATGTGCGAATACGCCGGACATCTTCTCTTCAATAGGATACTTGCCGATCCCGTAATGATGATAAAGGCCTGCCTGGGCTCCCCAGCATATATGGAAGGTGGAATAGACATTATGAAGGCTCCAGTCCATGATTTCCTTCAGTTCGTCCCAGTAATTCACCTCTTCAAAAGGCATGTGCTCCACAGGAGCGCCGGTAATGATCAGTCCGTCAAACTTCCTGTGCTTTATTTCACTGAATGTATTATAAAATCTGAGCAGATGCTCCTCGGGAGTATTCTTTGATTTATGCGTCTCTGGGTGCAGAAATGTAACATCCACCTGCAGCGGTGAATTTCCTATCATTCTGAGCAACTGCGTCTCAGTGACGATTTTTGTCGGCATGAGATTGAGCAGCACGATGCTCAGCGGTCGGATGTCCTGCCGTTCTGCTCTTTCCTCGGTCATTATGAATATATTTTCTCCGGTCAGTACCTCTGCCGCCGGTAAACTGTCCGGTATTCTAATAGGCATCTGTATTCCACCTTTCAGGAATTGTACAAGTATAGCGAGGCAAGCATGCCTCTCGTAATGTTATAACACTTCAGTCAACAATACGGGAGCTATTCTCGAATCGTTATAAACAGGGTAATTCAAAAAATACGCGGCTGTCAAGACATTTCTTCCCTTTCAGCTGCGGCCGTATCATTTTAGCACAGCGATCCGACAGTGATCCGGGCCGGTCTGTATACCACATCGGCCTGAAAAATCATGCCGCCTCCTGCACCTTTTTCCCGTTAAACAATCTGAATGCAAAAAATGCAGTAACCGCTGCACAGATCAGTACGATGCCTTCCATTACAAAAATATTTGCGATGACCTCTCTCTGGTACAGGAGCGCAATCATATCGATACCTGCATGTATCAGTATCGCATATATAAAGTACAGCCACTTCTTATCTGAAACCGCCTTCAATACAAACAGCGAAAGCGCCACCTGCAGAAGCAGAGCGGCCATCCTTTCAAAACCGCCTATAAGGAATAATTCAGGCGATGTATTTCTCAGGGTGTCAATGCCCTGATTGAATGCGCTGAGCTGTTCGCTGTTCAATGCTGTTGCGACACTGTTAAGGCTCCCGGAATTGTACATTATCGACATAATAAGATTCGACACCGCACCAAGTCCGCCGATGAGTATCGCTTCGATACCGCCGTGCCCAAGTCCGTATGAAATGCCGGTATCTATGCTTTCATTTTCCTTTACCCTGATCAGAAACTTGAAGCAAAGCAATCTGGCGGTCTCTTCAAAAATACCTGCCGCAAAACCGCCGTATAACATATACAGCCATACACTGTTATATATAGCAGACTGCGTTGGATCTGTTCCAAGCACAGCCGAGTGCATCATAGACTCCAAAATCATTACAAATACAACAAAAAGAACGGCTCCAAGAATCGTCGCCTTCCAATTCAATCTCTTTTTCATTCCCACGATAACAACGACGGTTATCGGCACCAGAATCGAAAGTCCGGCTGAAATGGCCATGAAAACTATGGACAGGATACTGATATTATCGCTCATATTTGGTAAACCTCCCCTAATTATTATTCATATTATAACACTACAACTTAAAGAAAGCTTTCAGTTGCAAAAAATTTTCCTTCATCAGCATCACCTCTGATACAAAATTTGGCCAATGTAAAAATTTTTCCTTTGAGGGGCTGTCTTCCACCTCGTAGACATAATTTGACCAATGCGATAAACTTTCCATCGAGGAACTGTCATCCACTTCCCAGACAAAATTTGACCAATGCGATAAACTTTCCATCGAGGAACTGCCATCCACCTCCCAGACAAAATTTGACCAATGCAATAAACTTTCCATCGAGGAACTGCCATCCACCTCCCAGACAAAATTTGACCAATGGACAGCAAGAATTGATATGACTTGTCGCTAGAAAAAGGATAGTATCAAGATAGGAAAATATATCAGAATAGTCATATACCATGATCTACAAAAAAGGAGGCAGTCAATAATGAGCAATAATCCTGCATACCTCAATGAAAACCTTGGTTTTGAAGAACGTGCAAAAGACCTTGTATCCCTTATGACACTGGAGGAAAAAGTGACGCAGATGCTGCATGCAGCACCGGCGATCCCAAGACTCGGCATCCCGGCATACAACTGGTGGAACGAAGCTCTCCACGGTGTGGCACGGTCCGGTGTGGCCACAGTATTTCCACAGGCAATAGGTATGGCGGCCACCTTTGATGAAGATCTTATACAAAAGATCGCGGATGTCATTTCAACAGAGGGCAGGGCCAAATACCATGAGAACATACGCAAGGGTGATCGTGACATATATAAGGGTCTTACATTCTGGTCGCCGAACATCAACATATTCAGAGATCCCAGATGGGGCCGCGGCCATGAGACTTACGGAGAAGATCCGTACCTCACCGGCAGGCTCGGGGTCGCCTTTGTAAAAGGTATTCAGGGAAATGACAAGAAATATCTGAAGGCGGCGGCCTGCGCCAAACACTATGCCGTTCACAGCGGCCCCGAAAGCGAACGTCATGGCTTTAATGCCGTGGTATCCCAGAAGGATTTGCGTGAAACGTATCTGCCGGCATTTAAGGAATTGGTGCAGGAGGCAGAAGTTGAAGCAGTTATGGGTGCATACAACAGGACAAATGGCGAGCCCTGCTGTGGCAGCAAGACATTGCTCCAGGATATTCTGCGGGACGAGTGGGGCTTCAAAGGCCACGTTACTTCAGACTGTTGGGCCATTAAAGACTTCCACGAGGGCCATATGGTAACAAAAACTGCGCCCGAGTCTGTGGCAATGGCTCTAAAAAATGGCTGCGACGTCAACTGCGGCAACTTGTATGTAAATCTTCTGATTGCCCACAAGGAAGGCCTGGTCAGCGAGGAGGATATCGACCGTGCCGTAACAAGGCTGTTCGTCACAAGGATGAAGCTGGGTATGTTCGATGCTCCTGAACACGTACCGTTCAGCGATACACCATATGAACTCAATAGCTGCCGTGAGCACAGCGATTTCTCAGTAGAGGTCGCAAAAAGAACGATGGTGTTGCTGAAAAACGAGGGAAATCTTCTGCCGCTTGACAAGAGCAAGCTGACATCCATAGCGGTAATCGGTCCTAACGCCGACAGCAGAGATGCTCTTCAGGGCAACTACTTCGGCACCTCGGACAGATATGTGACTGTTCTTGACGGCATTAGAGCCACTGTAGGCAAAGACATAAGAGTATATTACTCAATGGGCTGCCCTCTTTATAGAGAAAAATCCTCATTCCTTACGCAGCCGAAGGATCTGTTCGGAGAAGCGTTGGCGATAGCCGAGAAGTCAGATGTAGTGGTAATGTGTCTCGGGCTTGATGCAACGATGGAAGGTGAAGAAGGAGATACCTCCAATGAATTTGCCGGCGGCGACAAATTAAACCTCAATCTGCCGGGACTTCAGCAGGAACTGCTGGAGAAGATATATGCAACAGGCAAGCCCGTAGTACTGGTGCTGATGTCAGGCAGTGCGCTGGCTGTAAAATGGGCTGATGAAAATATACCTGCAATACTGCATGCATGGTATCCGGGAGGCCGTGGCGGAGAAGCGGTGGCATCGGTACTTTTCGGCGAATACAGTCCTTCCGGAAGGCTGCCTGTCACGTTCTATGCCACCACTGAAGAACTGCCCGATTTCCGTGATTACTCAATGAAAAACAGAACCTATAAATATATGGAGAATGAGGCACTCTATCCTTTCGGTTACGGACTCAGCTATTCGAAATTTGAGTACAGCGGCATAAAGGCACCAGGCAAGCTCCAGGCAGGCGAACCCGCTGACTGCAGCGTAAAGGTCCGAAACATCGGCACCATTGCAGCGGAAGAGACCGTCCAGCTTTATCTAAAAGATGTGGATGCCAGTGTTGAAGTGCCAAGATGGCAGCTTAGCGGCATCAGGAAGGTCTTCCTTGAACCCGGATGCGAGAAAGAGGTCAGCTTTACACTCACTCCCCGCCAGATGGCGCTGATAGACAACGACGGCAAGGCAATTCTGGAGCCGGGTATCTTCGAGGTGTACATCAGCGGCAGCCAGCCGGATGCAAGAAGTGTGAAGCTGACGGGCACCCCCGTGCAGAAGGCCGCCTTTGAGGTGACCGGCGCCAAGATGGAACTGAAGTACTGATGCTGGTGAGGTACCGATGCTGGTGAGGCACCGATGCTGCTGAGGCACCGATGCTGCTGAGGCACTGATACCGCAAAGCACCGATGCTGCTGAGGCACCGATGCTGCAATACGCCGATGCTGCTGAGGCACCGAAGCCGCAAAATACCGATGTTTCTGAGGTACCGGTACCGCAAAATACCGATGTTTCTGAGGTACCGAAGCCGCTAAAGCACCAACACCGCAATACGCCGATGCTGCTGAGGTGCCAACACTTCCGGCAATGATACTACTAAAGATTGAGATCCTGTTTCGAGTGATGCAGGATCTTTTTCTTTGTGCCATGCATATTTTCATGTCCTTTGATAGCGCGGTGTGCAAAAAGATGGCCTTCTGGGCGCATAATTCCATTTTTGACCTCTAAGATACTTTTGTGAGTTTCCATAATATTGCTATACATGCATTATGTTTCCTATTCCTGAGAAATTGTGCCCAGATGTCCCTGTTTTTGCACACCGTGGAAGTGATATTTCTCCAAACATATATTTATGTGCACCGTGCTTCTCCTATAGGCCCATACACAAAAATTCCAGTTGTGGGGAAATATTTTATAACATCGATTATTTTTTCATGGATGAAGAATACATAATGTGCGTGTCAGAACATTATGTTGCTTTGCGATAGTGATATAGTGGTGCAATGCGATCTACTACAGTAATATTTCCCCACAATCGAGATTTTTGTGCACCGTGCTTAGCCCTCCCGATAAAAATTAAGTGTCTACAGTTTGAAAGAAGTGTCTGCTATTTGTTGACTAGTACACGACGTCCAGTATTTAGCAATGTCCGGATCGATGTCCGGATATATATCGAAATGAAATCCAGAGTCTGCCGTAGTAGTACCCAAATACGTACCGCTAACTGCCCCAACACGCCAAACCTTCCCGAATGCAGCGCTCACTCGAGCCGCGATCGTCAGGATGCATACTGCTGGCTGCCCCAAATGTGCCATCATTGCGGACAACCTTACTTTCTGATAATATGGAAATGAGGTGTGCATATGAAACTGGAAGGCCTTCATGAAAAGGAAATATTCACCGAACGTTACCCGTTCCGGCTGGTGGAAAACACTAACGAACTGCAGTACCCCATGCACTGGCACAACGCAGTCGAGCTTATTTATAATGCCGCTGGCACCTGCTGCATAAGCGTTTCCGGTACTGAATATCCATTGGCCGAAGGTGACATGCTCCTGATACCGACTGGAGAGATCCATGAAATAACCGTTTCCAGCAAAAACGGCAAACAATACTTCATACAGTTCAACATATCGACCCTCGATGGTTTCGGCGGAGTAAACGACATAAGGCCTTTTATGGAAAGGACCACAAGGATCAGCAGAAGTGAGGAACCAGGACTGCAAAGCTCTATAGAGATGTGTATCCTGCAGCTTATCAGGGAACACGAGAACATGGACTATGCCTACGCCCTCTCCATCAACGCAAGAATATTCGATATAATTGTCCTGATATCCAGAAACCACCTAAGATCTTTTTTAGGAAATGAAAACAGCAGTAGTAAAAAAATAGCCGGATTGCAGCAGATAAACAAGGCTTTTGAGTACATCGAAAGAAATTTCCCTCAGCCGGTCACTCTAAAAGACGCATCACGTGCAGCTGGCTTCAGTGAGTACTATTTCTCAAGGCTTTTCAAAGAGTACACAGGCCAAAGCTTCCTCAGCTATCTGAATACATACAGGATAAAGCACGCCGAAAAGCTGCTCAAATCCACCGAGATGCCTGTGTTGGATATAGCTATGGAGTCAGGCTTCAACAGCCTGCCCACCTTCAACAGGATATTCAAGAGAGTAAAGGGCTGCTCGCCCACTTACTACCGCAAAGCAGGCATGTGAACGGAATTCCTGCCCTTCGCGTCACTGCCCTTCGCTTCACTGCCCTTCGCTTCGCTTCGCGTCACTGCCTTCGTATAACTGCCCTTCGCGTCACTGCCCATCGCCTCGCAGCTCATCACATCAGCAGCAGCACCTCGCGCATCACCTTGCAGGCTGCTGCCGTTGAAACGCCGGAGCTGTCCAGATTCGGCGCCAGCTCCACAACATCTGCCGCAACTATGTTCAGTCCGGCAAAGCTGCATAAAGCCTTTTGAAGTTCCCTGTAAGTGACTCCTCCCGGCTCGGGTGTTCCTGTACCCGGCATTATGGATGGATCCAGTACATCAAGGTCGATAGTCAGATATACCGGCTTGCCTGTGAGATCCGCCGCTGCTTCATCAGCTGCTGAAAGGTCGAATGGGCGCAGATTTGTATGGCCTTCCCCGGCCCAGTCAAACTCCTCTTTAAGCCCGCTGCGTATACCCAGCTGCCATATTCGCCCGTCGCCGATAATATCCCAGATCCTCCTGACCACACTGGAGTGGGACATTTTTTCTCCCAGATATTCTTCCCGCAGGTCGGTATGTGCATCCAGATGCAGCAGGCAGACATCAGGATACCTTTTGTAAACCGCTTCAAAAGCCGGCAGTGTGACCAGGTGTTCACCGCCTATCATAAAAGGCTTTTTCCCTGCTCTGACAATGTTGACAGCAGTATTTCCTATCATATTAAGAGCTGCGATCACATTGCCGAAAGGCAGCTCCAGATCGCCGCTGTCACACACCGCAATATCTGACAAATCACGCCCGAGGGCGGGTGAATACGTCTCTAGCCCATAAAACTCAGATCGCATAGCCTGTGGTCCGAACCGCGAGCCGGGACGATAGCTCACAGTGCCGTCAAAACCGGCGCCGAAAATAATAATACTGCTATTCTCCATACATGTGTCACAGCCCATGAACCTTGGAAGCATCAATCCACTCATGAAAACCCTCCGGAATCCTGGCCGTTCCATCGCCGGCAGTCAGGAACGCGGATATTTTTTAAGAAACTGTCAAAGCGCCCGTTTCACTAAAGGTGCGCTTAGCGCACCTTTGATACGATTATAACACTTATTCGAAGAAAATTCCTTAACAGGCGATATTTTGCTATGTAAAAAGCATATAAATAAAATTTCCATACCCAGTCACAAAAATACAATTGATATTTTTGACACAGCAGTGTGCCCATGGGGCGGGCGTTACACCGGCCCCGTTCCACCCTCATCTCCCGATATCCGCAGTATACCCATAGGGCAGGCGTTACACCGGCCCCGTTCCACCCTCATCTCCCTGCATCCGCAGTATGCCTGTGGGGCAGGAGTCGTACCGGCCTCTTTCTACCTTCTTTCCACCCGCATCTCCCGGTATCCGCAACGGATATCCCAGAAAAACAAAAAAATTTTCAGACACACAAATGTATATAACGTATTATCCGATGAACCTCAGTTGGAAAGGATAGGTAAATAAGTGGGCATAATAGTAAAATTTCTGATACGCAGTATATATGAAAAAAAGCTCCGCACATTTTTGATATTGTTTTCCATAACGCTGTCAAGCGCACTTTTCTTTGCTTCGCAGGCTATCACAGACAGTGTGTCAAATATGTTTGTTGCCGATGCCAAACAGTATTTTGGATCAGCTGATCTGATCATATATCCTGATGAGAACTCACCCAGGAATTTTCTTCCCAGAACCGGCATCGAGGAATTCCTGTCAAAGACGGATTACGTCGTCGAAGCCATTCAGGGATCTGCATATATGAGCCCGGAACTAAACAAAACAGTCAATGTCAGCCTGAGGGGCAGTACAATCGAGGATACGAGCATCATGTGTCCCGTCTATACTACAGACGGAAGTGCCGTGACCGGATTCTCAGGCAAAAAGGTCATCATCAGCAAGGAGGCTGCTGAAACCTATGGTCTGGGCAAAGGAGACAGTATCGACCTTGAAATAAACAATGAAAAATACAGATTCATGATATGTGCTGTTGCACATAAGGACGGCTTTTTCACCGAATCAGGCGGCACATTGAATATGCTGGTGCCAAAGCAGACTCTCTCGTCCATATTTGGGGGCAGGAATCTCACAAACGTGATATTTGTCAAGCTCAGGGAAGGTGTTGATCTCCAGCAGTCCATCACCGAGCTGAAGGATATCTATAAACAGTACGCTGTAGAAGAGCCTATCCCCATGGATGATGTAAAGGCAAGCTTTGCATCGATGGCGGCGGGCTTCATGATGATGACTGTCATTGTTGCATTCATGAGCATATTCATTATATATACATCATTTAAAGTAATCACACTGGAACGTCTTCCTATAATAGGTACCTTCAGAAGCATCGGTGCAGCCAGACGGACCACGGACCTGATCCTGCTTGCAGAAAGCCTCCTCTATGGCATCCTCGGCGGCGCCGCCGGCTGCCTGCTGGGTCTTGGGGCGCTTTATCTGATCACCTTATTTATCACGCCATCCTTCATGGCCGGATATAAAATATCACTGGAATACTCACCTGCCCAGATGATCTCGGCCTTCATCCTGGCCGTGGTCATATCGTTGGCCAGCTCTGTACTCCCGATCGTTAAGGTCTCAAAAATACCTGTCAAGGATATTGTGCTGAATTCAATGGATAAGGAAGAAAAAAGTAAAAGAGGAAGGTATATCGCCGGCATATTGCTCCTCGCAGTATGGATCGTCTTCCCCATTATTTCGACCGATGAGCTTGCCATTGTTTTTGATACAGTAAGCATGATGTCATCAGTATCAGCGGTCATTCTGCTGCTCCCTGCCATCACATCAGGATTCCTGCTGGTCTTTGAGAAAATCTACTCGGCATTGTTTGGAAATGTAGGCTCCCTCGCCGCAAAGAATCTCAGGGAGAACAAGAGCATCCTGAATAATATCGCTCTATTGACTATAGCAATATCAAGCCTTATAACGATCACGACCATAAGCGACAGCGTGTTGACTGAGGTCGCGAGTTTTTACACCAAAAACACCGATTTTGATATATATATGTCGGATTATAATGCAGACAGGTCCTTTGAACAGTCGCTGCTTACAGTGGACGGTGTGGAACAGGTATGCTTCAACTACACATTGTATGGTGTTGAAGCAGTCGGGTATGATTACCAGCTGGGCGGCATATACGGCATCAACACTGCAAAATTCCCGGACTTTTTCGATATGGAGCTGGTAAATGTCGACGACCCGCAAGCTCTTCTCGATTCTTTGAACAATGAGAGATTAATGATAATGTCGACGTCCCTCAGAGACAAATTCGGTGCTAATGAGGGAGATGATTTCACATTAGTTCTCAATAATAAGGAAGTTACATATAAGATAGCTGGGTTTCAGGATACAATGCTCAACAACGGCAGCATCATAATGATAGCCGACAAGTATTTCAGGCTGGATACAGGCAGAAGCAATTTTGATGAAATATTCATCCAGACAAACAATGATCCTGATACCGTAGTAGAGGCCATACAGAAAAAATATATGCGGAGATCCCAGTACGTTATAACAATAGCAGACCTGGAAGCAGAGAATTATGAAGTGAACAGCAGCATCTTCAAAGCAATGGAAGCCTTTGCATACCTTACGCTTATCATAGGGGTCTTCGGCATAATCAACAATTATATAATCAGCTTCCTGAAACGCAAGCGTTCATTGGCGATGTACAGGTCAGTGGGTATGAGCAGGAAGCAGGTCATGGCAATGCTGTTCGTCGAAGCGGTTACCGGAGGCATTATCGGCGGCCTTTCAGGAATATCGGCCGGATTGATGATGACCTATGCCGTACCGCATCTGATGAAGGCTATAGGCATGGGCGTACCGATACTGTATGACCCGACGACAATAATCGGTTCCTTCGTCATAGGAGCTGTGATCACGCTGATCGCATCAATAAGTCCGATGCTTAAATCGGCAAAAATAAACCTGATAGGAGCGCTGAAATATGAATGACCAATTTAAAAATAAAACAAAAGGAGCTGCTGAAATGCCGGCGATAATAGAATCCATCGACCTGAACAAATCATATGCAATGGGCAGGGTCGAAGTCGAGGTATTGAAAAACATCAACATACAGATAAACGAGGGCGAGTTCGTTTCAATCATGGGACCGTCCGGTTCCGGAAAAAGCACTCTGCTGTATTTGATAGGAGGTCTTGACAAACCGTCCTCCGGCAAAATCAGGATCAAGGGCCGGGATCTGGACGGAATGAACGATGATCAGGAGAGCAGGCTGCGGCGGCAGGAGATGGGCTTCATATTCCAGTTCTACAATCTGATCCCCAACCTCAACGTCGAGGAAAACATCATGCTTCCTATCCTGCTGGACGGTAAAAAGCCGAGGGACTACAAAATGGATTTGGATGAGATCCTCGAAACAGTAGGGCTCGCAGACAGACGCCGCCATACCCCCCGGGAACTGTCGGGCGGCCAGCAGCAGCGTGTGGCAATAGCACGGGCGCTGATCAACAAACCCGATATCATCCTGGCGGATGAACCGATAGGCAATCTTGATACTGCAACAGGTACGGAGATCATGGAACTGCTTGCAAAAATCAACCGTGAAAACGGAAAGACAATAATCCAGGTTACACATTCAAGGGAAGCGGCCGAATATGGCCGGAGAATAATCCATGTAAGAGACGGAAAGGTGAGTGAAGCAGTATGAAAAATATGAAAAAGCTTACAACTTTATTTTTGGCAATAGCGATATCCTGCACCGCGGCGGCATGCGGTTCAGACAAAGCGGAGATAACTCCCGCAGCAACAGATCCCGGAGAAGACGTCAAGCAGACGGTTGAAGCCTTCGGAGAGGTGATAGCAACTGATGTAAAAAATATAACATTGGAATTCCAGGCACCTGTAGAAAAGATTAGCGTTATAGAGGGCGAACGTGTTAAATCAGGTCAGTCTCTTGTGACGCTGGATACTATGGAGATGGAAAATATGATCGCCGAAAAGGAACTGTCACTGGCGGCATCAAAGAACAACATAGAAAGGCTCCTTCAGGGCAATGACCTGAACAAGCTTCAGAACGACCTGAAAAATGCCAAAGACATATATAATAAGTCTTCAGAAGAGCTTGAAATAAAGGAGCAGCTTTATACCACAGGCAGTATATCCCAGAGTGAGCTCGACAGCTTCAGAAAAATCGTCGACAGCGATAAAAAAGCTGTCCAGGATATCACCTATGCAATAAACAGCCTGAAGAACAGCAAGGGCATGGAAAACGAACAGCAAAGCCTGGAGGTGTCCGTACTCGAAGCTGATTTGAACTTGCTGCAGGCCAAATTAGGCAAGCCCTTCCTGAAAGGCTCGGATGTCGTTTGTAATGTCAGCAACGGTATCGTCTATGATATCGGCTATTCAGAGGGAGATATAGCAGGCCCGCAGAAGAAGCTGCTGAGCATCATGGATGCTGACAGCCTTGAAATAGAAGCGAATATACCGGAGGAATTCATAAAGGATATAAAGATCGGCTCACCGGCAACAGTGACTCCTGTGGCCGACAAGACCAGATCCTGCAAGGGCAGTATCTCATACATTCCGGGCAAGGCCGTTTACCAGAATGGAGAGACCCAGGTGACAGTCCGCATAAAGCTTGACAACGCCGACGATTTCCTTCTTCCCGGCTTTAATGTGGATGTTTCGATCGATGTCGGCAAATAATGGGCTCGTTGGATGTTTGTAACATTCTTGTTAATTAAACTTCACTATAATGTAATCAATTTCCAGTAGAGATATGTGATACTATATTTATAAAGACACATGTATATATTGGGAGGAGATCATGGTATGAAAAAGTCGGCAAGAATCATTTCACTCATCTTGTGCATAGTTTTGATGCTTTCTATTACATCAACAGTTTATGCAACTGACAATAATTACTGGTTCACAGATGTAAAAGAGTCCCACTGGGCATACAATGAGATAATCTGGATGCTCCAGAACAAGATCATCGAAGGTGTAGGCAACAACAGGTTCGAACCCTCCGGCACAGTGACAAGAGCACAGTTTGCAAAGATGATGGTGCTGACGCTGAAGCTCCAGCTGTACTCTCCCGGCAGCCCATCCTTCCTGGATGTTAAAAAGAACGACTGGGAATACCAATATGTCGAGTCAGCTAAAACATATCTGACAGGCTTCAGGACATCTGCAGGTGACGAATACAGACCGGGTCAGCCAGCCGTCAGGGAAGATATGGCGGTTGCACTGGTCAAGGCGCTGGGATACGAAAACGAATCCGTCAATGAGAACGTATTGAACAAGTTCTCGGATGCAGGTCAGATTTCACCGAAACTCAGGAAGTATGTGGCTCTTGCAGTAAAGTATAACCTTATTACAGGATACACGGAAAACGGAGCTTCACTGTTCAAGGCACAGAACAGCCTTACCAGGGCGGAAGCTGCTACCCTGCTTTATAAAGCCTTTAAGAATAACGAAGAGAAGATAACATATGACGACAACAAGGTCACCTATGACGACACCTACAAGGCTCCTGCAGTGACGGTGTCATCAGAAAACAACAAGCTCGTCGTAAAATGGAACAAAATAAACTCTGACAAGCTGCAGGCTTATGCGGTGGTTGTATCAAAGAACGATTCAACACCCGCATACCCCGACAATGGCTATCTGTATTACATCACGGACAAGAACAAGACCTCGGCGAACATAGACAACAGCACACAATACAGCGGCACAAGCGATTTCGGCAAATATCTCAAAAATGGTGAGAAATATTATATCAGCGTTACGGCAGTATACAAGGATAAAAAAGTTCCGGGCAATACGGAAAGAAAGACATACAACGGTCCCGAGGACCCTAATCTGGCCACAGTGCCAAAGATGTCCATCTCATATGAAAACAAAACTCATATAGTAAGATGGGATAAGATCACCTCGGATGATCTGAAGGCATACGCCATCGTT
Organism: Bacillota bacterium; assembly: GCA_023435305.1. Classification (GTDB taxonomy): domain Bacteria; phylum Bacillota; class Clostridia; order Acetivibrionales; family DTU013; genus DTU013. The sequence goes on from JAEYRV010000037.1 coordinate 57,524, forward strand.
ATTTCCAAATATGATTCCACCCCCGAATACCCATACAATGGCCATTTATATTACATCACAGACAAAAACAAGAGCTATGCCTTCATCGATAACAGCAGCAAGTACAACAACGGCGATTTCGGCAGTTATCTTGTAAAAGGCCAGCAATACTATATCAGTTTATCTGCGATCTATAAAGACAAGGTCCTGACAAGCAAGGGGATACAGTTTACCTACGAAGGCCAGCAAAGCCCGGAGGCTTACATTGCACCCAAGGTCACCGCCGCTGAAGAAAACGGAAGACTCGTCGTCAGATGGGATAAGATCACTTCCTCCAATCTTCAGGGCTACAAGGTCGTTGTTTCGAAAAACGATTCAACACCCTCCTATCCTGAGAACGGATACCTGTACTGGATAACCGATAAAAATAAAGACTACGCCATAATTGACAATTCCGCCGCATACAACAACGGCGACTTCGGCAAGTATCTGACAAAGGGCCAGAAATACTACCTCAGTGTAACAGCTGTATACAATGACAGAAATGTGGCGGGAAATACAGTCAGGATAACATATAACGGCACTGAGAACCCGGAATTGTATAAGGCGCCCGTCGTCAGCTCTGTAGTTGAAAACGGAAAGCTGGTTATCAGGTGGAACAAAATAGATTCAGCGAACCTGCAGGGCTACAGGGTCGTCGCATCCAAGAACGACTCGACTCCATCTTATCCGGAGAATGGCCATCTGCTTTGGATAACCGACAAGAACAGAGATTATGCGGTCATTGACAACAACGTCCAGTACAACAGCGGTGATTTCGGCAAGTACTTTATAAGCGGCGAAACATATTACTTCAGTGTTACTGCCGTTTACAATGACAAGAATGTCGCAGGCAATACAATATCTATCAAATATGAAGGTCCGGACGATCCGGAGCTGTTCCGGGCACCGGTCGTAAAAGCTGAATATGAGAACGGCAGCCTCGTTGTGAAATGGGATAAGATCGAATCTCCTGAACTCGCGGAATACAGGGTCGTCATCTCACAGAACAATCAGTCTCCTGTATACCCGGGCAATGGATACTATGGTGTATATGATAAAGACACGACTTCAGTCATACTTGACAGCGATACCGAATACACAAACGGAGATTTTTCCAAGCTGACAGACGAAGTCGAATACTACATCAGCGTTACAGCAGTGTACAACAACAACAAATACGTTGCAGGAAATGTTGTGAAAAAACTGTATTTGCTTCCTCCTCGGCAATAGGTAACGGCAGATACAGTCAAGGGGAAAGCTAAATGCTTTCCCCTTATTCTTTGTACTCATATACTTTGGTATCTATCCAATTGCTCACTTTCCCGTCAATTGGACAGATGCTTTTTTGTTATCCTGCGCTGTAATAATTCAGATGATACCAGCATGATCAGTATACATACAAGTAGATAAAACGGATACAGGCCCATCCCTGTAACAGAAGTGAGCTGGCCTAACAGCATCGGTGCAATAAGAGAGCCGATATATGCAGTCCCCATTTCCATCCCGACAAGCGCCTGAGATATGTCCTTTCCGAATCGATTTGGAGTTTCATGCAGCATGGCAGGAAAAACAGGCGCAGTGCCGAGTCCGATCATTATTATGCCGGCAACGGCAAAACCTGCAGGCAGTGGAAGAAGAATGAACAAAGCTCCTGCTACACAGATCAGCTGCCCCCATCGTATTAGATCCGAGCTTTTCACCTTGATCGAGATAAATCCGGCTATCAGTCTGCCAGCCGTGATCCCCCCATAAAAGCAGGAGGTGACAGTGGCTGCTGCCGCTGCCGTGAAACCATGGCAGGCTGTCAGATAGCTGCTGGCCCATAATCCGGTGGTTGTTTCTGTCGCTGAGAAAAAAACAAAACCAATCATTGCAAGCTTTGCATTAGGAAGCCTTAGAGCCTCGCGGTTGCTTATGAACCTGATCTCGCTATTCTCTGCAGGCCTTCCGGCGGTACCGTTCTTCCACAAGCCAAGGGTCGAAAACAATACCACGACCAGTGCGCTCTGAATGATGGCCACGATAAGGTAGCCCGCTCTCCAGCCGTTCCCCGTGTCAATATTGAATGCCATGATCATCGGCCCTATCGTAGCGCCTATGCCCCAAAAGCAATGGAGCCAGTTCATGTGCCTGGATTCAAAATGAAGTGCGACGAAATTGTTAAGGCTGGCATCAACGCTGCCTGCTCCCAATCCCAACGGGATTGCCAGAATAAACATGAACCATACCGACGGCGTCAGAGAAAATCCAAAAAGAGCGGCGGCAGTCATAGCTACACTTACTGCAGTCACAGTCCCTGTCTTATATTTAGCCAGGATTCTGCTGGATAAAAAGCTGGATACGATCGTTCCCAAACATATCGTCATGGAAAGATATCCGGCAATGGCCACCGGTGCATCAAAGCCGGCACGCATGGCAGGCCAGGCGCTTCCCAGCAGTGAATCGGGAAGCCCCAGACTAATGAATGCCGCATAAATTATTACCAATAACACTATCATACAATTTTACTCCATGGGACATATCTTGTCCCGTACCTGTTTTTCTCTGGATCGGTGCAGCAGGGATATCATAAAAACATCGGGGACATATCTCTTCCGTTGATAAATACCCCATGCAGAGATGTGTCCCCGTATTTCTTTCAAGATAAATGTCCGTGTCTTATTACACTCTGTTCACGCCTGTCCTGACAGCCGCTTCGGCAACAGCCTTTGCGACACAGTCTCCAACTCTCGGATCGAATGGAGCCGGTATCACATATTCCGGATTCAGCTCTTCATCTGATATGAGACTTGCTATAGCCTTCGCAGCTGCGATCTTCATTTCATCGTTGATATCGCTTGCCCTGACATCAAGAGCTCCTCTGAATATACCCGGGAATGCAAGTACGTTGTTGATCTGGTTCGGGAAGTCGGAACGCCCTGTACCGATAACACTTGCTCCTGCCTCTTTTGCTTCATCCGGCATTATCTCAGGTGTCGGGTTAGCCATGGCAAATATGATAGGATCCTTTGCCATTGTCTTTACCATTTCCTTAGTCAGCATACCGGCTGCAGATAATCCTATGAATACGTCTGCTCCTACGATTACATCCTTCAGCAGACCTTTTTTCTTTTCAAAGTTTGATATCTTGGCCATTTCAGCCTTTTCCGCATTCAGGTTGTCCCTGCCCTCATATATGGCTCCCTTTGTGTCGCACAGTATGACCTTCTTAAGGCCCATAGCCATAAGCAGCCTGGTAACTGCGATACCTGCAGCTCCGGAACCGTTGACAACTACTTCGATATTGCTGATATCCTTTTTAGTATACTTTAATGCATTCAGCATTGCTGCGAGTGTAACAACTGCTGTTCCATGCTGGTCGTCATGGAATATCGGTATATCACATTCCTGCTTGAGGCGTCTTTCGATTTCAAAGCATCTCGGTGCTGATATATCCTCCAGATTAATGCCGCCAAAGCTGCCAGCCAGCAGCTTCACTGTCTGCACGATATCATCAACGCTCTTGGAACGGATACAGAGCGGGAAAGCGTCTACATTTCCGAAGGTTTTAAACAATACACATTTGCCTTCCATGACAGGCATTCCTGCCTCTGGTCCTATATCGCCAAGACCGAGCACTGCTGTTCCGTCAGTGACGACTGCAACCAGGTTCCACCTTCTTGTCAGCTGGTACGACAGATCCACATCCTTCTGTATAGCCAGACAGGGTTCAGCAACACCCGGTGTGTACGCCAGTGAAAGTTCCTCTTTGTTAGTTACTGGCACGGTGCTTATTACCTCCAGCTTACCTTTCCATTCTCCATGGAGTCTTAGTGACTCTTTTCTATAGTCCATTCCTATGCACTCCTTTTTCTTAATTAATATCGTTGTCATTTCTTCTATGTACAAAACAAGCAAAAATCCGGTAATCTGTAAAAAATATAGTTCCCGACCCATGTTTGGAAGGGTAACAATAACAAGGATAGCAAAGTTTATATCCTTAATCAAGCTATTTTTAGCAAGTAGGCTGATGTATAATGGATGACATAAACACTCGTTTTTCGGTTATGCTCAAATTTGCAGGTTTAGGGATATATTTTAGTGATTTTTATTGAAGTTTTACAAAATTAGGAAACATAATTACATTATAGTGACCTTATGTTGTCTCAACAAAGCATTATTTTTCCCATTAGTTGCAAATTTGAGCATCCCACAACTAGCCGGCATACATACCCGTTGATTGATACGGATAGAAGTGGCATAATATTCAGAAAAGGAGATATGCTGATGCGTGATATTAAGAATGTATATATAATCGGCCTTGGGGCAATAGGCGGAGCGTACGGCTCCAGAATCATGGAAAATTGTCCGGAAACTCTGAAGGTTCTGGCTGGCGGCAGCAGATTCGAGAACTATATTAACAATGGTGTTATCGTAAATGGCAAAAAAATACCGTTCACATACGTCAAATCCGGCACGGCGGAAGAAAAAGCCGACCTTATTATGATAGCCGTCAAAAATCACCACCTTGCACAGACAATTGAGGAAATAAGTTCTCTTGTAGGTCCGGACACAATTATCCTGTCTCTGCTGAATGGTATTACGAGTGAAGAGACAGTGGGCAGTGTATTTGGTATGGACAAAATGCTATTCTCTTTCTGCGTCGCAACAGATGCTGTGAGAGAGGGCACAAATATCAGCTATGCAAATATAGGAAGAATAGTTTTCGGTGACAGGAGCAATTCGGCGGAATCGGAGAAGGTTATCGCAGTAAGGGCCTATTTTGACCGGGTAAAGCTTCCTTACGTCGTGCCGGAAAGCATAATGCGCGAGCTATGGTGGAAATTCATGCTCAATGTTGGTATCAACCAGGTATCTGCCATCCTGCGGGCGCCATACGGCAGCTTTGCCAAAAAAGGCTATGCTCAGGATCTGATGACCGACGCATCCCGCGAAGTCATAAAAATAGCTCAAAAAGCAGGAATAGCTCTGACTGATGAGGATATAAAAAAATATATCGATATCATAACAACACTTTCCCCCGAAGGAAAGACCTCCATGTTCCAGGACGTAGAAGCAGGCCGCAAGACAGAGGTGGAGATATTCTCAGGCACAGTTTGCGAACTGGGGAGAAAGTACGGCGTACCTACTCCGGTTAACGATATGTTGTTCCGGTTTATCCGCGCTATTGAGGAATCAGCATCTGCGGTGTAGGCTGCCGCCAGTTTCGCCATTTTAAAGGTTCAGCATGCTTTTATATGTGCGCCATAGCGGCAGGAAACGATCCATATATCCATAAAACACACTGTTGTGATAGCGTTCCAGAAGGTGCACCATCTCATGGACAACAATATATTCAAGGCACTCCGGCGGTTTCTTAGCAAGCTCGAGATTGATCCAGATCCGCCGGGCCTTCCTGTTGCAGGTGCCCCATTTTGTCTTCATTCTCTTGACACCGAATTCGCTGACCCTGACCCTCATCTCTTTTTCCCATTTGGCAATTATACCGGGTAAGACCTGCTTCAGCTGGCATCTGTAAAACTCATTCATGACAGCTTTCCGTTTTTCTAAATCCGCTCCCGGTCTTACATAGAGCTTCAACATTTGACCATCTATCTCAACATGCGGTCTTGCATCTTGTTCAATCAATTCAAGCCTATAACTGCTGCCCTTATAATAATGTGATTCGCCGCTTATAAATTCACAGGAGATCTGAGGATTTCTTTCCATGATCCTATCCCTGTTTGTTCTGATCCAGTCGATTTTTGATGCTGCAAACGAACGGATCGCATCATCACTGAAACGCAGCGGTGCGGAGACCCTTACGCGCCCATCCGGAGGATATACCCTGAGGTGCAGGTTTTTTATCTTCTTCCGCTCTACTTCTATATTGATTTCATCGACCCGGATTTCCGTTTTCTTTATCATGCCTTCAACTTACTTCCCATTATTGATTTATGTCATATCTGATAAAAGAACCGGGTGTATAATCACCCGGTCCAGATATACCAAGCAAGTGTCAATATCCTATGAAACTGTCATCCAATCCAATATATGAACCTGATTCATCATTCACAGCCGATATTTCTACTAGTGTGACCTCGTTCCTGGCCAGCTCCAGCTTGAACCTGAAAGCGCTGCCGTCCTTATCAAGCCTGCAGGTAGTTATGCCGGGCTGCGCCGCCTGTTTGAGCACCTCGATCATATCCATGCCCGGATACCTTGGCCTTCCCATCTGCATCCAGGTTTTCAACGGATTACCGACCTCCTCATTTACGATCTGCCGCTTCATGAACACCGCTTCACTGTCAAATGGAAGCTCAATATCAAAGCTTCTGGTTTCCTGACTCTCCGCTTCCGCATTGGCTGCCTTGTACTTATCACCGTCATTTGACGCATTCCCCGGCTCCTGGTCTGCCCCTTCCCTCTTTAATACTACAGGGTTCCAGGCGGCTATTGCAATGGAACCGTCCTTCCTGCGCGTCACTATTATATTGTCGTCTCTGTACAACTGCTCCTCACCCAGTTTGGAGAAGAAAGCAAATGTATGGAATGTTGGCTTGGGTATACCGTTCAGAGCCACCAGGCCGAATCCGCCGTGGAACTGGGCTCTGGGCACATCAGCTTCCTCAAAGGCATCGCTGAAGGTCCAGTAGGAGAACATATCCACATAGTCTCCTCCCTTGCTCAGTATCCGTGCAATATATGCTGCATTGAACACTGTGTCATGGACGGGATTCAATGGATGCCAGGAGGTGTTGTATTCAGTTATATAAAATGGGAGGTCCGCATATGGAGATTTATCTATCATTTCCCTCACTGTCTTTAGTTCATTTAGCATATAATCAGCGCTCCATATGTCCTGATACATGAAATGAGGCGTAACGGACATGGGCTGGGATGATGTATATGCGTGCCTCGAAATAAAGTCCAGCGGCACATTTCCCTTTCTGCAGAAGTCCAGGAACTCCGTTATCCAATGATCGGAGCCGCCGCATATGGCAGGACCGCCGACCTGCAGACGGACGTCGACCTCTTTCACCGCATTGGCAGTGATCTTGTAGAGCTTGAAATATTCCTGCATGTCCGCGCCCTTCCAGAAACCCGGAAGGTTTGGCTCATTCCATACCTCGAAGGGCCACGTCAGGACCTCTTCCTCACCGTATCTCGAAATGAAATGCCTGACAACGGCTTTTATCAAATCAGCCCACTTGTCATAATCCTTCGGAGGAGTCGTATTGCCCTTCCAATAAAAGATGGTCTGCTCTCCCGAGGCCAGCTTCGAGGGCATGAAGCCAAGCTCCACAAAGGGCTTGATGCCATGCTCCAGATAAGAATCAAATATGCGGTCTATATAAGTAAAATTGTAAAACGGTCTGTATTCACCATCGACTTTATCCTCACGGTAGATGCCTACATCATCGCAAAGCAGTCCATGGCCTCGTATATATGAAAAACCAATATTCTTCTGCACATAATCCAGTCCATCCAGATATTCCTTCTGCAGCGCCAGTCCCAGCCTGCCGGTGCCGACACATTTCCTCCAGCTGTCCGTGAAAACGGTTCCGGCTGCGCCCGACTCGATTTTTATACTCTTCATAATGCTTCACTACCCTTCTGTATATATTGATGCAAGATGTCTGTTTGCTGTTTGTTGTTTGCTGTTACTGCCCCTATGCAGCAGGCATTGACTTTTCAATACACATCATATTAATACTATCATACCATTTACAGATATTCACCCTATTACTTGTAATAAGCCAATCAATTTTTTGCTATGGATCACCCATTTTTTTCAATTAATTTATCTGATAGGGGATTACATAGGGATGCGAATGCATTATAATATATAAAGTGAACAACTGGTCGTACAGATAAAAAATGTTAATTGTTGAGTTATATTATATTATGGGAGGGATATGTAAGATGTTATGTCCGAATTGTGGAACCGATTGCGGGTATGGTCAGAAATTCTGTAAATCCTGCGGCAGCAAACTCGAGGGGGCAGCGGCTCAGCCCGCACAAGGCTATGCGCCCCGTCAGCAAAATCCTGCTGCCTCCGCCAATAGAATGCTCAAGGCTCATGAGGTTGAATTCAAGATCCATGGAGAGGATATCCAGTTTGTTGAGATCATGCTGGATCCTGGAGAAACAATAATTGCCGAAGCCGGAGCAATGATGTACATGGACAGCTCTATCAAAATGGATACCATCTTTGGGGACGGCTCAGGAAAAGAAGGAAACGATCTGATGGGCAAGCTCTTTTCTGCAGGAAAGCGCCTTGTCACAGGCGAAAGCCTCTTCATGACAGCCTTTACGAATATCGGGAACGAAAAGCGCTGTGTATCATTCGCCGCTCCATATCCGGGAACTGTTGTGCCCTTTGATCTGGGTGACTACGGCTGCACGCTCATATGCCAGAAGGATTCCTTCCTTTGCGCTGCCAAGGGCATTTCAGTGGGTATTGCATTCCAGAGGAAAATAGGCGTCGGACTTTTCGGCGGTGAAGGCTTCATCATGCAGAAGCTCGAGGGCGACGGTCTTGCATTCATGCACGCCGGCGGCACCATAATAAAAAAGGACCTCAGGCCCGGCGAAACGCTCATGCTTGACACGGGCTGTCTTGTCGCAATGACCTCAAGCATAAACTATGACATCAAGTTTGCAGGCAATATAAAGACCGCACTGTTCGGAGGAGAAGGCCTCGCGCTGGCCACTCTGACCGGTCCGGGAACGGTATGGCTCCAGTCTCTGCCATTCTCAAGGCTTGCTGACAGGATATTCTCCGCAGGCACCAAGGGCAAAAACCGCGAAGAAGGCAGTATCCTCGGCAATATAGGAATTGGCAGCTTCTTCGGAGGCAACAGCTGAGAACGCTGCGAAGATTAACTGTATTATTGAGATAAATCGAAATAACCGACAATAAAGTGGAGTAATTATTCTAAACGGACCGGTATCATATGATATCGGTCTGTATTATTTTTTGCCCGGGGAGTATAATGAAACTCCGAACACTTGTTCGGCAAGATCGGAGGTAATACTATGAAGTTCAAAGTTACCCTGGGCTGTGCCGCCTGCGGATTCACCAATACAGTCGATGCCGATTCGGGCTTTGACTGCTCGGATCTGATTTGCCCGAAATGCAAAAATGAAGATTGCCTTTCTATAACCTCAGTATCAGAGGTATCGAACGAGAGCTTTAAAAAACATAATATTCTAAGCAGACTCAGAATGATCCAGGAATTGTGATAAATGCAGTGCCGGACTGATGTCGGCATATATGACAGGCAGGCTTAATGTCATTTCGGCCTGTCTGCCACATACCGGTACTCATCGGTCAGCTTGCTGCAAACGATTCTTCAAACGGAAGGAAAAATCCTTTGGGATGCTTGCATACCGGGCAGATTTCCGGCGCTTGCTTTCCTACATGTATGTGCCCGCATTTTGTGCAGATCCAGACGATCTCATCCTTCTTGCTGAACAAGCTGCCTTTTTCCAGCTCGTCTGCGAACCTCTCAAATCTTTCGGCGTGCACTTTCTCGATCTTTGCTATGCTTTCGAAAATGTATGCGACTTTGTTGAACCCCTCTTCCTTTGCGGTCAAACCAAAGTTTTTATACACATCGTCCCACTCTTCATTTTCATTATGCTGAGCCGCTCTCAAGGCTTTCAAGGTGCTCTCGTAGAGATCCACAGGATAAGCGCCTTCAATAGCGATGTGCTCACCAGCAGCATCCTTTAGCAGTTCATAAAACACCTTGGCATGAGCTCTTTCCTGGTCGGCCGTATAATTGAATACCGCCTCCACGATCTGAAGCCCTTCCTTCTTCGCGGCAGACGCCGCAATATTGTACCTGTTCCTTGCCTGGCTTTCTCCAGCAAAAGCCCTCATCAGATTTACATATGTCTTGCTCTCCTTGAATTCCACCCTCATTACTCCTTTTCGATTTTATATGAAAATATTATCCGTAGCTTCAAATAAAATTATTCGAATGACAGCCATGCCTGATCTATCTCAACACTCTTATCCTTTTGGATAATATGAACCTCTTAAGGGCGTTGAGTATACTCGCATCCACTTCCTCATGCTCCGATTCCTCCGGCTCGGCAAGTGCCATTTCCGCCATTTTCATTATGCTTTCCTGCGACCGGGCACCGGCAATAAATCTGTCTGCATGACAGAAAACCGCATCATTCGTACCAGTCACAGCACAAAGCTCTTCATCCCTCTTGCCCGCCCATGAGAGCGGCAGCGGTTTTACATCTCCATACCCTCCATCTCTTCTTCGCACGGTCTGGATGATAAACTGGTCATGGTCCGGGCTGATCACATAAACGATTTGATTTTCATCATCGATCTGATACAGAAGTTCATTCCAGGGATACTGCCTGTCCAGGACCAGCAGCTCCGGTATAGTACGGTTCTTATAAGCATTCTTCACATGCTCTTCGGCATATACCACAGATAACTTCTGCCGGAGAACATTCTTGAATACACTTGATGCGAGTTCAACAGCTTCATTGAAGGAATTATCCTCATCCAATTCAGAATCCCATGTTGGGTTGAATTTCGATATTATTGCAGTTATGCTAAGTGTCGGCACTATTGTCTTTGTGGTCCTGAGACCGTTATCAGCAGCATCTATCCCCTGTATGAGCATATCGTCCATCTCATGGAACAAATACTCCAGATTTTCTTCCGACAATGAATCATCATACATCCTGACCACATCGCTGCCGAACCGCTCCCATATCAACCCGCAGGCTGCATATGGATTACCGTTGTCCCGATACCTTTTATCCATCTGGTGATGGTCAAATTCCCCTTCGCCGACATCATAAATTATTTCCAATTCCTTCAGCACATCGGGGTCCCTGCTCCGCACCACCTCTATATCAAATATCTCCTTAAGTATAGCTGTCGCCATTACCTCGTCGGCATGAAATTTACCATTGTGTGTCCCTACTCTTTTATATGCTTTATCCATATATTGAGCCCGCCTTTAAGTTAGTGTCTTTAAAACCAAACCGTTTCTCAAATATTATTTCCTGACGGCTGATAATGAGTCAGGCAGTATTTCACAGCGCGCAAAACGGCCGCAGTACCCATTCTGCGGCCGGAGGCACGGCAAATATATTGATCAGTCAGTGTCAATACCCTTTGATCTCATTTTCAAGATTGCAGATCTGCTGTTTCAGTTCATTTATCTTATCCAGCGCTTTTTGATTCGATTTGCAGTCTGTCTCGAGATAATCTGCCTGAGAAGCTGCTGTCTGCAGGACCTGTCCCATTGTCGCCAAAAAGTTGCCAAGCGATTCCTGTTCGCTTTCATCAATACCACGTGCAATCAGCAGTCCCAGTACTGTTGCCAGCAGAACGAATTGCGCCGGAGAAAAAGCGCAAAAAAATGAATCAATGCTTCGGCCCATACTGCATTCAACCTCTACTCCAGTATAATATAGAGTATGAATCCGGCATCAGAGTGTGACTGGACCACTCTGGCCTGCGAGTCCATACTCAGGCCGCAGCAAATTCTATCCATCTTCATCTGTGAAAAAATCATCAACACATTGGCGTTTGTGTAGTATAATATGCTTTAGTCGCTTTCACAGGACAAATTGCGTTAGTGAGGGTTAAACATGGGCAATGCTGGAACGGTCTTTAATCAAGTACTGATACTTTTTATTATAATGCTGATAGGCTTTATTGCAAAAAAACGAGGCATATTCAACAGCACGGTAAACAAGAAGCTGTCGGAACTGCTGCTGAAGGTAACAAGCCCTCTGCTGGTCATATCTTCGTTTCAGGTTGAGTTTACGCAGGATATATTAAAGAATGTACTGATAGTATTTGCATTTGCCATGTCATCCCACATCGTTTCGATCCTTTTGGGACAGTTCCTGTTCAGACACTGTGACAAGGAGTCCTGTAAAATAATGAAGTTTGCTGCCATCTATTCCAATTGCGGCTACATGGGCTTCCCGCTGCTGGCAAGCCTGTTCGGAAGCACGGGCGTTTTGTACGGCTCGGTTTATGTAGCTGCGTTCAATATATTCCTTTGGACAAACGGTGTAATGATTTTCAGCGAAGAAAAAAAGCTGGACCGACAAACCATAAAGAAGGTATTACTGCATCCTGGAATCGTATCAGTAGCAATAGGCATTGTGCTGTTTATTTTCTCATTGAAGCTTCCTGTGCCTCTAGCCAGCGCTGTAGATATGGTTGGCTCAATGACGTCTCCGCTTTCGATGCTCATCATAGGATCAGTCATCGCAGACTGCGAATTCAAAAAGCTGTTTAAGGGCTGGAATCTTTACTATATCACAGCTGTAAGACTTATACTCATACCCCTGCTGGCATTTGCAGCACTAAAACTCCTCGGGCTGCCAAATGAGCTTCTGAAAGTCTGCGTGCTCCTGGTTGCAATGCCCATCGCAACTGCAACAGCGATATTCGCCGAGCTTTACGACGGCGATACAATATTCGCCTCCCGTACAGTAGTGATGTCGACTCTGCTATCTATTATCACAATCCCACTTTTTATGATGTTTGCATAATGGGGGTCAGGCTTGAAAAATTCCTTTATTCATAAGAACTATGACAAATCGAAAATATTTAACCATTACAGCCTATTTATTGATATCCAGCAGCTTTAGTACCGCACCGGCACCAGGATCGATCTCTGCGGCTGCTTTAAAATCCTGCACCGCATCCTTGAACATAGACTTCTTTATGTAGCATAACGCCCGGCTTGTATAGAGCCCGGCAACAGTGGCCTTGTCATAAGCTTCAGTATCTCCGGCTTTATCAGCAGTGATCAACTCTACCGCTTTGTTGAAATCCTCCAGAGCCTTGTCATACTCGCCTTTCTTATAGTAAAGCCTGCCTCTGCAAAAATAGCACAAGCCATCCTGATCATAGAACATTAAGGCGCTCTGTACACTTTTCAGTCCATCATCATACCTAGCCTTGTATAAATAAGCTTCAGCCTTGTCCCTGTACGCCTTATAAAAATTCGGATCCACCTCCAGAGCTTTATTGTAGGCTGTTATTGCACGGTCGGGCATGAACAGCTCCTGACAGTACTTTCTGCCTGCTTTCCAATAGTCCTCTGCCCCCACATAACTGCGGTCTTCAATAATCCCATCGTCCTCACTGCTGATCTTATAACCCACTGTTCCAGTAATCGCATTATCACCCAACAGCCCGGTGAAAAAGCCGGTTTTGAATATGAATACCAGAGCCTGTTCCCTCGTTGCTTTGCTCAATGGCTCTACTGTTAGCTCCGTAGTTCCCTTCATTATATGGTTGTCGTATATGTAAGCAACTGATGGTCTTGCCCAATCGGCAATTTTGTCCTCATCCTTGAAAACCAGTCCGGGATCCGATATCGGTTCGATCCCCGGGCGAAGTGCTTTTATTGTCCTCTGCAGCATGACTGCCATCTGCTGCCTGGTGATCTCACCCTTGGGGTCGAATTTCTTTTTACCGATTCCATTGACGATTCGAAGCGTCCCTGCTTTCAGTATCTCTGACCTGTAAGGGCTGCCGGATATATCGGTGAATGCATTCAGATCACCGCATTCAGCGTTGATGCCGGTTATCCTTTCATAAAGGCAGCATACCAGCATCGCAAATTCTTCTCTTGTTATATTCTTTTTATAATCCGTATACATTTCAGGGAACCCAAAATCGAGTGATTTGAGTGTTTCGATCTGCTTTACGGCCCAACTGCCCGGTGCGTCCTGGTCGGCATAAACACAGACAGGCATGGAGGCAACAGCCAGCACGATAACAATTAGAAGGCACAAGGCACGGGTTTTCAGAGTCATTGTGATACCCCCTGACATGGCATTTGGGCGGGATGCCCGCCTCATCATGATGGAACAATTATACACCCGTGTACAATCTTTGTAAATAAACGCACCCGTATAAGACTGGCTCAGCGATGCCCCGTACAACGCGAATATTTTTTTATTGACAGCCTGACCGCCCGGTGATATATTGTGTATATACGGTATACACAATATAAGGAGGCAGACTATCGTATGGATATCTTGTCTGTTCAAAATTTACACAAAAGCTATGATAAATTTGCACTAAAGGATGTTTCCTTCAGTCTGGAAACAGGCTATATAATGGGCTTTATTGGCCGCAATGGCGCCGGCAAGACAACTACTCTCAAATCCATGCTGGGTCTTGTACATCCGGACAGCGGAAAGGTTTTCATCATGGGGGAGGAATTCTCTGACAACGAATTCTCCTGCAAGCAGAAAATCGGACTCGTCTTCGGCGGTGCTGATTATTATCCCAAAAAGAAACTCAAGGTAATAGCTGATGTCACAAAAAGGTTCTACAAGGAATGGGACGAAAATGAATATGAGCGCTGCCTGCAACGGTTTGACCTTGATCCCGAAAAAAGGGTTGATGAATTATCGGCAGGCATGAGAGTAAAATTCTCGCTTGCCCTGGCGCTGTCGCACAATGCAAGCCTTCTGATACTGGATGAACCCACAAGCGGTCTTGACCCGGTATCGAGGGACGATTTGATTGAATTGTTCCAGGAGCTCATCGAAGACGGAGAACACAGTATTCTGTTTTCCACCCATATCACCTCCGACCTGGAAAAGTGCGCTGATTACATTACCTATATCAAGGACGGTGAGATCATAGCCAGTTCCGAAAAGGAGAGCTTCACCGATTCATACAGGGTCGTCAAGGGAGCTTCGGACCAGCTTACTGATGAATTTTCGAAAAAGCTGATCGGGTGCAGGGAGCACAGGTTCGGATTCGAAGCGATGATACGGACAGAAGACCTGCCTGCACCGGATGGAGTCGATGTATCTCCCGCAGACCTGGAAACTATAATGATCCATATAGAAAGAGAGTGAGATTTTGATGAAGGATCTTCTTTATAAAGAATTCAAGCTTGTATTGCACCCGACAACAATCATTTTCATGTCTTTCAGCTTAATGCTGCTGATCCCTTCCTACCCATATTATATTGCTTTTTTCTATACCGCACTGTCATTGTTTTTTACATTCATGAGCGGGCGAGAAAACAAAGATGTATTTTACACAGTAATGCTTCCGATAAGAAAAAGAGATGCAGTTAAGGCTCGCTGCTGGATGGTGGCGATCATCGAACTGGCTCAGATAATCATTTCAGTCCCGTTTGCTGTCATAAGTGCAAGAATAAACCCGAATGGCGGTAATATGGCAGGAATTGATGCAAATGCAGCTTTTTTCGGTCTGGTCCTGATCATGCTTGCTTTGTTCAACTTTGTTTTTATCACAACGTTCTATAAAACTGCATACAAAATCGGAAGAGCTTTTGCATATGGCGGTATTGTCATAGCTATATTTATCGTGGCCGCAGAAGCACTCGTATGGATACCATCACCTGTACAGGCTTACCTGGATACCACAGCGCCGGGCTCGTTTTTATCACAGCTTCCTCTTCTGCTAGCAGGTATCGTGGTCTGGGTGCTTATGATGCTGCTGACATATAGAAAGTCTGCAGCCAGCTTTGAAAAAGTAGACCTGTAGAATCAATACCATCAGGAAAAAGAGCATGGTGTAATAGATGAAAAAATAATGTATAGGATAAGCGGGCTATATGAATATCATTATTTCAAATAACACTGACAACCCAATATACCAGCAGCTATTTGACCAGATAAGCACACAGATAATCAAAGGTGAGCTGCCCGGCGATCTCTGCCTTCCGCCAATCAGGACGGTGGCAAAGGAGCTCAGGATAAGCGTCATACCGGTAAAAATGGCATGGGAGGAGCTGGAGCGTCATGGCTTTATCTATACAATGGCTGGCAAAGGCTGTTTTGTGTCTCCGTTGCCTCACGATGAGCTTGCCTCCAAACGCAATACACTTGCGCAGAAAAAGCTGACGCAGGATATCGATTACTGCAAATCACTTGGTCTTTCTCTGTCGGAAATCATAGAAATAATAAGGCAACTGCACAAATGAGAAATTAATTATCAGAGTTGTTCTATTTGGTATTTTCGAGCACCGTATTTATACTGTTAACGGGAGTCCTGTTGTCTGTCGGCTTGAATCGCAGCCTCACTTCTGCTAAAATGTAACAAGCGATTTGTATAATTTTACTTTGTATGTGAAGGTTGGGATGAAAAATGGATAGTAAAGCAAAAGTAAAAAGCGGCAATCTTCAAAGGCTCATTGGTATCATATCCGAAAGCGGACAAAGGACCCTTATCCAAATGCATAACTCGCCCGATCCGGACTCCATCGCCAGCGCCTATGGTCTTCAATACCTGCTGCAGAACGCCGGTATACAGGCAGATATCTGCTACCGCGGCGAGATCGAAAAGTACAGCACCAGCAGAATGGTAGAGCTGCTGCACATCGAGTTGAAAAATATCAGAGATATACCTGATATGACGGAAAATGATTACATAGTACTTGTTGATTCACAAAAGGGAAATGCGAACATAACGGATTTTATAGGAAATGAAATCGCATCAATAGATCACCACCCGACTTTCCACAAGATCGATTACCTGTTTCAGGATATCAGACCGAATATCGGAGCGTGCTCCTCAATAATTGCTGAGTATTTTACTGAGAATGATGTTGAACTGCCGGCCAGCATTGCGACTGCCCTTATCTACGGCTTGAAAACAGACACTCTCGATCTGTCCAGAGGCGTCAGTGAACTGGATCTTGATATGTTCTATACTTTGTATAAGGCTGCAGATATAGAGCTGTTGAACCTCATCCAGCTGAACCAGCTGCAGTTCTGTGATCTGATGGCTTACAGCAACGCCATAAAGAACATAAAAATATACGACAACATAGGGATAGCCGATATAGGAGCAGACTGCCCGGATTCGCTGCTCGGGACTGTATCTGATTTCATAATGTCTCTGAAAGAAGTTGAATTCTCTGTTGTATATTCATTAAGAAGGGGAGGAGTCAAGTTTTCTGTACGAAATGAGACTGCCGAGCTGGATGCCGGAAAGATAATAATGACCGTGCTCAATGGCCTCGGCAGCGGCGGAGGCCACAAAACAATGGCTGGCGGCTTTGTACCTCAGACAGCGGCTGATTCGGTCGGTCCATCCTTCCATTCCTTTATAGAGAACAGGATACTTGATACTCTGAGAAATATATGACATCGTTTGAGCCCAGTGCTCACCATACGAAAAAGTAAGGTCGACCTGATAAACGGCACTGGTGTCTCCTGCACTAGCTCAGTATCACAGCCATACGAAAACTCAGTATCACAGCCAAACTAAAAGTTTGGAAAACCTATAGACTGGCAGCAATAAAGGTATATATGGGGGTCGCCCCTTGTTGATTCGGGAGTGATCCCTTTTTGCTAAACGGCAGCAATATGGATATGTATGAGGGTCGCCCCCGGTTGATCCGGGAGTGATCCCTTTTTGCTAAATGACAGCAATATGGATATGTATGGGGGTTACCCCCGGTTGACCCGGGAGTGATCCCTTTTTGCTCAAGTGCTGTCATGTGTATTTATTTCATTCTGGCGTGATTCTTGTAGCTGGCACATAAGGTCTCATCATACGGCGCGCCGCTGTCCGACTTTGCAGCTGCACTTACCTGGATAGCATCCAGCGTACAGTGGTTGTCATTTTTTTCATTATATAGGCAGCTCTTTACTGAACACAAAATGCTTTGACATTTATCCATGGCATTTACCTCCCGCAAATTATTATGAAACCTGCCTTAACAGCACTACCTCTTTATATTGTACCTTTTTTCAATTCTTCATTCTCCATCTTCCTTCTATTCTCATATGTGCTTCCACATTTGAAACTTGGGTGCAAATGAAGGTCAGGCATTATATCGAGGGTCCTATCTGCTGAAACCTGCTATATAAGTCAAACTCTTTTCGAAGATTCTATCTCAGAAACCTGCTATCTGGGAAATAACACTGCCGTAGTGCACGGTGCACGAAATCCGGTGCATAATAATTATGCATTGGGTAAATACCACAACCATAAAGCACAGTGCACAAAAATTTCAGTTGTGGGGAAATAAGTGATGAAATCAAGTGCTCTTTCATTGGTGAAAGATACATAATGTGCGAATCAGAACATTATGTGTCTTTGCGATAGTGCATATGGGGGTGCACTGTGCTCTATTGCAGTGATATTTCCCCATAACTGAAATTTTTGTGCATAGGCCTATCGATCAAACACGGTGCACAATAATATTAGCTATGGGGAAAATAGTACTACCGCAAAAAGCGTATCATCTGGGCACAATTTCGTTGATCCTATTGAATACGTTTGTCTACTTGGATGAAATTTCAAGTAGGGGCAGCAATTTTATTAAACAATGTTGACATAATGTAGAATAACCCCAATTATGTCTCCCAAATATGGAATAAAGACAATAAATCAGGCGGTTTTCCTGCCCCTAATTGAAATTTCATCCAAGTAGGCGGAGGCGCACTGCCCCTAATTGAAATTTCATCCAAGTAGGCAGAGGTGCACTGCCCCTAATTGAAATTCCATCCAAGTTGGCAGAGGTGCACTGCCCCTAATTGAAATTTCATCCAAGTAGGCGGAGGCGCACTGCCTCTCGTTGAGATATCACAGAAAATTTTCTCGCGAGCTGCTATTCTTTATTGACAAAATACATCAACAATGATAGTATCATTTCGAAAAAAAATCTTTAATTTCGGTACAGAGATGCCGACAAGATTTTATAAAAGGACATCGTTATAATTATTAATGATGTATCAAATCTTGCGGCCAATGCAGGATTTTTTTATTGTCCCGCATCGGTTCATGGTCATAAAGGCATACTGAATGCCCATACCATCGACGTACCCCCACAACAAAATATTATTGTAAAGGGGTAGAAATCATGGCAAAGAAAACGAACGAACACATCGACATCGATTATTCACTCGAGAAAGTACCATCCGGCGCCCGCAAAGGCTTTTGGCCAATGTTCTTCATCATGCTCGGCTTCACCTTCTTCTCTGCCAGCATGAGCGTCGGCGCCAGCCTCGGAAACGGTCTGGACCTGTCCGGCTTTATATGGGCGATCCTGATCGGCGGCATCATACTTGGAGCATACACCGGAGTACTCGCATACATCGGAAGCTCCACAGGCTTGAGTCTTGATCTACTTGCACAGCGTTCCTTTGGAAAAATCGGCTCTTATCTTCCTTCAGCTTTAATCAGCTTTACACAGATCGGATGGTTCGGTGTAGGCGTCGCAATGTTTGCCATCCCTGCTTCCGAGCTTCTTGGAATCAGCCCGATAATCCTCGTTATCATAGCAGGTGTCTGCATGACCTCCTCCGCATATTTCGGCATAAAGGGACTTGAGATCGTAAGCTATATAGCTGTCCCTCTCATCGCAGCCCTCGGTATATACTCAATGATCACAGCTACAGTAGCAGGCGGAGGCCTTACTGCAATATTCGCAAAGAATGCCGGCTCAGTAACGATCCTGTCCGGAGTAGGCATGGTTATAGGTTCCTTTGTCAGCGGCGGCACTGCCACACCAAACTTCATAAGGTTTGCAAAAAACAGTAAGGTAGCAGTTACCACAACGGTTATTGCATTCTTCCTTGGCAATACGCTTATGTTCGCCTTCGGAGCGGTTGGCGGAGCTTTCACAGGAAAGGATGACATCTTTTATGTACTGATTGCCCAAGGCCTGGCAATACCGGCCCTGCTGGTATTGGGAGGCAATATCTGGACCACCAATGACAATGCGTTATACACCTCAGGACTCGGACTTTCAAATATCACAAAGATCCGTAAACGCCCAATGGTTCTGATAGCTGGAGCAATCGGAACAGTGGCGGCCATCTGGCTGTACAACAACTTTATAAGCTGGCTGGCCTTCCTCAATGCAACGCTGCCTCCGATCGGTGCAATAATCGCCCTTGACTTCTTCCTGCACAAAGCAGCCTATTCAGAGAACTCCAAGGTAGAGCGCAAATTCAACTTCGGCGCTATCATTGGTGTTGTATCCGGAGCGTTGGTTGGAAACTTTGTTCACTTTGGTATAGCTGCAATTAATGCGATGGTAGTAGCATGCGTTTGTTATATAGTCGCTGAGTTAATCGGCAGAAAAAAGGCATAATAGATAATAGGAACTGTCTTATCTAACAATGCTTCGCGGAAAAATATGAGTAAGTCCTTTGGCACATAAGTAAGTGGTCTAGCGCATAGGAAAATGGCTTTAACACAGCAGAAAATGGCTTTGGCACATGACAAAAAAATAGAGGGAAAAAGTAATGCTTATAAAAAACGTATATATTGAAAATTCAGAAAGGCTGTACGATATTCGTATAACGAACGGCATATTCGAAGAGATCGGTGAAGGACTGTCCCCCCGTCAGGGAGAAGAAATTGAGGACTTGGGCGGCAAACTCGCCCTTCCTCCGTTCATCGAATCCCATGTACATCTGGACACCTGCCTGACAGCAGGGGACCCGGTATGGAACCTCTCGGGCACCTTATTCGAAGGCATCGAATGCTGGAGCAAACGGAAGGAAAAGCTTTCAAAGGCTGATGTCAAGCAGCGGGTAAACAGGGTCATACGCATGCAGGCGGCCAACGGAATCCAGCATGTCCGTACTCATGTCGATGTTACCGACCCGAAACTTATAGCGATGGAAGCAATGCTCGAGCTCCGTGAAGAATTGAAGGATAAGGTAAGCATACAGATCGTGGCCTTCCCTCAGGAGGGGATACTCAGCTATCCCAATGGCCGCGGCCTTATGGAGAACGCTATCAAGATGGGCGCAGATGCTGTAGGAGCCATTCCCCACTTTGAGTTCACACGCGAGTACAGTGTCGAGTCACTCAACTTTGCCATGGATCTTGCCTGCAAGTATGACAAACTGGTGGATGTGCACTGTGACGAAATCGACGACGAAGCCTCCCGCGGCCTTGAAACTCTGGCGGCCCGGGCATACGAGCTGCAGCTGTATGACAGAGTGACTGCCAGCCACACCACTGCAATGCATTCATATAACAACGCATATGTCGTCAGGCTGATGAGGCTGCTTAAGATGAGCCGTATAAACTTTGTTTCGAACCCACTTGTGAATACTCATCTGCAGGGACGTATGGACACCTATCCAAAGCGCAGAGGGGTAACCCGTGTCAAAGAGCTTACTTCTGAAGGCATCAACGTCTCCTTCGGCCACGATGATATATTCGATCCCTGGTATCCGCTGGGGAACGGCAATATGCGCGATGTGGTGTTCATGGGTCTTCACGTATGTCAGATGATGGGCTATGAGGATATAATGAACTCTTACAAATTTGTCTCAACCAATGCCGCAAAAACACTGCACCTGGGTGACAGCTACGGCATAAAGGCAGGAAACCCTGCGAGCTTTATCATCCTTGACGCCAAAAACTATAATGAGGCACTCAATTATAACTCACCGGTCCTGCGTTCATACAACAAGGGAAGCCTTATCGTAAAGGCAGCGCCGGGCTCAAGGAATATATTGTTTTAAACCGGACTAATAATAAACAAGGGGTGGTGCCTCGGCTTCGGAACCGGGTACCATCCCCTTTTTATATCTCACCATACAGTTTTAAATCAAAAGAAGTCTTTCACTGTGGCAGCCTTTCACAATAACCGCCTTCAAAATAGCACCACTATCAATCCCCGTTTTCACAGCACCTTGGACAAAAACTCCCTTGCCCTTGGGTTCTGCGGGTTTGAGAAAAATTCTGCCGGAGTGTTCTCCTCCAGTATCTGCCCGCCGTCCATAAACAGCACTCTTGTGGCAACCTCCCGGGCAAATCCCATTTCATGAGTCACGATCACCATGGTCATTCCCTCGTCGGCAAGCTGCTTGATCAAATCGAGCACCTCGCCCACCATCTCCGGATCAAGAGCGGAGGTCGGCTCATCAAAGAGCATTACCTTCGGATTCATTGCAAGCGCACGAACGATCGCTATTCTTTGCTTCTGCCCTCCGGAGAGCGTCGACGGATAGGTCTCCGCCTTATCCTCCAGCCCAATCCTCCTCAGCAGCCGGACAGCGTTCTCTCTGACCTCTGCTTTGATCTGGGCTCTCGTAGTATCGATCTCCACAAGAGGTTTTTTATCCCCAGCAAATACGTTTCCGACCTTGATCAGGAAGTTCTTCAGCTTCTTCATCCGAAGGTCGTGGAGCTTCACATGGAGCGGAGCCAGCATTATATTGTCAATGACGGTCTTGTTGTTAAACAGATTGAACTGCTGAAAAACCATACCCATATGCCGCCTGTGGACATTTATGTCCACCTTCATATCCGCAATATCTACACCCTCAAATATTATGGAGCCGCCTGTCGGGTCCTCCATACAGTTCAGGCAGCGAAGGAATGTGCTTTTACCGCTTCCGGAGGGTCCTATGACAGCGACCTTTTCGCCTTCCTTGACAGTTATATTAATGCCCCTCAGTACTTCGAGCCTGCCGTACTTTTTCCTCAGATCAATTACGTCTATCACTTTTTCTCAGGCTCCTTTCCATCGTTTTAACGAGCAATGAGATCAGCATGACCAGTACTATATAAATCAATGCCATCACAAGGTATGGAACCATGAATTCATAGCTGTTGGTTCCTATATAGCTGAAGGCCACATACAGATCCGCCGCCCCGACAAAACTGACCACGGAGGTTTCCTTTACAAGTGCGATCAATTCATTTCCCAGTGTCGGCAGTATGTTTTTGACAGCCTGTGGGACGACGATCTTCATCATCGTGACTCCATAGCTGAGGCCGACAGCACGTCCTGCCTCCATTTGCCCCGGATCCACGGACATAATGCCGCCTCTCATGATCTCCGAAACATATGCTCCGCTGTTCAGCCCGAACACAAGTATGCAAACGTTCAGCGAGGGCATATTTATTCCCAGAAGCGGCAGGATGACATAGTATGCCACCAGAAGCTGCACCACCACAGGAGTTCCTCTGAATAATCCCACATAAAAGGTACATATACCGTTCAGTATCCTGGGCAGACGTTTATACTTGGGCAGCACTTCGATGCTGGCTATAACAGTACCTATAACGATACCTATCGCCAGGCCGACAACCGCAATGAGCAAGGTATTCTGCAGCCCTGTCAGGACTTTCGTATACCCGCCGTAATCAATAAATATTTCCCAGAACTTTGCTACTTTCTTGTCGAAATTCCCCATTATTTCTTCCCTTTAAGATACAATATCCCCGCCAATATTATCGGCGAGGTATTGTTTAATCATTATCAATATTCATTAAACCCCGGACCGGATAAAATCACACTTAGGGTTCCACCCGGTATCAGTTGAGCTCGTTGATAGCTTCGGCAATACATTTTGCAGGAGCTTCATCTATTATAACATAGTTTATATTGCCGTTGAGCATATCCTGTACTGCCAGTGAACCTGACTTGTAGCCGGTGCACACTGTTTTGTAGCCGGTAAAGCCCCAGTCGGCATCGCCCTGAACATAAAATTGTCCGGTGGTGCCATTCTGGACACCTATCTTTATTTTATTGTCAAAGCCTGAAAGTATTGCTTCAACATCCGCAGCAGTTTTGCAGTTGTCGAATTTTGTATCGGAAGCCTTAACTATGAGCTTCTGCGCTGCATCATAGTATTTATCAGAAAATGTGACATATTCCTTCCTATCTTCCTTTATAGTAAGCCCTGCCATTGCGATATCAGCCTTACCCTGTCCGACAGAAAGACAAACCGCGTCGAAATCCATATTGCTGATGACAAGCTCTTTGTCAAGATATTTAGCAAGCAGCGCCGCGATCTCCATATCAACACCCAGGTACTTGTCGCCTGCGGTATATTCAAATGGCTCAAAGCCTGCATTAGTTGCTACTACCAGCTGATCCTTTGAATCATCAAATGCGGCCGATACTACTTCGGTTGGTGTTCCGTCCCCAAAGTAATTGTTCAATATGCTGTCAAATGTTCCGTCAGCTTTTATCTGTGCGATAAATTTGTTTACTTCCGTCAGAAGCTCCGGCTGGCTTTTATCCACACCAAAAGCATACTCCTCCTGAGTGAGCGGTATGTCAATGACCTTCACGCCTTTAGCTGCCGAACCGCCGGCATTTGGCGCATCCTTTCCCTGGGTGCCGCAGCCCGTCAGCAGGATGCTTGTTGTCATCAGAATTATTATGGCTGTAGTTAATGCGATAATCTTTTTCATGGCGATCTCCTTTAATATAATCTTAGCCGAATAAATATGCGTATTTCGGCTTTATTTTGCATAAAAATAAGGTATACCAATTATATATATTTGTCAATGAAAAAAAATATACATAAAACATTACAAAATCAAGCAATTGTGCAGTTTACCCTGCCGCCTCTACGTCTGCCGATGCAGTCCCGGCCTTGTCTGCGACCATATTCTGCGCCCAGTAGCCTGTTTTCACGATAATCACGCCGATCACGCTCTTGACCAGATCCGGCAGGTAGCATATCGGGTAGGCCATATAAATGTCGAGATTCGTATAATTGGTAATAATATATGCCAGCGGTATAAAAATAACCCATGAATATATACTGTCAAACAGGAAGGTGATCAACGTCTTGCCTCCTGAGCGCAAAGTGAAGTAGCTGCAGTGAGAAATAGCAAAGAACGGCATCAATGCAGCCCCTATCAGCATGAAATGTGTGGCCAGGCCCCGCACTTCCTCCGTCGTATTATAGACACGCGGTATAACGGGTGCCGCGACCGCCATAGCCGTGCCTATCACAAAGCATGTACAGACACTGAAGAATATCAGCTTCCATGCATAAGCCTTCGCCTTCTGCATGTCCCCTGCACCAAGCGCCTGACCTACCATGACAGCAACGGCAGAGCCCATTGAAATGAATACAACATTAAACAGATTGCCGATGGTACTTGATATATTCATGCCGGCAACAACATTCAGGCCGTATGTTGAGAAAATCTGTGTCAGCGTTGATACGCTCACCGACCAGAACAGCTCATTCACAAGCAGCGGCATTCCCTTTTTGAATATCGACTGCGCCAGATGAGCCGGTATCCGCATCGAGCGATACAAGCCGACAACAAACTGAAAACGCTTTGTATTGCGATGAGTATAAATCACAATGATCACCATCTCAACAAAACGTGATATGACCGTAGCAACAGCCGCTCCTGTGACTCCAAGCTCCGGGAAACCAAACTTTCCGAATATAAGAACATAGTTCAGGCACAAGTTGGTAAGTATGGCTGCTATGCTTGCTTTCATCGGCAGTATAGTCTCACCGGTCTCGCGAAGTGTTCCGCCGTATACCTGTGAAACCACAAACGGGAGCAGCCCCCACAACATGACCTTCAAATAGGTGCTGCCGTGCTCAAGCATCGCCGCTGCATCCGCCGGGTCACCGTCTCCTTTGAGATACAGTGAAATCAGCGCGTCTCCTTTAGCAACGAATATCACGATCGCGGCTACAAGGATCACAGCTGCAGTAAGCAGCTTGAATCTGACTGTATGCCTAAGCCCTTCATTATCACCGGCGCCATAATATTGAGCGCCGAATATACCTGCTCCTCCCAGACCTCCGAAAATGGTCAGCATGAACACAAACATGAGCTGATTCACGATTGCGACACCCGACATCTGAACCGTGCCTACCTGGCCGATCATTATATTGTCAAGCAGGTTTACAACATTGGAGATAGTATTCTGTACAATAATAGGAACAACAAGCGCCAGGACGGTTTTATAAAATGCCCTGTCGCCTATGAATGTACGGCGGAACTTGTCAAATATATTGTTTGATGCTGATAACTGTTGCATTGAACGGACCTCCATCCTCAATGGGTATCCGTAAATTGTAGCATAACCGGGGGTCGAAGTCCAGAATAACACAAAACATTAATTTTTTTTATGTTTTATTGCTAAGGTATTAACTGGAACGCTTATTAGTTCATTTCGCCTATGAAATATGATAATATTACATCATCGTAAGTTTTCAGCAAAGGCTGAAAGCAATCCGCATTACCAAAATAGATTTTGAAAGGATGGTTGTTTATGTCTGATCAAGTCAAACAAATAGCATCCAGGATCAAGGATCTCCGCGAAATCGCCGGCTTATCCGAAGAGCAGCTTGCAGCCGAACTGGGTATTACAGTAGAGACATACAAGATATATGAGAGCGGAACTGTCGACATTCCCGTAGGCTTCCTGTATGAGGCCGCCAACAGGTTCGGTGTTGAGCTCACTGCAATACTGACCGGCGAAGACCCGAAGCTGCACACCTACTGCCTTGTCAGAAAGAACAAGGGTGTGAGTGTAAGCAGGCGCAATCCTTACAAGTACCAGAGCCTGGCATACAAATTCATTAACAAAAAATCCGAGCCGTTCCTTGTGACTGTAGAGCCCGGAAATGATGACACTGTGCATTTCAACTCACACCCCGGCCAGGAGTTCAACTATGTACTGGAGGGCACTCTGATGATTTACATAGACGGACATCAGCTGACGCTCAACGAGGGTGACTCACTGTATTTCGACTCCGGCTGCAGCCATGGAATGAAGGCGCTTGACGGAAAACCCGCAAAATTCCTAGCAATAATATTTAATTGATCCAATACAAGAATTGAGGTACAAAATATGCTTGATAAATATGTATCAAAACTGGACTTTGATAATTACGAGGATTACTACAGCAATTTCAAGATCTCCATACCCGGGAATTTCAATTTCGCATATGACATAGTGGATGCCATGGCAGAAAAATATCCCAACAAGACGGCCATGGTCTGGTGCAATGACAAGGGCGAGGAGAAAACAATAAGCTTTGGCGATATGAAATACTACAGCAACAAGGCCGCCAGCTTCTTAAAATCCCTGGGGATCAAAAAAGGCGACAGGGTCATGCTGATCCTGAAAAGACGCTTCGAATTCTGGTATACGCTCCTTGCCCTTCACAGGATCGGTGCGATAGCGATACCTGCCACACACCTGCTCACCTCCAAGGATATTATCTACAGGTGCAATGCCGCGGGCATAAGCATGATAATATCGGTAGCCGAGGATGAAGTAGTCAGGCACATAAACGATTCCAGAAGCAAATCGCCGACTCTTTTAAATCTCGTTGCGGTAAACGGCAAGGCCGATGGCTGGTACGATTTTGATGAGGAAATCGAAAAGGCATCTGCAGATTTCCCCAAGCCTGTTGGCAGTGAGGCGGCAAATAACGAGGACACGATGCTGCTATATTTCACCTCGGGAACAACAGGCATGCCCAAGATGGTCCTCCACGATTTCACATACCCCCTCGGACATATAAACACTGCAAAGTATTGGCAGTGTGTACAGAATGATGGACTGCACCTGACAGTATCGGATACCGGCTGGATGAAATCCATGTGGGGCAAGATATACGGGCAGTGGATCTGCGGAAGCGCCGTATTCACATACGACCATGAAAAGTTCAATGCCAGAGAGCTGCTGGAAGTCATAGTGAAACACAAGGTGACTACCTTCTGCGCTCCCCCGACGATATACAGATTCCTGATAAAAGAGGACCTGACTCAATTTGATCTGAGTTCGCTGACTCATTGTTCTATAGCAGGCGAGCCTTTGAATCCCGAAGTATATAATCAGTTTTACAAGGCAACAGGCTTGAAGCTGGCAGAGGGCTATGGGCAGACAGAGCTGACACTCACAGTGGCAAACTTCCCCTGGATGGAGCCCAAGCCGGGTTCCATGGGCAGGCCGGCGCCGGGCTATGACGCTGATATCGTGGATGAAGAAGGCAATTCCTGCGATGTCGGTGAAGAAGGGCAGATCGTAATCAGGACGGATAACGGAAAGCCTTTTGGCATGTTCTGCGGTTACTATAAGGATGATGACCTGAAAAAGGAAGTCTGGCACGACAATATGTATTTTACGGGAGACATGGCCTGGCGTGACGAGGACGGCTATTTCTGGTTTGTAGGCAGGGCGGACGACGTTATCAAGAGCTCCGGCTACAGGATAGGCCCCTTCGAAGTCGAAAGCGCCCTCATCGAGCATCCTGCTGTCATGGAATGTGCCATCACCGCCGTTCCGGACCCTGACAGGGGCCAGATAGTCAAGGCCTCCGTCATACTCGCAAAGGGCTACACAGGCAGCGAAGCCCTTGTAAAGGAGCTGCAGGACCACGTGAAGCGAGTTACTGCACCTTACAAGTATCCACGTGTCATCGAATTTGTCACCGAGCTGCCAAAGACTATCAGCGGAAAGATCCGCCGAGTCGAAATAAGGCAAACCGACATTGAAAAGAAAAATTAGTATAAAAAAGCTGCACAATGAAGTGAACCCCCTTCGCTAGATAGATTTACTAACGAAAGGGGTTCACTTCTATTTTGTACGGCTTTTTATTTCTGTCCTGCAGGCTCGTTATTTCTCCAGTGTGATGATACCCAGCACAGATGGATCCTGATATCCGTTTCCGGTCAGATCGTTCCATGTAGCTACGCTCTGACGGGCGCCATCCTTGCCGTCGTTGATCTGTACATCGAAGCCGATCTGCATACCGGCTTTTGGAGTTATCGTCCTGAACGGTATCTGCATCTCAACAGTATAGTTCGTTCCAGAAACAGTCACTGCAGACTTGAATCCCTTTTCGATCCCTTCGGGATTGAATGTTGCAGTATTCTCATAGTTCACTCTGAACTGGCTGTCGTCCTCCTGGTAGAATGACGACTTGGCGTTGTTCTCGTCCACAAATGCCTCTACCGAGTCCTGTTCCCATGCATTGGCGCTTGCTTTGTCAAGCTGGGCATCGCTTACCTGGAATAATACATACAGGTTTTTGCTGTCCCAGAGGACCTTTGCTGTGCCGGTAGCGCCCTGCCATGCCATTTGGTAACGGTTGATCTGAAGCTCGGGAGCATTCTTCCATGCTGCGTCTATCTTACCGTCTATCTTCGGAGTGCCGGATTTTGCTGTGGATTTGTTTGCATCTGCCGTATCGACAGCATTTTCCTTCATGAACTTGTCAGGATCTATGACTCCATAATATGCAGGTTTCGCCTGAAGATCCTTATCGAAAAGAGTCGGATTCTGAGCAGCTCTCCAGCTCGTTCCGTCATCCATGCCCCAAACGGTGACACGTGCGATATTGGCCGAATGCTTTTTAAATATCTTGAACAGCTCTGCATATAAGGCTCCCTGAGCATTTGCCTGCTTTTCGGAAAGCTCAAAGTTGTCTCCTGTCATCATATCAAGCTCAGTTATGCTGACCTCGACCCCCAGTGAAATAAATCTCTCCAATGACATCTCAACATTGGCGGGGTTCGTATTGATGGAATAGTGTCCCTGCATACCGACACCGTCTATGAGCAGCTTGCCCGGATTCTTCTTTGCATATTTCTCATTAAGCTCTTTTACCATGTTGTAAATGGCTGTAGCCTTGTTCTGGTTATCATCATTGTAATCATTGTAATAAAGCTTTATATCCCAGTCAGGATGTTCATCCAGTACCTCTCTGGCAGCAAGGAACGCCTGCTCGACATAATCATCACCGATAGCACTGTACCAGGGTGATTTACGCAGCGATGCTCTCCAGTCGGATGGCTTGGTCGGATTGTCATTCATTGCCTCATTAAGTACATCCCAGGATATGACCTTGTCCCCGAAGTGCTCCATAACTGTCTTTATATGCGTCCTCATGTTTTCAAGAGCTTCCTCGCGTCCCAGATAGGAGTCATCATCCTTTTGGTTCATCCATTTCGGAGACTGCTGGTGCCACAACAGCGTGTGGCCATGTACCTTCAATCCCTCAGCAGTTGCTTTATCAACGATCTGGTCTGCAGCTGCGAAGTTGAAATTACCCTTTGTGGTCTGCAAGTAGACTGGCTTCATAGCATTTCCTGCCGTTATTACATTGTGATGCTTTTTTAACAGATCCAGTCTTATACCCTGCATGTCTTCGATGGATATTGCATTACCAAAGAGGAAATCGTTTTTATACACATCCTTGATAGGTGTCAGATCCTTTTGGATGGCAACAGCTCCTGCTCCTGTGCTCTCGAAGCTGATATCATCTATATAGAAGGATGCTGTAGCATTATTTGCACTTTCTACATATATAGTCAGGTATCCGCTGCTCACATTATTGTAGCGGTATTGGCCTTCGAACTGGACCCAGCCGTCATTTGTGCTGATAGTCTTGGGAGCAAGATTTACATAGTTTGCGCCATCTCCGTTGCCTACCTGTGTGGACAGCTGTATCTGCGAATTGGCGGGATCAATAAGCTTGACCCAGACAGAAATTTTGTACTCCATTCCCTCATCGACATATTTTTCAACATTCAATGATGGTCCATTCCATGTTTCGGCCCTGCCCTCTACCTTAAGGGCATATTTTCCGCCGTCGGTATGATTCGCTTCATCGGTCACGGTAAGTGTCTCGGTACCTGCTCTGCCCTTGAACCCCTGTGGAGTGTTGTCCTCAAAGTTGATAGCTGTGAATTTCTCTGCAGGCGCTCTTGGCTCTGCTGCTACAGGTGCCTGTACCTCTCCTTTTTTACCGGTGATCGTTATTTCTCCGATATAGAAAGGTACTGTCTTGCCCTCTTCACTTGACTGTACGCGTATAGCAACGTCCTTGCTTGTATCGACAGTATATTTGCCTGTCAGTGTAAATGCTTTCCCCGCGACATAATCAACGCCGCCCAGCCATGCATAGCTGTCCACTGCCTGAAGCCATGCCTGACCGCCTGCCGGTATCTCGGCGTCTGCATCTACATATCCTTTTACTGTAATGTTGCATACCATGCCATTTTCAAGGCCTATGGCGCTAAACTTGAAATCTGCTGCATCCCAGTTGTTCACTCTGTTGCTTATATACAGTGCAGCTCCGTCATCATTTCCGTCAAACACCTTGCCGGTAACAGGTTCAAGGCTGGCGCCTCCCGCCTGTGCGGCCGCTCCCTTGCCGCCTGCAAATGTCTCATGGTAGAGCTCCGTCTCCGTCTCTTCCGGTTTGGTCTCTGCAGGAGTATCAGGAGTCTCATTTTGTGTAGTCTCATTCGGGTTTGTATCGTTCTGGTTCTGGGCCGGCGGAGTTTCATTCTCCTTTGATCCGCCTGTTGTGCTGCATGCGGTCACTACTGCCAGGATCAGCGCAATAGCAGCCAACAGTGAGATAAGCTTTTTGCTGCTTACAAATCTTTTACTGTTCATATGGAACCACCCCTCGCTAAATTTTTGTTCCCCTTTTTTAGCTTCACCATACCCCGTCTCCCGCGGTAAAATCGCAAAACGAGTTATGATAACACATTTATCCAAGAATAGTATATAGTCAGCAATGTGTAATGTAAATTACTAAAAACGCTCATTGATATAGACATTTCTTATTATGTATAGCAGGGCGGCAGATAAAATAACAGGTAAAGGCAGCGAGGGCCAGCATAGCTGCAGCAGAAGGCAGCGGAAGGCAACTGCAACAGCTA
This sequence comes from Bacillota bacterium, assembly GCA_023435305.1. Lineage (GTDB taxonomy): Bacteria > Bacillota > Clostridia > Acetivibrionales > DTU013 > DTU013. Next base: position 88,968 of record JAEYRV010000037.1, read on the forward strand.
AGGCAGCAGAAGGCAGCGATGGACGAAGTTACGGGTAAGGGCAGTTAGGGCAGCATAGCTGCAACAGAAGGCCATGGATACCGGTGATTGGCCTGATTAAGACCATGAAGGACTGCGTCGAAAGGCCATGATGGGCTGCGACGGATGGACATAGATACCTACAACCGGCCTAATTAAGGCCGTGAAGGACTGCGGCAGATAGACATAGATACCTGCGGCCGACCTAGCCACGCCACAGATGAAAAACTGCATATAAAAAATGCAACAGCACTGTGATTACAATATATCAGTGATATTTGCACTAATTTTATAGTATTTAACATGAAAACTGTTCTGTACCTGTTGGTCCACCACCACGATGCACAATTTCTTGAGTTGTGGGGGAAATAATGATACAAGGAGTCAACATAATGCAACCTTTACAATAATTATGAAGTCATTTCATGGTAAGACTTCAATGGAATCAAGATTATTTCCCCACAACTCAAAAAAATGTGCACCTTGCCTCCACGTTGACTATTAATTATGCCAATAATAAGATTATTATTGACTCATAAAGACTCCAGAATAGAATAAGCAAGTCTAAAAAAGTCCGCACCCCCGATAGACGGGAGGCTACTGCCCCTAGTTGAGAATTTGACCCGATAGACGGGAGGCTACTGCCCCTAGTTGAAGATTTGGCCAGATAGATGGCGGCTACTGATCCTCATGAAATTCCAATCGGCCATCACCTTGTCTTCTTCCGGGCTCCTGTCGCTCTACAGATTGATTTTGCAAGTCCATGCCCTATAACCTTCATTATCTATTCTGCTGAGCACACAATACACCCCCGTCCATTAGTCCGGTCCAGGTCCCTGACAGGTTTCGCCCGTGTCTCAGTCCGGCTCCGTGCCCGTGTCCAGGCGCGCGTTTCCACCCGCATTCCAGCACGCGCTCTGCCCCACATTCCGGTCCACGCTCCAGTCCACGCTCCCGCCTTTAGTCCACATCCTCCGCACAGAAGGCAGGATCATTTTTTTGCAATTTGCATGATTGCTTTCCGTCATTTTGATATAACATTTTTTCTGGATTGTATTGACAATGCCCATTATTTTTGTTATATTAAAGAAAATCAAACAGCATAAAGCATGTATATAATTATGAAGGCAAAGGCGCCGAACCAATTTTTTGTTGGTTCGCGCCTTTTTTTGTTTTTATGGATCAAAATGCAATGCTGTTAAAAATAAAACAGGGGGTTATTTATGGATACTAAGGTGATTCTGGACACCATTTGGGTAGTTTTTGCGGCGGTGCTGGTTTTCTTCATGAATCTCGGCTTTGCAGCAGTAGAAAGCGGGTTTGCCCGACAAAAGAACTCAGTCAACATACTTTCGAAAAACTTTATCGTATTTGCTGTCTCCTCCCTTGGCTTTCTGGTTCTGGGCTGGGGCCTTATGTTCGGAGACGGCAACGGCTTCATGGGACTGCAGGGCCTGTTCTTTGCAAGCGGCGCCGATAACTCACCCGCGACCGGCGAAGCTTATCGGGGCGTATACTCCGCAATATCATGGGCCGGTATCCCGTTTTGGCTGAAATTCTTCTTCCAGCTGGTGTTCTGCGGAACTGCCGCAACAATCGTCTCAGGAGCAGTTGCAGAACGTATCAAGTATATTTCCTTTATAGTTTTCTCACTGTTACTCACCATGTTTATCTATCCGATAGTCGGTCACTGGATATGGGGCGGCGGCTGGCTGGCTCAGCTGGGAATGCTCGACTTCGCAGGCGGCTCTACCGTCCACTCGGTCGGCGGCTGGGCAGCTCTGGCAGGTGCGCTTCTCCTTGGGCCAAGAATAGGCAAGTATGGTAAGAACGGCAAGATACATCCTATTCCGGGTCACAGCATGAGCCTTGCAACAATCGGAGCATTCGTTCTGTGGCTGGGCTGGTTCGGCTTCAATCCCGGATCGACAATGGCAGCAGATCCTTCCTCAATAGCTCACATACTGGTAACAACAAATACAGCCGGTATCGTTGCAATTCTCACAGCGACAGCAACCGCCTGGCTGGTTATAGGAAAGCCTGATCTGGGCATGTCAATAAACGGACTTCTGGCAGGACTTGTTGCTATAACACCCTGCTGTGCATTCGTAAGTGTCCCCAGTTCCATCATTATTGGCGCAATCGCCGGTATTCTCGTCGTTCTTTCAGTAATGTTCTTTGACAGGAAGAAGATCGATGACCCTGTAGGCGCAATATCCGTCCATCTCGTTCATGGTGTGCTCGGCACACTGTTTGTCGGCTTGTTTGCACAGGATGGCATAGGTGGGATAAGCACACCAAACGGTCTGTTCTTCGGCGGCGGTTTTGATTTGTTTGGCAAACAAGCTCTGGGTGTCCTGGCTGTAGCCGCATTTGTTTTCCCGGCTTCACTGCTGGCATGGCTGCTCGTCAAAAAGACCCTTGGAATACGCGTTACAGCAAAGGAAGAGATCCAAGGCCTGGATATCGGCGAACATGGAAACCAGGGTTATCCGGACTTTGTTACGATTGATTACACAACTGACAGCGACGACATCGCTCCAGAAATCACGGGAACCGTTCCGGTCGAAAAGGCTGTGCCGGTCAAGGTCGTTGACGCACCTGTTGCTGCAGTAAGCACATCGGGCGTTAAGCTGACCAAGGTAGAAATCATAACCAAGCAGAGCAGATTCGAAGCATTGAAAATCGCTATGGACAAAATCGGCATAACCGGCATGACGGTCACAAATGTCCTCGGCTACGGCATACAGGGCGGAATGACCGAATACTACCGCGGTGTTGAATTTGAAACAAATCTGCTTCCGAAGATAAAGATAGAGATCGTCATCAGTAAGGTCCCTGTGAGCTCGGTGGTAGAAACCGCGAAGAAGGTCCTCTATACAGGCAATATAGGTGACGGCAAGATATTTATATATAATGTGGAGAATGTCATCAAGGTCAGGACAGGAGAAGAAGGCTACGATGCCCTGCAGGATGTTGAATAAAAATTCGCTTCTGTGATAGTATTCCCGCTTCCAATCAGCTCCGCAGAATAGTTGTTAAATAACCATCAGTAGTATGAAAAAGATTGTAAGATACTATAAAAAATAATACAATAAGAGTAGAGCTTGGTCATAGCTTTTACATTAAAAATATGATTAGATACAGCAAATAACAGGCTGAAAAAAGAAACAACTGATGCAAAATACGGAGGAAACGATATGAGTGAAATTAAAACTATCGGAGTTCTGACCAGCGGCGGGGATGCACCCGGCATGAATGCGGCCATCAGATCTGTTGTCAGAACAGGTATTTACCACGGTTTCAATGTAATGGGAGTCAGAAAAGGATACAACGGACTTATAAGCGGAGATGTATCCGAACTGGATCTCAGGAAGGTATCGGATATCATACACAGGGGCGGAACTATTCTGCAAACAGCCCGCTGTCCGGCTTTCCAGACGGAAGAGGGTATAAAGAAGGGCATATCCATGGCACAGGTTTTCGGTATCGATGCGATGGTGGTCATCGGAGGCGATGGTTCCTTCAAGGGCGCAAGAGATATGAGCCATTTTGGAATGAAGGTCATAGGCATCCCGGGAACCATTGACAACGATATTGGATGCTCGGACTACACCATTGGCTATGATACAGCATTGAACACGGTGCAGGACGCACTCGACAAAATCAGAGATACCGCATATTCCCATGAGCGCTGCAGCGTACTGGAGGTAATGGGAAGAGATGCCGGCTATATCGCACTCAATGTCGGTATTGCATGTGGCGCCGAGGTCGTACTGCTTCCCGAAAAGTCCTTTGACTTCAACAAGGATATTATCAAGCCGATAATTGAGGGCAGAAACAGAGGAAAGAGGCATTATATCGTCATAACTGCAGAAGGTATCGGCGGTGATATGGGCGCCTTGGAACTCGCGCAAAAGGTCGAAGAGGTCACGGGGATCGAAGCAAGAGGAACCGTTCTCGGACATATCCAGCGCGGCGGAAGCCCGACGGTGCGCGACAGGGTAATGGCCAGCAGGATGGGAGCGCTGGCCACGGAACTGCTGAGCCAGGGCATCTATAACCAGGTGATTGCGTTCAAGGATCATGTGCTGCAGGGTATCGAAATCAACGAGGCTCTGAAAATGAAAAAATCCATCGATGAAAAAATGATCGAACTCAGCAAGATATTGTCTCTGTAATAAAATCTGTAATAATCGCTATAATAATTACAAAGATAAAGGCCGGCTGTCTCTTGAGACTGGAAACCCAGTCAAAGGAACAAGCCGGCCGTTTTATTTGAATCCGACAAAAAAGCTGATATCAGGCTGCTGCTCAGTTCTCCAGCTTCAAGTCCCCTTCCTTTATCCAGCCGATCTTTCTGCAGAACAAACCTATTGCCCAGCAGATAACAGCCGGCAGTACGAAGCATACCAACACCAGCGCTGCCCAGTCCATACCTGTTATAGCTAATTTGGAGCCTGCCGCGATGTCATTGAGCCATCCGGTATATACTCCTATGGGACCCACGAGGCCGCAGGTACCCATACCGGATGCTACTGCCAGACCATTCATCTGTAGCTTGAATACAACAGTGGCAATAGGCCCGGTGATCATACTGGTTACAATAGCGGGGATCCATATCTTTGGATTGCGCACTATATTGCCCATCTGAAGCATGGAGGTGCCAAGACCCTGGGAGATCAATCCGCCCCAGCGGTTCTCACGGAAAGACAGGACTGCGAACCCGACCATATTGGCACAACAGCCTGCCACGGCTGCCCCGCCGGCAAGTCCGGTAAGGCTGAGGGCTGCACATATGGCAGCACTGCTGATCGGTAATGTCAGCGCGATGCCAACGAGTGCAGATACAAGGATACCCATTATGAAAGGCTGCTGTTCGGTCGCCCACATGATGATCTGTCCGACCCAGTTGGCGGCCGTACCGACAGGCGGCGCAATGAGTGCTGAAAGGCCGACTCCGGCAAAGATAGTTACCAGCGGAGTAACAATAATATCTACCTTGGTCTCCTTGGACACCAATTTACCCAGTTCGGCGGCAATAATGGCGATGATGAGCACTGCCAGAGGGCCTCCGGCGCCTCCCAGTTCATTTGCCGAAAGTCCAACGGCAGTCAATGAAAACAGAACCAACGGAGGACATTTCAAAGCATATCCGATGGCTATGGCCATTGCCGGACCGGACATTTTAGTCGCAAAACCGCCGATCTGGTTTAAAACCGGCAGGTTGAACTGTGTGCCGATCGTGTTAATTATCGTCCCTATCAGCAGTGAACAAAACAGGCCCTGCGCCATGGCGCCCAATGCATCTACACCATAACGGCGTGCCGATATCACGATATCCTTCTTCTTTAAAAATCCACTCACTTTTCCCATGCTGCTATCCTTCCCTTCAGGCATACCTCTGTTAGTATTAGTTTCTGCGGAAATAACCGTACCTCAGAATATATTGATAACATTTAAACCCATTATTTGCATTCTGTCAATATGCTCTTTTCGCCGCAATACCCATTTTGTCCGTCTTCTCCTCAAAGGGCTTGCCGGTCAGATCACTGAAAATGTCCTGCACCTTGATCCCATTCTCCTGAAGCATCTTGATAGCTGACCCCCTTGTATAGTAATGATCCCATATCCTGTATACCGAGATCTTGCCGCTTTCATCGATGACCGTATGCTGTCTGAGAATCACATCAGCCTCTTCGTAACGCAACTCCTGCTCCAGAACAAGATGGGCATAGGGTCTCCAGAAGTTTGCACCACTCACATACCAGTTTTTCCAGGCCGGATGATCAAAATAGTGTCCAGTAAACACATCAAATATCAATGTACCCTCAGGCTTGAGTGCCTTTCTCACCTTCCCGAGCAGAATATCGCGTTCGGAATCAGTCAATGCACCCAGGTCGCAGTAAATAAGAAGGATAGCGTCGAATTCGTTTTCATAGTCCATATTCAGGTAGTTCTGATATATGTACTCTATATCCATGCCATTTTCCTTCGCATACCTGTCGGCATATTCTATTGAGTTTCTCGAAAAATCCATTCCCGTTACATTGATACCGCGCTTATGCAGCCTTGTACAGTACAATCCAGGCCCACAGCCCAGATCCAGTACTCTGGAGCCTGCCTTCAGTCCACAATAATCAACGATCCACTCTACTGTTTTATCAATGGTTTCATGTTTGAAGCTTGCTGTATCAGTAGCAGAGTCGAGATGAGCCTTGAGCAGCTGCTGAGAAATATATGGGTCATCCCAGAACAGTTCTCCTCTTTCAGGAAACAGAGCCGGCTTTTGCTGGGTTGCCAGCAGCAGCTCCAGATTTAAGCCATTATTCGATATAATATTATTGAGTTTCATTATATATAGCCTCCAATTATTATTATTTGACAAAACACAGCATGACAGTCCGAAAAAAATAAAAGCCGCAGATTTACTCTACGGCCTGATCCCATTTCCAACGCCTGTGGAGTAATCTTAAAATCATCAGAAAATCGAGCACAAAATCAAACCACCGTGTTCATACGAATTCGCGGGCAGCTTATTATCTCGATTATTCAATAAATGATCTTAAAATTACTTTTCCGCGCACACCAAGATTTCTATAGCGTGCCGGACTTGATTCCACCTTTCGTTTCCAAACTGTAATACTATTGTTTTGTCAAATTTTACTATATCACTAATCGAGCAGTATGTTCAAGTTACTTATCTTCTATAAATAATATTTTCTGCTCAGCATGCGTCGGCGACCTGGCCATCAGTCCCGGCCTCGAGAATCGCACGTTTACGCACCTTATAACGCGCATAGAAGTAGCATCCCACCTGTCCAATGCCCGCCAGAGACCATGTAATGGGATAGCATATAAAAAGCATGAATATCGAGCGGTTCCAGGCAAAGAAAGTGACCAGCCAGACTATACGCAGCAGGCATGCGCCTACAAGCGTGCAAATCATCGGCATTACTGAATAGCCCATACCTCGGGTCAAACCCGGATAAACATTCATTATACCGCATGCAATAAACCCTGCCATCATGACATACAGGCGTTCCATTCCCAGTTCAATGACCTGGGTTTCCGATGTGAATAAAGTAAGCAGCGGCCTTCCGAACAGCACCACCGTACCGCCCAATATGATCCAGCTTGCAAATATCAATACCGTACATACCTTTGCTATGGTGTCGATCCTTTTATACTTCCCGGCTCCCATGTTTTGTCCGGTAAAGGTAAGAGCAGCATTATAATAGGCATTCATGGAGGTGCCTACCAGATTCTCGACATTTCCTGATGCGGAGCTTGCGGCTACCATTGTAGAGCCGAAGGAATTTACAGATGACTGGATCAGTGTATTTGAGATAGAAAACAACAGTCCCTGAAGGCCCGCAGGCAGCCCTATTTTTACAATTGTCTTCAGCTTCTGTCCATCGATATGCATCCGTCTGAAAATGAACCGTATGGCTCCTTCACTCCTGATCAGACATATCATGATCAATACAGCCGAAAGATACTGAGATATGACTGTTGCCCATGCAACACCCTCAACGCTCATATGGAGCACTATCACAAAGAACAGATTAAATACGACATTTACCACACCGGCTATGATCAGGTAGTACATCGGGCGGCGGCTGTCGCCTATGGCACGGAGGATGGCGGCGGCAAAATTATATACCATATTGGCTGGTACACCTAAAAAGTAGATCCTCATATATAAGACTGACAGGTCGAAAATGTCCTCCGGAGTACCCATGAGCCCCAGTAATGGTTTGCAAAAAACCAAACCGATAGCCATGACTGCAAGTCCGCTGATGATGCTGATATAAATGGAGGTGTGGACGGACCGGCTCACTCCATCATGCTTCCCTGCCCCATAATCCTGTGAGACTATAACACTGGTACCCACGGACAAGCCCATGAAAAAATTGACCAGCAGGTTTATCAGAGCGCCTGTTGCGCCTACTGCGGCCAGTGCCTCGCTGCCTGAAAACCTGCCGACGACTATCATATCCGCAGCATTGAATAAAAGCTGCAGAATGTTCATTGCCATGATAGGCAGTGCAAATATGAATATTTTGCTGAACAGCGGACCGCTGCACATATCAGTGTCCCGCTTCCGTGAGACCATAGAGGTAATCGCTTCCTTTGCCGGGTATCCCGACAACAGTTTGTTTACGTAATTCCCATAAAATTTATATTGTTGAATACCATAATATCATATCGGCATTAAGAAATCCAACTCTCATAAATGCCTATTCATGAAGGTACTGGAAGGCTTATTTTAATGGAGGTCCCGCCGGATTCATTGTTTTGTGCCCATATTGTCCCGCCGCATGCCACGACGATCTCCCTGCATATGGAGAGTCCGAGTCCCGCCACCGAGCGCCCTTTATCGGAGGTATAGAACGGGTCGAACACCTTGTCCAGCTCATTTTCGGGAATGCCTGTCCCGTTATCTTCGACAGAAAAAATCACCGAATCCCCCTGCCTCGAGCAAAAAACGGATATGGCCGGCGCCTGCAGGTCAAAATGCTTCAGGCTGTTGCTGATAATATTCCCAAAGACTCTCCTCATCTTGGAGACATCCACGTTGATCATTTCGCCGGGACTGTATACACTGACTGAAAATGTTATTCCCCGCTCAGTCAATTCCGCTTCATAATCCGATTTCAAGACAGCGCAGAATTTTTCCGCCGATATCTTCTGCTGTTTGATGCCGATTTGCATTTTCAGATTCAAATACTCGTCAAATTCCTCCACCAGATTGTTAATAGACACGGCCTTGTTATAAATTATGTTAACATACTGCTCATGCCTGTCGGCGGAAAGCGAGTTCTTTTTCAGTCGCTCGGCAAAGCCCATAATAGATGTCAGAGGTGTCTTGATATCATGTGAAATGGACGCGATTATCAAATGTTGTTTCTGCCTTTCCTTCTCCAGCGCATCCGTAAGTGCGGCAAATTCATTCCGCAGCAGTCCGATCTCGTCATTGCGCGCTGTTCTTTCGGGCCGTATGCCCTCCTTGTATCTTCCCATACTTCTCTGAAGTGCAAAAATAGGCTTTACATAATCAAGATATATGGGCACTGCAGAAAACATAAAAATAATGAAAATAATTACCACTTCTGCTATAACGATCTTGCGGCCGATCTGATAGGCAGCAATGTTCATTATCGGCATTGGTTGAGTCACCTTCAGCAAAAATACCTGACCATCGTGGTGAAACAGGCTTGAGGCGGTGTTCTCCACATTCACGCCGGTCTTCCCGCCAGTGAAAAATAATATCCTGCCGTCTTCATTGCTCACCTCAAATATCAGCGACTTCTCCTGGGATATACACTGTAATATCGCCTCAAAGTCACTCTTGTCATCTATTTCACTTACGATACCATCTGTTTCCTCCTGCAGCTGCTCCCTCATACTAATGTTGAAGCTGGCGATCTCACTGGACAGAAATAGATTGTAGTATCCGTATACCAACAGTATATTTACAATAAATGCTGAAAGGACAAGTAATGGAAGCTTTATTCTAATACTCATTTTCGCTTTCGGGATACCTTATCAGCTTGTATCCCACTCCCCACACCGTTTTTATATAGCGGTTATCCTTGTCGATCTTATCCCTCAGATTTTTTATATTTACTGCCACTGTCCCTATATCTGCAAAATCGGTTCCCCACACGGCACTGAATATCTGCTCCTTCGATACTACCTTTCCCGCATTCTCAAACAGGTAATAGAGCAGCTGAAATTCCCTTGTAGACAGGTCTACTGGTTTACCGCCCACTGTGACCTCGTAGCTTTCCGGGTCGATGTGGATGCCTCCTATAGTCATTGCACTGCCTTTCCTGAAATGACTGCGTTTTTCACGCCGCAGATGCGCCTTTACTCTCGCCAGCAGCTCTTCGGCTACAAAAGGCTTTGATATATAATCATCTGCTCCCATCTCAAAGCCAAGCATCGTGTCATATGTGCGGTTCTTTGCCGTAACGAACAATATCGGACAGGCAACGGTATTTCTTACCTGTCTGCAGATCTCCAGACCATCGATATCGGGCAGCATTACATCCAGCAGGATCAGTGAAAGATCAGGATTGTTCCTTATAAGAGAAAGAGTGCTTTCACCATTGGATGCAAGAATACATTCATATCCCTCATCCGAAAGGATATCGGAAATCAACAGCGCTATTTCCTTGTCATCATCCACTACAAGAATCTTTTCCATGCTCCCGCCCCTTTCCGATCCAGCCCGCTTCCAATTCAGCCCGTTTCCGATCCTGCTCATTTCATGCTATAGCCGGTGTTGATACTGCCGGTCATTCATTACTTGCCGGAGAAAAATACATCGACACTGTACCCGGGCTTCAACTCCCCATCCGGATCCTGCGGCTTAACTTCGACCTTTATTATCCGCTTCCCGTCTTTTTCCACAGCCAGATTTGCTATGTGGGATACAACTCCGGGAATCGAGCGGCTGGTATCCGATGACGGCACTATGGTGACAGCCTCGCCCAGCGCTACATTTTTAATAAACTCCTCGTCAACTTCTGCGCTTACCACTATGGTATCCGCATCGATCAATTGCAGCACCCTGGTGGGCACATTCTGGACTCCCAGAATCGTACCGTTTATCACTCCTATATTCTGAACGATCCCATTTTTCACACTGGAGACAATACTGCTGCTGTTTATATAATCCTTCGCGCTCTTAGCTTTCATTGTTTCAATATCTATACGGGCAGTTTCCACACCACTGTCCTGCTTTTCTGTGTTTGTAAAGTTGGAGTTCTCTATCTGATCAAGCTGTGCCTGTTTTGATTTGAGCATTATGTTCAATTGGTCAAGCTCTGTCCTCAAAGCGTTCCGGGTCTTCTTGATACTGCTCTCAACATCCGACAGCGCCTTTTCCCTTTGATCCAATATACTGATATATTGATCAAGCACGCTTTTGGAGACCGAACCTGCATCATACAGTTCACGGTTATCCCTGACATCCCTTTGTGCATTCTCCAGTTCCTTCTTTGCCAGTGCTAGGGATGTTTGAAGCATTTCAATATCTGCGCTGGTGCCTTTGTTCAATTCCTCGGTCTTCGTCTTTATATCTTTTTGTATCTGTGCAATGTCAGCCGAAAGTGCGGCCGTATCCTGCTCCGTACTTTTCAGCCCTGCCTCTCCGGCCTTGAGCTGTTCACGAAGCTTATCCATCAGTCCCAGGTACTCGGACATATCCAGCGACACGAGCTCCTGTCCAAGTGAGACCCGGTCCCCTTCCTTTACTTTGACATCCATGACCACTGATGGAAAGTCTATATTTATATCATAAACCTTTTCGTATTTTACTTCTCCCCAGGCAATTATCCCCTCAGCCTGAACCGTATCAAGGGAAGCCGGCTCATTGGTTTCAGCCTTCCTCGCCTCTATAATATTATATCTGATTATACCTGCTGCAACAAGTACGACGAGCAGGCAAGCCCCTGCCAGCAACCATTTTCTGCGTTTCTTCAACATTTCGATCATTATCTGCTACCTCCATTTTGTCAAGCCCCAGCGTATTATTTATTCAACACTTTTCAGTGACTCGAGCATATCTATATCTTTCATTTTTCGTGCCGCAATACCATTGATTATCAGCGCAAATGCCAATGTAATGGCGCCTGATAAGACCACAGTCAGCAGGGATATACGGCTCACCAGATCCATCTGGTCATCCAGCCCCTTAGAAATAATGTCCGCGATCACCTTGCCCACCGGTATGCCAAAAATAAAACCCGATATAACAGAAATAATATTCTCTGTCAGTACCAGTGAACGGATCTCCCTCTGATAAAAGCCAAGCACCTTGAGCGTTGTCAGATCGCGGATGCGCTCGGAGAAGTTGAGCATGCTGCTGTTATACAATACAACAAACGCAAGTATGCCTCCCATAAATATCAGCAATACCGCAGCAATATAGACGACCTTCGTGCTCGCCTTTACGTCCTTCATCTGGCTGTATCTGTCCACATATTCGTCGACATTGTCGCTCTCGAGAAAGACCGTGTCAGGCTGGTTGTTCCACTTGACCAGTATGGCCGTCGGCTTGAAGGTCTCTCCTATGGATTCGTAGTATTTGTCTGTCATGAAAAGGCCCTGTCCCGTGGTCATGTATATGATCTGCCTGACCGGGGTCTTAACATAGCTTCCATCAGTCTTTTTGATCATTATGGTATCACCGGCCCTGACCTTTAATGTCTCAGCCAGCTTTCTGGTAATCGTTATACCGTCTTCAGCAAGCTTCATTTCATTGCCTTCCACATCAGTAAAGTGGACCAGGGGACTTTCCTGGGGCAGAACCGTCAGCATCTTCATTGTCCTGCTGCCATCGGGGTTCACTATAGCCGCTCCAGCCTCCGCGATCTGCGTTACAGTGCCGTCAAGCTTCATATTGTGGATAAAGCGGGAATCGACTTTTTTATCCAATATTATCTTCTGGTCATACTTATATGTTGTCTCGTAAGCATGCCCGGCGATCCCGTTGACCATGACAGTCAGCGTGAATGCAGCCACAACAAGCCCTGTACAGCCTGTGATCCCTATTATGCTCATTGACATCCGCAGCTTGTTTCTCAGGGTATTCCTTGCTATGAGCTTGCGGCTGAATCGCATCCTGTTCCAGAGCTTGGGCAGGCTTTCGAGGAATATATGCTTCCCCTTCTTGGGCGGCTTGTCACGAAGCAGCATGGACGGCGAATCCCTCAGCAGTTTGAGGCAGGCATACAGTGAGATCCCGCCGGTACAAACAAGTATCAGTATCAGGCTGAAAATAAAGTTTGGGTAATTGACCAGTACGCGGTTGTCAGCCAAAGTCAGCTTAAGCCACGGTATCAGTACCCTCCCAAACAAGTTAGGCCCCAGCAGCAGACCGAAGAACGCCCCCAGCAGCCCCATATATACTCCGTAGGATGTATAATGCCATAGGATCCTTCCCTTTGTATAACCAAGAGCCTTCAAAATACCTATCTGGCCCCTTTGGTTCTCAACCAGCCTCAGCATCGTGCTTTGTGTTATCAGGGCCGTTACAAGGAAAAACATAAGGGGGAATATTGCGGCAAGAGTCCTGAACTGGCTGATATTCGACCACACATTGTTGGTACTGCTGTCCTCGCCCCTCTTTACGATTCCTATAAGATTATCTCCAAGGCCCTTGTCAATCTCCGCCTCTACCGCCTGTATATCCGCTCCCGGTGACAGCTTGACGCACACCTGGCTGAAAATCTTCTGACCGTATATACTCTTGAGCATGTCTTCGTTTATTATGATGAAACCGAATTTTTGCGGGTCAGGTATTATCGAGGTCGAGCCCTTGACGGAATAAATATGCTCACTGCTCATGGCCATGCCTTCGATCTTAAAGCTGACCCATTTATCGTTGATCTTCAGTGCGATCGTATCGTTGATCTTCAGTCCATGCGCCTTAGCAAAGCTGCTGTCGAGGATAGCACCGCCGCCGCTCTTTAGTCCGCCCTGCTGAAGTATCGGCCGATCCAGCCTGCCGTTGCGGGAAACCGTATATAGCTTGAGGGTCGGACGGCCCTCCAGGTCGGTAAGTGCATTGATCACAAAGCGCTTCTCTGCTGTTTCGACACCCTTTGTACTGGATATGCTCCAAAGCTCTTTTTCACTGGGATTAGCGATATTCACCCACATATCAGATATATTGGAGGCTGCATACATAATGTCCGTATGCACACCGATGGTTTTCCACATGCTGTCCAGCCCTGTGACGATAGTGACTGAGAGAACAGCCATTATAAAGATCGATATGAACTGGACCTTTGACTTTTTCATATCCCTGATGGATTTTATGAAGAGTGAGTTTGCTACCATACGATTGCCTCTGCATCCATCTGTTCGCTATTGTACTCTATGCCTGCAATCTTTCCGTCCTTCATATGTATGACGGTATCCGCCATATTCGCGATCATTGCATTATGAGTAACAATTATTACTGTCTTTCCCATGCTGTAGGCCGCATCGCATATCAGCCTCAGGACCTTGCGGCCCGTAGCCGAATCCAGCGCTCCTGTTGGTTCGTCGCACAGGACTATCTGCGGATTTTTTGCCAATGCCCTGGCTATGGATACTCTTTGCTGTTCTCCTCCAGATATCTGACTCGGAAAATTGTCCAGCCTGTCCTCCAGTCCGACCTTTATAAGCATCTCCTTTGAATCCAGCGAATCGCTGCATATTTCCTTTGCAAGCTGCACATTTTCAAGCACTGTAAGGTTCGGAACAAGGTTGTAGAACTGGAATACAAAGCCTATCTTGTTTCTTCTGTAGGTTGTGAGCTCATACTCGGACATACTGGAAATCTCCTGACCATCCACGGTGATACGCCCTTTGGTCGGTGAATCCATGCCTCCGATCAGGTTCAGTACTGTGGTTTTCCCTGCGCCGCTTTGCCCCAGCACTACATTCACAGTGCCCTTTTTTATACTAAAGCTAATACCGTCGACAGCCTTGATCGTGTGTCCGCCGACATGATATTCCCTTTCAACATTTTCAAATCTGATAAAGTCCATAGATCTTCTCCCTCTGCAAAAAAGCAGGGCTTAACAGCCGCATCGGCCTAATAGCCCATTACAAATTATAGATGGTAAATATTAACCGGTAAGAGGAAAATTATTAAGAAATATTAAGAGATCAGGCTGGTTCTATATTTCCAGCCGATGTCCTTTTCTGATAAACATTGAAGAGTACTGTTGATGCCAATATGAGCACAGCACATATCATAAACATCACTGTGTAACCAAATTTATCGGAAATTGCTCCTCCAAAGACAGGTCCAAGTCCCTGTCCAATATCTGCACCGATATAAAATGTACTTACTGCCACTCCGACTCTGCTTGCATCCACCTTTCTGATACACTCGGCCTGAAGTGAAAGCTGGCCCGCCCCCTGACCTATCGATTTCAGCACAGATGCGGCGATCAACAGCCCCAGTGCCGGGGCTATCCCTATCAGGGCCATCGATATGGCTGACAGTACCAGAGAAATGTTTACCACAATAGTCAGTCCGCTTTTATCCACGACCTTCCCCACGAACATCCTCAGTATGAAAACGACTGCTGCCCCAACGGAGAAAAAAATCCCGACACCAA
Organism: Bacillota bacterium; assembly: GCA_023435305.1. GTDB lineage: Bacteria > Bacillota > Clostridia > Acetivibrionales > DTU013 > DTU013. The sequence continues at coordinate 104,117 of JAEYRV010000037.1, forward strand.
GTATATTTCTTTCCTTTGCCAGCAGGAGCAAAAATGCGCTCACAATACCATTCCCAAAGGAAAACATTCCTCCTGTCAGTGAATAGACAATGGCTTCCTTTGCGATCAAAGACCTGAGAGCCAATTTTCCGGCCCGGTCAACTGCCTGCTTCACTTCTTTTTTATATGGCAGGAATATCAATATCACCGCTGATACAATAGACAACACTGATGTGATAGAAAACAACAGCCTGAAACCGGCATTGTCAATGATATATATCCCGATATTCGGTCCGATTATCGACGCAATTACCTGTCCTATCCCGTAGTATCCCATTCCTTCACCCAGACGTTCCCTTGGTATAAACATTGAAACCAGCGCAACATTTACCGTACTGCTGATACCAAATGAAACACCGTGAAGTATTCTGAAAAAGTACAATAATGTGATGTTCGAAGAAAAGGCATAGCCCGCTATTGAGAGACCGATAAGCACATTCGCAGCGATGCACAGCAACTTCTTGTTGAAAATATCCGTCGCCAGTCCCGCAAACGGGCGCACGACCAATGCTGCAATGGAAAACATGCCCGATACCACACCTGCCACGGCCAGTGAGCCATTTATGTCCATTGCATATTTGGAGATGGTGGTATAGATCATATTAAAGCCCATGGTCGTTATCAGGCTGACCATGATCAGAAATACAAAGGATCTGTTCCACAGTGTATTTGTACTTTCCTGTCTGTTCACTTTTTCAATGGAGGCATCGCTCCCGGAAATTATCCCCATAGGTGATCTCTTTCATTCTACTTGCTATATCGTTTGAGCATATAAGTTAATTATAACGGCCCTTTATTATCATGTCAATACAAGCAGATCGATAGCTTCTATTCATATTATGGCGCTGAACACTCTATATTTTCTATGTTTGCGTCGTTTGTAAAAATGTTTACAGAGTGTGATTTCTGAGTTGACATATACAAAAAATCAGAGTAAAATTGAAAATAAGCTAAAACGTTATTGCTAATGATCTATTAGGGGAAACATAGATTTTTAGCATGCGCCGGAATTTTTTCATAGTCAGTTCTCCTGAATTAGTTTAGTTTATTTATCTAGCAGAGGTATGAAGGCGCAAGGTCTTCATGCCTCATTTTTCACATTGAATTTACAATAGCTGGCCTGATATGATAATATGAACTCGGGAGTGTATTATGGCTGATTCAAGTATTAAGGTAATTGCTCAAAGAACGAATGTCTCACCGGCTACTGTATCCATTGTATTGAATGGACGCGGCGATGCCATGCGTATATCTCAGAAGACACAGGAACGAGTGTGGGAGGTAGCAAAGTCGCTGGGCTACAAGCCGAATATATACGCCAGGCGATTGCGCCGCCGTTCCGAAGAGGATTTCCATGCGATCATCGGCGTTCTATGGCCGAATCTGTATTCTTCCGAGCTGATCGTCGGTTTTTTTGACGGTATCCAGAACAGTATCCTGAAGGATAAGATGAACGTTGAGGTCGTCTTGAAGCCTTACGAATATTCACAGCTCCAAACGATGGAAGATGTTTTCAAAAACCAGCTTTTCAACGGTGTTATAATTGTTGGTACCTCTGACAGCGACGTCGACTATCTTTATAGCATAAAGTCCACAATGCCGATGGTGTTGTTCAACAGGCAAAATGACAAATACGGCTCCGTATGCGTCGACAACTACAACACCGGCGAAAAGGCGGCTCAGCTGCTTGCGGCCAGAGGGCACAAGACTGCAGCCCTAATCGGGCCGGACCTGATATCAAGGAATTTCAACATGAGAAAGGCAGGCTTCCTGGATGGCTGCCACCGGTATGGGATCACAGTGCTGCCGGAGCACATCATACAGGATACGATAGATTCAGAAGGCAAATATCGGAGCGCCGAAAAACTGATGATGTCAGGCACTCTCCCAACAGCGCTGTTTCTTCTGATTTCCGACTTCGGTCAGGAAGTTTATTCAGTCCTGCAGGGCAAGGGCGTACGCATCCCGGAAGACATCGAGATAATCGGATATTCCGATATAGTGTCCTGCAAACTTCTGAAACCAAGCATGACCGTCATTGACCTGCCCATACAGAAAATGGTCAAGAGCTCGCTGCAGCTCATCCTGGACATGATAAACGGACACATCCAGGATTCGCACAACGTATTCGAGGAATCACAGTTCATATTCCGCGAAAGCTGCGGGGGCTTCCCTGATGTAAAGGGTAAATAGATATACTTTGCCCACGCCTTTCACGGCCGCCGACTCTGTGTTATATGATGTTCCATGTCCCCGGCTTTTATCGCCGCCGACACTGTGTTATTCGTTGTTCCATGTCCCCGGCTTTTATCGCCGCCGACACTGTGTTATTCGTTGTTCCATGCCTCCGCTTTTCACCACTGGCCCTGCGTTATTCGTTGTTCCATGCCTCCGCTTTTCACCACTGAACCTGCGTTATTCGTTGTTCCATGCCTCCGCTTTTCACCGCTGAACCTGCGTTATTCGTTGTTCCATGCCTCCGCTTTTCACCACTGGCCCTGCGTTATTCATTGTTCCATGCCTCCGCTTTTCACCACTGGCCCTGCACTATCTGTATACTCTTAATATAACTTCTCCGAGTCTATACTCCATAGGATGCCTTCTGCATTTCCTCCCAAGAAGTGCCTTCCCCAAGACTACGCTCCACATGATGCCTACTGCATTTTTTCTCACGTGGTATCTTATCTATCTCAGCTTCACAGCGGCACTGAATTTTCCTGAAATTATTGAATTCTCTACATATAAACCTAATCTAGATCCCTGTTTGTCCACTCAATATCCCCTCATTGAAATTAAAGTAGGACTTTACTTGAATTTCGGTCCACTAAACAAACTAAAGTAGGACTCTACTTGAATTTCGGTCCACTCTGGATAGGTGGGTGGTCCATTTATCAAGTACAGTCCTGGTTTTCTTTGGTAAAATTGATTTTTTGTGCAATAATCGCTAACAGCTCCTGCTTATGTCAACAAAGTAGGACTTTACTTGAATTTCGGTCCACTTAGTAAATAAAAGTAGGACTTTACTTGAATTTCGGTCCACTTAGTAAATCAAAGTAGGACTCTACTTGAATTTCGGTCCATCACAAATAGGTGGGTGGTCAATTTTTCAAGTACAGTCCTGGTTTTTCGGGTAGTATCGGTGCCTTGGTTTCCTCGGGTAGTATCGGAGCCGCGGTTTTCTCCGCGGCTTTCCTTATGATGTTGATATCTAGGCTATTTGCAATAAATCTTGAGGGCCTCGTACAGAAATTCGGCGCAGCCCTCTGCGATGGAATCATAGTATTTCTTGAACCGGGGGTCGTCCACATAAGTTTGGGCTAAACCAAGATGCGCTTCCTTTGAATAGAAGTTCCAAAAATACTCCAGCCACTCCTTATGCAACGCGCACACCTGCTGTGCCAGCTCGCTGGACGGATCGCCCTGTTCAAACGCGAGCCTTAATGATTCATTTATTTGCCGGGACAACTCCTCGACCCGCTTGTACTGATCCTCCGTCAATCCCATGAGCTTTGCATTACTTGCATCCACAGTATCATCGCCATATTTTTCACGGATCTCTTTCCCATACTGATTTTCATTATCATCGATCATCTTCCGCTTAAAGCCTTCAAATTTTTCCTTATCGCTCATTTTTATCTCTCCCTTCGACACGGCGATAGTCCTTTCCACATTAGCGATCAAAAGCTCAATCTGCTCCTTTTTTGCCTTCAGAGCTGCAAGATGCCCTTGCAGTGCCGCCATGCCGTCATATTTTTCCGAGTGAACAATGCTCTTGATTTCCTCGAGGGACACGCCAAGCTCGCGGTAAAACAAAATCTGCTGCAGCAGGTCAACCTCATTTTGCCCATATACACGGTAGCCATTGCTGCTTATCCTTTTTGGTATCACGAGCCCTACCTCATCGTAGTAACGCAATGTGCGGGTGCTGACCCCTGCCAGCTTTGCCAGCCCGTTTATACTGTACTCCATACTTATCCCCTCTTTGGAATGGAAAATTTTTGTTCACAGTTGTTGATCATCATTGCCGGCCAATGATCTATATACAATATAAACTATGACGTTGCGTAAAGGTCAATACATTTAGATGAACTTTTTTGAAGCTGAATATTTATATGAGAACTGAGACTACTTTAAACACCAAATATATGATATAAACTGACAGGAGAAGAATACCTGTATTGCGTCTAATCGCCTTTCTAAAACAGGAAACTAAAAGAACAAATACAGTAAGTGCTATCATCACAGCAGCATCGATCCAGAGCGCAGCTTCAACATCGATAGGAGATATGACCGATGAAAGACCAAGTACAAGGAGGATATTGAATATATTACTGCCGATGCAGTTACCCAGAACAATATCAGGTTCCTTTTTCAAGGCTGCCATTATGCTCGTAATGAGCTCGGGCATAGTTGTTGCGATGGCTACGACAGTTAACCCGATCAGCGTTTCACTCAAGCCAAAGCTTAGAGCGATCCTGGTACTGGAACTGACAGTCAGCCTGCCGCCTGCAAAGAGTCCTGCAAGCGCGAGTAATGATATTACCCAAAGCTTTATGAGCTTCTCACTGCCTGCCTTTTCGACAACCTCCTGCGACAGCTGATTACCGTCTGCATCAGTATCGATATCGCCTTGTGCATCTATCTGTATTTTCATTGACTCCTTTGAATCCTTCACAACATAAAGCATAAACCCAATAAAGCAAAGGAGGAGTATCAGACCATCGATTCGGGAGAGAAGTCCATTTGCAAAGAGCATGACGATCAGCACGATTTGAGTGCCTAATAGTAAAGGTATTTCTCGCCTTACAACGGAATCCTTTACTGACAAGGGCATTATTACAGCTGCCAATCCCACTATCAGGGCTGTATTCGACAGCGAACTGCCGATTATGTTGCCAAGCGTAAGCTCATTTGTTTGTGTGATTCCGGATATGATACCGACCGCAAGCTCAGGTGCACTTGTTCCAAATGCGATCACAGTGATACCAATGACAAACGTGGATACGCCGTACCTCCTGGCTATCTTTGAAGATGAATCGATCAGTAAATCAGCACTTTTAATAATCATAGCCAGTCCAAGAATCAGTAGTAAGAATTGCACCTTATCATCCTCTCTTGCTCTTTATCTTATAGATATTACACAATCAGCCTTGAATATATATTACCAAAATGGCAAGAGCAGGACAACAGAAAGAGATCGGGGTCAGGCTTGAAAAATTCCTTTATTCACTTGGGTGAATAAAGGAATTTTTCAAGCC
>JAEYRV010000038.1 GCA_023435305.1 Bacillota bacterium
GGCTTGAAAAATTCCTTTATTCACCCAAGTGAATAAAGGAATTTTTCAAGCCTGACCCCCAATTTTTTTCATCAAGAGGATTTTCTTAGCTATATTCATGGTATTGAAGAGTGGATAAATAATGGAATAATTCCGCTTAATGATATAAACTGGAGATTTGAATACAATGAAACGGCTTTGCTCAACAAGGACACAATCACCTCACCAAGAAAATATTCCAGAAGATATGCTGAGATCCATAAATTGTTAAAGGATGAATCTATCATTACCCTGTCTCAAGTGGCAGATGTTTTATGGCCAAATGAATTGTCCGATAGTCATGGCCGAGCTACAGTACTGACTATTGATGAACAACGGCCATACCAATATAATAGTGCGGAGTTTGTCTATGGCCCTAGAACAGATATTAAGATCCAATACGGCGATATTCTTTATCCGCGCAATGCGGTAGATGCGAAGCCATACTTTGTAGGTGAGTACATTGATACGGAAGTCTATGCTTCACCTGAGCATTTTGTTATTCGTTGTTATGGTATTTTACCACAGTATCTTTGGTTGTATTTGGCGAGCGATGTTTCAATATGCATTCTTGAAATAATGAAAGACAATAAACCGGTCAGAATGGTGTCAGACAGTGACCTTGAAGGTTTTCCTATTATTCTGCCCAAATTATCGGACGACTACTATATCCGTATTTGTGAAACATTGAATGACGAGACCAGCAGACATTATGACGCAGTCAAACAGATATCATATCAGGAATTGTCAGACGAAAAGGCTGCCAGTGTAGGTGATATACTTAACACAGAACTAGTAATGAATGTGAGGATGTACCAGCAAGCCCAATTAAAAACACTATTGATGAGTGATATGCAGGAGATAAATGCGTGTTTTAAAGCTAAAGCATATAAGGCAACATTGATTCTTGCTGGCTCTATTCTGGAAGCTGTGCTCATAGACTGGATATCCGAGATTAAGGGAAAGGATTATTTTTCAGAAGAGTTTATGGTGAGGGATCAATATACCAACAAAATGAGACGTGCAGATCTGATCGATTACATCAATGAGATAAAATATCTGAAACAGCCGAATTGGGCGGTTCAAGCTCAGGAAGCACACTCCATCCGTAAAAAGCGAAATTTGGTCCATGCAAAACTTTGCTTAAATTGTGATGAAATAAATGAAACCGTATGCCGCCAAGTGATAGATTATCTTCATGATGTACTCAGAACGCGCGGAATATAACAGACTGTTTGAAGTTATTTTCATTTCGCCATTCAGGTAGATGATTAAAAAGGTTCCCATATTTCATAATTCGACAGCGATTATATGGAGTATATATTGTATGACTGAAAGCGCTGGCGGCCTGTCTGCGACTGGCAGACCTGTTGCTCAAATTTTCAAGTCTAGGCTGTGTTTGACCGGTCTATTGCTCAAAAAATATAAGTTTAGGCTGCTTTAACCAATCAGATATATCAGTTAATAGCTAAATGCATAGCAATTTTTCAATACAGGAAAACAGAATATGGATGATACAACATTATGTTTATTAGCGCCGCATTAATAGTACCCCATCACTTGCAAATTTGAGCAAGACTCACACCAGGATAATAGTCCATTTAAAGCTAGAGCATACCCCTGAGTGATATCCACCCACAGGTACAATTACTGAACTGAGGGGCAACCGGTACGGGGCATGAGAAAAGCAGGAAACCAGCTGCAATTTTGTGATTGGCTTCCTGTTTTATAGTTTACTGTATCTTATATTACCCAAAAGATTACCTTGACAGCAGGTTATACAGTACCTGCGCCATTTCTGCGCGGGTGGTCGTGCCTGTTGGGTTGAGCTTGCCGCCGCTGCCGGATATGGTGCCGGTTTCAACGAGCTGTGTTATTGCTTCCGCAGCATATGAAGCGATTTGACCTCTGTCGGTGAAGCCAGCCAGCGTCTTGCTGGAATGACCTTGCGGCAGTTTACCTATCTCTTTTAAAACTCTAAAAAGTAATGTAAAAAGTTCCTGTCGGGTAATCTGATTTTCGGGAGCATACATGTTGTTTCCTATGCCCCCGGCCAGTCCCAACCTTTTTGCCGCTGCAAGATAGCCGGTGTAGTATGTATTTCCCGCATCCGAAAAGTTGTCCGCCGGGTTTGCGTCGGGTTCGATTCCATACGCTTTCATAAGCATGACGAGGAAATCACCGCGCGTCAGCTTGTCATTGGGCCTGTAATTTTTACTTGCCGGTCCTGCGGAAATGCCTTTGGCAGTGATATAGCTGACCGCCCTGTTAAACCATGCGGTGTCGGGGACATCGCTGAAGCTGATGTCATAAGCCAGGATTTTTTCGGTAGAGTCGGAGAATATCAGGCTTTCAAATCCGATGAGGATATCGCTGCCTTCGCTGCCTGTCCTGGCTGTGACAGTTGTAACGCCTTTGTCTGTCACTACATCATAATCCGCTCGCTTTCCGGTATAATAGGCTTCATCTCTGCCGCTCCCACCGTAGATCTCATCGTCGCCGGGGCCTCCGTAAACCAAGTCGTCGCCTGCACCCGTTGCGAAGGTGTCGGACGCATCACTGCCCAGCACATAGTCGTTATACGGGGTGTCGGTAAAGGGTGGCGCATCCGCAAGAATGCGCGAGTATCGGGGGAACATATTGTAATTATCAAACATGAAGATAGTTGTCAAATATGGAGTACTGCCTGTTTCTGTTGCAAACTTGAGAAGGGTCATAAAATTTTCTTTGGTTATTTTATCATCATTGTTTTTGAAATCAAGCGTCCTATCTGCACTTCCTGTTCCTATATTCTCCATTTCAAGGGGCTGGATACCTTGTTCGCGAAGGAAATCGAATTTTCTTTTCCCTTCACCATTCATGACCCAGTCATATATTTCGCCCGTACCGTGCCAATGGAACAGTATATCCTGATAATATCCGCCGTCCAGATATTTACCAAGATTATTGAAATAATCAAGGGAACCGGCATCAATGTTGCCTGTGACAAGGAATGTATCACCATACTGCTCTTTTGCGTAAGCGGATATCTTGGACAGCAAATCGATGCACTGCTGCTTGAGTTCGGTTTCATTCATCTCAGGATGAACATTAATCCACGTTACATAAGCAGGCAGAACATCAAGAAACACACCGTCGAAATTCTCAGCGGCTACGAGGTCGATCTTTTTCTTGAGCTGCTCAAGCCACGAATCGGTCCAGTATTTTGCCATATAGGCATTCCATGCAGTGTTTTTTGTTGATGGATCCAGATAGTCCGGAAAGGCATCGTCGTCGATGGCTCCATCGCTGTTTTTATCCCAGGCAGGGTTGAATGCGGCATCATATGGATCAGCGACAACTTCTGCAAAATTGACATAAGCAGTGATTACTTTGTCTGGAGAGTCGGGAAAATGAGAGGGAGCGTAAAAACGGTCGTCAATATACTCCCATGCCGACTTTTCGCCCCATCGCCAGTTTGCATCCGTGCGCAGCCAGTCTACAGGCATTTTAGTCAGAACCCGCCAATCTCCATGATCCTCCATATGGGATCTCACATGATGGATGATGTAGTTTGTATCCTTGCTGTATTTGAGTGTTCCGGCGAAAGTCATCTTTTCTCCGAAGGGAACGACGACAGATGTCCCGCTGGCTCTGTGAACAACCGCCGTTCCTTTATCCGTTATTTTTAAGACGTAATCGGTACGTACATTGGAAAAGTTATAATTGATACCGCCAAAGGACACAACGCCATGTTCTTCAAAATCCGCTTCGGCTACGGGGGCAGCAGAGCCCTTCATGATAAGGCTGACAGAGTCTATAGCAACGGCGCCTTGTCCGATGATGTTAAAGAGCAGCCGATAATCGTCATATTTTTTAAGTGTTGCTGTTAGAGTAATTTTGCCTTGGTCGCCTTTCTTCCCTTTAAACTCTTTTGCTGATTCCACCCAGTCATTGAGGGATGCGCCTTTGTCCGAGAAAAACAGTAACTCAAAGCCTCTGTCGGGGGCCTCCAGTATCCTGTATTTAAAAGTCACTGTATACGTAGTATTCGGCTTAAGCGGAAGGATATCGGGATTGCTGAACATTATCTGGTTATAGCTGTTTGCCCCCTGATATCTGCCGACTACGGATCGCTTCCTGTCAATGACTTCTCCCGGATTGGCGCTGTAGCTGCCTGCGTCACCGAACACGAAAGCCAGGGAAGCGTCATTATCAGCGATGTTTGGATTTTCGCCTGCGGCGAAAGCCGGAAGCGGCAGATTAAGTAGAAGAATAAGTAAAAGTGACAGCGATACTATTTTTTTCATTTTCAACTTGAACCTCTCTACCGTTGGCGGCATCAAGAAGGAGAATATGCCTTTGACCGCATCTTCGCCGGATGTCTCGCCAAAAGTTCTCTTTGACAAATATTAAGTCTGAATGTTTTGAATTCCTAATATAGACAGTTTATAACAGATTTCACCAATTTACAATAAAATGTTTATAATCGAAAACAAATAAGAACTGCACCCGGACACAGTAGGATCAATTCAATTCCCAATTGCGGTCAAACCAGCCGGCCCACTCATCCTGGAAAGGATGGGAGGTCATGACGAAGATATCAGGGCAGAAGGTTGGGTATCCCATCAGCTCATTACTATAGCTGTTCCTTAAGCGGAACTGGAACTCGAAAAAGTATCGTTTGGCGGCATCGGCCGAGTCCAGGAACCGCGAACAGTCGATATATCCTACGATTCTATCAGGAGCCTTTGGATTGGGCATTGTAACGCATAGACCATTGCGGGTATAGCTTCTGCCGCCAACAGTTATGTTGCTTTGTGCATAATATGGTTCGAGAGCGCCGGAGATTTGCTGAGATATTATATTTTCATCAGGAGTTCCCAGCAATATAATGTTGTGGGTCGACATGTCTTCTTTTGTAAGCTCCTTGTCGGATTTGACCTTATAAATGCCTGTTTTCATTCCTATGGGGAACTCATAGATCGATGACCAGTCTGCAAGGCCTCGTGCCGCGGCTTCCAATACCCTCGCACTTTCCAGGTCCTGTGTTCCATATACTATGATCAACGGTTTTGTAAACAAATCGGCAATTCCGCCCCCATCGTGGGGTGGAAGGGTTTTGATGCCATAGCTGTTGTCTATGCTCCAGGTGTTGTCACTTTGTTTTACAAGGTGGAGCACATCAGCATTTGCAGGGACTCTGATCGAAGTCCCATCTATTGTGAGGTTACTGTTCTGCAAGCTACCCGCGCCCGTATTTCCGCCGGCGCTGCCTGTGTTGGTCCCGGAATTGCCCGTAGTGGTCCCGGCACTGCCCGTACTAACCCCGGCACTGCTCGTACTAACCCCGTCGCCGCCCATGCTTGCAGTCTTTATGTCAATCGACAGTGCAGTGATCCTTTCTGTCGTTATTGTAATCGATCCGTCATTTGAACGGTTCGCCTCAAATCTTCCCGGGGCAGGGAGGGGAGGGTAAAAAGAATCATAGGGGGTTTGGGAGGTGTATTCGGGTAACGTCAATGTCCCGCTCGTATCAAGCTCATCGACAGTTATCCAGTAATGTCTGCCGTACCGCACTTGAGGAATCGTTGCTTTGATTTGGGCAGGGGAGGGGTTCCTTTCTGTCGATCTGAATATGTCCAGAATAGTCTCGGGAGGATAGAGCGCCGTCCATTCGGACCAGGCATTGTGGGAACCGTTCTCAATCTCGATAAAGCTGACATCGTATCCCAGCCTCATCAACCTCTCGGCGCAATTCTTGTCGAACTTAATTGACACTGTCTGGTCTTCATTGCCATGTACAATGTATGTTTTCATATTGCCAAGGTTCTCAAGAAACTCATAGCCACTCCAGCCGCAATATGGAGCTATGGCCGCGAAGCGGTCAGCATACAGGGAACCGATCCGCCATGTCCCAAGGCCGCCCATTGAGCTGCCCATAAGGTATACCCTGTTTTCATCGACAGAATACCTGCCGATGATGCGGTCCATCACATCGAGCACGTCCTGTTCACCTGCGCTCTGGTAATATAGGTCGCCCCGGCCGAAGACCGACACTATGATGAAATCCTCAGGCATCAATGATGTCAGCTTGTCGGCGAAGTCATAGTCATTTTCGCTGTAACCGTGGAGCATTATAACAAGAGAATATTTTTTGTCAGGAGAATAGGAGTCGGGGAGATACAGGCTGTATGGCTGGATACTGTCATCGATATCTGAACGATATGCCATCTGACGGAATCCTGTCAGGTGCAGAAGCTCCTTGGGATCTTTCTCAAGGGCTTCGATAATGTCATTTATATAAAAGGCATAGTTGACCTGCTTATCTTCTGTGACTGGTATGCTCGGCTGCTTTTTGTCGATCACATCCGCCAAATACAGAAGAGTGGGAGCTATATCCGCCATTGCGCTTTGCACATCCGTATCGTAGGTTGGCCACAGTAATGCCTCGCTGTTCAATTTCTCAACTGCCTTTCTGGCTTTGGAGGAGTAGGCTGGCAGAACTGTTGTGGGATCCCCTGTGAAGAAGAAGCTTTCGACCTTGCCATTTCCGAGTTTTTCTTTTGTGACGGCTTCATCAACTGACCCGGACTCTACCATCAATTTATAGTATTCCTCTCTGTCCTGCAGGAGCGGTACTGTAATGCTTTCACCCAGTGAACCGTTTCCCGATGAGACGACATTGCCCTTTGAATCAGAGACATAGTATGAGTACGGAATGTCTGTCAGCGGAGCCGGATTTGCATACACCGAAAAAGCCAGATCCTCGTCGTTGCCGATAAAATGCGAACGGCTTGATATTGAGAGTCTTATGCGGCCCGACTCAGAAAGAAACGCGGTATGTTCCTCCCGGTCACTGTCCGTAAGGCTGAATTCCCAGCCCTGTTCGCCCTGACATACCTTGACCAGTATCCTGTTTATTCCTTTATTAAGTATCGTGCGAAAGGAATTCGAATTGGGATCCAGCGCGCGGTGCGAATGATCATCTACGACCAGCTTGCCGTTTATCCAGACCCGGAGCCCGTCATCGGAGCCCATCCTGAAGAAGCATTCCTCACCATTGCCCTCGAACTCAAGGTATGCGTAGGCGACAGCCCAGCTTTTGTTTGGATATGCTCTCGTAAAATCGATGGTTCCATCTTTTGCTCTGACATGTACTATGTTTTTTATATCATCAGGCAGACCTGTATTTGAAATATTATATTCACCGCCCGAAGCGTCAAGCTGATCCACATAAAACAATGGGCAGGAATCCTGCTGAGGCTCGTTGTACGGACCGATCAGCGTCCACTGCGCATTTGAGAATTTTTTTAATGAGGTATCATGATCGGAGCATGATGCTAAAGCCAATACAACAATAAGACAGATTGCTGCAGTAAAGCCAGCTTTAATAAAACTTTTCCTATTCATTTTGAGCCTCCTGATAATGCTGTCCCTGCATAAATGATATCATTGCGGAATGAGGCTTACAATTTTTTACGGTAATTATTGTATATTGTCCTAGTTAATCTGCATTTTCAACGAATGATGCAATTGAAATGATGTAATTGTGGATGGGGTAAAGGCTCCGGATCAGATGCATGTCCTGCATTGCTACAAAAAAAGTGCCCTCGCGGGCAGATAGTGTATGGCGTATAGCAAGCCTGCAGCAGACCTTCGGCAGGCCCAAAAATGCCGCAAAAACGCTGTACAAATGCCGAAAAATGCCGCACAAATGCCCAAAAATGCCGCAAAATACTTACTTGCACGGTGCATTGCAGGGCGGACATTCCTTATAATACTCATCGTGATATTTATCTGTTGAAGCCTCATATTTGTGGACATGGCCGTCAGCCACCTTGGTAATGCCACAATACATATGATAATGTTTTCCGCCTATATATATTGCGGGTCCGGTCGGATTGTGGAAATCATGGACATGGCCGTCGTTCAGAGAAGTCTTTCCGTCCATGTAATGGATATGATCAGGATCATTGGGGTCACAGCTGGTCATGCCCTCGTAATTATGCCAGTGCCCATCGTCGATAGTCGTTTTGCCTAAAAAGTAATGCGAATGCATAATAACACCTCCGATATATTGTAGTTTATGTTAACCAAACCGCTGTTGTGACATGAGAATGAAAATTGGTGTTTTAATTGCTAAGGTGATAAAAGTTTGCTAAAATAGTTCAATAAAGATAAACTGTAATCATTGTACAGTAGTGTATTTTCAAATGTGCTGATGTTACACGAATGTGGTTCGGGAGGCAGCATGACTATTGCAAAGCAGGATGTAGTATATATAAGCGTCTACAGCGTCGATTACCTCTTAAAATGTACCGTTGAAGAAGCTTCGGATAAATTGCTCAAACTAAGCCCGTTTTCGGGGAAGCTCGATATGCTTCAGATATGTGATCCTGTTGTTGTCGTAACAAGCAAAGGCGATCAGATCGACATGATCCAGGCAGATGTGGCTTCCATTGACATTGGCAGCTGCCAGGTTGATCTGAATATACACGACATGGATGTATATCAGGATCGGAGAGTTTTCGAAAGATACCCTGCATCTCTTGCAATAAGCGCCCGCAGAAAGTACTCAAGCAAGCGGCTCCACATGCTGGTCAGAAATATCAGCCTGTACGGTATGGGCGTCATTTCTCCGGTGGATCTGGAAGTCGAGGAATTGGTGGATCTTGACCTGATAACAGACAGAAGCATGTTCTATTTCAATGGCAAGATTGTCTGGAAAAACAAGTTTAGCAGCGAATATTTTGAATATGGCATGCAGCTCACAAATTATGATGTTGCCACACAATATCAATTCCAGGAATACCTGAAAAAGCAGACGGCCCATTTCGCAAACATGATCCCCAAAGCAAGATAATACTCACATATCCTTGTAAAATGACAGATTTTCCTGCAGAGCCTGGTCCAATGAACCATTAGCCTTGATATAGCCTTTATATCGGTTCTCCAGTTCTCTTGCTTTTTTTGCGCGCTGAGTCCTGAGGACATTGAGCTGGTCGATATAGATCGGCTGGCGTTCAAGCTGTTCGCGTATCGGCTTGGAGAAGGGGCAGTACTTCATGAAAATGCTTCTGGAAACTTTGTTCAGCCTGGGATTTCCCTTCGATTCGTTGTTGAGCCATATCTCGTACTCCGATGTGAATATGTCGCGAAGCCTGTTGTGGTATTTGTTGATCAAGGCCTTTACTTTTTCCTTTGCCTCATCTGTCAGATCCCGGTTTTTGCGGTAGAACTGTATGTAGTCTGCATACTCGGAGGTAAGCGAGTTTTGTGAGATGTCATTCCAGGCTGCGCCCATCATGGTTCTGCAAAGCTCCCAGCGGAAGTTGCCCGCCAGCTTGACAAGTATGTCGTCGATATTTTCATCCGTGAAGACCGGAAGCAGGAATCTGCCTGGGGTATTTCTGATTCTGCCCGAGATTTCCTGCCACATCATGGCCTTTGTCCCATAGACAGGAACAAGGATTATGTCCGGCAGCACCTGCTCCATAACTATTTCCTTCTCGATGGAGCTTTCGGCGTTTTTATAATGGATTTCCCGGTGGAAGAGCGAAAAATCTATCTCCATTATTTTTGCGAGCTTTTCACGGATCAATGACGGTGACACGAATGAACGAAGAGGGTCGCAGGGCGCAGCTTCGCTGTGGAGTATAGGGAAATATGTCGATATCTGACCCTGACAAAGCTTGTGGTTCGTGGTGAGCATATTGTCGATCTCAAAGGAAAGCCTGCCGTCCCTGTTGCTCAAAAAAGACTGCTTGTCGTTTTCTGTCAGGCGGCCTTGTTTTTTCAGCTCACGGAACGTATCAGTATAGTCATTGCCGAAATTGTTTATGGATGGCTCCTTCGCAATGTCATACACAGCCGTGAGCCACTCATGCATCAGGTATACATTTGATGTTCCGCTGGTATCTTTCATGCCGGCAAGCCTGTATAGATCCAGGACCTGCTTAGTGTCCAGCAGCTTCTCATCCATGTAGCCAAAGGAGAGGAACATCCTTATAAGCCTTGAGGTGTCTTTTTCCGTGTACGACCTGCGATATACCGCTTTGTATATTTCAAAAAATGAATCAGCCACAGCCTTGCGGATCGATTTGGCCGGATCCTCGGTCGAAAGCTTGTCCTTCAGGTTCCGAAAGGCAGTCAGATTCATCAGGAAGCCAGTGGCCTTTTCTTCCGGGATTCCCGAATATTCTATTATCTTCATCGCACTGCCCTTCAATTCATCCGGCAGGCTCGTTATGGAGCCTTGCAGGTCAACGGCGGATGGACCGCTTTCGGCCGATTGCATCGGTGCATCAAGTGCAGCCAGATTGTCCGAGTGTATATGCTCGAAATATGTGAAATCAATGCCGGTCTTGTGTCTGTATTGAAGCCTGATATACAAGCATAATTCCTTCAGCTTGTTGAATATGAAGGCTGCTGCATCCAATGCCGGCGAATGGTCCAGACCCTTTTGCCTCATCTCGAAGGCCGCCTTAATGAATGCATCATAGGCATTGAGCGTCTCAGGCTTGTAGTAAAGATTGATTAATTCTTCATAGTCAGTGAAAACTTTACGCAGCTCATGCAGTAAAGTATCAAGACATACTGATGCTTCGCCTGCCTGTTTTATCGCTATATAGCTGTCGGCTGAAAAGAATGCTTTTGCTGTTTCAACCGGAATATTTGACAAATGATTGTAATAATCGATCTCTTCGGTTTTTGTGATCCTGACAGGAGTAGTGTACTCGTCCGAAGAAGTTTCTGAGGGTTCGATGAACTGTTTGCTGAACTGCAGCGGTACAAAGGTGTCGGACTCCTTTAATCGCGCCAGGACGGCTGCTCCGTTATCCGAAACGGCTCCGGAGATCTGATTGAGGTCATATTCCTCTGTTATGGCAGCATAATATGCGCATAGCCTGTCCAGAATCCTTTTTGTTGAACAATAATGGGACAGCGTGTTTTCTAAAACACGATTTGAATTCACGATCAGGCTGCATATCGAATTGACGACATATGCTCCGTAATCTGTGTTGTTTTTAATTATTTGTTCCGTGTCGTGCCAGGTCGATGCAGGGTAGGCATACAAGGCGCAATCCGTTGCGGCGGTGAATGTAAGGCTGCCTGTTCCGCCCATGTACAGATCGTTTGCGCCGATGAAAATATTCCGGCTAAGGTCAAAAAGCCTGTAACCGGTATGCTCCAGTTTGTCAACGGTAACAGCGCTGTCAGCCGTATTTTCCGCAGCTGATAAGTATATATCCAGCTTGCCCTGAAGCAAAAGGCTGATGGAGGAGAGCCGCCCGCCTTCGAGGATCACAGGAGAGCCTCCCTTTACAGTATAACTTCCGTTTCTCTGTACTTGTTGAGCCATCTGACCATCCTGCTTTTATGTATTTGCCCTGCCGAAAATGTGCCTGCAGGGCATTTATGTTGTTATTATACTATATTTTCAGTTTTAATGATATGGTTTTTTGCTATGCTCTTGCTCCTGCAATATCCGCAAGGGCGAGACCCTTGTTTTTTTCTTCCGCCCATCTGATGTTCCAGTCATTTTCAAACAACAGTACCGGCCTTTCCTCGTCATCCTCCACGAGCATCGTCGAGCTTGTAAGATTGAGCCTTTTGGCGTCATCTATGCCAGCTATGTCTGATATGATCCATCTTGCATGCTTGAAGGACAGGTGCTGTATCCTGAGATCCACACCATATTCGTTCTTGAGCCTGTGTTCGAGCACTTCAAACTGCAGCACACCGACCGCTCCGATAACGATGGATTCCATGCCGGTATCCGGCTGCTTGAATACCTGTATTGCACCTTCCTCTGAAAGCTGGCTGATGCCTTTGATGAACTGCTTCCTTTTCATGGAGTCGGCAGGAGTGATCCTGGCAAAGTGTTCGGCGGGGAATATTGGAATGCCCTCAAATTTGAAGCGCTTGTTTCCTTCGCATAAGGTATCGCCTATTTTGAAAATGCCCGGGTCAAATACACCGATTATGTCACCGGGGAAGGCCTCTTCAACTATAGCGCGCTCCTGAGCCATGAATTGCTGAGGCTGGGCAAGCTTGATCTCCTTTCCCGCCTGTACGTGATAAACGGCCATTCCGCGGGAAAATTTGCCGGAGCAGATGCGTATGAATGCGATCCTGTCCCTGTGGGTCGGGTTCATGTTGGCCTGGATCTTGAATACGAAGCCTGAGAAGTTCTCCGATTCAGGGTCGAC
Source organism: Bacillota bacterium (assembly GCA_023435305.1). Lineage (GTDB taxonomy): Bacteria > Bacillota > Clostridia > Acetivibrionales > DTU013 > DTU013. The sequence goes on from JAEYRV010000038.1 coordinate 12,213, forward strand.
CTCTCCGGCATCCGAAAGCCTGATCCCAGGCGCCGGAGCCATTTTGATAAATTCCTCCAGGAAGGGCTGGACTCCGAAGTTCGTCATTGCGCTGCCGAAAAACATCGGGGTCAACTCTCCGTTTCTGACCTTTTCCATTGAAAATTCATCGCCTGCCATGTCAAGCAGTTCTATTTCCTCGCAAAGCCTGTCATGGTAATGGCTTCCCAGAAGGTCGGCAAACACCGGATCGTCAACGGTCCCCTTTACCGAGCTGACAGCTGTCTGGCCATGTCTGCCGCCCTCGAACAGCTCTATCTGTTTCAGGTTTCTGTCATATACGCCCTTGAAATCGCCATCGGTGCCGATAGGCCAGTTCATGGGGTAAGAGCGGATGCCCAGCACATTTTCTATTTCCTCCATGAGCTCGAAGGGATCCTTGCTGGCTCTGTCCATCTTGTTTACAAATGTAAAGATCGGGATGCCTCTCATTTTACAGACGTGGAAGAGCTTGATGGTCTGGGCCTCCACGCCCTTTGCGCCGTCGATGAGCATCACTGCGCTGTCGGCGGCGACCAGTGTCCTGTAGGTGTCCTCACTGAAATCCTGATGACCGGGGGTGTCTAGTATATTTATGAAGTGTCCTCCATATTCAAACTGCATTACACTGGAGGTAACGGATATACCCCTTTGTTTTTCGATCTCCATCCAGTCAGATACCGCATAATTGCCGGCTTTGCGCGCTTTAACAGTACCGGCCAGCCTTATGGCTCCGCCGTAAAGCAGCAATTTCTCTGTTATTGTGGTTTTACCTGCATCCGGGTGAGAGATAATGGCGAAGGTTTTTCTCCTGTCTGTTTCACTCTTGATCTGATCTAAATTAGTTTGTTGATTTTTGTCCGACATATATATATTCATTCCTTAAGTTCGTTTTTCAATCATCTTATCTTAAATATAAGGATTCTGTCAAATGTTCCATTAACTCTTTCCAGAAGATGCGCTATAATATATAGAGAGTATTATCCAAAACAGTGAGGAGCAAACGTATGACAGATACAAAAGAGCAGGTAAAGGTCATTTTTGACATCGGGCAAAAGACGGAGGTTCCAAAGGGGGCTACACTACTTGAGCTGTCACGGGACTATGCGGAGGTTCCAATGGGAACAACACTTCTTGAATTGTCGCGGGACTATGCAAGGTTTCACCGTGAGCCAATAATTGCTGCAAAGGTGGACAATGACATCAGGGAACTGAGCTATGAGCTCCATAGGGACTGCAGGGTCAGATTTATTGACCTTACTGAAGAAGATGGCATGAGGATATATAGACGGAGCCTGTACTTTATATTCATGAAAGCGGCAAACGATCTGTTTCCGGAAAGGCGGGTCATCATCAGCCATGCAGTAAGCAGGGGACTGTTTTGTGAACTCAGGGGGGATAAGGCGCTTGAGCCGGCAGAGGTAACCAGGCTGGAGGAGAGGATGCATGAAATAGTGTCCAGTGCGCTGCCCTTTGAAAAGAGGGAGATCCCACTGTCTGAGGCCGAAGCTTTGTTCGAGTCCAGCGGAAGGATGGACAGGTATCATGCGATAGAACACAGGAACAAGGAGCTTGTCACTATATATAACTGTGGAGGAATGGACGATTACTTCTATGGCTACATGGCACCGGATACCAGCTATATCAAGGTGTTTGGCCTTAGATACCACGAGGGAGGCCTCATTATACAGTTTCCCGACAAGACATCGCCGCAGACATTGCCCGAGTATGTCGAGCAAGAGAAGCTTTTCAACATATATCTCGAATTTAAGAAGTGGGGACGGATACTCGAGGTCGAGAATGTCGGCGCCCTTAACGATCTTGTCAAGGCCGGCAGGTCCACTGAGATCATCAGGATATCCGAAGCACTGCATGAGAAAAAGCTTGCTAGCATTGCCGACATGATATCGGGCAGTAATCACAGAAAGCGCATAATCCTAATTTCCGGACCGTCTTCATCGGGTAAGACCACATTTGCTCAAAGACTGTCGATACAGCTCAGAGTTAATGGAATAAAGCCTGTCACCATATCCCTCGATGATTACTTCGTCAACCGCGAGGACACACCGCGGGATGAGGATGGCGATTACGACTATGAGGCGCTGGAAGCAATAGATGTCAGGTTTTTCAATAAGCAACTGATGGAGTTGATCGAAGGCAGGGAAGTGGAGCTGCCCGTATTCAACTTTACGACAGGTTCCAGAGAGCCCGTCGGCAAGAAGCTGCAGATCAGTGATGACAATGTGCTTGTGATAGAGGGCATCCACGGCCTGAATGAGAAGCTGACCTCCGAGATACCAAAGGAGACCAAGTTCAAGATATATGTCAGTGCTCTGACTTCAATGAACATAGATGATCATAACAGGATACCGACCACCGACAACAGGATCATCAGGCGCATAGTCAGAGACCACCAGTTCAGGGGCAGCAGCGCCATGAGCACTATAAAGCGCTGGCCTTCGGTAAGAAGGGGAGAGGAGAAGAACATTTTCCCGTTCCAGGAGAGCGCCGATGTCATGTTCAATTCCTCTCTGATGTATGAACTGAGCGTACTCAAAACACTGGCAGACCCTTTGCTGTCGGAGATCGACAACAGCGCTCCTGAGTATTCGGAGGCAAGAAGGCTCATCGAATTCCTGAGCTATTTTGTGCCCATTGACTGCAAAGATGTTCCCGCCAACTCGATCATACGTGAGTTTATCGGCGGCAGCTGCTTCTACTGATAATGGTGATAATACGGTAAATCGATTATGCGGGGGTTATCGACGATAGCTGCTTCTGGTGATGGGACGTGGGAGCATAGCAACGGCAGCTGCTTCTGTGATTGTTTGAGGGAGTTGTTCGGCGGAAGCTGCTTCTGGTGATGATTTACTAGAGCTAGTTAGCAGAAGCAGTTGCCTGTGATGATTTGTGGATGAGTTTTAGAAACAGCTCCATAACGTTCCGGTTTGCGGAATTGTCATGGAGCTGTTTGTTGATTACATTAATCGTTGCCGGAAAAGTCAGCTTTTAGTATCAGAATAATAGAAGGTCGCGCAGTCTGTTTGCTCGGATGACACTGAGTTTTTCGGTTCCACCTGTATCTTGGACGCACTGCAGTAATCGCCCTGCATGTAGTAATAGCATGTATTTACCGTACATGTGACACCGTTGTTTGGGTGATCCATTTTTTGAGCTTTCATTAATAAGCCTCCCTTGTGTTTTATGATTTCACTATTATTATTTACAGAGTTAGAAATTTTATAGCAATAGCGCGTGGGCGATCAATGTTAAAAACGATGCTTATTATGAACATCAATGTACCTGGTTTCAAATAAGAAGTGCAGATGGATGAAATTTCAATTAGGGGCAGCATGCCCGAGTCTACTTGGATGAAATTTCAATTAGGGGCAGCATGTCCGAGTCTACTTGGATGAAATTTCAATTAGGGGCAGCAGATTTACTGTAACGAAGTGACATAAGGCCGGATAACCCAGTTTATGTATACTTTTTATGGTGCATTTTCAATATTTATTCTTATTATCCTGCCCCTAATTGAAATTCCATCCAAGTAGGCTAAAATGCGCTGGCCCTAATTGAAATTCCATCCATATTGGCTGGGCGCATGCTTATTTTCCCAATGTATTCAGGCGCCATTCCGGGGATTAATAAACTTAGTTTATTTAGTGAAATAAAATTGTATTTTGATGACTATTTTCATTGCATTATTTTCCTTAAGAGAGTATACTTAATAATATAATATTATAAAGGTAAATATCGGGAGGGAAGCTTATGGCTTATTTATTGGGTATCGATATCGGAACCTCGGGGACGAAAACAGTTCTGTTTGATGAGACCGGAAAAACCATAACCAGTGCGCTTGAAGAGTATCCGCTTTACCAGCCGAACATCGGTTGGGCGGAACAGGATCCTGAAGATTGGTGGAAGGCTTCCTGTGACGGTATTCGTAAGGTATTGACAAAGAGCGGCATCAATCCGGCCGATGTCAGCGGAATAGGCCTGTCAGGGCAAATGCACGGCATGGTTCTGCTGGATGCCGAAAACAAGGTACTCAGGCGTTCCATCATATGGTGCGATCAGAGAACAACGGCTGAATGCGCACAGATCACATCTCTGGTTGGTGAAAAGAGACTCATCGAGATCACTGCAAATCCTGCTCTTGTCGGATTCACAGCTTCCAAGATAATGTGGGTCAAGAACAATGAACCCGCTGTATTTGAAAAAATAAACAAGATATTGCTTCCGAAGGACTATGTCAGATTCAGGCTGACCGGCGAGTTCGCAACCGAAGTATCGGATGCCAGCGGCATGCAGCTGTTGGATGTACCGGGCAGGTGCTGGAGCGGCGAAGTGCTGTCCAAGCTGGGCATAGAAAAGAACTGGCTGGCTGATGTTTATGAATCACAGGTCGTCAGCGCAAAGGTAAACAATGAAGCAGCATCACTGACGGGACTGAAACCGGGAACACCGGTAGTAGGCGGCGGCGGAGATCAGGCTGCTGGAGCAGTTGGAAACGGAATTGTAAAACCGGGAGTCGTATCATCTACAATAGGCACATCAGGCGTTGTATTCGCATATCTCGATAAAATCAGCATAGATCCCAAGGGCAGGGTGCAGACCTTCTGTCATGCAGTGCCTGATACATGGCACGTTATGGGAGTTACACAGGCAGCGGGATTCTCGCTGAAGTGGTTCAGAGATAATTTCTGCAAGGAAGAAATGAGTGTTGCTGAACTCATGGAAACTGATCCATATGTATTGATGGACCAGGAAGCCGCAAAGGTCAAAGCTGGAAGCAACGGCCTCATTTATCTGCCATATCTCATAGGCGAGAGGACACCTCATCTTGATTCCGATGCAAAGGGCGTATTCTTCGGCCTCTCCACTGTTCATAAGAAGAGGGACATGATCCGCTCTGTCATGGAAGGTGTTGTTTACAGCCTTAAGGACTGCCTTGGAATAATTGCAGGCATGGGCGTCGATGTGAGCGAAGTCAGAGCATCGGGCGGCGGCGGAAAGAGCAAGCTTTGGAAGCAGATGCAGGCAGATATATTCGGACTGCCAATAACCACCACCAACTCCAGCGAAGGACCGGCTTTGGGCGTCGCATTGCTGGCCGGCGTTGGCACCGGTGTTTACAAGAATGTGGCTGAAGCTTGCGATGCAGCTATACAGGCCAAGAGTATCCAGCAGCCTGAAGAGAGCAATATTGGATTATACTCGAAATATTACGATCTGTACGGCAAGCTTTATAATTCGCTGAAGAATGATTACAAGGAGCTCTCGCAAATATTAAAGAGCATATGAGGCCCGCGCAATGACAAAAAGCAGGACTGGCAACAGCAAATTTTTGAAAGCGTATAACGAAGCAGGTATCCTGGATCTGATCCGAAAGAAGCAATCTGTTTCAAGAGCTGATCTTTCAAAGGATACAGGCTTGTCGCCTACAGCAATCGGCGTGATCGTGTCATCGCTGCTGGACAAGGGTTATATACATGAGACAGGGACCGGAGAGTCGAAAGGCGGCAGGAAACCGGTAATGCTCGAGTTGAAGCCTGATTCCTATTACTCGGTAGGGCTGGACATTGACGTTGACAGTATACAATTTGTACTGACTGATATTACAGGCAGACTGGTTCAGGAAGGCTCCGTTCCGCTGAATGTGAACACAGCTGAAGGCGCTGTTGCAGCATCGGAATCGTGTGTCACCGGCATTATGGAGAGGTACTCGATTAGCAGAGAAAGAATGCTGGGAATAGGCATATCAGTTCCGGGCATGGTGGACTCCATTTCTCACAGGGTCGTACTTGCACCCAATCTGGGGTGGGAGGAAGAAGATCCTGCAGGCATGCTCAGGGAAAGGCTGCAGCTGCCGGTATTCATGGAAAATGAAGCTATGTCCTCTGCGATTTGTGAAAACTGGATCGGCGCTTGCCAAAAAGCGAGCAACTTCGTGTGCGTCAATATCAAATCAGGTATCGGCGCAGGTATCTTCACAGGGGGCATGCCTTACAGGGGAACAGGCGGCAGCGCTGGAGAAGTGGGACATATAGTCGTGGATGAGAACGGACCCAGGTGCGGCTGCGGAAATTACGGCTGCCTGGAGACGATGGCCTCTACCGGAAGGATCATTGAAAAAGCCAGAAAAATGGTAAGGCAGGGTGTCGTATCCAGTCTCAATGAGTTTGAAAATGTGGATGCCATGTCCCTTGAAAATATCGCGGCGGCAGCCAGAGCCGGCGACGGAGCAGCAATGAACCTGCTGGATGAAACTGCCCGGTATCTGGGGATAGCGCTGTCCAACCTGGTCAATACTCTGAATCCTTCGAGGATCGTACTGGGAAAGGATTTTACCGTATATGGCGATCTGGTAATGGGAACTCTGAGAAGTGTTATTGACGGCAAAGCGCTGAAAAGGCCGGCTTCAAATGTCGAACTGATGATATCCGGGATAGGGAACAGGGCATCGACACTGGGAGCGGCAATAATACCGCTGAAGAAGCTGTTTGGAAGGTGAAAATCAGAGGTAAGGATATTAAGCAGGCAGAGATATCAAGACGCAGAGAAATTAAACAGGCAGAGAATTAAACAGGAAGAGAATTTAAACAAGCAGAGAAATTAAACAAGCAGAGAAATTAAACAAGCAGACGTATTGAACAGGGATATTTGCACAATTGAATTTTGCAGGTGAAAATAAAATTTATATAATGGAGGTTTATTATGGCGGAGTATTTTAAGAACATTCAGAACATCAAGTATGAGGGCAAAGGATCTGACAACCCGCTGGCATTCAAATTCTACAATGCTGATGAAGTGGTTGCAGGCAAGACAATGAAGGAACACCTGAGATTCGCAGTTGCATACTGGCATACCTTCCAGGCAACAGGAACGGATCCGTTCAGCGGCACCGGAACAGCTATCAGACCCTGGAGCCCTATCACAGATGCTATGGATCTTGCAAAGGCAAAGGTAGAAGCTAATTTCGAATTCTGCGAAAAGCTCGGAGTACCGTTCTTCTGCTTCCATGACAGAGATATAGCTCCGGAAGCCGACACCCTTGCTGAAACCAACAAGAGGCTCGATGTCATAGTCGCAGCTATCAAGGACAGAATGAAAGACAGCAGTGTCAAGCTGCTTTGGGGCACCACCAATGCATTCGGCAATCCCAGATTCACTCATGGTGCATCCACTTCACCGTATGCTGATGTATTTGCATATGCATGTGCACAGGTCAAGAAGGCAATGGAGATCACTCATGAACTGGGCGGCCAGAACTATGTATTCTGGGGCGGCAGAGAAGGCTATGAGACATTGCTCAACACCAACATGAAGCTCGAACTCGACAACATGGCCCGCTTCCTCGGCATGGCTGTTGATTATGCAAAGGAAATCGGCTTCACTGGCCAGTTCCTTATCGAGCCCAAGCCAAAGGAACCCACAAAGCACCAGTACGACTTCGATACAGCTACTTGCATCGGCTTCCTGAAGACTTACGGACTCGATCCTTACTTCAAGATGAATATCGAAGCAAACCATGCAACACTGGCACAGCATACCTTCCAGCATGAGCTCCACACTTCACGTATCAACAACATGCTTGGCAGTATCGATGCAAACCAGGGCGACATTCTCCTCGGATGGGATACCGACCAATTCCCGACAAACATCTACGACACTACTCTGGCAATGATCGAAGTACTCAAGATGGGCGGCTTCACAAAGGGCGGCCTGAACTTTGACTCCAAGGTCAGAAGAGGTTCCTTCGATCCTGAAGATATGTTCTATGCTCATATCGCTGGAATGGATACCTTTGCAAAAGGTTTGACGACTGCTGCGAAGATAATCGAAGACGGCAAGCTGGATAAATTTGTTGCTGACAGGTATGCCAGCTACACTACCGGCATAGGCAAGGATATCGTTGAGAAGAAGGTCGGCTTCAAGGAACTCGAACAGTACTGCCTCGGCCTCGACAAGGTAGTTATCGGCTCCGGCAGACAGGAAATGCTCGAATCCTTACTCAACTCCTATATAGTAGAGTAATTATATGCGGGCTGTATTGCCCGATAAAAGATGGAACACGGGGATATACCCTGTGTTCCATTTTTTTTGATTTACCTAAAGCACGCTAAAATAGCGGGTTTTTAGCCTTTTTATACAATTCATCAATCCACATCTGCGAAAACAGAAACATTAATGTATGGTGAAAGCATAGGGCACTACTCACTTTTAACTTTTGAATCATAATTAATATATGGTGAAAGCATAGGGCACTACTCACTTTTGCAGTTTTTGTACGATATTAATGAGAAAGGCGCTCGTTTTTATTGTCCATTGACTATGAAATGCGCCTTCTTGTTTATAAAATTGTCCATCTAGGACTTTATTTTGTTCAAAAGCTGCAAAAACGAGTAGTGCCCTAAGGGTTTTCTGTATAAATAAATACTTTTCAAACAGTCAAGTGTGGAAGCATGTGGACGGTTCTTTTGCTTCCATACAAATAGCAGGAGGAAGGCCGATACAATGTCGGACTGTTGTAAAGGAGACTGATCTTTTGTTCCATACAACATCCATACAACATCCATACAACATAAGAAAGGCCGATACATATTCAGACTGCTTCGCGTACAGCTACTAGTCGGCATCTCTTGTTCAAATGAGGGCGCTGGTCACTCGCCGTCCATGGCTCGGGGACGCAGCACATGCGGCATCCGTGCCGCAGCTTGTGAATCCTGTTGACTCATTTGAACCGCATGAAGCCGAAGTATCTGTAACGCTGGCAGTCATTGAATGTTGTATCGGCCTTCCTCCTGTACATCAAAGTAAGCAAAAAGCCGTCCCTCTACTTCCGTCCCACTGCATCCATGTCAAATTTAACAGACTTAGTGCATAAAATGAATAAAGGCAGAAGTTAACCTAAATGGAACAGATGGAGACAGTATGTTTATTTTCAATACTGGAAGCCAAAGGACAGTGTGGCCATATAACAGGGACAAAGTGCTGCAGTATGCACACAAATGGGCTTATGCCAGAAATCCGGCATATTATGATTTTGAAAGGCTGGGGGGAGACTGTACTAATTTTGCATCACAGTGCATCTTCGCAGGCAGCGGCATAATGAATTATACACATGTGTATGGATGGTATTATGTAAGCTCATATAACAGAACAGCATCATGGACCGGCGTCAATTATCTTTATGAATTTCTTACAAACAACAAAGGGCCCGGTCCCTTCGCAGAGGTAGTGGATGCTTCCGATGCAGAGCCGGGGGATATAGCCCAGCTGTCCTTCTCTGACAGCATGAGGTTCGACCATTCTCCGGTAATTGTCAAAATGCCTGAAAATAAAGCAATGGACGGCATACTTGTTGCCGCCCATACATTTGATACGGATCATTACCGGCTGATGGACTTCAAACCGGCATATACAAGGTTCCTTCACATAGCAGGTGTGCGGATCTGAGGCTGGACATTCCGGGAATTATTCCTTTGCAGCAGCCGGCTTTACAGTTTTTGCTGTCTTTACTGGTTTTGCGGGCAGTATGTCAGCTTCAGTGATGACCTTATCTATATCGAGTATTAGTACAAGCCTGTTATCGACTTTTACCGTACCGCTCAGGAATCTGTCCCTGACAGCGGAAAGCTCTTTGGGCATAGGCTCGAACTGATCGTCCTCGACCTTGATTATCTCGCGGACACCGTCAACGATAAGTCCAACTAACGAATCCTGTACGCTTGCGATGATTACCTTCGTATCATCATTGAACTCGGGACAGGGCAGATGAAAACGCTTTCTGAGATTGAATACGGTGTGTACCTTTCCTCTCAGATTTGTCAGACCTTCGACATACTCAGGTGTATTGGGGATCTTGTAAATCTCAAGCATTCTCTCAATGATGCTTATTCTTTCGATTTCGATACCGAATTCTTCTTCGTTGATCGTAAATACGGCATATTTTCTAATACTCAATCCGACCCCTCCTGTATATTATCATCTAAAGCATATATCGGAAACAACACAGATATCCAAAAGGAAATATTTCATCTGCGGTTAGTTCCCTGACCTTGTGTGCCAATGAGGCCGGCCGCCGCATTCGAGCGGCAGCCCTGCAGCCCTGCAGCCCGGCAATCATGAGCGATAACTTGAATTGATCTTTATATAATCGTATGAATAATCACAAGTCCAAACATGGTCTGAAAATACTCCCTTGTTCAGCCTGATAAGCAGCTTTATCTCACTTTTCTGCATTTGCTCCCTGGCCAGCGATTCATCAAAGTCTACTGCGCTCCCGCTCTTGCAGACCAGCAGATCTCCTATATAAATGTCTGTATAGTTCGGGTCGAATTCTGCTCCTGAATAGCCAACAGCAGTTATGATCCTGCCCCAGTTCGCATCCTCGCCGAATATAGTAGTCTTGACCAGCGGCGATTTGGCTACGGCATAAGCAGCCTTGTATGCATCCTCCAGGTTCCCGGCGCCTTCGATCACGACATCGATCAGCTTTGTTGCGCCTTCGCCGTCCTTTGCGACCAGTTTTGCAAGATAGCTGCACACATATTCCAGCCCCTTTGCGAACAGCTCGAAGTCTTCACCTTCATTAGTGATGCCCGCATTGTCTGCCATGCCGTTTGCAAAGGCTACCACCATATCGCAGGGACTGGTATCGCCGTCCACTGTGACTCTGTTGAAGGTCGACTTTACAGCATCCTTGAGGGCTTTGTCCAGTAGCTTTCTGGATATATTTGCGTCAGTTGTGATGATGCCTATCATGGTAGCCATATTGGGATGTATCATTCCCGAGCCTTTTGCCATACCTCCGATAACAACCCTGGTATCCTGCAGCTCAAGCTCTATGGCTATTTCCTTTGGAATAGTGTCGGTAGTCATGATGGCTTCCTCCGCATCATGGCCGCCGTCAGGATCCATTCCTGAAACGAGGGCTTCGATGCCGGGACGTATGGCATCCATGTTCAGCCGCTTTCCGATAACGCCTGTGGAGCCTACCAGAATGTCCTGCGGGCTGCATTCAAGCAAGCCGGAAGTGATGGTTGCTATCTCAAGTGCATCTGCATAGCCCTGTTCGCCGACACATGCGTTTGCACTGCCGCTGTTGATAACTACTGCATTCGCGTATCCGCTTTTTATATGCTCCATTGTCAACTGCAGCGAATGACCTTTTACTTTATTGGTCGTAAATACTCCTGCCACTGCAGCGCTGTCTTCTGAGCAGACAATAGCGAGATCCTTTTTGCCTTCCTTTTTTATACCGCAGGCTACTCCTGTGGCAAAAAAACCTTCAGGGGCCGTGACCCCTCCATTTATGGTATTCATCACATCACTCCAACCCATATATAAGAATTTTTTTTACCTTTTGCTTTAATTAAATAAATTATACATAAATATGCCAGAGTGTTCAATAAAATGAAGAAATAATGCCCCTTGACTTGTTTTTTTTTATAATATATTATTGATACATTGAAAAAAGGTAAAAACGCTGATCGGGAGGAGTAAGCGACGATCTGACCCAACAGGCATTTTGCGGCAGTCACAATGCTATCGCAAACGCCCCGCAGAGAGAAAGGCTCATTGGCTGAGAAGCCTTTCGGGAAAAGAAACGCTGAAGGTCGCCCGGGAGTTCTGCAAAAAAAGTCGAGCAATGTCATACCGATACCGAGCGTGCGGTCAAGACAATGCGGGGCGCAATTGCAGCGGAAGAGGAACCGTTATTTCCATGAGCTGCCCTTAGGGGAATTTTGGTGGTACCGCGGAGTATGGCCCTTCGTCCAATTGATATGGATGATGGGCCTTTTTAGTTGCTTTTTCCGGGAAATAATTCGGAAAAGAGAATTATGCGTTTATCACGCAGTGCACAATGAAGAGGGAGGAACGAATGCTGGCACTTAAGATACTGGCCGGTCTGATAATTGTAACAGGATTTGTCACAGTTATTGCGGCGAAAAAAATTGCTTTGAGATTTGGCCTTGATAAAAAGGTGAAAATGGAGAATGAGAATGAAATGGAAGCCGAAGAGGTTGATGATTACAAATTACTGATGGCGACAGTGACCGTCAAGCGCTACGGAATGCTTATAGCATTGCCCGGCCTGGTTCTGACGCTGATAGTATTCAGGTAAATATGCGAGGAGGATTTGAGATGAAAGAAATAAAGGAGCTTGCAAAAACCTATGATCCGTCGCAGGTGGAAGACCGCCTGTACACAGAATGGATGGAAAACGGATACTTCCATGCCGTGCCGGACAGCGAAAAAACACCTTATACGATAGTGATACCGCCGCCGAACATCACAGGACAGCTCCACATGGGGCATGCCCTTGACAATACGCTGCAGGATATACTCATCAGGTGGAAGAGGATGCAGGGCTACAGCGCGCTGTGGCTGCCGGGCACAGACCATGCCAGTATAGCCACCGAAGCCAAGATCGTTGAGAGCATGGCTAAAGAGGGGATCAAAAAAGAAGATCTGGGAAGGGAAAAATTCCTGGAGAGAGCGTGGGAGTGGAAAAAAGTATACGGCGGCAGGATCGTTGAGCAGCTCAAGAAGCTGGGCAGCTCATGCGACTGGGAGCGTGAAAGGTTCACCATGGACGAAGGCCTTTCAAATGCCGTGCTGGAGGTTTTTGTCAATCTCTATAAAAAGGGCCTGATCTACAGGGGAGACCGCATAATCAACTGGTGTCCCAAATGCAGCACATCCATATCTGATGCGGAGGTCGAATATGAAGAGCAGGAGGGTAACTTCTGGCATCTGAAGTATCCCGTAAAGGACAGCAGCGAGTTTATTATTGTTGCAACAACAAGGCCTGAAACCATGCTCGGAGATACTGCAGTCGCTGTTAATCCCGAGGACGAAAGGTACGCCGGGTTGATCGGCAAAACAGTTGTACTGCCTCTTATGAACAGAGAAATTCCAATCATTGCTGACTCGTATGTCGATAAAGACTTTGGTACAGGTGCGGTCAAAATAACGCCGGCCCATGATCCAAATGACTTTGAAGTGGGTCTGCGCCACAACCTGCCGCAGATACGCGTAATGGACGACAGAGCGAAAATGAACGAAGCTGCAGGCAAGTATGCCGGCATGGACAGATATGAGGCTCGTAAAAAGATCATCGAGGATTTGAAGGAGCTTGACCTCCTAGTTAAGATCGAAGGTCACAAGCACAATGTCGGAACCTGTTATAGGTGTAATACGGTTATTGAGCCGATTATGTCCAGACAGTGGTTCGTCAAGATGAAACCGCTGGCAGAACCTGCAATCGATGCTGTGCGCAACGGCACTATTAAGTTCGTGCCCGACAGATTTTCAAAGATATATTATAATTGGATGGAAAATATACAGGATTGGTGCATATCCAGACAGCTGTGGTGGGGCCACAGGATACCTGCATACTATTGCCGCGAATGCGGAGAGATGATAGTTGCAAAGGATCATCCGGATATATGTCCTAAGTGTGGTTCATCAAGGATCGAGCAGGATCCCGATACGCTTGACACCTGGTTCAGTTCGGCTCTGTGGCCTTTCTCAACGCTGGGCTGGCCTGAGAAGACCAGGGATCTGGAATATTTCTATCCGACAAATGTGCTGGTCACAGGATATGACATCATTTTCTTCTGGGTTGCCCGTATGATTTTCTCGGGACTCGAACACATGGGTAAAGAGCCATTCAGCCATGTATTCATACACGGTATCGTCAGAGACGCTCAAGGCAGGAAGATGAGCAAATCCCTCGGAAACGGCATCGATCCTCTTGAGGTCATTTCACAGTATGGCACAGATGCGTTGAGATTTGCCCTGACCATTGGCAATTCACCCGGAAACGACCTGAGGTTCTCGACTGAGAAGGTGGAATCCAGCAGAAACTTCGCTAATAAGATATGGAATGCGACAAGATTTGTTTTGATGAATTTTGATGAAGATGTAGACTTTATTAAGGTCGACACGACAAAATTCACGACTCCCGACAAGTGGATACTCAGCAGGGTCAACACTCTGGCAAAAGAGGTCACAGAGAACCTTGAAAACTATGAGCTTGGCATAGCCTTGCAGAAAGTTTATGAGTTTATCTGGGAGGAATTCTGTGACTGGTATATCGAGCTAGTGAAGCCCAGGCTCTTTGACAGAGAAGACGAAACCAGGCTTGAAGCACAGTGGGTGCTGAATCATGTGCTGGGCACAGCCATGAAGCTGCTCCACCCCTATATGCCCTTTGTAACAGAGGAGATATACAGCCACCTGATCAACAATGATGAGAGCATAATGATCTCGGCATGGCCAACATATGATGAGAAACTGCACTACCCCGAGGCTGAGAAGGATATGCAGCTGATCATGGATGCCATAAAGGCCGTCAGGAACATCAAGGTTGAAATGAATGTTCCGCCGTCAAGGAAAAACAAGCTGATATTTGTAGCAGGACCTGCTGAAAGTGCGATATTGGGAAGCGGGACCAAGTTCTTCGAACGTCTGGCTGGCGCATCTGAAATAAAGGTGCAGCCGGACAAATCGGGCATACCTTCGGATGCCGTATCTGCTGTAATAGCAGGAGCAGAAATATTTATACCGCTGGAGGATCTGGTCGACATCAAGAAGGAACTCGAAAGGCTGGAGAAGGAAAAAGCCAACCTGGAGAAGGAACTGGAAAGAGTCGACAGCAAGCTCAACAATGAGGGCTTTGTTGCGAAGGCCCCAGCGAAGCTGATAGAAGAAGAGAAGGCCAAAAAGGCCAAGTATACCGACATGTACGAGAAGCTTCAGGAGCGCATCGCCAGTTTGAAAAAATAGGTGCGCCGCTGGGCGCGGGGCGCGGGGTGCGAGGCGCGAGGCGCGGGACGCGGGGCGCGGGGTGCGGGACGCGAGGCGCGGAGCGCAGGG
>JAEYRV010000039.1 GCA_023435305.1 Bacillota bacterium
AGCAAATATGTATAACTAGGGCTGGGATGACCCGAAGTCACGCTTGTGGAGACAGTAGGTTACGACCTCGATGAAGCAAGAATCCCCCAACTTCAAATCGCTCGCGATTAAGTGGGGGAGATTCAATACTCTGTTTCACTGAAGTTCATAAGTGGTAGTACAAGAGGGGGGATATTTGCCTCAACGGTCATTAGTGTAATAATTGGGCGCAAGTAACTGTATAATGCAGCCGGAGCATTTTGTCTCAGCATAGCATCTAATTGAACAGTATCTTTTTCTAACACATCATCCCAGATAAAACAGCCTTGTATTTCAATATCCAGTTTAAACGGAACATTACCCAATTCTTCTGAAGAAAAAATACTAATACTCAATATTACGATTGATTCCGTCTTTTGCTCATTATTATTCTTTAAAACACGTACATTATTACTGATTTCAAGTGCCACTTCTTTATTAAAGACAAAATCTTTATTTACTTCAAATTGTATATTTGTTATCTGTGGTTTTCCAAATATCTGAAAGATGCTTTCCCTCATATTAAATATTCCTCTCTATACCGATAGTAATGGTTCTACTCTATTATCTGTTGAATATTTCAAAAGTGAAGAGATAAAGCTGCCATTGCCATATGGATTTCTGCTGCAAGTTTCAACACAAATTTTTATAGCGGGAGCTACTTCTATATTGATGACAGTTTTAATGTGCATTGCCTTATAAAAATTTCTTCCATTCATCTTTTTATATTGTTCATATGCAGCCGTATAGTATTTTTTATATGCTCTTTCAGAGATTGCCCCCTTCGCTCTGTTCAGCATTTGTAAAAACCACTGAGGATCCGAGTCAATTTTTCTCAAAATGTCATCATGCGCCTGGTCCTGTACTTGATGGTTTTCATATCTGATAATTGTTGCTTTGCCCCAACCAAGAATATCAGAAAACTCTTTCTGACTCACTTTGTATTTTTCACGAATACGCTTTATTTCGACGGAAGTTAATAAACCTGATGCCTGTCTATATGCATCTTTCACTGCAAGACTATTAGCCCTGATCATTTCTTCATTTTCAAGATACTCGTCTGTATTTGAACAATATTCATACATTGCGTTGAAATTTACAGTAATACCATTAAAAGTCCCATTTTCTTCAGTCTCTATAATATTTACAAGATGTTCTTGCATGCAACTTATGCATAACTTTTTCTCGCTCTTAAGAATTTTCATCCTTTACCTCCATTCCCTATAGGGGAAATCACTTGCTATAAATGCTTCTTCAGCAAAATGAAATGACATTACGAAGATATAATTATCTCCTCCCATTCCCCTGGCATTTAGCAGTTCCACTCTGATTTTTATATATACATCTTTACCTGAGTATTTTTTACCAAAAACACGCATATCAGACCGCTCGGGAAATCTTATATCTTGAACGGTTTCTATATACTCCTGGTACTTAAGATGGGCAAGTTCGTATTTTAGAGCTTCAACTTCATCTTCATTTGGAAATAGCCGGTGTAATGTATATCGATTTGTAAATTTTTCATCCCTGTTATCATCAACTACTCTGTTTCTTTGAAATGCTATTTTAGCATGCCCACTATTTAAAACATAGACAAGGCGTGCTAAAAATGCCTTTACGTCAGTCAGTCCCTCAATTCTTTTATTCTCGGATAATCCTCCTGATAACATTATATCACCTCAGCCATAAACTGTCAAGAATAATGGTATCAATTGATACCATTATTATATAGACACAGTATGACATAACTATATGTTTTGCATAACAATTATCTCATAAATTACATTATTCAACAATATTTACTTATTATATTATGTAATTTGGCTAACCGTCTCTGTAACAGCGCTTTAAGCCCAAAAGGGGGGCGTGTTTATGAGGAAATATTTCATGAAATGTCGAAACAATTTATTCCATGTGATATTATCAACTTATGAGTGGCGATTTGAATTTGCTTTATGAAGGGAAACAGACGCTATGGATTTGGCGGTTATTTCAAAAAAGCTGATTGAGTATAAGGGCGCTAGAATCGCGGAAACAGAGCTCCGCGAATATATTCGATCTTCAGACTATAATGAGTATTTTGAAGCGATCAACAGCCTTGTTAAAAACGGTACTATCGCTCCGATAAAGAGTTCCGGCTCAAACGGTATGAATCCTCCGCTTTATAAAAGGTACAGCATAATCAAACCAAGGCTCGATTACGGAGAGCTTATTCCGGAGATCCGTCTGCTGCAGGGCAGGCTTAATATCGAGGGCTATCTGGCTAATCCGGATAAGTATGTCAAACATAAATACTGGCTGTCACTGGTGGATACCTATTTAAAAACCTTTTCATGTATGCTTGATACTCCTATATCGATCAATGAAAGATCTTTCCAGTTATTCGGGAAGGAAAAAGTGTTGAAAGAGGATAGTGAACTGGCCGATGTTCTTAATTTCAATCACGGTCTCAGAGAGATATTGAATTATTATGAAACTCCCGAGCCATTTTTCACATATGATACATTTCATGGCGATAATGCATCGAATGTGCGTAATATCCTTATTATTGAGAACAAGGACACTTGGCATACATTAAGGCGCATAATGGCATCGGGCCTGAATACCATTGCAGGCGTTAGGTTTGACAGCCTAATTTATGGTGAGGGCAAAAAAATCACTAGAAAGAAGGACTCTTTGACTGAATTCAGCTATAGCTTTTATGGAGATTCCCCAATATGCTATTATTATTTTGGTGACCTCGATTATGAAGGGATATGCATTGCGCAGGATTTGATCAAAGCAAACCCTTTGCTTCGGATCGAGGTGTTCAAGCCGCTTTATATAGCTATGCTGGAGGAAACTGGGAAGCTTGATCTGCCATTGCCTTATACAAAGGAAAATCAGAATCGAAGGTCGGTTGATTGGTTTATTGAACTATTTGAAAAAGCCCGTCAGGATAGAATCATGGATATACTGCAAAGTGGCAGCTATATACCGCAGGAGATACTAAACCGGCAAAACCTGGCTGCGATTATTACATCCGGTTGATTGTGGAATGAGGTTTGAGCATGTTTGATTTTTTGGAGAATTTCGAAAAGAGAATGGAATGGATCGGCATTGCCAGTTCCATCATAAATAGAAGGGGTAAAAACACGGAGTTGGAGAACCTTTTCGACGAAAATGAGATGACAAACATCATCATTTCAGTGTTGCTTTTCATTATGGAGAAGACCCTTGAGGAAAATAATGAGTGCGAAATGCACCATATTGAAGCCTTTCTTGATCAGCTTACAAGGGAGTACTATTCTAAAGCCTTCAACCAGTTTCAGATCAGGGACATTGCCGGCTACATTATCAAAGATATACTACAAAACAACGGGTCCAGATATGCTTACCCCCTTGTCAACTATACAAAGAGAGCGGTTGAGGAGATAACCATCAGACTTGTCAGTGATAAAATAATTGATGAAAAAAATGAGCGCAGAATTGTGTATATGCTGACGAATCAGGGGTATGAATTCCTGTTTCGGATGCGGGAGGTCGATGAGGAGATACAGCTGACCATTGAACAGCTGAAGCTCAAGGAATACATTAAAAGAAAGAAGTTCTCCAGTGCAGTCAGACAGAGTTATGAACTGATCAAGCTGGTCCGTCAGAAAAAGAAGGACCTTGAGGGCTTTATACTTTCTATCCGACAAAATATTCACAGTGTCGATATTGAGCAATATGAGGCGTTGATGAAGAGCACATACTCGATGCTGGCTGAAGAGTATGACACAATGGATGAAATCCAGAAAATGATCCATATGGCAGAGGAGAAAATCAAGGAAGAAAACGCATCCGGCAGGGATTTTGAACAGAAGCTGTCGAAGGCCCGTGCTGAAATAATGGAGATCCACCACAATATAGGGCTCGTGATATCTGAGCAAAGGGATCTCATAATAAACAGGACAAGCTTGTCGGATCTGTATATGGATACGATCAAAAGATCTTTTGAGTTCAGCTTTGAAAAACGATATGATTTTGAGGATGTCATACTGAATAATCTTGAGAGGTATACACAGGTGCTGGATAATTGCCTGAATCTGCTAAAACCGCTGTTTCTTCCTTCAAGAAGGAGTGTGCTGGGCATAGGTGATATATATGCCTCACAGGCAATAATCAAGGAAAGTACGGAACAGAGCTCCCATACAGTTAGCGTTGAGGAGATTGACGATTCAGCTGAAAGGGCAAGGATCAAAAGGATAGGTGAGCGCTTTGTTGCTTCGGTGGCATTGATAGTTTCCGAGGCAATGAAAGCTGCTGAGGATGAAGAAACCGGCGAGGTGATGCATACCGGTGAGGTAAGCCTGAGTGCAATAATCGACAAAACCAGGGAAACCGATCCACTGCTGTACGATGAAATAGTCAGAGACAGGTGTATATTCCTTGTTGCTCTGAAGCTATATGATATAGGTACAGTAAATGTCTCGGGATTTTATGGGGGGTTGGGCCGCGTAATAATGCAGCCGTCAGAAGAGTTCAACATAGAGTATTGCCTTGTTAAAGTCAGAAATATGATCGAGGGTATCGAGAAGCTCAAAGAGCTTCGTATTGAGAAAACCGGGAAAGAGATGGAAGTGACTATAGAAAGAACCGAAGATCGGTCCGGAAGACCGGAAGCGGATTTTACCGGGCCGGAAGTTAGAATAAAAAGTATTGAGACGATAAAAATGTCAAACCTGGTATTTAAGGCGGTGATGTAATGGAGCATGTCATTTCTGCGATCAAAATATTCAAGCTGCTTCTTTCGCAGGGTGAATTCAATAGAAGGGAGCATACCCTTTTGTACAGCGAGTATCTGGAGTCGGAGGTCCAGGAGGTGCTGTCCCATTTCGAAGAGGAATTTGAATGCCGGTTTCTGAATTTTGATGAGACTGTTTATCTTGTTCCCAATATCGGCAGTCAGATAATTGGCGTGCAGCCTGGCGAGATCAAGCGCTATTTTGGCAGTAATGCGACAAACAAGGATGTTTACCTTTCATACTACATCATGATGTTTATTCTGTATGAATTCTATAACGGGAAGAACAAGGATCCAAAAAGGACCGATTTTATCCAGCTTGGGCACCTGGTGAACGACCTTGATGAAAGGTTTGACAGGATCGGCGGGATGGAAAAGGGAGAGGTGGACCTTCTCGAGACTGAGTATGGTATCAATCTTGCGTCGTGTGTGGAAATATGGAGCAATATGCTGGTGGATCATGAGTCAAAAAGAAGGACGAAGCTCAGGGTTATCGAGAATGTCGTGAAGATACTGGAGGAACACAAGCTGGCATATATTGTGGAGAATCAGATCAGGACAACGAGGAAGCTGGATGTGCTCATGAGGCAGTATTACCTTAGCGCAGATCGGGTGAAGCAAATAAATGAAGCCTTTGAGAGAGGTGAACTGTAGAATGCCGAAAATCAACAGAGTCAGGATCGTCAATTTTTCATATAACAATAATAAGCGACACATTGTAGATGAGCTTTTTGATTTCTATGGCGGTGAGAATGCTTTGCTCAGTCTGGCTAACGGAGGCGGCAAGTCCGTTATTGTTCAGGCCATGCTGCAGCCGGTTTTACCAAAACTGACACTTCTCAACAGGAAATTCAGAGACTTCTTCGCATCCAAAGTAACACCCTCATATATAATGCTCGAGTGGAAGCTGGATGATGAGGCCGGGTATCTCCTCACAGGGATCGCGGTATCAAACAGGGCCAGCTATTCCCAGGGTGATGAGGATGAAAACTTAGATATTAAATATTTTACGTTTGTTAATGCATATAGCGAGGGCAATGATTTCGATATAAAAAATATACCTGTTGCCGACCATTCAGGAAACAGTGTCAGCATAGCAAAATACCACGAGTTCAGGAAGCTGCTGCAGAAGGAAGCCGGCAGGAACGGCATGGAGCTGGCTGTATTTGATTCGGTAAGGGAGGAACAGAGCCGTTATGAGAGCAAGCTTGGCAGCTACAATATTTCGAAAGACGAATGGAAGGAATTGATCGTCAGTATAAATGAAGCTGAACATGGCGTTTCCGAGGTGTTTTCGGAGTGCAGGACCTCCAGAAGGGTAATGGAGCAGTGGATCATAAAATATATTGAGAAGGTTTTGAACAAGTCATCTGATTCGGGCACGACGGATCACAAAAAGCTGGAGATAATGATGGGACAGGTGGCACAATCCCTTGTTGATAATGAGAAGTATATAAGGGAGCACAGAGCCATCGAGGAGTTCAGGGGCGGGCTCGGCGGTCTGTATGAGTCCGCAAAAGTTGTTTTGACCGGACTTGATAAGGAGGAGCAGCTGAAAAAGGACGTCATTGGAGGCTATAGAGCGCTTAAGACAGAGGAGGGCAGGCTGACAGCGGAGCTTGCGAATACTGAAAACAGGCTGCAGGAGCTTGAGGTCGAGCTTGAGGATATTGCTCATGAGGAAAGATCCTATGAAATATACAAATACACTGATGAGCTCGGCGAAATCGAAGCAAGTCTCGCTGAGACGACAGCTGAAATTGGCAAACAGAATGAGCGGCTTACAGATCTGATGTACAGAAAGGATATGCAAAGAGCAGCTGAAAGGTACGGCAGGATACAGGAAAAGATGAAGTCCATTGCTGAAATGCGGCAGCGCCTTGAAAATGCGACAAAGGACCAGGAGGAGCTTCTGAAAAAACTGAACAGTATCAAATTTTCACTGAAGCTTGCGTACGAGGGCCAGATACGGAGCTTGAACAGCGAAGGCAGCGAAATGGAATCCGAACTAACAGCTGTACGTGACGGAATTCGCAACAATGAATCTGAAAGGGATGAAGGGCAAGAGCAAATTAATAAGTTCAATAATGAACTCGGTGGTGTCGAACGGGATATTGTGAGCTTCGAGACCAGAGAGAAGGCGGTTTTTGAGGAACTGGGTCTGCAACTGGTCAGGAATCCGTTGCTTTGCGAACTTGACAGGCAGGAAGCGGCGAACATCGAAAAAATGCTGGCTGATGAACTTACTGCGGCTGAGCAGTTATTGACTGAAAGAGGCGAATATGCAGAGAAGTTGAAGTTGAAAATAGACGAATTGAAATATGTTGATGGTGAATTAGGTCGTAAAAAAATTGAACTGTTAGTTGAAGAGACGAAAATCAATGATAGGCTCAGGAATTTTGAAAGTGAAAGAATGAAGGTGCTTGAAGCACTCAGGAAGTTCGATATAAGTGAAGAATTCCTTTATGACAAGCCCTTTATAGCAAAAGAAGCAAGGCTTTACATCAGTGGTTGGGATAATAAGGCGTACAACTTGAAAATGGAGATAAGCGAGCTTGAGAAGCAGATCCATGGTATTGAAAATGGAGTCAGCTATCTCCCCGCAGCACTTGTATCGTTGCTTCAAAAGCATAACCTGCAATGCTATACCGGAGAAAAGTACCTGAGGGAGATTGATGATCGGGCCAGGGAAATAATGCTGGAAAACAATCCGCTGCTGCCATACGCCTTGCTGGTCACAGATAAGGAAGCGGAAATAGTTGAAGGTATTATTGGAGAAATCGAGCTCAGCCAGGTCATACCTGTTATAAGGTACAATCAAAGAGACAATAAGATGGACGCCGAATATGATAGTGTTCGATTTTTTACTTCGTCAAAAAACATCACCCTTGATAATAGTGATCTAACAGGTTTCATTGATACGATAAGGAATGAAAAAAGTAAAAGGGTACTTGAACTTGAAACAACAAATGATGTTATTGAAAGACTAAATCACGATTATCAGATAATAATGGACTTTGCGTGGAGTGAGGAAGACGTCCTGAAGCTTCAACAGGATAAAGACGGCAACAGTACTGCTATAGAGGCAAATGGCAGGGACATACAGGAGAATCAGGCACAATTGAGTGAAGCTGAGGAAATGCTGCTGGTGAACTTAAATCTGATAGAGGAAGCCAAATGTGCTGTTCAGACTGCCGAGAAGAGAGTCGGCAGATTTAAAGAGTACCTCGGGGAAGATTTAAAGTATATGGAGAACATCAGGTTGCGCAGCAGTATCAGGATGCAGATAAATGCCGTTAAGGCATCCTTAAAGAAGCTTGATGCAGATATAGCAAGGTACAGGGATAGTGAGAAGGAGCTGTTGGGCAGGAAGGCCGAATTAACAAGAAGGCTGGGAGAAGTTCGGGATAAGCTCGTTAAAGTGGCAGATGCTGTGAGCGATGGATCTGTGGATGATGAGATGACTGGGCCGGTTACTGCTGATATACCTGATCTGGAGGGTCGGCTAAATGCCTGTCAAAAAGAGCAGAATAATGAGACAGCTGAACTTGGGGAGCGGATCGATGGGCTGCGGAAGGACATCGATGATGATGAGAAAGATATTCGCAAGTTGAAGCTGGATTCTGAAGAGTATAAGAACGTTGAGTATTCTGATAGCCTGGAAGCCGAACTGGAGATACAGATCAATCATATCAATAAGGATCTTAAAGTGCTGGAGGATAAGAAGAACAAAACACAGATCAAACAAGGCATTTTAAGCGACAGTATTGATAAAGCTGCCGCAGCTTTGAAAGGCAGACCGGCAGTCCTCAGAGAAGATATCAGAGGAAATTTTTCAGGAAGAAGAGAAGAGGCTCAGAGAGAACGAAAGAGATTAAGCGAGAATAAGGATAAATTTCATAATGATCAGATGGAGCTTCTAAAACTAAGAACAACAATCGAAAATCAAATAAAGGATATAGAGCAATATCGTATAGAAGCCGAAATCAAAGCATTTGCAGATGTGAAAGACTCCATGGAAGTAATACTTGGAGAATTTGTCAGGTTCAGAAATGAAGTGAATGCTTCAATTAGTATGTTTAAAACAGCCAGTTCACAGTTTGTTTTTACCTACTCGACAAGTGATGAGGGTACAGTCGCTGATGCTGTTAAAGGTCTCAAGAGCCAGCTTGATCTGCTTGAACGTTCTTATGACAAGTACTACTATCTGACTGAGCGTATGGATTATTACTTTGAGCAGCTTTCAAATATACTGAAGATAATGGAAAGCAGGATACAGCAGCTTGAAAATAGCCGAAGGGATCTGACAGAGCACGCTTTTGTGGAGGCTTGCAGGATATATCATGAGATTCCTAAGATTTCCGAGAATTCTGCTGTTGAAATCGATGGAGTGCGAAGAAAGGTACTTGAGATTGAATTTGATAAGATGACTGATGAGGCCGAAGCTCGAAAGAGAATGAATTTTTATATTGACGAAAGCTTGCAGAGCCTGACGAAGCTGATCAAAGGAAACGAAGATGAAAATAAGCTGAGGCGTGAAATAGAAAAATACATGTCAACAAAAGAGCTGCTTAATATCGTAAGCAGCCTGGAGAACTGCAGGATCAAGGCCTATAAGGTGGATTTGAATGAGAAAAACAGAGGCATGATGGTTTGGGAGGATATTATTGTAAAGAACTCTGGAGGAGAGAAATTTATTGCATATTTTTCTCTGTTGGTTGCATTGATATCTTACAGCAGAAAACAGATAAAAGGCTATGATGAGTTTAGAAGACGGGAAGAGAGCAAGGTGCTTATAATGGACAACCCCTTTGGCCCTATTACCTCCGGCCACCTGCTGAAGCCCATGTTCGATATTGCTCAGAAATACAATACCCAGCTGATATGTCTGTCCGACATCAAGCAGGGCACTGTTTTCAACAGCTTTGACCTGATATATATGATCAAGATCCGGCAGAACATGATGCAGGAGGATTTCATTGAACTTGAACCCATCATGCAAAGAGAGATGAGGCATGATGAAAAGCTGGAAACCGCCAACCTATACAGTAAAGTCGAGCAGGTCAGCCTTTTTGATTAATAAGATCGGTAAGATCGGGGTCAGGCTTGAAAAATTCCTTTATTACTATTGCAAGGTAATAAAGGAATTTTTCAAGCC
>JAEYRV010000001.1 GCA_023435305.1 Bacillota bacterium
GTGAATGGTATGGAAGGACAGTGAACCATGTTGATACATTCTATCCGAGCAGCCAGATATGCAGCAACTGCGGGCAGAAGAATCCCGAAGTGAGGAACCTTGCCATAAGGGAGTGGATATGCCCTGAGTGTGGGACAAGGCACGACAGGGATATCAATGCAAGCATTAATATCTTGAGTCAAGGCAAGAAGATGAATGCTTCCTGATAGATAGTAAATATGTTAAACTAGGGCTGGGACGACCCGAAGTCAAGCTTGTGGAGACAGTAGGTTGCGACCTCGATGAAGCAAGAATCCCCCAACTTCATATCGCCCGCGATTAAGTGGGGGTGGTTCAAGTTTGCTGTTTTTTTGGTATAATATTTATACTGTGCGGCTAAGCAGTATTATGTATTACGATGGAGGCTATTTTGGAACAGGATATTTCGTTAAACACAGGAAAGGGCGGGGACAGCTGGAAGAAAAAGATCGTGCTTTTCCTGTCCAGTCAGGCAATTTCATTTTTTGGCTCTGCTTTGGTACAATACGCGATAACATGGTATATCACATTGGAAACTCAATCCGGCATAATGATGACTATTTCCATCATATGCGGGTTCGTTCCCATGTTCCTGATATCTCCATTTGCGGGCGTTTGGGCTGACAGGTTTGACAGGAAAAAGCTCGTTATACTGTCAGACTCCTTGATCGCATTGTCAACACTTGTCACTGCCATATTGTTTTTTGCCGGCTTCGGAGCCACATGGCTTCTTTTTGCCGTATCGGCAGTGCGTTCTTTCGGATCGGGGATACAAATGCCCGCGGTATCTGCGATGATTCCTGATATTGTGCCCGAGGATAAGCTGACAAAGGTCAATGGTACAAATGGCAGCATCCAGTCGATGGTTACGCTGATATCTCCATTTGTCAGCGGAGCATTGCTTTCATTGGCGAAGATTGAATACATATTCTTTATTGATGTAATAACAGCCTTCATTGCTGTGATGATCCTGCTTCTGTTCCTGGATGTCCCGATACATAAGGGTGCCGTTGAAAAACAGAAAACAGGTTATTTCACAGATTTGAAAGAAGGATTGAGGTACATTGGAAACCATGGGTTCGTAAAAACCAGCTTCATTTTCTGTGCTGTTTACTTTATATTGGTGGCGCCGCTAGCATTTCTGACTCCGCTGCAGGTAGCCCGCAGCTTTGGGGAGGATGTTTGGAGGCTTACTGCCACAGAGGTAGCCTTCTCGGCAGGCATGATGGCGGGAGGCCTCGTTATTGCGGCGTGGGGCGGGTTTAAAAACAAGCTGTACACTATGGTGCTGTCGAATTTTGTGATAGCGGTTGCTACGATTGCTCTCGGGATTGTGCCATATTTCAGTATATATCTCATTCTAATGGCTGTGGTCGGCATGGTATTGCCGATGTTCAATACACCGTTTACAGTGCTTCTCCAGCAGAAGGTCGAACCGGAATATATGGGCAGAGTATTCGGAGTAATGAATATGATCTCGAGCTCATTTATGCCTCTTTCAATGATTTTCTTCGGACCTGTGGCTGATCTTGTCGAAGTTGAACTGCTGCTTGTAGTCACAGGCGCGCTGATGGTCGTGCAAAGTCTTTTCATGGCTCTGAACAAGGTCCTGCTTGAAGCAGGCAAGCCTGCTGCATGATGTCAGTTCCCATTGTATCGTCACAGTAATTGAGATGCTTTCATGCACTTTCCAAAATATTTGAACCAGATCAGACCTGATTTCAGACTTTTATATATTTTATTTGTATAAATATAGTGTATAACGAGGCAAAGATATCTCCGCATTCATGCAAGAACATCTTCCGCCTCGTTGAAACGCGCAGAGATAAGATGAATTTCTTTGAATGATATATTATATCGTATCAGGGCGGACTTGCTATGAGAATTATCCTGAAATACATACTTAAAAGCATAGTTGAAAAAAAGCTGAGGACATTTTTGATAATAGCCTCTGTTGCGGTTTCATCAGCTCTTGTATTTGCATCTGCAGCCATATCGGGTACCCTTGTGGATATGTTCGGTGAGAGGATGCAGCAGTATTTCGGTACCAGTGACTTTATCGTACACCTCAATGACAACACTGCGGGCAGAAGTTACAGTGCAGAGAGCGCCGGTGATTACAGGGATATGTTCGAGTATATAGCCGGTGGGTTTCTTGGATATGCGGAGTACAAGGGTACTGACGACAGAAAATATACTATCATCATGTCAGGATTCGATCAGAATATACAGGTGATCATCAGTCCTATTTACATAGACCGGGAATCATATGTATGTCCCTTTGAAGGAAAGACGGTCATAGTAGGACATACAGCTGCTGAAAGGCTTGGATGGAAGCCTGGCGATTCGATAGAGCTCCTGGTGAGAGGCTATAGGCATAAATTTACTGTCTGTGCCACTGCTGAACCATCGGGAATGTTGTTTGATGACGGCGAAAGCATAACAGTGTTTGTTCCAAAAGATACCCTGTCATCATTGTATGGAATGAGAGGGCGGGATAATGCGCTCTATTTCAAGATGAAGGATCCGCAGCAGAGAGGGCAGATCATGGACGGGATCATGGAGGTTTATAAGGGCTGCGGCTTTAGCTGGTTTTCGATCACAACCGATATAGATGTACCGCTTAAGCTGCTGACTGTAGTAGTCTGCTTCATGAGTGTTTTTATTATCTACTCGACCTTCAGGGTAATAGCTCTTGAAAGGCTTCCGGTCATAGGCACCTTCAGGAGCATTGGTGCAACAAAAAGGACAACAGGCTCGATACTGCTTGCGGAAAGCACTGCCTATGGCGCTCTTGGGGGGTTCATAGGCTGTGCCCTCGGCGTCGGGATACTGTATATGATGGCGGGGATAACAAAAAACAGCTGGACCCGGAACATGGATACCGCTGTCAGCTTTACTCCCGGTCAAATGGTTTTTGCCTTTGGAGCAGCAGTAGTACTATGCTTTGTCAGCTCTCTGATACCAATAATAAAAATATCGGGGATCTCTTTGAAGGATATCATCACAAATGCTATTGACAGGCAATACAGAAGAAATATATGGAAGGCTGTCTGCGGAGCTGTCATGGTCATATTATCGATGATCATTCCTAAAATCGTCCCGGACAATCTGGCGCTGCCTGTCGATATGGGATGTCTTATAATGGTTGCGGTCAGCGCAGTTCTGCTAGCTCCATATGTGACTCTCCTTACCGTTATGCTGCTGGAAAGAATATATTCAATCATTTTTGGCAATATTGGAGTGCTGGCAGTTAAAAACCTGAGAGAAAACAAGAGCATTCTCAACAGCATATCACTTTTATCCATAGGTATAGCTACATTGCTCCTCGTTTCCAGTGCCGCTTTCAGCATGAACAGGGATGTCATCAATACATTTTCATGCTATGATTTTGACATAAGTTTCTATTATTACGGAGCAAACAGAGGCATGGAACAAAGGATAGCCTCCGTAGACGGAGTTGACAGTATTCTCAGACAGTATACCAACTGGAGTACATATGCACGGAATTTTAATGAGAATATCGGTCAGATAGACGGTGTCGGAAGCGCAAAGTATTTCGGTTTCTGGAAAATCGATGCGGATGAGGAGCCGGAAATCATATTTGACCAGCTCGACAGTGGTAGAAATATTATGATTGCCAGCAGTTTAAGACATCTTCTTGGAGTAAAGAGAGGCGACAGTGTTACCCTGCAAATGGATAAGGGCGACAGGCCATATAAGGTCATAGGCTTTTATGACACCTCGCTGAACAGCGGAAATCATGCTATCGTGTCAGAGAGGTTCCTGAAGTTGGACAGCGGCAGATCTGATTATACATCCATAAGTATCAAGACCTCGGATGATCCCTCTATGGTGGCTGATAGAATAAGGAACAAGTTCAGAAGAGAGGAACCTGATGTGGATACTGTTGAGGAGCTTGAGCAAAGGAGCATGGAGGGCAACAGGCAGCTTACGGACATATTGTTCGGCTTTGCAGCTCTTACGCTGCTTATAGGTATCATTGGCGTTTTCAACAATCTGCTTATAAGCTTTATTGAAAGAAAACACTCGCTTGCGGTGCTCAAATCCATCGGTATGAGCAGGAAACAGACAATATTGATGGTATTCGTAGAAGCCTTGACCGGGGGGGCGGTAGGAGGGGTCACCGGTTCTGTGACAGGCAGCCTTCAGCTGCTGCTGGTACCAGCTATCATGAAGGCAACAGGGCAATACTTCAATGTTCAGAACGACTATGGCTCAATCATTATCTTTGTTGCAGCAGGAATGCTGATAACACTTGTTGCCTCTATTAGTCCTGCGGTCAAATCCTCCAGGCTTGACATAGTTTCATCCATTAAATACGAGTGATGTATTATATAAAAGATCCCGGGAGCAACGTAGATGCATCATATCCCGGGATCATATATTATAAGGCCAACTTATCGATCCATTGACTCCTATTTACTCGTAATCTACTGCATGGGCCAACTGGTCGATTCATTGACTCTTGCTTATTCATAATCTATTACATCGACCCAATGCAGCAGCAGGCTCCGCTCGTCAGGGTTACCCTTTATGGACTGGCAAGCCGCCACCAGAGGGATCCATTTCTGAACATACTGCTTTGCTGTATCACTTTTCTTACAGAACAGCTTCAGGTACTTTTTAGCAGCTTCCGTATTTCCGGAGAGCCAGAACAACAGGTAAGTCCTTGCTGCGTCGGCGGATGCGTTGCCCTGTGTGGCATGGGACCAGTCCAGGATATAGGGGGTGCCGTCATTTGCTAGGATTATGTTGCTGGGGTTGAAATCCCCGTGGCAGACCTTGCGATGAGACGGCATCGACTCCAGCCGGGTGTGAAGATCGTATCTGGTGGTGGCATCCAGATCTGTCATTGAGATCTGTCTTTGCATTTTATCCTTCAATTTATTGAGCTGCGGCGATTTCTGGCGATGTACCTCCAGCTGCAGATCAACAAACTGCTCAAGGTATGTGTCGAATTTCTCCGGGTTTTGATTCATCAGTGTTTCAAGTGTGCATCCCTCTATAAATCTGGTTATGATAGCCCATTTGCCATCTGTCTTTGTCACTTCGACAATCTCCGGAACATGAAGCGCAGTCTCCTCGATCCTTGCCTGGTTCAGGGCCTCATTGAGCACGTCGGCCTTTGAGTAGCCCTCGTCGAATACTTTTATGGCAAGGTCTCCGTCGCGGTAAACTGTTTTTGATGTGCGCACTGCTATTATTTTATCGAGATTCATTGTTTCGACCTCCTTTTTGTGCTTACGAATATATTTCCGATCTGATTAGTATCGGCTGCACCTGCACTATTGCTGAGACTGTCGGTCAAGGACCTTATTTTCTTCCGTAATATGCGTTCAGGTACATCTCTCTGATCTCGCTCATCAGCGGATATCTGGGGTTGGCACCGGTGCACTGGTCATCAAAGGCCTGCTCGGTCATATCCTCCAGGCTGTCGAGGAAGTATTTTTCATCGATGCCGTAATCCTTTATTGTCTTTTTGACGCCAACCTTTTCTTTCAGTTCATTTATAGCCCAGATCAGATTCTCGAGCTTTTCATCGTCCGTTTTACCCTTCAGACCCAGGAAGTCAGCTATTTCAGCATATCTTTCCAAGGTGCGGGGATGGTCGTACTGAGGGAAGGTGCCCATCTTGACCGGAGTCTCGACTGCGTTGAAGCGCAGCACCTCTTCTATCATTAGTGCATTTGCAATACCGTGGGGCAGATGGTGGAACGCTCCCAGCTTGTGGGCCATAGAATGGCAGACACCGAGGAATGCATTTGCAAATGCCATACCTGCCATCGTGGAGGCATCGGCCATTTTCTGTCTGGCCTTGGGGTCCGAGGCCCCGTTTTCATATGCAGCAGGGAGATATTCAAATATGGTTTTTATGGCTTTAAGAGCCATTCCGTCAGTATAGTCTGTGGCCAGCATCGAAGCATATGCTTCCAGCGCGTGGGTGAGAGCGTCGATGCCGGATGCGCTTGTGAGGCCCTTTGGCTGATCCATCATCATGTCAGCATCCACTATTGCCATTTGCGGCAGCAGCTCATAATCAGCCAGAGGATATTTTACTCCTGTGGTTTCATCGGTGATTACTGCAAAAGGAGTAACCTCGCTGCCTGTGCCTGAAGATGTCGGGACTGCAATAAAGTATGCCTTCTGACCCATCTTGGGGAAAGTATATATACGTTTTCTTATGTCCATGAAACGCATTGCCATATCCATGAAGTCGGCCTCGGGGTGCTCGTAAAGGACCCACATGATCTTTGCTGCATCCATTGCCGAACCGCCGCCCAATGCTATTATACAATCGGGAGTAAAGGCTGTCATTGCTGCCGCGCCTTCTTTGGCACATGCAAGCGTCGGGTCCGGTGCTACATTGAAGAATGTTGTGTGTACTACACCCATTTCATCAAGCTTGGCTGTGACAGCTTTTGTATATCCGTTATTGTAAAGGAAGCTGTCGGTGACGATAAATACCTTTTTCCTGCCCAGTACATCCTTTATCTCGTCGAGAGCAACAGGCAGGCAACCTTTTTTCATGTAGATCTTCTGAGGTGTCCTGAACCAAAGCATGTTCTCTCTCCTCTCAGCAACTGTTTTTATATTAAGAAGATGTTTTACGCCGACATTATCCGAAACCGAATTGCCACCCCAGGAACCGCAGCCCAGAGTCAGCGACGGAGCCAGCTTGAAGTTGTACAGGTCGCCTATGCCGCCGTGAGAGGAAGGTGTGTTTACGAGGATACGGCAGGTTTTCATCCTGGCTGCAAACTCATTTATTTTATCTTTCTCAGTCGTTGTGTTGAGGTAAACAGATGCCGTATGTCCGAAGCCGCCGTCCTCAACCAGTCTCTCTGCCTTATCCAGTGCCTCTGTGAAGCTGTTGGCCTTGTACATTGCAAGAACAGGGGAGAGCTTTTCGTGAGCAAATTCCTCTGAAATGTCAACGCTTTCAACCTCGCCGATCAATATCTTTGTTTTGTCAGGAACCTCGAAACCGGCAAGCGCTGCTATTTTTGCAGCCGGCTGTCCGACTATCTTTGCATTCAGTGATCCGTTTATGATTATTGTATTGCGGACCTTCTCTGTTTCATCTTCATTTAGGAAATAGCAGCCGCGCTTAGCAAATTCATCCTTAACCTTGCTGTAAATACTGTCAAGCACGATCACTGACTGCTCTGATGCGCATATCATGCCATTGTCAAAGGTCTTGGAATGAATTATTGAGTTGACTGCCAGCAGAATGTCAGCCGATGCATCTATAACTGCAGGGGTATTTCCGGGGCCAACGCCTACTGCAGGCTTGCCGGAGGAGTATGCAGCCGTGACCATTCCCGGGCCGCCTGTGGCAAGAATGAGATCAGCCTGCTTCATTATATAGTTTGTCATCTCAAGTGACGGTACATCTATCCAGCTAATGATGTCTTCAGGGGCGCCAGCCTTGACCGCAGCCTCCAGAACTATCCTTGCAGCTTCAGCCGTGCAGTTTTTTGCCCTGGGGTGGGGGGTGATAACGATACCGTTCCTTGTTTTCAAAGCGAGCAATGTCTTGAATATTGCTGTGGATGTCGGGTTCGTCGTCGGTATAACAGCTGCTATGATGCCGACAGGCTCAGCTATTTTTTTGATGCCGTATGACTTGTCTTCTTCAATGACTCCGCATGTTTTGACATTCTTATATGTGTTGTATATATATTCCGAGGCATAATGATTCTTGATCACCTTGTCCTCAACGATACCCATGCCTGTTTCTGCCGCCGCCATCTTTGCCAGACGAATGCGCTCCCTGTTGGCTGCCATCGAGGCCTCGAAGAATATCCTGTCGACCTGCTCCTGGGTATAGCCGGCAAATATTTTTTGAGCTTCTTTTACTTTTGCAAGAGCTGCCTCAAGCTTTTGCACATTGTCAATCGTCTCATGTCTTGTTTCGGTTGTCATGCATATTCCTCCTTTACACAATGGTGTCTTGCCAATGAACATCGTTACTATTATCACAAAGATTGATAAACTATTAACTAACTATGATAAAATTTTAACACACTAAGGAAGCGATTGGTAGTGTAAAAAATGATATAGCGGTATGCCAATTATGATATGACGATATTGCTCTGTCTGATTGGGACATCACCCAGTCAAGAGCAGGTATAGGAGAGCCATGGTAATTCAGCTACTGGAATGGGGCATCGCCCAGTCAAGAGTAGGTATAGCAGAGTTTTAATAATTCAAATGCCGGAGTCCGGTATTTCATTTTTTACTTTTTGCAATTCTGAGATGAATTTATTATCATGATCATTAAATTTGTAATCCTTCCTGTATATAAGATAATCTGAGTATCTGAGTTTGACGTCGCCGCAGCCGCGTTGGACAAGCTTATACTGCTTGAGGACTCCAGCTGGTACAGGCGAAGCCCACATGTAAGCGGACGAGACTGAGCTCAGCAGATATAGCTGGCTTACATGGCCTGATGTCAGGAGGTGCTTGCCATACTTGCCATCATGCACCGGAAGCTCTGTTTTTGCCTCCTGTATCTGTAATGAGTTTGCATGTTGATCTCTGCCGGATAACTCGATGTAATCGGACAAATCCCTATAGAATATGTTTTCTTTGCCGGACAACGAATGGCTGACCGACATGAGCACAACATACTCAAACTCCAGGATTTGCTCGGCAACGAGGCTTTTCTCCTTAAGGAGCTTCATGTAATACTTCTCCTGTTCCGAATTGAATCTAATGATTCCCAGATCATGACCATTCTGACTGACATTATCCATTACATTAAGATTATCTGTTACTATATAGTTGAAGCAAATATTTTTCAAAGAGGGCAGACCGGAGATCATTGAAGCGAAGGCCTGAGTTATGTAAAATGCTTCAGGAGCGGATATACTGAATGTAAGCCCGCTATGCAGAGATTTACTGTGCATCCCCTCGATTTTCTCAACCTCGGAAAGGATGCTTTTTGCACGGTTAA
Source organism: Bacillota bacterium (assembly GCA_023435305.1). Taxonomy (GTDB): domain Bacteria; phylum Bacillota; class Clostridia; order Acetivibrionales; family DTU013; genus DTU013. Next base: position 9,002 of record JAEYRV010000001.1, read on the forward strand.
GGAATTCCTCGCCTTGTTCGGTAGGGATCACGCCTTTTGAGGTGCGCTTGAAAATCTTTATCCCCAGTGATTGTTCCAGCTCCCTGATGGACCTGCTGAGGTTGGGCTGGCCCATGAACAGGTTTTCCGCGGCCTTTGTTATAGATTTTGTTTTCTCTACTTCAACAGCATACTTTATATGAGACAGATCCATTTTCAGCACCCTTGTATTTTTATTGCGGTTTGCGCAGTTTATTATCTTATTTATTATATCACTTCTGACCAGGAAAAATTTTTTTATACGATAACTTGCTGAACAAATTATGCTTAACAGAAAAAAATCTTGTTTCATTTTGTATGGGTGAACATGTTCATTCGCGAATCATCATACTTGACAAAAAAAATGTAAAGAAATAAAGTTTATTTGAGAATATTGTTACTAATATAGATGGAGGAATTCTTTATGGGTTTTTCAGGGTTTTCGAATGAAGCGCTCAGATTTCTTTTTGAAAATAAAATGAATGACAGCAAGGAATGGTACGAGGCTCACAAAAGCGATTATAAAAAAATTGTGTATGAGCCTTTCACGGAGCTTGTGAAAGAATTGGCACCCACAATGACCCAGATAGACAGCAGTATGATAACCACACCTTCAAAGCTGATATCAAGGGTGCGGAGAGATACCCGTTTCACCAGGGATAAAAGCCTTTACAGGGACAATGTCTGGATCGTGTTCCTCAGAGATAAATCACAGATGTCCACGTCCCCATGCTTCTGGTTTGAATTGGGCCAGAACGGTTCAAGCTATGGCGTCGGCTATTACGGTGCCCAAACCGGGTCGATGGCAATAATGAGGGAGATGATAGTGGAAGGCCATCCTGCATTTTTGGCGGCGCTAAAGGCATACGAGGGCCAGGATGAGTTCACGATCGGCGGCGACATGTACAAGAGGAGTAAGTTCCCGGATCAGCCTGAGAACCTACGGCAGTGGCTGGACAGGAAAAACATGTATTTCCAGTGTGTCCAGAGCGATTTCAAACTTGCATTTTCCAGTGAGCTGCCTGAGATATTGAAGAAAGGCTTTCTGAAGCTCAAGCCGATTTATGATTTCCTTTTGTTTGTTGAAAGCAGGGTGTGATATCTGAGAATTTTACAGTTTGATCGACAGGGTCTAATGCGGCGGATCAGAATACGGCGGATCAGAATGCGGTGGAATGAAACGCGGTGAATATTTACGGGCGGCGGATCAGAATACGGTAGATCAGAATACGGCGGATCTTTATGCAGTGGATCGAAATGCGATAGATCGAAATTCGGCGGATCAGAATACGATAGATCATTATGCAGTGGATCGAAATGCGATAGATCGAAATTCGGCGGATCAGATTACGATAGATTAATATGAAGCGACTCAATATACGGCAGAATATTAAAGTGATTAATGCAGACAATAGTACCGACTATCAAAATTTTGATAAAAGGAAGGGAATTGCATTATGAACAGGAAAATCGCCGTGGAACGCAGTTTGACGCCCATCATGGAATATCTGTCCGAAAAGGGTTATAAAGTTGATGGAATAGATATTAACAGCGAGTACAGCAAAAACATCGACCAGTATGATGCCATAGTGGTGACTGGTATGAATAAGGATTTCCTTGGTATACAGGATGTAGTTTCAAAAATACCGGTCATCGATGCCAGAGGTTTGAATGCCGAGCAGGTATACGATAGAATATCCAACACTATCCACTAGCATTCAGCTTCAAAAACCATTAACAATTAAAGCTACAGTTTTATGCCTTTCGTGTTTCGTGCATGGAAGGCTTTTTTGTATATGAAACCCCGCGTTAGACGCAGGGTTCGATAAAACTTTTAGCGGTGAGGGCAAGAGTAAACTCCTTTTGATATAGTTTTGCTGCAGTTGACAGACTATGGCAATAATTCTTGTTGTCTGGATGGATTTTCAAGTAGGGGCAGTACACCTTGGCTAAACTGGATGGATTTTCAAGTAGGGGCAGTACACCTTGACCAAACTGGATGGATTTTCAAGTAGGGGCAGCGATTAGACTTTCTTGAGTGAACATAATGCCAGATACCCGGAATTATGTTCACTCATTATTGAATAAGCTCAATAAAGTCAAACAAATTGTAGCCCCTACTTGAAAATCCATCCAAGTTGATTTTATAGTAACATGAGTAACGCAGATAAAGACAGGGGTGATGACCGATTGGCATCCTTTTTCCATGTTTAGACTACATAATTCGAGTTATACTGTGTTATGTCATCATGATATAGCAAAAACGCTCGCCCACCTGTAAATTCGTCCATCTGCACTCTAGAACGCTGGCCCACCTGTAAATTCGTCCATCTGCGCTCTAGAACGCTCGCCCACCTGTAAATTCGTCCATCTGCGCTCTAGATTGTAGCCCCTACTTGAAAATCCATCCAAGTTGATTTTATAGTAACATGAGTAACGCAGGTGATGCGGATAAAGACAGGGGATGACTGATTAACATTCGGACTGCTTAGTTTGCCGGAAATGTTTTTATCGGCGCAATCCCCCTTTATCCTGCTCTCAGCGGCAGAGTAATAAATAGCAGAAAAGGGGCTGTCCTTAGAGGGTGCGTCTTAGGGGCTTTTAATCATCGGCATAGTTAGGTATGAATTTACCGACTATGCCGATTTTTATTGTTGTGTGGTGGCTGTAGAAACTGGAGAGTCAAACTTGCCAATGTAGTTATAAAGGTCTAGTTAAGAACAGTGGTGTCAACCTTGACAATACGCAACAAATATAGGAGGATGCTATAATGGATCTAAGCATGTTCTTGCAGGTCACATTCGTATAGCTGGTCTGGTAGGATTAACACATAGTTAACATATATTCTATGGTTTGAAAAACCTTGTTATGCTATAATTAGTATAAAAATTTAAAAAATAAGGGATAATACTGAATGAAACGAAATACACAACAAAAAATTAAGCTTCCTCACACATTTATCACTCTATTTCTGTTGGTAATACTAGCAAGTATCATGACATATGTGATACCAGCAGGCCAGTTTGAACGTGTTTATGACCAGAGCATAAATCAAACGTTGGTGGTACCTGGCAGCTATATGCCTCTTGAGCAGCAGCCTGTAGCTCCCTGGCTCATTTTCCACAAGTTTTATGAAGCGCTCTGCCTGCCCAGGACTGCTTCACTATTGTGGCTGGTTCTGATAACCGGAGGTGCCTTTGAAATAATAATAAAAACCAACTGTCTGACTCAGTTATGCACACGTGCACTGGTCCGCTTTCATGGCAGGGAATTATTGATTATCCCTATTTTTATCAGTCTGTTTTCCATATTTGGGTTTACAATGGGTGTGACAACAGCTTCCGTGGCTTTTGTACCACTGGGGATCACAGCAGCCGCTGTGTTGGGATTGGACAGGATTTCAGGGGCAGCCATGGTTGCACTAGGTGTCAATGTCGGGTTTACAGCAGGTATATTCAATCCCTTTAGTGTCGGTATTGCCCAAGGGATCGCTGAACTGCCTCTGTTTTCTGGTTCGTGGCTGCGATGGCTAACACTGCCTGTTTTGATTGCCGTTACAAGCGCCTATATTATGTGCTATGCAAAAAAACATCGTAGTAATACTGTAGAGATGGCTATAAAGCCAAATACCATACGTGCTTTGAACAGGCCAGAAAAGAGAAGCCTGTTGGCTTTTGCGAGTGGTTTTTTGGTACTGACGCTTGGTATCTCATTATGGAAATGGGATACTGATGGTATCATTGTAACCTTCATTATTATTGGTATAATGACTGGACTTTGTTCTGGAATGTCTTCAACGGAAATCTGCGAGACCTTCCTGACCGGATGCCGTAAGATGATGAAGGGCGTGATAGTTATTGGTATAGCAGCAACCATGCGCCTCATTCTGGCTGATGGAAATATACTGGATACTATCACCTGCAAGCTGACGGAAATCGTTTATTTTCTGCCTGCTCCACTGCAGCTTTTGGGAGTATTCCTGTCTATGGCTCTGCTCAATCTTTTAGTAACTTCAGGCTCATCAAAGGCTGTGCTGGTAATGCCTATCCTGACTCCAATGTCAGATTTTTTGGGGCTTTCTAGACAGTCAATGGTATATGCTTTTCAAATGGGGGACGGTCTGACAAATTTGGCATCTCCAGTTTCCACAACATTAAATGGAGTAATGGCAGTCAGTGAGATTACTTATGGCAAATGGATAAAGTTTTATGCTCCCTTGGTCGGAATTTATCTGATTACTGGTACATTGCTTACAGTGTTTTCTAGCGTAGTCGGCTACTGATGCCCCGTTACTATTTATTTGCCCGATGATTTGTTCCCCGACGGCTTTGGTCCTGTTGTCCTGCGGAGTACAAGGCTTGGTTTGAAAACCTGCTGCGGCTGGAAATTCTTTTTTTCAATCAGTCCAATTGCAAGTTCTACAGCAGCTTTACCTATTTCCTGCATAGGTGTATGAAGCGTTGTCAGTTCAACTCCTGAAAGACGGCTAAAATAGAGATCATCGTGTCCAATCAGCGAAATATCTTCGGGTACACGTACTCCATGAGTTCTTAAAGCATTAAGTACACCCATAGCCATTAGGTCACTGGCGCACCAAATAGCTGTCGGGAGCTTTTCGTCGTTGATCAGGTACTCAGCAAGCTCACGACCAGCTGTGCTTGTTTTATCAGCATGGCCATGAGTATAAATATGCGGTATAAGACCTCGTTTTGTCATTTCTTCGGTGAACCCATCTTTCTTCTGGTGAATAGTATTATTCTCGGGTCCATAGGTAAATAGTGCAATTTCTCTGTGCCCCAAATCATATAGATGCTCCACCACAATAGTTGCACTGTGCCGGTAATCACAGTACAGTGAATACGTCTCTTCAGTACCTGCTTTGCCGCCTATAAATATGACAGGCAGAAGGCCTTTGCAGGCTTCTTTGATATGTGATATATCACTGCCGGAGGATGCTACTATAAGAGCGCCCACCCTGTTCTCACACATCATTTGGCAATGTTTGCGTTCCAAATCGGTGCTTCGATGGCTGCTCCCTAAAAGAACGCAATAGTTATTCGCTGCGGCAAGCATACTAATCTCATTAAAAACTGTACTATATGCAGTATTTTCGGCCATCGTGGGAACAATCATACCAATGGAATTGGACCGTTTTGAAGAAAGGCTTCGGGCGGCTGCATTAGGCATATATCCAATATTGCGGGCAATCTCCTTAATACGCTCCGTAGTTTCAGAAGAAATATCACTGCAACCGCGCAATGCACGTGAAACAGCAACATGAGATACTCCTGCTAATTGTGCAATTGTTATGATGGTTGGCCTATTATCCATGATATCCTCCTTGCCTCATTTAAGTATGCCTTAATTACTATAGTATATACCAGTTTACCGTCATAAACAATTTCAAAATTTTACGACGTAGGTTAGTCAATTGACGAATTCTATCATTTATGATATCCTAATTTTAACTCACTTTAACGTTAAAGTAACTATAGTGTCATGTAATTAGCACTAAGTTATAGGTTCGCATCTCATGTGAAAGAAAGCTTAACAGTATATCTGTATTATATTGTTGAGACACAATTATATTAAAGGAGTTGATTATTAACAACAGAAGTATTAATAAGTTTTGTAACTCATGAAATCAAGACGGAGGTATTCTATGAAAAAGTTTACGAAAACGGCCATTTCATGGACACTGATTCTTTGCATGGTGTTCTCTATATTGTCAACTGCTGTATTTGCAGCAGACACCTATGATGGGATCACTGTCACAGGTGGAGTAGCAGGCACAGATTACAGCTGGGATGAAGAGTCAAAGACGCTTACAATCCTTGAGGGTACACAGCTAACCCTGTCAGGCACAGGCGTAGATATACAGGTTCTGGTAGCTGGAACTACTGAAGCTCACCTGACGCTGAATGAGCTAAGTATCAATAATACAGCAGATGACTGCGTTGCACCCATTAAACTTTCAGATACAGCAACGCTGGAACTGACGCTATCTGAAGGTAGCACAAACACGTTGGATACACACTATATAGACAGCGACATATTTTGTGCACATGCTGAAGCCATTCATGTACCTCAAGGCACAGCAATTACAATTAACGGCACCGGAACCTTGAATGCGTATTCCGGAAGATATAATGCTGCAATAGGAAATAAAAATGGAGCTTGCGGCAATATAACAATCAACAGCGGTATTGTAAATGCCTTTTCATATGGCACTGAAAACTACCCTGGCGGCATTGGTATAGGCAGTATTATCACCTCGGACAATGTTGACTGCAGCAGCTTTATTACCATCAACGGCGGCACTGTAACAGCTTATGGTGATATGACCGGCATAGGATTCTATGATGCACATTATAACCCTTCCGCATCCGCTAATTTTATAAGCAACATCATCATTACGGGTGGTACCGTCAACGCTTATGGTATCCCTTACAGTGAAGGCGTTAACCCGGATAACGCATCGGGTACATACCTTAGAAGCGTAGGAATCGGTGGCAATGCATATGGAGTACCGGGCGCTAGTAATATTGAGATTTCCGGAGGAGTTGTCAAAGCCTATGGTTCTGATGTAGGCATTGGCGGTGATTTTGATAAAGACAACAATAGTGAAAGCACAGAGTATCTAAATATCAAAATCACCGGTGGAACGATTACTGCAAAGGGCTTTAGTAGTTACGACGGTATTGGCATCGGCGGCGATATGCGCAGCTCTGATAACCGTACCATCGAGATTTCTGGCGACGCAGTAGTCGATTCGTTGGGATACAATTATAAATCGCCAATAGGAGGAGGCGACAATTCTGGCAGCACCATTACCATTAAAGGAAATGCTGTAGTGAAGAGCGCTTCCACTATCGGTTCATCGGGCTGCGATAATGATTATACAGGATACGCCGGTGGAACAATACAGATTTTAGATAATGCATCGGTTGGCGGCAACGAATATAATGAAACAGTTGAACATATCGGAGGTAGCCACTGGAACATTTACAGTGACAACGCCAATGACTACATTGGAGGAGCTGGCGGTGATATTACCATAAACACCACCGGCACTGTAAAAGCTTCCTCTATAGGCGGAGGAAGCCGCGGCAATGGTGGCGACGGCGGCAACATTACTATTCAAAGCGGAACCGTGCTGACAAGTCACATTGGTGGTGGTGACGGCAGGGCCAATAACGGCTCAGGTATCGGTGGCAATGGTGGTACTATAAACATTAGCGGCGGGCAGGTAGGACAATACTATGGCTACTATGGCATTGATGATACTCCCACTGCAAGTACTAATAAAAAAGTTGGTTATGGTGTAAATTCATTCTATTACTCCGCAGCGGGCATCGGCGGCGGAGGAGGAACCAATATTGGTGGCAACGGCGGCAATATAAGTATCTCTGGAGGCACTGTGTACGCAAATGCAGGTGTAACGGTATATGATCCTTCAACCGGAGATACAGCTTCAAGCGGAACAGGCGTAGGAGGTGCTGGCATCGGCGGAGGTAATGGTGCAAGCAGCGGCGTAATAAATATTTCAGGCGGACTTGTCGAAGTTTCCTATGTCGAAGTTTATCCTTATGGTGCAACTACAGCCACAACTGCACCTGCACTCATCGGCGGAGGATCAGCCGGAAGCGCAGGCAACATTACTATTTCCGGCGGTTTTGTTAAAGTAGCAGTAGACTCTCATAACAATCCGATTTACGGCGACGATGCAACCGTGATAGGACAAGGAAAGGGCGCAACTGATGCCGGAGGCTGGATAAAGGTCACTGGAGGAAATCTTAGTATTCCCATAAGCACATATCAAACTACAGTGGCAAGACCAGTTCCCTGGCCCACAGCAGCTGACGGCAGCACAATGACTTATCCTGCCAATATCTACTTCTACAACATTGAAGGCATGCCTCAAGGAGTATCCTTCAATGATGGCAGTGAAATCGTTTCCATGACTCTCACCGATAAATCAAGTAACTTAACTTATTCCTACGGCATCAAGGATATGAACCCCACATCCTCCTTATGGTTGCCTATTGCTGAGGATATAAACACCTGGACAGGCTACGAACATCACAACCTCTTTGATGTTACATTATCCATAAAGAAGGATAATACCATATATGGTTTCGAAGGCGTATTATACTTCCGTGAGAACGAGAATTACGTAGGCGGTGTTGAGAGCGGCTCGCAACTCACATTTACAGGCGAGGTAATCGAGACTCTCCAACTGACTTCAGACTGGGGAAATCAGACTAAAGCATACAACGGTACAGATCAAAAACCTGCCTTTACTGTAAAAAATATAAATGGAGATACGCTAGTCAAAGATCAGGACTACACAATTAAAATCGAACATATTCCCCATGGCCAGAGTACCAGAATTGAAACAACGGAGATGATAAATTCCGGAGCCTACTATGTAACCGCAACTGGTAAGGACGGCACAGCCTATGAGGATATGACAGCCGAACTGGACGAATTTTGGATAAATGCCAAATCTATAACCGCCATCTACAGCGGCGATTTCTTCACAAAGGAATACGACGGCACAACAGATGTGTATAGAGATGGAAACTTAGTTGAATCGCTAACGTTGTCAGTGAATAACGATGACCTCTGCGGAGACGATAGCCTGTCAGACATCGTAGCTTCAAATCCACGCTATGTATCTATGGGTGTTGGAACTGAAATAGAAATCAACACAAACAGTCTCTCCTATACCTACACGCAAGGAGGACAGACGAGCAGTATCCATAACTACACAATTAACCTTCCAGCCAACCTTAAGGGAGACATAACCGTCAAGGTCATAGGCGAAACAAATCTGGACTCCTCTGCTGCTATAGTGACAAAAGTATATGACGGAACCACCAACTGCTCACTGGCCAATGTCTCCGGCAGTGTGGCTCTCGTTGATCTTGTAGGAACAGAGGTTGCAACTGTTAATATCATAGGTGTATCTTCTTTTGACAGTAAGGATGCCAGTTCAAACCGCACAGTCACGTTGACCATCGGAGGTCTTGCCGGAGCTAACTCTGAAAATTACACTCTGGCAGGTGGTGCTACCACGGTAGATGTCATTAGTTCTATAACTGTCGCGGATTATACATACAATCTGACCGAGGCTCAGCAGGCTCAGGAGTTCACACAGGGCGGTGGTCTTTCTGAGATAAGCTTGCCTGCTGCAGCAAATGGAGTTAACGGCGAGACTGTGTCAGGTGAGGTAACAATCTGGCACGATGAAGCCTGTACAACACAGCAGGCAACTAATACAACCGTCAATGCTTTAACCATTGGAAGCCACTATTTATATGTTAAGTTTGTGCCAAATGCGTCTGAAACCAATTATGACACAACCAAAGTTACTACAGGCAAGGTTGTAGTTCTCACCGTTGTGGAGGGTGATCCGCAGGAACTGTCCTTCGAGACCTCCAGCGTGATGAACAAGACTTACGGCGAGGCAGCCTTTACCAATATAGCTACAAACAACAGTGTAGGTAGTGGCGCTATTACCTACTCCAGTAGTAACACAGACGTTGCAGTCGTTGATGCTACGACAGGTGAAGTGACAATTAAATGTGCGGGTACTGCATCCATCACAGCTACAGCTGCAGAGGTGGAAGGGCAGTATCGTGAGACATCCATAGATTACACATTGACTGTAAGCAAAAAGCCAATTACAGTAACCGCGAACGACACATCAAGGAAGTTCGGAGAACCTAACCCAACGTTTTCGATATTAAATCCTAGCGAAATGCTTGTGAGCGGCGACGATGAAAATGACCTCGACATCACACTGAGCACCACGGCTACGATTGCCTCTAGTGTGGGAGCCTATGATATTACCGGCACCTCAGGAAGTGCAAATTATGACGTAACCATCACATCGGGTACACTGACCGTAAACAAGGCCAGCGCACCCACAGTTAGCGGAGTGAACAAGAGCTTGCTCTTTAGCGAGGCACATAGCAATGTGACAGTTAGCATAACTGGTTTGCCTGCAGATTGTGGTACATCCATCTTCATAGCCGGTTTGGCAACAGGTGATACTGAAATAATTAATGGTAGTGTGGCCAACCTTTCCGCAGGCATCACCTTCTCTACCAACATCGGTGATGAGAATAAGACAGCAATAATTCCCGTAACCGTTATGATGCAAAACTATGAAGATGTTATCATCAACGTGACAGTAACTTTGGTGGGCAAGACTCCAGTGACCATTACAGGCGTAAGTGTTACAAATAAAACTTACAACGGCTCTGTAATATCTCACAGCGGGACACCAGCTAATAATCAGGGTTATACAGGAACGTATGAGTATATCTGGTCAAGCGGCTCCGCTCCCAAGAACGCTGGGAACCATACATTGACTGTTAAAATTCCCGATGACAATTACGAGTTTATGGGAGAGGTGGAAATTCAGTTTACCATTGCCCAAAAGGCTCTGACTGTAAAACCTCAAAACATCTCAATATATAACGGCGCACCGCTTCCTACTGAGTTTACACTAATCTATGAAGGACTTGTCAGTGGCGATACAATAACGCCTACAGGCACTCCAGAGTTTGCAATGAAAAATGGCGCCGATGCCCTGGCAAATAGCAAAACCAACGGCACCTACACCGTTGAATGGATAAACAAGGATACTGTAACCATCGAGCATGCAAACTATGTTATAACAAAAGCAGACGGTACGCTCACTATTACAAGTATTCCGTCATCCGGAGGAGGTGGTGGTTCTTTCACACCTGCACTTCCACCAGAAGACAACGGTAGCAGCGTTACTACTACTAATGGTGTTTCAACTGCAGCTGTGGAAGCTCAAGTCAGTAGCAGCGATGGTACGACTACTGTTTCAGTAGACAGTGCTGCTGTGAAGGCTGCTGTAGATGCAGCCAAAGCTGTAGCAGAGAAAGGAAAAACAGCGGCTGCTGTTGAGATTAAGGTAAACACTCCTGCAAATGCTGATAAGGTAGAGTTCTCTATTCCTAAAGATGCACTAACTGTTTTTAGCGACAGTAAGGTAGAAAAGCTTTCATTGGTTTCTGGCATTGGCAAGCTGGACATAGATGCCCAAACTACTGCTTCAATTGCAGCACAAGCAGGAGGCTCCACTATCAATATTAGTGTAGCACAGGTAGATACCAAGCAGGAGCTTAACTCAAAGCAGCAAGCAGCAGTAGCCAATGACCCCGTATATGACATCTCCATAAGCAGCGGTGACAAATATATCAGCAGCTTCGACGGTGGATCAATTACCATTTCCTTGCCGTATGAGCTAAAAGCCGGGGAGGACCCCTCAGGCGTTGTAGTATGGTATTTGGATGCACAAGGCAATCTTCAGAAAGTTGAATCCTCTTACGATGCAAAAACTGGAACCGTTACTTTTACAACAAGCCATCTATCACTCTATGCCGTAGGCTATGATGAATCCGTACTTTGGGGAAACCCATTTACCGATGTTTCTGAGAATGCATGGTATTATGAAGCGGTTCGATTCGTCAATCTGCACAAGATAATGGAAGGCACGTCAAGCAAGGAATTCTCGCCTAATTTGGCTACAACACGCGGTATGCTCGTAACCATACTTTATCGTATGGAAGGATACCCCACAGCAGGCAGCGCTGAATTTACTGATATCTTTGGCAATGAATGGTACGCTGACGCTGTAGCTTGGGCAGCAAATAACAATATAGTAAAAGGTTATGGTGATTGTTTTGGTCCAAAAGACACTCTTACCAGAGAGCAGATGGCTGTAATTCTTATGAACTACTCCAAGTTCAAGGGCTATGAAGCAAGCATAAGTAGTATTGATCTATCAGCCTTCAGCGACTCAGTAGCGGTCTCATCATGGTCTTTCGAGGCTATGACATGGGTTGTATCCAATGGTCTTATAGAAGGAAACGCAGGCAAACTTGAACCAGCCGGCAGCGCTACTCGCAGTCAAGCAGCCACTATACTGATGCGCTTTTGTCAACTGATGGAAAAGTAAATATTTTAAGCACAATTACTTGACACAAACGAAATAACATCCATCCTAATTATTTGAGAGTATGGATGTTGTTTCTATATAAGGTCTCTTGTGTTAAATATAAAGCTCTTTAGAATCATTATTAATGGAATAATCATCATATAAACAATCAATATATAAAGAAAGACCACACAAAAGATTTAATCCTTCAGTGTGGTCTTAACTTTTGGCTCCCGCTTGAAGAAATTCAGCCCCAAATTTACTTGTTTTCGTAAATCCCTAAGCTGAACTCCCCTTTGGGGCAGCTCTTTTTTTGAACTTCTGTCAGATAAAGATGAATGCATAAAATAATTGCCCATATAACCATTACATGGTAGAATTAATGTAGATATAATTCGCATGATGTGGAGGATAAATATGAAAAGATTATTAGCGGTAATTATGGTTTGTTGCATTGTACTCACGATGCTTACCGGATGCGTCGGAGTTAAGAAAAAGACTGATGAACCGGCAGGGAAAAGTGATGTATCAGATAAAGATATCGATGAAGCGCTTGATGCTTTGGACGATTCAGGTGTGACGCTTGATCCCGATCTCCAAGACCTGATAGAGGATATCGATCAGGCTGATATTGATGCTGCAGCCGCTGCAAATGATGATGTAAAGGTCACCGCCGACCTGCCGGAGGGATGGGAGCGGGATGAGGACGCAGTTGTACCGTTCAGTGCTACAAGCGGCTTTAACATGATGATGGTAACAAAGGCCTGGTTGCCTGATGAATCCGATGATGCCAAAGGAGCTGCCGAAGAAGCCGTCAAGCAGATAAAGGAGTATTTCGAGGATGCGGAATACTCTGCGGTGGAAAATAAAAAGATGGCGGGCTATGATGGGGCAGGATTTACTATGGATATCAGTATTACCTCCTCCTTTGTCCAAAGACAGGAATACTTCTACTTCATGAAGGGAAAGCAGCTTTTCATGATACAGGGAGCCTATATGGCAGATGATGAGGCAGCTGGAGCTGAGGTCAGGAAGGTAATGGATTCTGTAAAGATAGAATAAGATCATAATAACGTTAATAGAGGGAAGAGATTCATGAAAACTAATTCGTGGCTCTCTTCCCTTTTCTGTGTATGACTCATCATACAAACTGTTGATAAAATGCCGGTATTGTCATATAATCTATTTTAGTGTTTTGCAGTTACGAAGCATGGCAGATTAATTTCTTACAGCACAGCGCCTATTACTGTGCAGCAGAACGGGAGGATGGTAGAGTTATGCCTATCACAGAATTTTTATCCAGAAATGCCGCATTGTACGGCAATGAAACATGTCTCACGGAGATCAATCTGGATCTTCAGGAAAGCCATAATATCATCTGGCGTGAATACGAGCTTATAGAAAACAATCCGGCGGGTGAATACCGCAGAGATATGACCTGGCGTGTATTTGACGAGAAGGCTAACAGGATGGCCAATCTGTTGCTCAAGCGCGGCATTAAAAAGGGTGAAAAGGTTGCGATACTGATGATGAACTGCCTTGAGTGGCTGCCCATCTACTTTGGCATCCTGAAATCAGGCGCGGTAGCCGTGCCTCTTAATTTCCGATACACTGCCGAAGAGATAAAATATTGTCTTGATCTGTCCGATACGATAGCTTTGATTTTCGGTCCCGAGTTTATCGGCCGAATGGAATCCATATACGACCAGATCCCAAAAGTGAGGACACTTTTCTTTTCGGGAGAGAACCGTCCCTCCTTTGCGGAAAATTATGACCGGCTGACGGCTAATTGCTGTTCAGAGGCTCCCGATGTCGAGCTGACGGATGAGGATGATGCCGCTGTATATTTTTCATCGGGTACCACAGGGTTCCCGAAGGCTATTCTCCACGACCACCGCAGTCTGGTCTCAGCATGTGAAACCGAGCAGAAGCATCATGGACAGGGCCGGGAAGATAATTTCCTGTGTATCCCTCCCTTGTATCACACAGGTGCAAAAATGCACTGGTTCGGCAGCTTGATCTCGGGCAGCAAAGCTGTTCTGCTCCGTGGAATAAAGCCCGAATGGATATTGAGAACGGTTTCGGAGGAGAAGATCACAAATGTGTGGCTGCTGGTGCCATGGGCTCAGGATATTTTGGATGCGATAGACAGAGGTGATGTCAGACTTGAGGATTATGAGCTCTCTCAATGGAGACTCATGCATATAGGCGCCCAGCCTGTACCGCCAAGTTTGATCCAGCGCTGGAAAAAATATTTCCCGAACCATTTGTACGATACCAACTATGGACTGAGCGAGTCGATCGGACCGGGCTGCGTACATCTTGGGGTGGAAAATATCCATAAGGTTGGAGCCATCGGCGTGCCCGGTTACAACTGGGAGGTCATGATCGTCGACGAGAACAAAAAGCCCGTTGAAAAGGGCCAGGTCGGAGAGCTGGCTGTAAAAGGCCCCGGTGTCATGAAGTGCTATTATAAGGACCCGGAAGCCACGGCAGCTGTTTTAAAGGACGGCTGGCTTTTTACCGGCGACATGGCAAGAATGGACGAGGATGGCTTCATATTCCTGGTCGACCGTAAGAAGGACGTGATCATCAGCGGCGGTGAAAACATCTATCCTGTACAGATAGAAGATTATCTCCGCGCACATGACGCGATAAAGGATGTCGCAGTTATCGGATTGCCTGACAAGCGACAGGGTGAACTGGCTGCTGCTATAATAGAGCTGAAGCCCGGATGCACCTGCACCGAAGATGATATAAATACGTTCTGTCTGTCCCTGCCGAGATACAAGAGACCGAAGAAGATAATATTCGACCAGGTGCCCCGAAATCCCACCGGCAAAATAGAAAAACCGAAGCTGAGAGAAAAATACGGGGCATCAGGACTTGTAGCAATACAGAACGAAATAGCGGATTGAACCATTGCTATCGGGCGTTGGCGCCTGCGGTATGCCTGATAATAGAGTATAAGAGTTGCGGGTGGATCGGTTTCATTTGCAGCTCTTTTTTATATACTTCCAATGCCTGGGCAGCTCTGTGGTTTTGTGTACCGGAATAGTATTGGGAAGACTATAGGAATCCGCTATAATTTTTGATCGGAGAACCCTGTTAACAGATATGGGATCGTTGACGACCATGTTGACAGGAAGGAGATATATTTATGGAACAAATTATTATGGATAAAAAAGAGAGAGCATTGCTGGTGGGTGTAAACCTGAACAATGACATGGATTTCCACAAATCGATGGAGGAGCTGAAAAATCTTGCAGAGGCCTGCGGGCTTGAAATAGCGGGACGAGCGGAGCAAAATCTGAAATCGGTGAACAATGCTTTTTATATCGGAACAGGAAAGGTGAAGGAGGTTTCAGAGCTCATTGATGCAATGGAAGCCGATGTGGTCATATTTGACAATGAACTGACTCCAAAACAGCTAAGGAATCTGGAAAAGGCTCTGGAATGCAGGATACTCGACAGGACTGCTCTCATTCTTGATATATTCGCACAGCGGGCAAAAACAAAGGAAGCCGTTCTCCAGGTCGAGTCTGCCAGACTGCAGTACATGCTTCCAAGGCTTGTGGGAATGAACGGTGCTCTGGACAGGCAGGTCGGCGGCGGAGGCATCGGAACGCTCAACAGGGGAGCGGGTGAGAAGAAGATAGTTCTGGACCGAAGAAGGATAGGGCAAAGGATCGCCGATTTGAAACGTGAGCTTGACCTGATAGAAAAGGAGCGCCAGACCCAGCGAAAAAAGAGGAATGAATCAGGCTTGCCGAGGGTGGCGCTTGTCGGTTATACAAATGCAGGCAAGTCAACATTGATGAATGCCCTGGTAGAGCTCTCACAAAAGCCTGACAATAAAAAGGTGCTCGAGAAGGATATGCTGTTTGCAACACTTGAGACCTCGGTGCGAAATATAGTGCTGCCCAATAACAAGGAGTTCCTTTTATCAGATACGGTAGGCTTTGTAAGCAAGCTCCCGCACAATCTGGTAAAGGCTTTCAGGACTACTCTGCAGGAGGTGAAGGAGGCGGATCTGCTGCTCCATGTCGTGGATGCATCGGATCCGGAGTATGAGCGTCAGATCGATGTGACGAATGATACCCTGAAACAGATCGGAGCCGAAGGGATACCGGCCATCTGCGTATATAACAAAGTGGATCTGACTGATCTTAAAATGCCTGATGTCAGACATGATGATGAGAGCATCTACATTTCGGCAAGGGATAAATCAGGCCTTCAAGAGCTTGTCCGATTGATCGGCAGATATGTATTCAAGGACTATGTTGACTGTGTGATGCTGATACCATATGAGCTTGGAAATCTGGTATCGTATTTCAGGCAGAATGCGAATGTGAAGGAAATGCATTATGAAAATGGAGGTACGAAGCTTGTACTGGAATGTACTGAGGCTGATTTCAGGCGTTACAGGCAATATGTTGTTTAGTATAGCTCTGTAGAAAGGAGGCTGTCCCAATATTCATTTAGGGACAGCCTTTTTAAAATAATTTCGGAAAATGTAGAATTTTTGTGCCCCTTTGTAATTGACGCTGGTTGTCCAATATGTTATTGTGGGTAAGGAAATAAAAACGGGTTGTGAACATATCCCTGTCTCGACTGTTTCAGGGCTATTTTATTGATTAACGGGAGTGTATCATGAACAGAATAGGATTTGACAATGATGAGTATCTTCGTCTGCAGTCACAGAAAATTCTTGACCGAATAGCATATTTCGGCGGGAAGCTGTATCTGGAATTCGGCGGCAAGCTCTTTGACGATTATCATGCATCAAGGGTTCTGCCCGGCTTCAAACCTGACAGCAAGGTAAGGATGCTGATGAAACTCAAGGATCAGGCGGAAATAGTAATTACCATAAGCGCCGATGATATTGAGAAGAACAAGCGTCGCGGCGATCTCGGCATTACATACGACCTGGATGTTCTTCGGCTGATAGATGCCTTCCGTGAAATCGGACTCTATGTCGGAAGCGTTGTCATTACTCACTACCGTTCACAGTATACGGCAGATATATTCCAGAAGAGACTGGAAAACCTCGGAATCAAAGTGTTCAGACATTATCCCATACCTGATTATCCTGCGAACATCCCATTGATCGTCAGTGATGAGGGCTATGGCAGAAACGATTATATAGAAACGACCAGATCGCTAATCGTTATCACGGCACCCGGGCCCGGAAGCGGAAAAATGGCAACATGCCTGTCGCAGATCTATCATGAACACAAACGCGGCATACAGGCAGGGTATGCAAAATTTGAAACCTTCCCGATCTGGAACCTCCCATTGAAGCATCCTGTAAACGCAGCTTATGAGGCGGCTACTACAGATCTTAATGATGTAAATATGATTGATCCGTTCCACCTTGAAGCATATGGTGTCACAACAGTGAATTATAACAGGGATATTGAAATTTTCCCTGTATTGAATGCGATTTTCGAAAAAATAGAAGGAAAATCGCCCTACAAAAGTCCAACAGATATGGGTGTTAATATGGCCGGATTATGTATTACAGATGATGATGCAGTATGCAGAGCCTCCGAACAGGAGGTAATACGCAGATATTACAATACGCGCTGTGCACAGCGCCAGGGTATGGCCGACAAAGCCGAAGTATACAGACTGGAGCTGCTGATGAAGCAGCTTGGCATATCTCCGGCAAACAGGCCTGTGGTAGAAGCGGCAAATAGTCGCGCCGAATCTACAGGCGGACCTGCAGTTGCGCTTCAGTTGGATGACGGTCGTATAGTGACCGGAAAGACCACCTCGCTGCTTGGGGCATCAGCTGCGCTGATTTTAAATACTTTGAAGGAACTCGGTGGCATCCATCATGATATGCACCTGATTTCTCCAATAATCATAGAGCCTATACAAGCGCTGAAGGTCAATCATATGGGCAATCACAATCCACGCCTGCATACGGATGAGATCCTTATAGCCTTGTCCATATGCGCAGCAACAAATCCAACAGCGGCACTTGCAATGGAGCAGCTGCCCAAGCTTCGCGGCTGTGAAGCTCATTCGTCGGTGATATTGTCCCGGGTAGACGAAAATGTATTCCAGAAGCTTGGCGTGAATATTACCTGTGAGCCTCAATACCAGACTAAAAAGCTTTACCATAAGTGATAATGTGACCAGGCGAAACCGGGCCCACTCCGGCCCTATGCGTATTTTCAGCTCTTGAGGCAATAGTCAGCAATAAGTAGACACTTCTTTCAAACTGAAGTTACTTGATTTTCATTGGGGAGGCCAAGCACGGTGCACAATAATTTCGGTTGTGGGGAAATATAACTGCAGCGGAGAACAGTGTGCCACTATATCACTATCGCAAAGTAACATAATGTTCAGATTCGCACGTTATGTATTCTTTATCCATGAAAAGTTTTCGATGTTATCAAATATTTCCCCACAACTGGAATTTTTGTGCATGGGCCTATCGGACAAGCACGACAAACATAAATACCTGTTTTGGGGAGATATCACTGCCACGGTGTACAAAGACATGGTCATCTGGGCATAATTTTTCGTGACTAGGAAACATAATATATGTATAGTGAGGCAGAAAACGTTTGGCGACAGGCGAATGGCAGTGTTCAAATTCATTAGTTTTGGGCACTGTTATGTTGTTGAAGGCGACATAATGTCTTCTGCCAGCACTTATGTTAACAGTCACGTCGAAGAAACTTCAAAGATACATCACTTTTTGTTTGAAATGTGCCAAAAACTCTGATATTTGAGCAAACAACAATTAGAAATGAAATATTTCTATTCATTTTACTCATAACACTCCAGGCAGGGGAAATGTAATAAATTTTGCCTGTGTAAATAAAAAGTTTTTCCTAATTAACAATTTATTAACTAATGGATAGATGAACTGCCTTATAATGTATTCATTAACATATCGTTTTGCTTCTGTGGGGTATTCAATATGAAAAAACTGATCCTATTACTAATGGCAATCAGCATTTTGACTGCATGTGGAACAAACTCCGACATGGGAGCCAATATACCTGCTTCTGTTGAAAATGAGCCGGCATCAGGTGCATCTGATATATGGATATCAGGTATATATGCCGGTGATATAAAAATTAATAATGATGAAACTGGTCAAAAATGTGTTAATGGGGTCGAAATATCCAGTGTGATAGTCGATAACAAATCTGAAAATACGCATTTTACTTGCACTGATCCTGAACTGATAAATGAGCTGCTAAAGCAAATAGGAAATCAAAAATATACAAGCGCAGGCAAATTGCCCGAAGCGACACATAGAGTAGAGTTCAGGGGCCCAGACGACAGACAGGTACTGGTCATGGATTTCGGATATAACATGATGGCCGTAGAGCGGGATACCGCTATCGGACATGTTATCTTCCCTGCGGGGGCATATGAGGCAGGAGAGGCACCATGGTCAAGCTTTTCCTTCTTCCTGGACCGGCTGGAGGAGGGCTATGTATCGGAGCCTGCAAACATTAAGCTGCCTGCTGCAATCAGTATACCTGATCAGTATTGGAAGCTGCAGTTAAATGATAAAGGGAACAATCGGCTGAATTATTATGAAGCCTGTGTAATGATGTATGATTTTGCCGACAGCTTTATCGCAGGTCAGAACTTCACTGTCACTGACAGTAGAAGGTACTATGATAATGATGAAATGCAGGCTGAGAAGCAGGACATTGAAAAAAGAAGCCAGAGCCTGACCTTACAGTTCGACTCAAGTGATACACGGCTTCAGATCGATTCCCCAAATAGCTATAGCACGTTTGCCATGGCCGAAAGTATAACTTTAGCAAGATTGACGGACAAGCCGGAGGAGTATGTGCTTCTTACTGATAAAATGATTTTCGCAATAAAGCCGGATGATAAATTCAATGAAGGCTTTGAAAAATTATTTGCAGTGAACAGCAGAAAGTCTGTAGGAATCGACCCTGTGGGAATCGACCCTGCTGGAATTATAGAGTTGTTTGATAACGGCAAGCCGTATTTTATGGAGTATATTTGCAGTAATCTTGGCATCGGTGAATGGACCGGGCGAGAACCTGACAGGCTTGAAATAAAAGAAATGAGATTGGACTTGGCTGCCGAGCCGTATTCTTTTGTTAATATATATAATCCTTTTGATTTGAGGATGCTAGTGTACAGACCTGAGGGCGATGGAAGCTTCAGCTTTGTGGGAGATATTCCTTTCGGAGGCCGAAACGTCGGGACGGAGTATGAGCTGATAACCGCTGAAGATGAGGTCTGGATCAAAGGTGTTTCCTGTAAGGGATATGGCACCGGGGTCAGTATGAATTACAGCGATTGGTACCATATGACAGAGAACGGAATAGAACTGGCTCTAAGTTACCCATATGATGCTTACGAGGACAGCTTATATGGAGCATACTCTGTCAGTGCCTCAAAACCTGTGATACACAAAACAAAAGATATTAGGATACAGGTGGATTATGACGTTGTAAAACGATATTATTTGTTTCTTGATATCGCTGATGAATATGGCGGAGTTGAGCTGAAAGCAAAGAAGAATGTTGAATTTGTGTGGAACAAGGAAAGCGGAAACTTTGAAGCTTCTATTATAAAGGGAGCAAATGAACCGGCCAGAGATAGCGAGCCAGGTGTATTTGATATAGACGCAGATTGTCTGGAGATCGATCAGAAATGTGATGCCATGTTGAAAAAGTATTACCGGCAGTTATCAGATATCATTGATTCACTCGCTTCCGACTCTGAGGGAATACTGTGGAAGCCCCAAGGCATCAATACCTTTTTGCGTGACTGCAGCGACTGCGAGGAGAAATCAACGTTGCTGAATAAGCTGTATGATATATGCCCGGATATCCGGAAGTAGATATACATCGTATGCAAAAGCAAGAATAGTCACTGATAAGTTGGAAGAAAGTACAAGTGAAATGCTGTTGACATGGGTGCAGCAGAAATGGTAAGATAGCATTCCGCCGCAGGAACGGCGACAGAAACGAAGTGATGGCAGCTTGAGAGCTTATGTGTCACTGAGTGGCTGGAAGAAAGTACAAGAGATAAAGCTGTTGACATTACAGCAGCAAACGTGGTAAGATTACATTCCGCCGTGAGAATGGCGACAGAAACGAAGTGATAACTAGGCTTGAGAGCTTAAATGTCACTGAGCGACTGGAAGAAAGTACAAGTGATAAAGCTGTTGACATAATGGCAGCAAACGTGGTAAACTTAATATCCGCCACAGAAAATGGCGGAGGGAAAAATGGACCTTGAAAAGTAAACAGTGAGAGACAATATGTACTTGCAGAGTAAAATCTGCAGGTGTGTAAAGGAACTCGAAAATTTCTAGAGTGATTTGATGATCGAGAAATCGGTCACAGAGAAACTTGCGAACTTTAAAGTCAGTGATAACGTAAACAAAGAGCCAAATGGCTCTCTGATAAATTTTGCGTGACATTCCTCCACTATTGAGGAATACCTCTTGCAGAGG
>JAEYRV010000002.1 GCA_023435305.1 Bacillota bacterium
TGTGCTCAGAGCCTTACTTCGGTTGCCGAAAGTTATGCACTTTACTTGCCGGAAATTATGCACTTTACTTGCCGAAAACTCTGACATTACCTTGCCGAAAATTGTGCACTTTACCTTGCCGTTTACACTAATAAGAATTGATTCGGATGGAAATGAAAGTGTATATGCATCTAAATAAATCTTATGAGTAGAACGTTAATACAAATTCTAATTTATTTAATTGAATATAACTGATTCCTGAAAATTTGCGGGTGTATTTTCTAACGAAGATACCCCGCTTTTTTTATGCCCTTTTTTAGTGGCTCATACTAAAACGAATGGAGGAAATCAAAATGGCAAACGAAACAATGCGTATCTTTTTCCCTCTGAAAATTTTCAGCTATCCTCAGTATGACTGCTCGGAGGATGAGCGGGAGGATATCTTGTCCAGGGATGCGGTGTCATATGAGGATCAAATCCTCGCTGCCATAGCAAAGGAGAACCGGCACTTTGAAAATGACCGAGGTCTTGCCGAGTACATTCACGACGAAGCTCTTAAAGAAAAGGTGCATAGTCTGTACCCGACAGTGGAGGTTGTTGATGGCGAGCTGTGGGGAGTCATGACTGCAGGACTGAAGGAGACTCTCACCGGAGAAGAAACCGCTGCGCTTATGGACTATGTGTGCGGTCAGAACTCTGATGGTTATGTACTGAAAAATAATATGCGACGAAGAAGACCAAAAAGCAGGTTAATATCTACACTTATGGTGCTTTCATCATCGCATATGATTCTGCTTTTTACACAAGCCTTGAGAGTTTTCGAATCAAATCCTCATCATCATTCCAATCGGCGAGTGTGGAGCCTGTGATTTCGGGGTATGCGTTTTCCAAGGCATCGCGCTTACGCTCTGTATCAACACGTGCATATACCTCCGTAGTTGCAATGTCAACATGCCCAAGGATATCGCGAATGTATATAAGATCAATTCCTGCTTGGTAAAGATGCATCGCTTTTGAGTGACGAAAAATATGCGGCGAAATTGTAAAGTCAGGTAACAATGAAGACACATCTCTTGCACGTTTCTCATACTTTTCAAGAATATACGAAATGCCCTTGCGGGTATACGCCGCATGATGCCTATTCATAAATAATGGTCTGTCACATCCATATGGATTTTCAATTCGCTGATCTTCGAGATATCGGCTCAATAGACTGACGGTATTTTTCATAAGAGGTACATGCCTTGTCTTTCGCCCCTTGCCTGTAAGCGTTACTATGGCGGGTGACTCTAACCGGAGATCCCTGACACGTAAATCGCAGAGCTCCTGTACTCTCGCGCCAGTATCATACAGGACTGTCATAAGCACCAATTCCCGGCGTTCATAAACATTTGCTTTGTCAGGCATTGAAAGAAGTAGCTTCAGCATGTCTGGGGTAAGGTATCCTATCACTGGCTTTGTACACCGTTTCTTTGGGATAGACAGTATCTTCTGGCAAAGAAGAAGGTGCTCTGGCGCTTCAATCTGGACATATTTAAAGAATGAATTGATGGCTGTTCTCCGATTGTTACGGGAAATGGGACTGCATCCCCGTGTTTTCTCTAACCAGTCATAATACTCTCTAACGAGGGTATCGGAGATCTTGGATAGAGTCAGCCGTTCCGGCTGGATACCTTTCTCAGTTTTGCAGAAAACCAAAAACAGCTTAAAGGTGTCCCTATAGGTTCTAAGGGTGTTGCGACTGGAATTGCGCTGCCCGGCAAGGTAGTTAGTCAGATAGCGGGTGAGGTGGTAAGAAAAGTCACTCGGCTTCACACAAATCACCTCCAATCTCCGGTATCAAGTGAGGATAGCTTTCTTCCAGTCTGGTGGAAATGCTGGGGTACAGATCAGCCGTAAGTCTTAAATAATACGCCGTGTAGCGAAAAAGCGTATGCCCCATGTAAACCCGTAGATAAGGATAACAGGTGTTCAAATCTCTGCCCTCTTCAACCCACCGTTTCAGGCAATGAACGGCAAAGGTATGCCGTAAATCATGAATCCGAATAGGATTTCTGCGTCCCCCATGGGATATACCGGAATTTCTTAAAAATCTGCGGAAATTTCCATAGATGTTCATGTAAGTGATTTTTTCTCGCGGCGGTAATGGAAAGAAGTAGAGATATTCCTGCTTACCTCTATGTACTGCATCCCAATAATTCACGCATCGTAATCGCATTTCCTCCGACATGGGAACATAACGTTCGCTGCCGTTTTTTGATTCCCTGATTGTGAGAACTCCATGAATCAAATCAACATCACAGGTTTTAAGCGATATTGCCTCGGAACTACGAAGACCGCAGCAATAGAGCAAACGGAAAAATACTGGCATGATATGGTGGCGAAGTGGTGCCGCACATGTATATCGGCAATCATCTGTCGCAGCAAAAAATCTTTGAAGTTCATCCATACTGTATATATGCGGCGTATACCGGTGATCAGGCGGAAGAGTATTAACTGGGAAAACATATGCTGCAATTCCCATATTACATAGATACGTCCCTAGATGGCTAACCGGAGTCATTGAAAGTCGGATGGTTTTTGGTTTGCCGCTGCGACACGAGGAGAACCAATCCAACACCAGCTCCTTGCTGAGAATAGTTTGTTCTGGATAATGTCCAGTGCAAAAGCTATCAAAACGCTTGAGAACCACTGCTGGGCCATAGTATTCCAGTCCTAATCCGTGCTTCAATGCAATCAGGCCCTTAATGGCTTCCTTGAAACCACTTTGAAAAATGAAATTATTAAATTCAGCCATACGATTACTCACCGCCCTCTCCGAGGCTCAGTGCACAGTGACGCAGTCGCTCAATATCCGTTTGTAGATAAATGGCTGTAGAATTGGAGGAGGTATGTCCTAAAATGTCAGAGATCATGTGCAGTGAAGCATTATCTTGTAAGAGCGTAGTCGCCAGCGAATGCCGCAGGGAATGCATTCCATTTCTTCGCTTCTGAACAATAGGTAGCCGTGCACGTATCATATATTTTTCAATTGTTTTGTACAAATGATTTCTCTCTGATAGGGGCCCATATGGAGCAAGGTGTGTCAAAAAGACATAGGGCGAATCTACTTGGGGACGAGCATTTTCCACATAATCAATGATTGCCCATCCTACGTCACGCAAAAGTGGAAGAGATATTGGCACTCCAGTTTTGGACTGAACGAATTCAATGGTATTTGACGACCATTTCAGATTTTCAAATTTCAATTTTTTTAAATCACCGGAGCGGATTCCAAGGCGTGCTACCATCAATACCATGGCATAATCTCTTTTTTCGCTGGGATTGTTACGGTCAATAGCATTCAAAAGCGCAAATACTTCGTCCTTTGTCCAAAAGGAAGGTAATTTATGATGCTCTGTTTGCTTGATTCGCCCGATTTTGGCAGATAAATCATGAGGAATGTATTCATTTCTATATAGGTATCGTAAAAAAAGACGGACAGCCCCCAAGGTATGCTTGATCGTAACTGAGGAATAGTTCTGTAATGTGCTGATATACCCGAAGATATGAGCAGTCTCCATATGCACGATGTCGTTTAACCCGCTTTTCTCCAGATATGAAAGAAAGGTTGCACTATGTGCGAGGTAGTTGTCGATTGTACTGGCGGAATAATTAAATTCGGCAAGATGTGTGGCATATTGATTCAAGAGCTCATTATACGTCTTGTTTTCCAGCAAATGTGCCACAGAGTAATATCTATTCAATATAATTCCGGAACGCTGATAACTATCAAGCAGCAGAATGCCCCGCTTCATAAAATTTCTGTACCGCTTTGCGCATTGCTCGGCATCGCGTGAGGCGAGATATTCGTGGGCAACATCTAAATTAAATTCGTGACATCCAACTGAATCGAAATATCGGGTCATGCTGTTCCAGAAATATCGGTAATTGTCAATACAGTATTGTGAATTGCCCCTCCTTTCAAGTACCTGTAAAGCCTCTGTGATTAGTTCCTCTACTGTCTTTTTCATGGAATTCCTCCTGGATTTGAAGTGATTTCACAAAAAGTGAAATCCTATTCAAATCTTAAGGAAGTCCATGGAATTTGTAAAATTATATGTGACGATGAAAGCACCATACGTGTAGGTATTAACCAGCTTTTTGGTCTTCTTCGTCGCATATTATTTTTCAGTACATAACCATCATTATGTGACATGTCACATAACTCCAAATTTGCTTTATCAGATATTATGGTATGCAAAGAATGCGGACAGCCTTACCGAAGGCAGGTTTGGTCGAAATACGGACAAAAAAGCGCCGTGTGGCGATGTGAGAATCGCCTGAAGAACGGGACCAAGAACTGCAAGCACTCCCCTACTTATAAAGAAGAAATCCTGCACGAAGCCATAATGACCGCAATCAACAGCGTCGTGGAAAATCGCGGTGAGTTTGTCGAAGCCTTCCGCGAGAATGTCATCAGGGTCATCGGCAGCTACTCCACCAAGAATGTGCCTACCCAATACGATGGGCAGATAGAAAAGCTACAGGCAGAGATGCTGGCGCTAATAGAGGAAAACGCCCGGCAGGGTGCTGTTACAGAGGATTTTGACGAGAGGTATAAGGTAATCTCCGAGCAGATAAACGCCCTGAAGCAGAAAAAGCTGGAGTTGGTGAGGGAGCAGAATATGGCTGAGAATTTTCAGAAGCGGCTTGACGATATGGATGCCTGCCTGAAGAAAACCACCTGCGAAGTCAGGAACTTTGATAATGACCTTGTCAGGAGGCTCTTGCAAAGCATTAGGGCAGTTAAGGATGATCTTATTGAGATTCAATTCAAATCCGGAATCGTGCTGAACCAGAGTGTATCATACTTTGATTAATAAATATAGCAGGGACAACGGGTTTGCCGGTAGTCCCTGCCGAAAAGCTACCCTGGCAAAAGCGCTCAGAACACTGAGAGCTTTGCGATGACAGGTTTTAAGCAAACTGAAGACTAACTACATAGAGGTTTTTATAATGGAGGATGAACAAAAGGACATCATTTTCATGCATAATGCATTTCGGAATATATGCAGATATATTAAGCAGATATATTGGCTTGATGCAATTAAAAACAAATTACTTGATTGAATGGCACCACATGTGATATAATATATGCATATTATGTCTTACTAAATATGCATATATGGGGATTTGAAATGAGAAATTATGATTATAGCTTTTTAGAAACGGTGGCAGTTCCAAGCGACGTAGTTTCTTTTTTAGTGCAGATACATGAGTTTAAAGGAAAACAGGCTAATTTTTATCGACAACAGCCGGATATATTATTAAAACTTGTTGAAGTAGCCAAAATCCAAAGCACTGGTGCATCCAACCGGATTGAGGGCATCCATACCTCTGACCAACGGCTACAGGAATTAAAGAGTGAGCATGTTGCGCCAGCAAACAGAGAAGAGGAAGAAATTCTTGGCTATCGAAATGTGTTGGATTCAATCCATGAAAGCCACGATTACATTTCTATAAAGCCAAATGTCATTTTACAACTTCATCGGGATTTATATAAGTTTTCTCCGTACGGATTTGGTGGCTCTTTCAAAAGTGCAGATAACATCATCCAAGAAATAGATACTGCTGGGGTTAAGCGAGTTCGATTTCAGCCGGTGTCCGCCTATGAAACGGCGGATTCGGTCGACGCACTGTGTATAACCTATAACGAAGCCGTAGGTAGAAAAAAAGCCGAACCGCTGCTAGTTGATATTCTTTTTATACTAGATTTCCTTTGTATTCATCCGTTTAATGATGGAAATGGCCGCATGAGCCGATTGCTGACATTGCTATTGTTATATCGTCATGACTATATGGTCGGCAAATATATTAGCATTGAAGCCTTAATTGAAAAAACTAAGGACAGTTATTACTCAACATTACAGCAAAGCTCCGAGCATTGGCATGAGGGCAATAATGATATTTGGCCTTTTGTGAGATATATGCTGGGGGTTCTTCTCGCTGCCTATCGAGAGTTTGGATCAAGAGTGGCCGTTGTATCTGAGATAAAGATGACAAAAGAAGAACGAATCCGCAAGTTTGCAGAAGAAAAAGTAGGATTATTTACCAAAACTGAAATTACGCAAGCCTGCCCTGACATAGCGGTTACCACAATTGAAAAAGTATTGGGAGAGATGAAACGCGAAGGCATTGTAACAACCGTGGGTGCTGGTCGTGGAACCAAGTGGTTTAAAGTGTAGAAGCTGCAGCTTGAACAATGAAAAAGATTTCCTTCGTTGCTGACGAAAGTTTAAGGAGTAGACACAGAATGGCTGTTAAGAAAAGCGAATTATATACATCACTATGGAGTAGTTGCGATGAATTAAGAGGTGGCATGGATGCCTCTCTATATAAAGATTATGTTTTAACGCTGCTTTTTATCAAATATGTTACAGACCGATACAAAGGTGATCCGGATGCCGAGATTGAGATCCCCGAAAAAGGCGGCAGCTTCGATGACTTAATAGAGGCAAAATGTAAGTCCGATATTGGGGATAGGATTAACAAGGTAATTCGCAAGTTGGCAGACGAAAATGACCTTGTCGGAATTATTGATCAAGCTGACTTTGACGATGACAGCAAGTTAGGTAGCGGAAAGGAAAAAGTAGATAAGTTATCAAATCTCGTTGCTATTTTTCAAGATGAAAAGTTGGACTTTAGAAAGAATCGAGCCGGTGGAGATGACATCATCGGTGATGCCTACGAGTACTTAATGCGTGAGTTTGCGCAAGAAAGTGGAAAAAGTAAGGGGCAGTTCTATACGCCCGCCGAAGTATCCCGCATTTTAGCTAAAGTGATCGGCATTAATAAAGCTACACGAGCGTCTTATACCGTATATGACCCAGCATGCGGATCAGGATCGCTACTGATTCGTGCTGCTGATGAAGCACCAAACGGCATTACTATTTATGGTCAAGAATATGATCCAACCACCGCCGGCCTAGCAAAGATGAATCTCGTACTGCACAATAAGTCTACTGGTACTATTGCTAATGCAAACACCTTGGCTGACCCGCGGTTTAAAACCGATGGAGTGCCAGATCGGTATGATTTTGCTGTTGCCAATCCTCCGTTTTCATATAAGTCGTGGAGCAATGGCATAGATACTGGTGGAGATATACGCTTTCAGGATTATGGCGCTGTGCCACCAGAAAAAAACGGCGACTTTGCATGGCTGATGCACTTTATTTACTCGCTTAAGCCAGAAAAAGGAAAAGGTGCAATTATTTTGCCTCATGGCGTACTGTTTCGCGGTAATGCCGAAGCTGTTATTCGCGCAAAAATCATCGAGCGCCGTATCATTAAGGGTATTATCGGATTGCCAGCTAACTTATTCTACGGAACGGGGATACCGGCCTGTATCATTGTGCTGGACAAAGAGAACACAGCAAAACGGAAAGGCATTTTTATGATTGATGCCAGCCGTGGTTTTGTAAAAGACGGTAATAAAAATCGCCTCCGGGAGCAGGATATCCGCAAGATTGTCGATTGCTTTAATGGGCAGATTGATATAGATGGGTATTCTAGGTTGGTTCCATACTCTGAGATCGAAAAGAAAAATGAGTGCAATTTAAATATTTCTCGCTACATTACCGCAGATGACAAAGAAGATTTGCAGGACATTGAAGCACATTTAAAAGGTGGGTTACCAAAGCGCGACATTGATGAACTACAGGTCTATTGGAATGCGTTTCCATCCCTGCGGAGGCAATTGTTCTCTGACTTTGGTAGGGATGGCTATTGCGAACTAAGTTTGCCCAGCGAGGATATTCGTAAAGTCGTTTTTGGTAACGTGGAATTTGAGAATTACGCCAAAGGCGTTGCAGAAGAATTCAACCATTGGAAATCCAATCAGTACACACGTTTTACGGAGCTTAAAAAAGGCGATGATCCCAAACAATTTTTAGAGCCTATATCCTCTGATATTCTTCAACAATTTTCACAGTTAACACTATTAGACAAATACGATGTATACCAGCAGCTTATGGAGTATTGGGAAGAAACCATGCAGGACGATGTATACGCTGTTGCCTACGATGGCTGGGAAGCCGGTAACGAGGTTGTAAAAGAATATGCCACTAAGAAGAACAAGGACGGCACTGTTTCCCGCACTGACCGTGTCAAGTCATGGGAAGGCCGAATGATCCCCAAGTCTTTGATAATTGATGTCTATTTCCCTGAAGAGAGAGATGCCCTCAGCCGTTTGGAAGCAGAGCGGGATGAAGTATTGCAACAAATGGAGGAAATGAGAAACGAATATGGTGGTGAAGACGGCCTGCTCTCCGAAGTAATAATTAAAGATAAAATTACTGCAAAGCGGTTAAAGGAAAGAATCAAAGAAATACAGAACAGCGCTGATGATGCGGAGGAGTTGGTGTTGCTCCAGAGGTATGAAATACTGCAAAGTAACGAGAATACTTATAATACTGCGATTAAAAATGCTGTAATTGCACTTGAAAAAGTGGTCTTAGAGCAATATCAGGCAATGAGCTGGGAAGAAATTCAAGAGCTTGTTATTGATAAAAAGTGGTGTAATGCACTATTTGATCGTGTTGACACCCTGTTTTCCATGCTGTCACATCATTTGGCGGAACGCATTACCGTGCTCTCAGAACGATACGCCAAAACGTTGCCGGAGTTGGAATTAAGAGTAGATGAATTTGAGAAAAGAGTGAAATCTCATCTAGAAAGGATGGGGTTTGTATGGTAATGCCTAATTGGGATGTGTATGCAATCGGTCAATTACTGGAATTTAAAAATGGATTGAATAAAGGCAAAGAATTTTTCGGATTAGGTACTCCAATCATAAATTATGTTGATGTATATTCCAATACAGGATTATATAGCAATGATATAAAAGGTAAGGTCACGCTTACACCCGCTGAAATAAGACGTTATGAGGTTAAAAAAGGGGATGTATTCTTTACCCGTACATCTGAAACACCTGAAGAAGTAGGCTTTTCCTGCGTTTTACTTGAGGATGTTGAAAATTGTGCATTTAGTGGTTTTGTCTTAAGAGGTCGGCCAATTACAAATTTATTAGATATAAATTATTGTCGATATTGCTTTCGTATGCCACTAATTAGAGCGTCTATATTTCAGAATGTACCTATACAACACGTGCGTTGACAAATGGTCGCCAACTATCAAAAATAGAGATTGCATTACCGCCAAGCATGGAACAGCATGCCATTGCAACAGCCCTTTCTGATATTGACGAACTAATCCTCTCCTTGAAAAATCTAATTGAAAAGAAAAAGGTAATAAAGCAAGGAACCATGCAGGAATTGCTGACTGGAAAGAAGCGGTTAATTGGTTTAACCACAAATTGGGTTGAAAAATCGCTAGGTGAACTTTTTGATTTCAGCGGAGGTCTGTCTGCGTCAAGGGATATGCTGTCTACAATCGGTTACTGTTATCTTCATTATGGCGATATCCATAGTGCTGAGAAAACCTATATAAATATCGATGAAGACTATAACACAATTCCCAAATTTGATATAGATTTACGGAAAGTTTCCAACAGCTCATTATTGTCAGATGGAGATGTTGTGTTTGTAGATGCTTCGGAAGATGACGAAGGGGCTAGTCGACATCTAATAATAAGAAATACTCATTGTAAACCATTCCTTGCTGGTTTGCACACTATAGTTGCAAAAGAAAAAAGTAAAGAGCTATCACACTTGTACCGTGAATATTGTTTTCAATCAAAACAGATAAAAGACCAGTTTAAATACTTTGCTGCTGGAACAAAAGTAACTGGAATAAGCAAAACTAATATTGCTAAAATAAAGTTAAGATTTCCAGAAAGTATTAAAGAACAAGAAGCAATTTCCACAATTTTGTCTGATATGGACGGCGAAATTGAAAGCCTTACTCGGAAGTTGGAGAAATGTCGCCAAATCAAGCAAGGTATGATGCAGGAGCTGTTAACCGGGCGCATTCGTTTAGTGGATACTGTCACTAAAAAACAAAGAAAAGAAAGGACAGTTTCGCAAGCAAAACCCGATACACAGTCCAAGGAGCACAACGAACATTTTCACGAGGCTGTGATTCTTTCGACAGTTGTTTCGCTATTCGCCTGTGACGAATACCCCATAGGGCGATTCAGACGGCAAAAGTTATCTTATCTATTGCATCGCCATGCGCAGGAAAGCACACAGGGCTTTCTAAAAAAAGCTGCTGGTCCTTATAACCCAACTATCCGATATAAGGATGAAAAGATAGCATTGAAAGCTGGATATGTGGTAGAGCGAGGGAGCGGTAAGTTTGTTAAAGGCGAAAAGACAAACGAAGCCGTGAATTACTTTGTGCAATGGTATGGAGCCAAAGCCATAGAATGGCTCAAACAGTTTAAGTTCAGAAAAAACGATGAGCTTGAAGTACTGGCAACAGTAGCTGAAGCCATAGCAGACTTAAAAAGGAATAGTTTGTCTATTACTGTCGAATCTATCAAACAAGTTATTCAGACAAACCCTGAGTGGCGTCCAAAGTTGGACAAGGAATATTTTAGCGATACGAATATTCAGGCAGCGATGAGAGAAAGCCAAAAATTGTTTGCATGATGTCAAAGAAATGGAGGTTGCTTTATGAGCGGCGATGACAGAGAACTGGTAACCCAACAGAGGATCATACAGCTCTTTCGTGAAAAACTAAAGTATGAATACATCGGCAATTTGCGCGAGCAAGAAAACAGTAATATTATCGAGTCTAGGCTCAAGGATTATCTGATCCGCGAAGGATACTCTCTAGAGCTTTGTCGCCGCGCAATCAATTCATTGGTGACCGCTTCCCGCTTTTCGGATTTGAACGAAGCAAATAAGGCGGTGTATTCCCTTCTCCACTACGGTTCCAGTGAACAGGATCATGTCGGCGCGCATCACGAAACTGTAAAGTATATCAAATGGGATAAACCATTTGAAAATGATTTTTATATAGCGGAAGAGGTTAACGTAATTGGCGAACACACAAAACGTCCGGATGTAGTTTTGTATGTCAACGGCATTGCTGTTTGCGTATTGGAACTGAAAAGAAGCTGTGTCTCTGTTTCGCGTGGTATTAGGCAGAATCTTGATAATCAGCAAGAGGAATTTATTCGTTCATTCTTTGCTACAATCCAGTTTGTTATGGCAGGTAATGATACCGAGGGCTTGCGTTACGGAACCATCTTGACCCCCGAAAAATTTTATATGGAGTGGAAAGAAGAACCCACTGCTGCTGATGTTTTGTCAAATGATATCCGTGAACTCTGTATTGATGAGAATTATAAACTCGACCGTCATCTGATTGGGCTATGCCAAAAACAGCGATTACTGGACTTAATCTATAGCTTTATTGTGTTTGATGGTGGACAGAAAAAGACGTGCCGGCATAATCAGTATTTTGGAGTAGTTGCCGCACGGCAAAGCATTCAAAAAAACGAAAGCGGCATCATTTGGCATTCGCAAGGCAGCGGGAAATCATTGACTATGGTCTGGCTTTCACGGTGGATCAAAGAGAATTATCCAAATGCGCGTGTGTTGATTATCACAGATCGTGACGAGTTGGATGAACAGATTGAAACAAAAGTATTTGGTGCGGACGGTGTTGGAGATAAGATTTATCGCACCCACAACTGTGCTGATTTGATTTCCAAACTCAACGAAACCACTCCGGTCTTGATGTGTTCATTGATACATAAGTTTGGAAAGAAAAGGCAAACAGAAGCAGAAAATGATGATGAACGATATGATAAAAGTTATAAGGCTTATATTGAACAACTACGAGCTGCTCTTCCAAGTGATTTTTCTCCTAAAGGGGATTTCTACGTTTTTGTGGACGAGTGCCATCGCACACAATCGGGCAAATTACATCGAGCGATGTCTGCAATTTTACCTAATGCTATTTTTATTGGATTCACTGGAACTCCGCTTTTATCCCGTAAAGAGCTTCGGAAACGTGGCGTAAAAAGTAGTATTGAAATTTTTGGAAGCTACATTCACACTTATAAATTTGACGAGGCAGTCGCTGACAAGGTTATTCTGGATCTGCGGTATGAAGCACGCGATATTCCGCAGTCCATCCCTTCTTCCGAAAAAGTTGATGCGTGGTTTGAAGCTAAAACAAATGGGTTAACCGATCTGGCAAAGGCACGAATAAAAAAACGCTGGGGTACTTTAAAAGAAGTTTACAGTTCTCGTGATCGACTATCAAAGATTGTGGTAGATATCATCGAAGACATGGAAATTAAAGACCGCTTGCGCAGCGGAAGAGGTAATGCAATTCTTGTAGCAGCCTCAATTTATCAGGCTTGCCAATATTACAAGCTGTTCATAGATAATGGCTTTGATAAGTGCGCAATCATAACATCCTACTCCGCAGACATTTCTGAAATCAAAGGTGAAGCAACAGGTGAAGCGCGAGATACTGAGAACAGATTTAAATTTGCAGTCTATAAGCAGATGCTTGGTGACAAAGAAATCGACACTTTTGAAACTGAAGCCAAGGAAAAGTTTATAAAATATCCCAACCAAATGAGGCTGTTGATCGTTGTGGACAAGCTACTCACCGGGTTTGATGCTCCCAGTGCAACTTATCTTTATATTGATAAGTCTATGAGAGATCATGGGCTGTTTCAAGCAATCTGTCGTGTTAATCGTCTGGACAGTGATGATAAGGAATATGGTTATATTGTAGATTACATGGATTTGTTTAAGAGCTTGGAAAAGGCTGTCTCAGAATACACCTCAGAGGCTTTTGATACGTTTGATGCCGAAGATATTGATGGACTACTAAAAACAAGGGTATTAGAAGCCAGAAGACATTTTGCGGAAACATTGGATAGCCTTCGTGCTCTATGCGAGCCTGTAAAGCAGCCCCGTGAAACGCTCGAATTTATACGTTATTTCTGTTGGGAACATGATGGCGACTTGGAAGAGTTGGATATGAACGAACCAAAGCGGTTAAAACTATACCAGCTTACTGCGTCTCTCTTACGCGCTTACGCGGATGTTGCTGCTGATTTAGAGGAACTAGGCTATACGAAAAAAGATATATCAGATATAAAGCACGAAGTAAGGTACTATCAGCACCGTCGCGATGATATCAAGCTGGCCAGTGGCGATTATATAGATTTAAAACGCTATGAAGCAGATATGCGTTACCTGCTGGACAATTACATTCGTGCAGGAGAAAGTGAAAAGCTTTCGTCCTTTGATGATATGTCTTTGATTGAATTAATCTTAGAGCGCGGTGTCGATTTCACCGAAGATCTACCAGAAGGAATGAAAAAGAACCCGGAGGCAGCAGCTGAAACGATTGAAAACAATGTGCGCCGTTCAATTATTGAAAAGAGTTCAACTAATCCTTTGTATTATTCGAAAATGTCCGAGTTGTTGGAAAAGTTAATTGAAGAACGTAAAAAACACAAAGATGAGTACAAAGATTATTTGCGTAAAATAGTAGAACTTACAAGGCAAGTTGAAAGGCCTGAGGATTTCGTTTTCTATCCAGATGAGATCAAGCGTTCTCCTGCGATGCGAGCACTTTATGATAATCTCCCAGAGGCTACAAAAAATGCAGAAACTGTAGTGGCCTTGCATGAAAAAATAATCGCCATAAAACCTGATAAATGGATTGGTGATAAAGCTAAAGAGCGTGTAGTCAGAGGCGGCATTCGCTCCATACTTGTCGAGGACAAAATAGTAAAAGAAATATTTGAAATTGCAAAAAAGCAACGAGAATACAGGTGAAAATATGAATCTATCAGGCATTGATATTGAAATTACTAAAAAGAATATAAAAAATATGCATTTATCAGTACTTCCACCTGATGGGAAAGTCCGCGTTTCTGCGCCTCTTTCTATTAGTGAAGATGCGATAGAATTGTTTGCCATTTCCAAAATCGGATGGATAAAAGAGCAAGTGAAAAAATTTCAACAACAACCCAGACAGACAGAACGTGAGTATGTCTCAGGTGAAAGTCATTACTTTTTTGGGAAGCGCTATCGACTGGATATCAGATACACAAACGGCAACAGCAAAGTGGAGATTAAAGGGAACAAAATGTTGTTTACAATACGCTCTGAATCTACCATTGAGCAGCGTGCTTCAACATTGAATGAGTGGTATAGAAAACAGCTTAGAATCAAGATCCCCCCTTTGTTTGAAAAATGGGAGGAAATTATAGGTGTCCATGCAAATGAAGTAAAAATCAAAGACATGCTTACAAAATGGGGAACCTGCAATGTTAACGACAAGAGAATTTGGATTAACCTACAATTAGCAAAGAAGCCGGTGCAATGCTTGGAGTACGTAGTAGTTCACGAACTAGTTCATTTTAAGGAAAATACACATAACCAGCATTTCGTATTTTTAATGGATGAATACCTTCCCGATTGGCGAGCCAGGAAAGAAATATTGAACTCGTTTGTGATGCAAAATTACTCATCTGGCACTGGCCCAGTTGAGGAATGATAAAAATTAGAAATACCCGCTACCGCTTAGGTGATACCAAGGTTACACAGCATTTTTTCGCCACTTAAGGCACGCAGAAGTTGTTTGCAGGGTTGAGAGCGGGAAAGCATCGAAAAGCAATGGATTGAGCAGGTTTCTTGTAGTCGGAATTACAAGTAACCTTGAGGCATAAAAGGCTTCTAAGTAACTTATTGTGGGAAAGAATGAGTGTTTATGGAACTCGTGTATTTTTATAAAAACTTCAATATGGGTAGAGAAATAGATATTGCAGGTACATTCATCTATAATGGTATGAAGAGTTATGATGCGATGGATAGCTTTAGTCAGGAATGCGATGTATTTCAAGTCCTGTATTCTCTTGCGGTAGGCATCGAGCGTCTTCAGAAAGTTCTGCTCGTATTGTTGGAAAACTTTCCAGATGATTTTGATGATGATTATATTGTTGAATTTGAAAAAAGTCTCATTACACATAGCCATCAAAAATTGCATGAAAGAATTTCCGCAAAAGTACATATGACATTTAACACACATCAAAATGCATTTTTACAATTACTTACGCAGTTTTATGAGACATGCCGATATGATAGGTTTAATATTTCAACTAATTATCAAAAAGAACGGGATATGTTTGTAGTGTTTTTATCAGAGCGTTTAAATTTAGAAATCCGAGTAGATAAGACATTTTTTGATACACCAAACGATACTAGAATGAAGAAATTTTTTGGCCGAATTGTGGGGACAATCTCAAGAACATATTATGCAGCGATCAGAGATCAAGCTTATAAACTCAGATTAAATACATACGAAGTGCGCTATGATTCACCTGCATACAAACTTTTTTTGGGTGAACTAAAGGACGATTCTTTTTATGAGTTGCTGTTTGACGAGCGTATAGCATTAGCAGAATTCTTTGTTTATCTTTTGAATTATAAAAGCGAGGAAGAAATACGTGAATATATAAGTACAATTACACCACTAGAATTAGATTTAAATGATACAGAAATCTATTTTAATGATATATGTAAAGGCAAAGTACCTTCTGCTTTGGTAGATGCAGTTATTAGTCGTTATGAAGATATGAAAAATTCCTCAGAACGACTAAAAATAATGGATGCTCTGTCTTCTTCATTTTTATAACGGAGGGGATTTATGCTACAGATAATATCAGGCAAGTTTTTTGATAATGATAATAGATTCCATAACGATTGTAAAGGAATCTTGTATTCTAATGGATGCGTTAGCGGTAAGAATGATTTTGAGTTCATAAAATTAGAATCAGTTGAGGCATATAGTAATATTTCGTCTTATGTTGTTTCGTATGATAATCAGCTGCAAGTACTTCCCGCAAAAATGCAGCTTGTTAAAGTGGGTGAGGATGAAATCATACGGCAGTTGAAGAATATTTTTTCATTTTCTTTTAACTGTATTTTTGATGAAGACAAATCTGTTATTGAAAAAATTTGTAGATCAAAAGGAAACGGAAGTGGTCGCGGCGATGTTCCTTCTGACTTTATAAAAGATACGCTAAATGTAAAAAAGATCATACCTGCTGAAAGCATAGAGGAAAGCAAAAAGTTCTTTAAGCAAGTAATAGGACTTAATAGGCAAAACTATATTAATGTGCTAAATTGTTTAATTGCCTATAATGCTTCGATTCGATTGTTAGATGAAGATAAAAACTTGGCATATTCAACGTTAGTCTACTGCTTAGAATCACTGGTACAAAGATATGATACATATGAACCAGTTTGGGATGATTATGAGCAAAATAAAAAAGAGAAATTAGAAAAAGTATTTAGAAGAATATCTGAAATAGAAAGCACAGAGATTAAGGGATTATTAATAAAAGATGAGCATTTAAAGCTAGCACAACGCTTTAGAAAATTCGTAATAAAATATCTTGATGACACTTACTACCAGAGAAAAGAGAATCGACATCTAATACACAAAGACGATGTAGAAATAGCTTTGAGTAATGCGTATATTACCCGTTCCAAATATGCTCATATGTTAAAACCAATTATGAAACAGCTAACTATGGCTGATTTTTCTAAAGATAGTGATTCGTTTAGCTTTATACATGACATATTCTTTACATACAGTGGATTGCTGAGAACTGTACGAACTGTTATAACTAACTTTATATTTTCGTTAGTAACAGTTGAAACAGAAAAATTCAATTGGTATGATGATTTACCCGGTATGTTTGAAATGCAACCTGCTCCATATTTTTGGATATGGAAAAAAGATAAACAAAGTGGAGAAGGCGCGGAGGCACGCTTGGAGGGTCTTATAGAGTGTTTGGTTTACTATAGAAACAATATCCCGCCGATGGATGATGTAGTCACTTTGTATTTTCAACATTTATTTCAAATGAACGAGTATAATCGTAGAGCGGCGTTTGCTTTAGGATGTATATATGCAAAACTGATTAGTAACATCGATGGTGAAAAAAGAAATTTATATGATGACTATATTGAAAAGAATTTAAATCTTATTGATAAGTGTTGCATACATAATTTGATATTGGCAGTTGTACCAATTAATATACAAAAGGATATCGATTGGTCAACAGAAGATTGTGAAAACGTAATTATGGAATATAATAAGAAAAAGCATAAGCACAATCATCTTAGACTTCCGCCCGAAGTTGAAACGATGATATACTTAATGATCGCAAATAGCGCTAAAGACGATGATGATAGTAAAAAACAAAGGCACTGGTTACTAAAGGCATTTGACAACTCAAATAACAGCACTGACATTCAAGCAAAAATTTCAGAAGCATTGGAATCTAAAGAGAGTTTTGACATCTCTTTAGTCTGGGACAGAATATATGCTCGCTTTCAAAAAAGCTCAGAATAAAATTGAGCATAATGGTGTTATAAATCAGATACCAGGATCACCGCCAAGGCATTTCCCTGCCTCCCTGGCATCTTTTTTACACACTCAAGGCACGTTGAGTGCGTGGTATTGATGTCGCGAGTAAAAGAGTGAGTGTGTGAAAAAGCCTTATAAATCAAGGCTTTTCGAACATATGGGCACGAAACCCATTGAGCGAAAACGAGATTTTTTCACTTCGCGGGAACAAGTCCATAATGGCAGTATTTGATAGTTAAGTGGTCAGGTTAGATGTCGGTTCTCCGCGAGTGGTCGGGTTAGATGTCAGGGGTCGTGAGTGGCCAGGTTAGATATTTTCGGTGGATAAACGGATTAAATGAGATTATGTAGTATTATTTCTGCAATCTACAATGTAGAAATCACGGGGGATTTTTATGGCATTTTATAACTATCTTTTAATTGCTTTGTTGTTTATTTTAGTTGGTTTTCTGATTATATCTGTAAAACGGAAACTAATAAAAAAGGGCCGGTTAAAAAGAACTATAAATGTGTTTGCAACTATTATCATTGTTTTTATAACATGCGCAGTTGTCTTGTTTCCCAATTTAAAAAGCATTCAAACCACAGGGGAATACTCTTATACTTTTAGTATACTGGAATTGACTGATAAATCACGCATTGATGAGCATAAAACCGATGGCAGTCATCGGAAAATGTCTGTGCTTGTTTATTATCCACGTGATGACGAAATTGTAAGCAATTCCTGTCCTTTGATTGTATTTTCCCACGGTGGTATTTCAACTAAAACAAGCAATCTTTCACTTTATAAAGAACTTGCAAGCCATGGCTATGTGGTTGCCAGCATCGACCATACCTATCATGCGCTCAATACGGAAATAGACGGGGAGAAAATACATATCGATTTTGAATATATTAAAGAACTTAATGAGGAAGATTCCCATTTGGACATAGAAAATTCTTATGCGTGTTTTCAAAGGTGGATGAAGCTTCGTACCGATGATATTAATTTTGTGATTGACACATTCATTGAAAAATCCATGAATGAAAGTAATTCGTTCTATCAACTAATTGATGCAAATAGAATCGGTGTTGCTGGGCATTCCCTCGGCGGATCTGCTGCACTCGGAGTTGCGAGACAACGCAGCGACATTAATGCGGTGATTGCGTTAGAGTCTCCCTATATGTGCGATATTACGGGAGTTGTCGGAAATGAATTTACATGGAATACAGAACCCTACCGGTGTGCAGTTATGAACATCTATAGTGACAGTGGTTTCCCTTTGATTACAACTGACAACAAATATGTACAGAACAAAAATCATTTGCTCAATCAAGGAAATATTGGGTATTATTACATAGAAGGCAGTAACCATTATACATTGACAGATTTAGTCAGGACATCGCCAATTTTATGTGCGCTGCTTGGCGGAGGGTATAAAAAATCAGGATACGATATTCTGAAGTTAATAAACCAAAAGAGCCTTGCCTTCTTTGATGAATATCTAAGATGATATATGAACACTTAAAATGATATACGTTCACGAAGATTGCAGCCGTTTTGTTAACACGATAAACAACGGAGCATTATGAGCGGGAGGTGCTAAAAACTATATGAAAATCCTAATCGCAGACGACGAGGCTGACATTCGAAACCTGGTTAAAATAAGCCTTGAAGAAAACGGATACACCGTTCTATCAGCGCAGAACGGCAAAGAAGCGCTCGATTTGCTATTGTCAGAGGACATACATCTGGCTATTCTCGACGTAATGATGCCGGTTATGGATGGCTTCAATCTTCTGCGCAAAATACGGGAGTACAACACTATTCCTGTCATCATGTTGACCGCGAGGACTGACGATATGGACAAGGTGCTTGGGTTGGGGCTCGGCGCAGATGATTATCTCTCAAAGCCCTTCTCGGTCTCCGAGCTGATTGCGCGTGTAGGCGCGCAGCTACGCCGCAGCAACGAATATCTGCCGCCGAGAGAAAAATCCGTTACTACCGTTACATATGGGAATTTGTCGATAGATAGAGAAAAATGCTGCGCCTTTAAGGACGGAGAGCCCATCGAGCTTGGTGCGAAGGAATATAAGCTCCTTTTGTATTTCATGGAAAATCCGGAGCGGGTTTTCACTAAGCGGCAGCTATATCATGCCGTATGGGAGGAAGATTACTATTACGATGACAATACTATCATGGTGCATATCAGTCGTATCCGCAGCCGCATTGAGGACGATCCGCAGAAGCCAAAGTACCTGAAAACCATTCGCGGTATCGGATATAAACTGCATTACATTGGTGAAAAGCCATGAAAAGTAAATTGTCGAGTCAATTCTTAAGAAATTTTTGGGTAATCTTTTTACTGACAATCCTTGCTACGGCTCTTGCGTTTGTACTATTATCCGTTGTGAGCGAATTGATTTCAGGTTCTCTTGCAAAAAGTCGGTATTCAGCGAGTGGGATCATCAAAGAAGATTATAATCAGATTGACGCATCCGCTGTCGTGGAGAACGGCGGTGGCGTTCAAATTGTTGACAAGGAATACCGTGTTGTTTATTCGCACGGGGTCGACACCATCGGAAAAGATCAACTGACCATCCAGGATTTTACCACGTTTTTAACAGAAAGTAAGAGCAAGCCTTACCATTATGATATTATTTATCAACCAAAAGGTGAGTTTTGGTTGATTGTTACCTTCCCGACCTCAATACGCCTTGATTTTAAGCTGGTACATAATAAAGATGCTTCCACCGGCGATTTCAAACAGGCAGCCGGAGCAATTGCCTTTGTGGTGCTGAGCTATTTGCTCATTCTTGCACTTTTCACTTTTATCTATTCAAGGATTACTGCTGCAAGGATTACGGTGCCCCTGAAGAAACTCTGCGACGGCACCAGGCTTTTACGGGAGGGCGATTATTCCGCACGGGTAGATTTGCGCCTGAAAAACGAATTTGCCGAATTGCAGAATACTTTTAACGAAATGGCTGCACGTATTGAATATGAGATCGCCCTGCGCCAAAAGTCGGAGGAGGATAGGAGAAGGTTGATTCTCGACATTTCTCACGACCTTAAGAATCCCCTTTCAAGTATACAAGGTTATGCCGAGATGCTTTGTCAAAAATCAGAATCACCGGAACTGACAGTAATTCATCAAAACAGTCAGCGTGCAAACCGACTGCTCAACGAACTGTTTGAGCTATCCAAAATGGATAGCCCTGATTTTGCATTAAAGCCGGTTAAAACAGACATCTGTGAAACTCTGCGACAGATATGCGCTGAGATTGTGCCTCAGTTGGAAAGCACTAATTTTAAATATGAATTCAATATTCCTGAGGACAGTATTTACGTTATGCTGGACACCGGCCACTTTGGGCGCATCATTCAAAATCTTACGGACAACGCTGTGCGGTATAATCCAAAGGGTACAACCATTTCCGTCAGCCTGACGGTTCAAAACAAGACGGTTGTAATTTACTTCAACGATGACGGAGTCGGCATTCCCTCACATCTCGTACATGATATTTTCAAGCCCTTTGTGCGTGTGGATGATTCACGCAATTCCCAAACTGGCGGCAGCGGGCTTGGACTTTCCATTGCCCAAAAAATTTCACAGGCGCATGGAGGGAATCTGATTTTGTGTGAAGACGGCAACAAAGGCTGTAATTTCAAGATAACAATCCCAATAATTTAAGATTAATTTAAGGTT
Source organism: Bacillota bacterium (assembly GCA_023435305.1). Taxonomy (GTDB): domain Bacteria; phylum Bacillota; class Clostridia; order Acetivibrionales; family DTU013; genus DTU013. Next base: position 21,030 of record JAEYRV010000002.1, read on the forward strand.
CGTTTCAGCTGTATGACAGGTTCAATTGCTATGATAGTAATGGATCTGAAATACAGCTAATTTTTTTATGAAACTTATTACAAGTACGAAATTTGAACCTAAAAATTGTTGAGGTGATATGTATGAAGCACGAACCATCTCGTTTTGAGATGTTTCTGACAAGGCTCGCATTTCTCTTTTATGGTAAGTCTGTCTACAAGATATTTGCAGACCGTCTGCCACTTAACGGAAATGAGCGGGTGCTTGATTTTGGGTGCGGCATGGGAACGGTTGCACACTATACCGCAAGAAGGCTTACTCACGGACATATAACCTGCCTTGATATTTCCGAGCGGTGGTTAAAAATCTGCCGAAAAACCCTGCGAGGGTTTTCAAACGCAGACTTTGTTCACGCAGAAACACTGATACTTCCGGCGGATAGTTTTGATTTGGTCTACTGCCACTTCGTTTTGCACGATGTTGCAGAAGACGCATTGGGGAAGGTTGTCCCTGCGCTGGCAAAGTCACTCAAATCAGGAGGCGCGCTTGTATTCCGAGAACCGTTGAATGAAGCAGAAAAGCTTGATTTTATAAAGCGGCTGATGCTTCAAAATGAATTATCCCTCAGGGACAGCCGAATCATTGATGTTCCGCTGATGGGCAACGCTCTTGAGAGCGTCTATATAAAATAGTAATTGGAGGCTAGGTTATGTTTTATATCATATTGTTTTTTATTTTGATCGTTGTAACGGTCATTACACTCGCATTTGGGTTATTTCAGTTGCTCTTTCGCATCATAGCACAGATTCGAAATAAAGCAAATCCCAAGCAGCTTACCCGACTGAAAAGGACAGCATTATTCTTTGCCGTAGTGATGGCGATAAACTTCGGGCTGATCGCAATTTCGCAGTTCACCGCATCAACACCCCGTATTATAGATGAAAGCGGAAATACACCTGCAAATAGCATCGCGGAACTGACAGAGCTTGAGCTAAATGGCAGAAAGCAATGGATAAGCATGAGAGGATGGGATAAAAATGCGCCGGTCCTGCTTTTTTTGGCAGGTGGCCCCGGCGGCACGCAGATGGCAGCAGTTCGTCATGAACTGGCAGAGCTTGAAAAGCATTTTGTGGTGGTAAACTGGGATCAGCCGGGCTCCGGCAAGTCTTACTACGCTGAAAAGATACAAAACATCACCATTGACACATACATTCAAGACGGTTACGCCCTGACAGAGTATTTAAAAGGGCGCTTTTCACAGGAAAAAATCTATTTGATCGGTGAATCTTGGGGCAGTGCGTTAGGGATTTTCTTGGTGGATAAATATCCGCAGTCTTACCATTCCTTAATTGGCACGGGACAGATGATCGATTTTGCAGAAACCGAGCGGATGGATTATACCAAGGCTATGGAAATTGCTGAAAATAATGGAGATACTGCTCTCGTAAAAAAGCTCAAGGCAAACGGTGAGCCGCCCTACTACGGTAAACATGTTACATGGAAGAGCGCGGTATATCTTAATTACCTCAGTTCGTATATGGCGAGGAATCCTGATATCCAAAACCCCGGTTACAATACCTTAAGGGATATCGGATCTTCTGAATATGGATTGCTTGATAAAATCAATTTTTTCCGCGGAGTAATAAACACTTTTAATGATGTGTATCAGCAGCTTTACGATATTGACCTAAGAGCTGATTACACAAAGCTGGATGTGCCTGTCTACTTCTTCTTGGGACGGCATGATGTTAATGCTCCTGTGGGACTCGTTGAGGAATATGAGCGGGTGCTTAACGCGCCAGATAAAGGGATTATATGGTTTGAGCATTCCGGGCACAGCCCATGGATTAATGAGCGAGATAAATTTATCGAGGAGGTCATGTCATGCTTTTTAGGAAATTAATTAATAGAAGGAGTGCGGGCAAGATGAGTATAGCCATCTTTTCAGGAGTTCTAACCTTACTGTTTATTTTTACCCTTTCGGCTTGTATCGGCGCAAAAGGCAGTATTGTGATTCTTGAGAATGGGCGAGGAACGGGCTTCACAATGGATTTAAAGGAATATAATTCTAAAAGCAAGTGTGAATTATCTCTTGTTAAGGGTGATGTGGTACAAGTGGAGATAGAATGTAAGGAGGGCGAAATTGCTCTTATGGTAAGCGGCAAAAACGGTAGCGAACCGTATACGGGAAACAACCTTAAATCAGGTATTTTCACTGTAACAGTACCAGAAACGGATGAATATATAATGCGAATAACTGGTAAAAATGCAACTGGACAGGTTATGATTAAAAACGTGGGAAGCGCAGTCGAATAGACGATTGTTATTTATCGCAAATTTAAATGCCAGCTACTGCCCTTGAATAAGAGATTACGGGAGAAAAATATAGTTAGTCTGTTGACAGATAATCCTGCAATAAATAAATCTTCCTTATATTAAGACGAGCAAGGCAACCTACGTTGTAATTTCGTAGAGTGCCTCGTTCTTTATCGGGCTTGTTCATTAACATCAACCGTCACGCCCGATTTAAATTCCACAGTAAATTTGTCCTCATAAGGCGCTGGAGCTTCAAAGGCTCAAGAATCAGGCACATAAGATCCCGCCGAAGATTAGGGTATTCTCTTTTATCATGCTGATGTGCTTTCTCTTGACCTATCTTGTCATTATCGCCATGGAGATTTTAAGCTCCATCGGCACAATGTTTTAGAAGGAGGTGCGGATGTGTTGAAGCTACTAAGTAGCAAACGTGGTGAGGGGTATATCGACGTGGCGGTGCTGATGTTGTGCGTGATGCTTGTTATCGCCTTAGCAGTGAGTGTACTTCCGGTGTTCGTAACAAAAAATAAGCTGGATACTTACGCTTCTGAACTCTGCCGGGAGGCGGAGATTGCCGGTCGCGTAGGCAACGAAACCACCCTTCGGGCACAGGTTCTCACCGAAAAGACAGGACTTGCTCCAAATATTTCTTGGTCGAAAAACGGAAGGCTCCAGCTTAACGAGGAGTTCACTGTGACCGTAACAGTTCAAACCGACATCGGCATATTCGGCGGCTTCGGGAGCTTCCCTGTTACCCTGAAGGCAGAGGCCAGCGGCAAGAGCGAGGTGTATTGGAAATGAAATTTGGCAGGATTTGTGATATACTAAGTAGCAAAAGAGGTACGTCCTTTCCGCTTGTCGTAGCTGTTACTCTTGCGATCGTGATTGTTTTCTGCGGCATTTCTGAAACCATACGACTGATGATTTTAGCCCAGGGTGTCCGGGATGCTGTACAGTCTGCAGTTATCTCGACAATCAACGACAATTACGATAATGTGTATCACGGTGTGCGGGAAGGATACAGCGGCGCATATCAGACCGGCGCTTCCGACTTTGAGGAAAGCTTGGATTACGGCGATGTGTATGGCAGGCTGGATCAGCTGCTTGGGCTCCGAAGAGAAAACGGATATCATGTAAGGTATGCCGGAGATGACGTTGAGTTTCGGCTGTCCGGTCTCTCAATTGACATTGACAATATGCCTCTAGCTCCAGCGAATCCCGATAATTCCAAAGGCCTGCTGGCCGATGCGGCCATAAGGCTGGAGGTTCCGGTATCTTTTGGCGGGAAAGCCCTGCCACCCATGGTGATTAATCTCAGGGTAAAGGCAAAGTATATACCAATATTTTGACATTTTCGGATTAGCAATAGACTTCCGAAAGCTTTTGTAGTATGGTGTGTCATTGAAGAGATACATCAAACTTATATGAGGAGGTATCCATAATGAAACTAACAGACAAAGCAAAAAAGCGCTTTATCATCGCCGCACTTGGCGTGGTGTGCGTAGTTCTTGTTATAGCAATAATATCACAGTTTAAGACAGAGGAACCCAAAGATGCATCAGTCCAGTCTTCCTCCACGGTATCGGATGCAATCAGCCCCGGTACAGTAATTCCGGTGCTATCTGCAGATCCGATCAAGACACCGGAGGTAACCGTACCGCCCATCGAACCGACTGAGGCTTCTACCAAGCCTGCAGACAGCGGAGATTCCACTGGTACCGAGCAGAGCATACAGGCGGAGGTAACTAAGCCTACCCAGCCGCCGCAGGAGCTAAAGACCGATCCGTCCAAAACACCGGATGGTGAGAAAGTGGACACAGTAAAGCCAGTGGAGCATGACAAGGTGACAAAGCCGGAAAATACATCACCTTCGGAGCCGAAATCCGGAGATAAAAACGAAAAAGGCCAGGTCTAGGTGCCGGGATTCGGATGGGTGGATGACAGCGGACCAAATAAAGGGATTACTGTCGACGGAGAAGGAGATATAAATAAGCAAGTTGGAAACATGGATTAAAGCCTGAAAAAAGCGAAAAGCATCGTGGTAATACGGTGCTTTTTTTGCTGTCTATAGGAGGCATTGAATGAAAAAAAGAATAAGCATTTTTATGGCATTGGTTTTGTTGCTGACACTTTTGACTCCCTTGACTGCCTATGCTGAAGGCGAAGGGAATATTGATAACGGCGGAGGCGGAATGGGTAATGGCAGCGACGAAAACTACTGGAATGGAGGGGACGAGGCCGTCCGGATTACGGTTGTACGAGCCAGTGACAGAATACCTGTAACGCCGCCGGTTGATTTCACCAATAAGACGCCGCCAAACACAATTGTTCATTTTGGGAAAGTAAGCAAGCTGCAATATAAAAACGGTGCCAGCTTAAGTGTTAAAATGAACGGATATACATACATCAATCCGGTGCAGCCAATGCCGCGCATTATCAGCACCGGCAGTGGACAATCCAGCATTGATGAAATCAAACGGTATTTCTGTTCAGAATATACTTTGATGCGTATAGCCGATGTTACGGGTATGAACTATAACGTTCTCATATGATAAATGTTTTGGTGGTATTGATGTCAAGGGTGGATAAATAGAAAGCTCAAAATGCAATCGGATTAAAGACCAGTTCTAAAGAAGTAGCTGGTGTTGGTATAAAGCCGGAATTTTTCATCCTAACTATTAAGGCACCCAACGTTCAAATTCATGTAGAGTGCCTCGTTTTTCTAAACATTATTCTTCCTTATTCACTTAATACTGTCTTTTGTACCTGTTACGGAGTAGAGTTTCTTCTGTAATGAAAGACAAAGCGAAGAAGGTTACAGAACTGCTCAAGATACACACGGGATATTGGATTACTCTAAATCAGGGCAAAACATTACCTATTCGATAGCCAATCATCGTGTTGAGGCAGTTATAGATGTGCTCAAAGAATATTATTGCAATTAATAAATGAAACAAGAACAAACAGAATAACAGACATATGTTATTAGGTATCGATTGGAGGACGGGTTTTGTGAATGAAAAAATAAGATGCACTTGGGTAGGAAATATCCCTAAATACATAGACTATCATGACAACGAATGGGGACGACCTGTACATGATGATGTGAAGCTGTTTGAAATGCTTATTTTAGAAGGTATGCAGGCAGGGCTTACTTGGATAACCGTGCTTAATAAGAGAGAAGCATTCAGGGAGGCTTTTGATGGGTTTGACCCTAATAAGATAGCCCTTTACGGCGAGGGAAAAATTCAAGAACTCATGGTAAATGAGAAAATAATTAGGAATCGCCTGAAAATTAATTCAACTGTGATTAATGCAAAAGCATATTTAAAAATTATAGAAGAATATGGGAGCTTTGATAAATTCATATGGGGGTATGTGGATTATGCTCCTATTACAACTCATAGGGAGAAACATGGGGATTTGCCTGCAAGCACTCCACTCTCCGATAGGATAAGTAAGGATTTGAAAAAAATGGGCTTTAAGTTTGTTGGTTCGACCATAATTTATGCGTTCATACAAGCTACGGGTATGGTCAATGACCATATTACTGAGTGTTTTGTTTATGAGGAGATATTGAAGGAGTAGACTATAACGGAAAAATGGAGGGAAGAAAATGGCTAAATACGTTGTTATTTACGAGGATGAGCGAAAAGACGCTTTATAGCGGCGAAAACAGGAATAGCCTAATCGAGAATTTTTACTTGAGAGAACAGGATAGATGCCAAACCAGCATAATGAGCTTATTCATCATCGTAACAAATGCATACTCAAAACTGGATTCGGGAATGTACTTCATTGAGCACTTCTTGGTGTCCGTAATATGATTGGCACAGCACCATGCGATATTATGCCTGCTGATAGAGTGGATACGGCGCTTGAATTTTCCGCCGCAATTCTCGCAAATGATTATACCTGAAAATGGATATCGATTCTGATACTTACCTTGATATTTTTCTATGCCTTTTTCTTTGCCTCGTTGTTCAATGATATCTTGCGCGGCATTAAAATCTTCATGGCTGATAATCGCGTCATGATGATTTTTAATGAGATACTGGTCTTTTTCACCGTAATTGTAGTGACGATTGAAGTGTATATCGGTGTAGGTCTTTTGAAAAATAGCATCTCCTGTATATTTTTCATTACCGACTATTCCACGAATTGTTGTCGCCGTCCAACGGCCGCCTTTCTTGGATGGAACGTCGCGGTGATTTAGCTCATCCGCAATTTTTTCGGTACCTTTTCCGGATAAAATTTCAGAGAAGATAGTCATGTATTTGTCCTCCAGTCTGAGAACTCTTGTCCTCACTACCCACTGGAAAAAAAGAAGTCCTTCGTACAAAAAAGAGCAAAAAAATAAAGCCTACCAGAGAGATATTCCCCAGTAGGCATCATTACGTATATGTTTACTCGCTGTACTTGATGAAGGCATCCCTAAAGCCGGCCGCTTTAAGCTTGGTAAGCATGGCATCTGCGTTTGCCTTAACGGAGTATGCACCGACCTGTACACGATAGTGTTTTTTCGGTGTTGCAGGTATGACGGGAGCGGGCGTTACTGCTCTTGTCCGCTCAGGCACTCAATTAAGAAATCTGTTTCCACTCATAGACGTAGTAGGTGCCATAATTGGTGCCGCCTGTCCACAGCTCTTCCCGATCTCCTTCTAAGTAACCGGCGGGGATGACGGCGGAAATGGTCCCGTTGACCGAGAAAACATTTTTCTCCTTGTATTTTACAGAGGAATAAATCTCAAAGAAGCTTTTTCCGTCCGTGTTTTTGAATTTTACATTCCCCCAGTCAGCTCGACAGCTTCCGCTACCATCATAATAAGATAAGTTCTGTTCAGTGAAAGTAAGATTGAAATCAAGATGCACCATCTCTCCGTCCTTAATCATATTGGGCGGAACCGATAGGGTAAGCTGGGTGGCATAGCTTTCCCCGTGCAACACATCGGGATCAGGGTAATCATCGCTTTCCCCGACATATTTCCAAGTAGAAGTATAGCTGCCTGGCGAGGCCGATGCACTTACCTCATAAACACCACCCTTGTTGGTGTTGTCGATATTTGCCTGATAATTTTCGTTCTTAGTCTCCACCAGCACCCAGGCGAAGGTCGGGTCGGTCGTAAACGATTCCTCATACAGCCCCGTTTCCCGCAAATACTTAAAAAACCCCGCCTTATCTTTCTTCTCGGTTTGCGTGATCCACACGCCAATTGCCCGAACAAGCCTTGCGTTATCCATATCCGCCCGTTTGTCGGGATCGACACAACCCAGTACTGCATCGCGGATGGCATACAGCCTTTGCAGGCGTGTAGCCACATCATAATTGCTGCCGTCCTTGTCAATTCCGAAATACTTACGGTGGTCATAATGCGCGAGCAGGCCCTGTTTTTTCAGCTCCGCGATAAAGGCTTCTTCGTTCTGACGGAGCTTTGCAATTTCTGGTTCGGCAGCTTTGCGCTCTTCAAAATAATCACGCAGGCCTTTCCACGCGTTTTTGACGAGGACATCCCGCGAGGTGCTGCTCAAATCATTCTCATCCATTCCGTATTTTTCGCAATGTGCCTTAACGATACGGATATTCATTAAAGCCTCGGCGTTGCCTTTCAGCGAGAAAATGCCGTCGAAGTCGCCCTCAAAATCTCCGTTCGGCTTTGTGTATAAACGGTAGGCTTCTTCAATTTCCGCTTGCGTCCAGTATGCCTGTGCCGCATCCGCCGCTTCTTCCAAACCTTCTTTGGCATAGTTCAGCGTGGACACCAGTAGCTGCGCCTTTGGCCCCGCAAGACCGGTCAACATATTTCCAATCGCCTCAAAGCCCGCCTTTTTATCCCCTCCGGCAAAAGCGCCCGCCGCCGTTCCAAGTCCGCCCAGAACCGTGATTGCTTTGGCCGTTTTATCCACATAGCCGGTTTGCAGGTCCTTGACCCCAAAAAAGGTTTTATTTGCGTTGACGCTCTTTTCAACGCCGAAGGCAATGGCTTTCGTATAAAGCTCCAACGCCTTGTCGTTAAATTCCTGCTTGCCGTCCTCTCCCGCCTGTGCCGCATCTGCCATGCGCATCAGCGTGTCCACAGGTGCAAAATCCTTGACGGGGTTGGTTTCGTCCAGCAATTCGTCGTAAGCCGCCGATTCGAGATAAGTGACTGCGTCCTTTACAAGCTGATCACGCGCAGAAGTACTGTCGATTCCGATTGATTTGAAAAGCTCGTCAAGCTGTTTTCCCACCGCGCTGCTGAGCTTCGCCTTTTTTTGCAAGCGGTCGTATTCATCCGCCGCATAGGTTGTGGCAAAGGTCTTAATCTGTTCTGCCTCAGAGGGCTTGCCGAAGCCCAGCAGACTGAAATGGCTGGCGGAAAAAGTCGCCGTTCCGTCTTTCAGGTTCACCGTCGTGGGCATAAAATACCGCCACACACCGTTCTCGTAGGTGGCGAAGAAAAGCTCCTCGGCGGCTAAAGCCTTCAAATGCTCTTTCGGGATTTTGATGGTCACGGGAACAGGCGCGGCAAACCAGACGCCATGGGCGCCGTCGCCGGAAACCTCAATGGGCGTTCCGTACAACGTAAAATCAGAGGACCGATAACTCTTTGCTTCCTCTGCCGAAAGCACCTTCATCGTTACCGTTGTACCGCCCTCCATCACGCCGTCCGGAACCGTGATTTCCCATCCGGTTTTGGCGTTGCCGCCGATTTTCGTGTCTTTTCCTTTTTGAACGGTTTCCGTAACCGTAGTTCCCTTCGCAGGGTAGCCTCCTGAGCAGCCAGTGAGTACGGGCAGAAGCCCGGTCAGCAGACAAAAAACCAATGCAGCTGATATTGCCGGAGTCAGGCCTTTTTTTAGTGAAATCTTCTTTTTTTGTGCAATAGGTTTGTTTTTTGTCTTTACGCCATAGTTTTTATAGAATTTATTCATTACCTTAACCTCTCTTTTAAAAATTTATGTTTTAGTATTATTTCAACAAGGGGCATTTGCACCGGAAGCAGACATCATTGCTTATCTGTTTTGCGGCGTATGATTTTGCATGTGCTGCCAATTTGTTTTCCATAAAATAATCCTCCTTCAGGGTATAATCGTGGGAGTAATCCCGGTTTCATAGCGAAACTTCTCAATGATGCTCTCAAGACCGGGGTTGTCGGGTCCTGAATGAATCAACTTGATGCTGCGAATATCTGTATCCCTGCCGTAGTCCAGCGAGAGATAATCCCGCCCGATCTCTACGGCTTTGAGCTGGATACCTTCCTGATTGAACTTGATGATCTTGGAGCCCAGCAGGATGCCAAAGCAGGATACGAACATCTCGACCGTTTCGCAGAACTCCGCTTCGCTTTCTTTGATGCTGTCCCGCTCACGAAGGACGGCGGGTTGAATATGGAGAATCTGATTCTCGACAATCAGCCGTGCGGCAGTGAGTCTTTGGTTCATGGTGAAAAAAAGGAAAGTGACGATCAATCCTGTTGACAAGGCCACAACCGCATACGGCTTCCAATTCGAAGGTTGCAGGATAAGCGCTGCCGCAAAAGTGACCGCACAGAAAATGGAGGCTGCCAAAAAGCACCGCGCGTACCGCGCAATTTTTTTCAAATAAATCCCCCCTTGGTATGCAGCGTTTTCTTCATTTTACAGAAATCAGGGCTGTGTCTGCGTCACCAAGTTGGGTGATTTTATGTAAAAAAGCCCCTCACATTTTCGGGTGAGGGGCTTCAAAAACCGCTGTTTATAAGGGACTATCGGATTCCGTGGATGGGATGTGTAGAAGGAGATTCATCAACTCCGTCCGGTTCTGAACTCCGGCTTTGGAGTAAATGTTTTTTACATGGGTTTTTACAGTGTTTTCGCTCACATGCAGTTCACCGGCAATCATCCGATAGGTTTTGCCTTTGATGAGAAGGGCTGCGATTTCACCCTCGCGCTCGGTGAGCTTTTCTGTGATACTGAACTCACAGATTAGCCGGGTTTGTTCCTGGGCTGGCATTCCAGTAATTGTGGTCAAGTAGGCATGGTTTTTGAGCAAGGTGGTCAGCCGCGTGTGTAAGGGCGGAAGCATGATAAGGGTAACGCACACCACGCCCAATGCCAGCAGAGTAGGATTCTGGCTTTGTCCGCCTGCGACCTCGTTTCCGATAAGTCCGCCCAAAAGAACCCCCAGGACATTGGCGGAAAGACCGACGCCCATGATTTTTGCGGGGTTTTTGTCCAGCTCCAGCATTTCACCCAGGATGCTCCACCAAAACAGATCGTACACGCCGCAGGCTCCCAGCATCAGAGTATTGACGACAAGATAATCCGCCCATGAGCGACCCAGCAGTAGAAAGGCAATAAAAGAAAAACCGATCATGGCGATCGCCACATAGAGGATATAGGACCGGTTTATTTTTTGGGGCAGATTCCGCATAATAAACAGAGCCGCGATATACGGCGCAGCCCAATACCAGCTTGTCAGCCATTCCAGATGGGCGAAGGCGGGACCCTGTACCTGATACATAAGGCCAGAATTGATGGTGATGACCACAACGAACAGGCACAGAAAAGCAAGGGGGCCAACTTTGCCGACAGAAATCTCCCCCTGCCCGGAAGCTGGAGGTTCCGATGCTTCCTCTTTGGGAAGCCTGAGCGCGAATAGGAAAGCCGCTGCCAGCATCAGCATGGAAAAACCAAGCCCAACGTGTGGGGAAATATGAATGGCGACCATATTGAGCGCAATCATCAAGATGTTCGAGAAGATAAGTCCGTCCGCCATAGTCTTGATGCGCTCATCCTTCGGCGTGCAGCCTTTGAAATAAAAACCCCATGCCGCCACACAGCAGCCGACCAGAAATGCCGCTAAAATCAGCGCCGCCGTCCACAGAAAGGAAGGAGGGCGGAAAAACACGCCAGAAGCCGCAATGCAAAACGCAATGGAAAAAAGCATGAGCTTTTTGGCTGTTCGCATATTCCTCACAAAAAAGCCGCAGGCAAGTAATCCAGCAAAATGAGCGGCCATTGTTCCGAATACAAAGGACTCAGCCGAGATGTTATAATAATCCGCGAGGGCGTACAGTATCCTGCCTTCAAAGGGGAAGGCCAGCAGCCATGAGAAAAACAGAGAAAAGACAATGACAGATAAACGACGGTTATTGACCATCGTCGGCATATCTTGATTTGTTGCGTTTTCTATCATTTCTTCACCTCTTTTGCTTTAGCCGCAGAGAATTTGCGCCCGTTTCTTTTTCGTCCATCCTCAGGTCGGGCAGCATCTTTAGGAATCAACCACACGTTTGAGATTTTACGAGCACCCTCAATACGACCGTTTGTACAGTGATAGAGAACCATCCGTGCGGTGAGGCCCCATGCATCCGCCGCTTCTTTTACACCGATGTATTCCATGACGGTTTCCTCCACAAGTGTGTCATTATTTTCTTATTATATTTCTTTCATACGAAATATTCAACTGCCAAAAATGTAATAATCGGCGTGGATGCATATGAGCTATCCCTAAACCATTAATAAACTGTAATATCGTTAATTGCGCCTTGCCTGACGTGTTCCCCTGGAGCGGACACGTCGAGACGGTGGTATTGATGACGGCACTTTGTGAATGGTCAGTTTAACAACTTGGTTATTTGAGTGTTCGATTTAGATGTATTGAAAAAAGTTCGTTGTTCCATTGGGAAGTGACCCCGGAAGTGTTTTCGGGGTCGTTTATGTATATGGCTATAGTATGAAATTCTTTCATGAGAGCAGAAAAAACTTCTTCTTGACAATTATACGAAGAGGACATATACTTACGAATATAGTATAATTATTTAAATTCGTAAGGCTATGTCGACAGGTCGGAGAGGAGTTGTTTCGATGAATAATCATAAAGCCTCTGTTTCCCCGAGAATCAATGAGATTGCTGAGACCGCAAAGGCACTTTTCTTCAAGCACGGTGTCAAACGAGTGACCGTTGAGGAAATTTGCTCGAAGGCGAACGTCAGCAAAATGACGTTCTACAAGTATTTCTCCAATAAGGATGCCGTAGTGAGGCACATTCGGGATGAACTGTTGAACGCAGGTTTTTCAAAATACGACGAGATCATCGAAATGGATCTCTCGTACCCGGAGAAAATCGACCTTGTGACCGCATGGCGCTTCGAGTTCTTCTCCAGTATGAACAGTGAATTTATTGAAGACATTATTTCGTTTGAAGAAACAGTCGAAGAGATGAAGAAACGATTTATTCGAAATATTGAGATTGCCCGAAGCCGCGGCGAGGTCCGTTCTGATATCTCTCCGGAGCTGATTTGGTTAGCTGGGGAGAAGCTCAACGAGATCGCATCCGACCCGCGTTGGAAGAGTATAGTCCCGGATTACCGCGAGCTGGACCGACAAATGCGAACCCTTTTCTTTTACGGATTACTTATCCGATAGCGAGGCAAAATTCGATGGGGACGATGAAGTCCGGAGAATGAAAGGAGAGCAATCGTGGAAAAGGTAGTGGAGGCAAAGAACTTAATTTATTCATACGGGCCAATCAAGGCTGTACGTGATATCAGTTTTTATGTCGAAAAGGGGGAGATCCTCGGGCTTCTCGGTCCGAACGGGGCGGGGAAATCGACTACAATCCGGATGCTGACCGGTGAACTCCCTCCCGAGTCCGGGGAAGCATTGATTCTCGGGATGGATGTCCGGAAGTCCCCAAAGGAAGTGAGGCGCCGGTTCGGGGTGTGTTTTGAACAGCCCAATTTATACGAGCAGCTGACGGCAAAGGAGAATCTGGTTTTCTTCGCGAAACTGTACCGACTGGATCGTTTTTTGCCGGAGCGTTTGCTGGATAAGGTCGGCTTGGGCGACCGGATGAACGAGAAGGTTTCGAAATACTCCAAGGGAATGAAGCAACGTCTGATGCTTGCACGTGCACTGATCAACACGCCGGACGTTCTGTTTCTCGATGAGCCGGCAAGCGGATTGGACCCGGTTTCTTCGGAGGCGCTTCGGAACATTATTCTGGAGGAAAAAGAGCGCGGTGCGGCAATCGTGCTGACAACGCACGATATGAACGATGCAGATAAACTGTCCGACCGGGTCGCTTTTATTAGCGGCGGTCAGATCGCCGCGCTCGACACGCCGTATCAACTTAAACTGAAGCACGGTCAGAAGCGAATTCTGATTGACACGGCAAGCGAAAATAACGGAAAAGAAACGATCGAGATCTTAATGGACGAGGCGTCCGTCGGAGATAAGATTCGTGCGATTTTTGAGAACAAACGGGTATTGACCGTTCACAGTAAGGAAGCGACGCTGGAGGATATTTTCATCAAGATTACCGGAAGGGGGCTTGCCGGATGAACGTTAAAACCATTTTGACTCTCCTTACTAAAGAGTATGCAATCCTCTTCCGGAATAGGATATTTCTGATGTTCGGCGTCGTATTTCTCGCCGTCCTTATCGGCATCTTCTATATCATGCCCGCGGAAATAAATGCGGAGGAACCGACAGTTGCGGTTTTTTCCGAGGTGGATGCGTCGGTGTTTTTCGAGGCATGGGATGAAGGTGCCGAAGCGATGAACTATCGTATTACCGCATCGGAAGAAGAGATGCTTGACTCCGTTCGAAAAGGCGATTCCGTTGCGGGATTTATTATCACCGAGTCGATTTGGGAAGAAATCGCGAATGGGACGACGGCAGATATTGTTCTGGTCACAACCCCCGGTCTGGCCGATGAGCATGCCCGATCCGTTGCGTTTATTTTAGATATCGTATTCAGCGAGATGAGTTATCGCAAGGAAGAATCATCGCTCCGAATAGAGACCGAGGAAGTCTTCGTCGGAGAAGATATTCTCCGGGACACCGTTCCCTTTAAGAAGCAAATGATACCTCTTATGGTCAGCCTATTATTGGTTATGGAAGTATTCACCCTGGGCATCTCGCTGGTTGAGGAAAAAGAAAGCCGGAACATAAGAGCCGTTCTTGCGGCACCGGTGAGTATGGCAGAACTCCTGTTCGCGAAAAGTTTCGCGGGGATATCGGTCATTGTCGTGCAAATCTTTGTTTTCCTTGCAGCGGTCGGAGCGCTGAACGGGCAGTTTCATCTCCTCTTGTGGGTTATTCTCGCCGGCGCGATTTTCACCACGGGCGTTTCGGCATGGCTGGCGGCGTACTCGAACGATATGATGTCGCTTATATCCAAAGGTGTTTTTGCGATGATCATCATGGTCGTTCCGCTTTTCGGCGTGATATTTCCGGGGATGTTCTCCGTCTGGATGCGGGTGATTCCGACCTATATAATCGCGGACAGCCTCCTGCAAATCCTGAATCGGGGAAGTAATTTTATGGATTCCGCTCCTCAAGTTCTGTTACTGAGCGCAATGTCCGCAGTTGTTCTGATCGCCGGATTTTCGTGTATTCGGAGGAAAGTATAATGTCGTTGAGAAACATTTATATATTACTTCATCACAATCTAAAGATGAGCCTTAAGGGATTTCTGGTCTTTCAACTGTTTCTTGCGCCACTCAGTCTATGGCTCATTATCTATCTGATTTTCGGTCAGGCGGCCGTCGATGATCCACGAGTCGGATTTCTTGATATCGAGCGCTCCGTGCTGGCAGAACCTTTTGTCGAAAACGCGGAAGTTCGTCGTTTTTTAAGTGAAGAAGAAATCGTCGCGCAGCTCGAAAAGGGAAAACTTGACATGGGAATCATTTTGTCCGAGGACTTTGATTCACTCGTTCGATCGGGAGAATCAGGAGATCTGAAAATATATATCTCCGGCTCCTCATCGCTTCAGCGACGCGTGCAGTCTTTTATCCTTCTCCAAAAAGGGGTGAATGAAATAAGCGACCGTGAAGCAATCGTAAATATTCGGACGGAAACGATGGGCGAAGGAAATATTGTGCCGTGGTATTTTCGACTTCTTCCGCTCGTTGTACTCATCGCCGTGATGATGGGCGGGATTTTTATTCCGGCGACATCCCTGATTGACGATAAAAAGCACAAAACTTTGGAAGCATTGCTTTCCGCCCCGGTTACACCGTATGAAGTCATCACTGCCAAAATGCTTCTGGGAGGACTGATCAGTTTTCTGATGGGACTGATGATTCTTTTTCTGAACGGAAGTCTGTCTCTAAATGCGTTACCTCTGATGCTTGTTCTGGCTGTCGTCGCCCTTTCCGCGTCGAGCTTCGGGTGCATAATCGGAGTGATCTCAAAAGACATGAAGTCGGTTACCACCCTGACTCAAAGCTTGATGCTTCTGATGTATGCACCGGCCATCCTAAATTTCTTCCCGTCGATTCCCGGTTGGATTCAGAAGTTGTTCCCGACTTACTATTTCTTCTCTCCGCTTCTTAAATTGTCCGACGGAAGCTTTTCTGACGCAGACGTATGGGAGCTTGCCGCGCTGTTCGGCGTTCTTCTTATATTAGTTACCGTGCTTCTTACTGCGATTCGAAAAAAATGGCACATGAAACGTACCGGAGCAATTCAAGTAGCTGCGAAGTGTTGAAAGTCGACATGCGGAACGGATCCGTCCTGTTTTTCGGGGGGATCGGAGCATTAATGGATTTGTTCCCTTCGACGGGGAAAAAGCCTTTTTCGCCCAAGACATCAAGACGAACGTATCATTTCACCGGAGATTACAGGACATAAACCCCATATATCGACTTGTTTCCGCGAACGTATAAAAACAGTAGAACTGTTCCCGCGAACAGAGAGTACCAAAAAAACCACCGTTGACCTGTTCCCTTGTACGGAAAATTAGCAAAATACAGACCCGACATCAATCTGATGCTATCGTTCCACATTGAGACGGTTGTCCGGTTAGCTAGAAAAGAGCCGGATACATATCTGGATGTACAGTATCGCTTCCACAATCTGATCTAATAGCAGAATACTGTCGTATGCGGGGATTATATTTTCTGTGAAGATTTCGTCGATTTTCAGCTGCTCAAACCGGTTTATTGTGCGATAACCATTATCGAAATTTTATTTTACGCATTCACATTACAAAAAAAGCCCTGACGACTGTTTTCTCGCAGTTTTTTACTGCCTACAGCGCCAAGGCTTTTTCTTCATTTTGGGGTTAATTGTGCGACAGCCCATTCCCGCCTGTCCGAGTTCATTCTATTGTGTCAGGAGATTATATAAAACCTGTGCCATCTCCGCGCGCGTGGTCGTGCTTCTGGGGTTGAGCATGCCGCCGCTCCCGGCTATCGTTCCCGTTTCAACGAACAGCGTCATGGCTTCCGAAGCATAGGCAGCGATTTGTCCTGAGTCGGAGAAATCGGCCGGCGTTTTTCCCGAATTGCCCTGCGGCAGCTTGCCGATCTGTTTTAATACCCTATATAGCAGCGTAAACAGGTCCTGCCGGGATATCTGATTTTCGGGAGCATACTTGTTGTTGCCAATGCCGCTTGCCAACCCCAGTCTCTTTGCCGCCGCAAGATAGCCGGTGTAGTACGTGCTGCCCGCGTCCGTAAAGTTGTCGACCGGATTTTCTTCGGCAGCAATGCCGTATGCTTTCATAAGCATGACGAGAAAATCGCCGCGCGTCAGCTTATCGTTTGGCCGGAAGGTGTCGCTTGCCGGTCCGGCGGTTATGCCCTTGGCCGTGATATAGGTAATCGCTCTGTTGAACCATACCGCACTGGGGACGTCGCTGAAGCTGACGTCGTAAGGAGGAATTTTTTCTGCAGTGTCGGAGAATATCAGTCCTTCGAAGCCTATGAGAATATCGCTGCCATCGTTGCCTTTCAGAGCGGTTACAGTCGTGACGCCCTTGTCCGTCGCAACTTCATAATCCGCCCTCCTTCCTTTGTAATAGGCCCTGTCGATGCCGCCGCCTCCGTATATTTCATCATCGCCGGGGCCTCCGTATGCCAGATCGTTGCCCGCGCCTGTAGAAAAAACATCGGCTGCCTCGCTGCCCAGCGTCCAGTCGTTATACGGGGTGTCGGTAAAGGGCGCCGCGTCCTCAAGAATGCGCGAGAAGCGCGGAATGATCCCGTTATAGACCTGCGACATGAAGACCTCGGTGACAAAAGGTGTACTGCCGCTCTCGATAGCCCAGTCAAACAACAGGAGCAGCCGGTCCTCGGTAATTCTGTCGTCGTAATCCGTAAAATCCAGATCGTCGGTAATAATGCCCGTACCGAGGTGATCCATATCAAGCACGGAAAGCCCCTGCTCACGCATGAAATCGATATAAGTGTTAATAAACCTGTCGCTTGAAGTAGAAAGACCGTAGCCGTCGATGACACCCGAACCCTCCCACCTGAAAAAAGCGTTTTGATAATAGCCGCCGTCAATGTACCGGCCGAAATCGGGGAAGTACTGGAAAAACTCCAAATCAGGATTAAAGTTGCCGGTAACGGTAAAGGCCGTGCCGTACTCCGACTTGGCATAGTCGGATATCCACTTGAGGAATTCCACATTTCGGTCTATGTATTCCTCACGGCTCACAGACGGGTCTGCCTCTGCCCAGATTGAATAGCTCAGCATCGTATCCAGCATGATACCGTCAAAATGCTCCGCCGCCGTCAGGTCAATATCCCGTTTTATCTCTTCCTTCCATGCATCCGTCCAGAATTTGGCCACATAGGTTTCGAATCCGCCCTTAAAGGTTCTCGTATCAACGTAGTCAGGCAGCGGACCCGCGTCCGTGTCAATCACGTTGTCATTGTTTTTATCCCATGCGAGGTCAAAGGACGGGTCCCAGTCCCCGGCCCCGGAGAATTCCGTCGCGTTCACATAGCTCACCACGACCATACCCGGTTGATCGGGGTAGCGCCAGGGGGTACTGAACCGCTCATCCAGACATTGCCTGAACAGCTTGCCGTCCCACTCCCAATAGGCGGTGGTGCGCAAATAATCGACAGGCAAGGTTGCGCTTTCCTGCATGGAAACATAGGTTTCAGCGTGAGACCGCACATTGTGGATAATGAAATCCGTATCCTTGCTGTATTTCACCGCGCCCTTGAAGGTCATCCTTTCCCCATAAGGAACTACAGCGACTGTCCGGCCGTTCGCCTTATCAATTACGGCGGTTCCGCGGCTATGATATCAAGGCGATAATCGGTGCGCAGTTTCGGGAAGTCATAGCCCTTTTCTGCCGCGCTTACACTGCCGAATCCGCTAAGAAGTGTGAATACCAAAATAATTGCTGTAACGAGCATTATTTTCCTTTTCATACTGCCTCTAATCTGTAATTCGGTTAGCAATTCACATGATTTTCTCTATTGACATTTTATAACATTTTCAGCCGGTTTTCAACTGAATATTCTTGTTTTTTCATATTTATTGGCGTTTAAGACTGTCCTGGCAGCTTAACGGTGTCAGAACCGATAAAATGACAGGACGACGCTCACTTTAGTGAGAGCGAAGGTGGAGGATGAATTGCCTTGACGGAATTGCTGAAAGAATCAGGCAATATACATGAAATACCATATATGAATTGAGCAAGGAGCTATATCAAAACTTCTTTGATAATTACAAGGTTCTGCAGAAGGTAAGTGTTACAACCGGTGAATATCATGGCAAGGAAGAAGCAATAAGAATTATCGAAGAATGTAAAGTGCGTTTTGCTGAGGCTGTAAAAGATTAAGGTGTATATGGAGACATGCTGTCTGCTATTTGTGAGCACATATGTTATCTTCTTCAGCAATAGTGGTATACATAAGTTAATTGATATAAGAGAGAAGAATTCTAAATATGAAGCAAACAAATCGCAGTCATTTCGAGGAAATATTCAAAGAAGAGTCATTAAAGGGTGAGAAAGCCCATTGGTAACTTCATTGGTATTTATATGGTATTGTTTTTTTCTTAAGTATAATTGTGTATTTTGTTCAAGGTATTGTAGTGGGGAAGTATGGTATATTATTGTGCCTGGTAAATTTACTCTATAATCTCGCAATAACAGCATTTATTATCAAAAGAAAACATATACCATGGAATGGCTATGTTATGGTGACTATCAATGTACTAAGCCTTTCCATCTATAATTTTCTGGATGGCTATTACATATCGCCTCTGGCACCAGTTACCACAGCAGCAGTTATGCTTTACCCTGTTATTATTTTTTTGGCTTCGTTGAGAATGGATAAGAAGTTGATTATCTGGGCTACTTTTTTTTCTATAATTTGCATGAACGGAGTATATTTCTACTTTTTTCACGACTTTAAACCTGAAATTGCAGGCAAAATCGTATCATCAGATATTTTGGGACAATTCTACCGTACTGTTTATTTAGCCCTGGCAGGGGTTTTGATGTATCAAGTACCAAAGAGCATGCTGCGGATCTTAAAAACTCAAGAACGTCTCACCCAAGAGAGTCTGGCCAACAAACAAATTGCACAGCATGATCCGTTAACAGGTGTTTATAATCGTTTGTATTTTGATCAACACCTGGAAAACTGCATCGAAATGGCACGAAAGTATAATCACAAAATTGCCTTGTTTTTTATTGATTTAGATGGTTTCAAATCGATGAATGATACTTTTGGACATGATGCCGGAGATTTCGTCCTTAAAGCGGCAGCTTCAGACTTGCGTGCTTCAATTAGAGAAAGTGATATTATCGTACGAATTGGTGGTGACGAATTTGTGGTGGTAATGTCACCTGTTATTAATGAAAATAAAGAAAGAGACTTTGGTTTGAGGTTGTTAAAAGCAGTTTGCAAAACGAGAACCTTTGAGGACAAAAATATTGTAGTCAGTGCGAGTATTGGTGGAGCCATATATCCGGATGATGCTAATACAGCTGAACAATTAATGAAATGTGCGGATGAAACTATGTATAAAGCAAAAAAATCAGGTAAGAATACTGTGAAGTTTTATTAATGTTCATCTCACCTGGGTGATCAGTCTCAGGAATGTCCATAGAAGCAGCAATGCTGGAAATATGATTGAGCAAAATCCGGATAGACAAGTGTGTCTGTTATCAAAACACGGCATTTCTCGCTTTGTGTCGTGTTAAAAAATGTTGGCAGACTCTATCATGGCATAGAAAGGAGGTCACTGGAATGGATCAAGTCAAGATAGGTTCTTTTCTTAAAGAACTCCGAAAAGAAAAGAACTTGACACAGGAGAATCTGGCTGAACAGCTCAACGTCTCCAATAGAACGATATCCCGATGGGAGACCGGAAACAATATGCCGGATATCAGTATGCTTATCGAGATAGCTGATTTTTTTGATGTAAGCATACCTGAAATTATCGATGGAGAAAGGAAAGGCGAGAAAATGGATCAAGAGACAAGGGACACTGCTGTTAAAATGGCGAAATATAGTAAAAATGAGGTCAAGGCTGGGAAACAAAAAGTGATTGGGTTTTTGATGTCGGTGTTTGGTATATTTATCATTGTTTCGGCTTTAGCGATATTTCCACACGATAGCAGCTGGGGAAGTATTTATTCTGTTTTTGGAAGTATAATTTTGATAATCGGGGTTTATTTTATAACTAAATCTGTATTGGTTAAGAGGAGCTTACGTATATTGAGTGTTATCGGGTGTGTCATCCTATTGTTCGGAATCTTTACTGTTTCAGATTATCTTGCAGTAACACAATTCAATCAAGTACCCAGATTTGCTTATGAGAAATCATACAGTTCGGATAATCCAGATCAAATCGTTCATAAGACTCTATTTTTTACAGCTGTACAAAAGAATCCCGGAACAGAGTATGAACGAGTCGAAATTGTTAAATAGGTTCAGTACTAGCACAGGGTTCTATCGCATTTTCCGCGCCTGACGGACAGATGTGAGAAAAATTCATGAGGGCATTTGGCACACTAACTGGTTTATTGGACTTTTTGTATAGTATAATTATGTTATATTTTTTTGATAAAAAACGGTTTGGATTAAGAAAATACATTGAAAAATGGCAATGTCAGCCCAATAAAGATGCAGCATTAAAATACATTTAAACAGAGGTAAGATTATGAGCAGGATCAATGTTAAAACTGAACAGAAGCGCTTTGACACGGCATCGGATCTATACGGTACATTTTTTGAGGATATCAGCCACGCCGGAGATGGGGGCTTATATCCGGAGATGCTCAGAAACAGGTCCTTCGAGGATTCACTGATCCCGGATGGCTGTACGACACCGGACTCGGGGAAGACCTTTGTTTCTCCGACAGGATGGATCGACGAGTTCAACAATGGCGAGGGCATGACTGACTGGGTCACCAAAGGGAAAATCAAAGCTACACCTATCCCTGCCTGGTACTGTGATAACGCGGAGATGGAACTTGACGCTGCAGATACGCTGAATGCAAATCGGAAAGTGTCGATGAAAGTCAACTTTCGCAAGAAAGGTAGCATAAGGAATATAGGGTATGCCGGAGTTCCGCAGGAGGAAGGAAGAAGTTATAATTTTTACATGTTTGCTAAAGCTTCAGAAAAGGTCACGCTTGAATTGTCTGTTATAAGCGCAGATTCAGTGGAGAGCATGAATACAGCAGTTGATCCGGCTCGTGAGAAACAGGAGCTTTGCAAAGCTTCGATCGAGGTCAATGGCCAGGAATGGACCAGATATGACGCTGTTCTAACAGCTGCGGCAACGACAGGAACTGCTGAGTTTATGATCACTGCTCCTGATGGCGGTGTTGTTGCTTTTGGGTTTATGTCGCTTATGCCAACTGATACATTTATGGACCATGGCCTCAGAAAGGATCTGGTTACGAAGCTCCAGGAGATGCATCCGGCGTTCCTGAGATTTCCGGGAGGGTGCATAGTTGAAGGCTTCACTACGGAGACCGCCCTTTTATTCAGGAAAACAGTGGGGCCGGTGTGGGAGCGCCCAAGTCACTGGCTCCTGTGGCATTACCGCACGACCAACGGACTGGGGTTTCATGAGTATCTGCAGCTCTGTGAAGACCTGAACCTTCAAGCTCTTTATGTGTGTAACTGCGGTATGACCTGTCAGGGCCGCGGAGCGTATTATTTTAACGATAAGGAAATGGAGGATGTCATACAGGATACACTTGATGCCCTGGAATATGCCATGGGACCTGCCGATTCCAAATGGGGAGGTCTGCGTGCGCGTATGGGACATCCGGAGCCATTTTCTATTAAATATTTGGAAATAGGCAACGAGAACAGTGGACCTGAATATGAGAGCCGATATGAGATGATTCGCAAGGCCGTCCTCAACGATTATCCTGATATGCTCATTATCTCCAATGACCGCAGTGAGAAGACAAAGTGCGATATTGTTGATGATCATTATTATAACATGCCTGAGTTCTACGCTGAGAAGGTCGGCATATACGATAATTATGACCGTTCAAAGCCTGATGTTTTTGTTGGAGAATTTGCTGTTAACCAGACGTATGAGGGGCAGCTTCGTTCAGCTATTGCAGAGGCCATGTTCATGGTCGGGTTCGAGCGCAATCAGGATAAAGTGAGGCTGTGCTCATATGCTCCGCTCTTTGAGCATGTACATTTTTACTCGTGGTATCCAAATCTGCTGATCTTTGATAATTATAGAAGCTATGGCATTCCAAGCTACTATGTGTTCAAGCTGTTCGGCAAAAACCGGGGGGAGAGGGTAATTGCTTCTGATGAAGAGGTTGGGAAGATCTATCGTGAGCTTCACGGACTTCCGATGATCACCGGTGATTTCGGAGTTAAGTACAGGAATGGGAGACTTAATGGAGTCGAAGTAAAACCATATAAGAATATCTTTGGCAAGGTTATTGATACAGATGACTGCAAAATGGTGGTGGAGGACGAAGACAATGAGATGTCACGCAATAAACCTCCATTTAAGGTTTATTCGGCAGTGGCGCTGGGAACAGATCCTGATGTAGACAAAAGAGAATATGAATTTGAAGCAGAACTCTATATGGAGAAAGGGCAGGAAATCGGTGTTGGGATGCTTTGCGCACCGAAGCCATTCAGCTTCTATGACCGAATGAACCCGAACCCGAGAGATCCGTGGATGCTATTCAACCTTGAGCCGTTAAGGTGGATGTTCAGGGATGGTCAGGCTATGTTAATGCGAGGCCCCTTCAGGCTTGAGCCCGTTGCTGAGCCGGTCAATGTTAACATACGGTATGGAGAATTTAATAAGGTTTATTATAAATTGAGGAGTTCTGAGGTTGATCTGTATTTGAACGACGAACTGATCCAGACAGTCGAACTCCCGAATTATCCTTCCATGTGCTCTGTGTGCACGGATTCTGATGAAGAGGTCATTGTAAAGATCGTCAATTTTTCAGAAACTGCAGATGATGTTCATATAACCCTGGACTGTGATGTGGAGTCAGAATATAGGGTGGAATATCTTACAGGAGAAGCAGATGCAGAGAACACGCTCACTGATCCTGAACATGTATGTGACAGACAGGAAATCAGAATGGGCGCAGGCAGAGAGTTTGTATTCAATGCGGCACCGCTATCCGTGAATGTACTGATACTGAAGAAAGATTGTCAAGGGTAAGAGAATGAGAGAGAATAAGTATGCCAATACGAATGACAAATTACATGAAGATATTGCTCTTTGGGAAAAAGAAGAAGGAGTAAAGAGCAGATGTGATGAATTTCATTAGGTAATATTAAGCTATTATGTGCATTTTTTGATTTTTCCGGAGCTGTCTCAAATTACTTTGGGACAGCTTTTTATAGATGTGTTACTCACGGTATAATTATCTGCCAGCTGTCTTGCATACATCAGATCTTTCATTGAAAGTCTGAACTACTCAATCCTGAGGGATATACTTGATTTGCAGGAAATAATTGGGCAATTGTACCGTTTTTCAACTTTGGGTATGAATTTATTGGGTTTTATTGAATATTTTACATAAATCAGGCTACATAAGGTTGGTAAAATGGCATTATGTCGACCTGTAATGCCATTTTTCAGCCCCAAACTTGAAAAACGGTACAGTTCACTTAAACCACGAAGTGCAATCAAATGAGCTGTACACCGAGACCGCCCCATTTTTGGGGCAATTTAATGGCATCCTTTTATTTCAAAGCAGGAAGCTGTGAGTTTTTTGCCAGCTTGTAAAGCTCCTCCGTTGCCAGACGGGTTTTTGCAACTATATCGCCGGAACCTCTGGGGAAGAGGTAGAACATTTTATCATGATCGCCGAGGCAGATCATATCACCGATTTCATACCAGTTGTAATCTGCATATAACCCATAGCTGGCAATCGGCCGCTTCCGAAAGTCGATTTTTCCATCACAGCCGGTCAGATGGAACCCTTCGGATGAATGTGTCAGCTTGCCGCATCCGACCTTGTAGATTTGCTTGAAATCCACCATCATGTATATATCGACCTCTGCGGACAGATGATATTCTCCGCGCTCGATTTCACGCCGGACTTCATTGCGTTCCCATGCATACCAGTCCGGAACATGATCAAAAGCGGTATCTCCATCCAGTGCAGCAAGGTATCCCAGCTCTGTCAACTCATATATTTTGCTGCAGGAATTACAGGTCAAATGAATCCCCTTGCCGGTTATCTGCCCTTCCTTGCTGCAATGGGGGCATTTATAAAGCACACGGTTCAATCCGTCAGCGCGGAAGGGTTCGGAGATCCGTATTCCGTTTTCCTGCTGCCATCGGAAATGGTCAAATGTGAACACATTATTGAGAATCTTGTTCAGCTCTTCAACTGGTTTTTCGGCAATTTCATCCGGAGAAAGCAGGTAGGTCATATCCGCACTGACTTGAACCTTCCGGAGCTGCAGATTATTGTATAGTGGGTCTCTTGCAAACGCGCCATGGGTAATGATGGATACCACCGGGACCTTAAGAAACTTCAGGCACTTGCCAAGGCTGTCAGGCAGCGGCGTCTGAGTGCCGTCAAAGGAGTAGCTTGCCTCAGGATACATCAGAACGGGGCATTTCAACTCGTGAAGGGCATAATGCATGTCTCTTGCCAGCATTACCTCAGAAACAAACTTTTCCGTGGGAATGCAGCCGAGTCTTCGAAGCAGCCATTCCTGACCGACAAAGCCATCCGAGGTGCAGATGATGTTGTACGATCTTGGATACAGAATATGCGCGGCGATTTTCAGATCAATGAAGCTGGAGTGGTTCATCAGGATCAGGAATGGCTCATCATCAGCCAGTCGCTCCATTCCGTGAGATTTCCAGGTAAAGCTCGTCGCTTTTATATCGCTTTGCACAAGAAGCTTTAAGAGTGTCTTGAAAAACAGGTTTGTTTTCCGGGGTTTGCGATATTTCGGGCGTGGAAGGGCAATGACTTCATCATAGCTTCTATCGGCTGTCTTTATTTTCATATATTGTGAGCCTCCTTGGTGAAATCTCTCCGCATCCCGGATTTTATTATGTAAATAGAACTTTTTTCATTATACTAAAATACGATTCACAGAGCAATGACGGACATGGACCCATTTTGCCTCCAAAGCCATGGCAGGCTCAGGCGGTATTTTTTTGCCTCAAAGCATGCAGATACATTATAATAGATACAAGTACATTTTGATGGGGGATTTATATGGATGAATTTTTACATTCAAATACACAAAGCAGCTCTATGATGGAAAGAACTACATCGAGGGCAGCGCCGGACAAGGTTACCGATCCTGACTATATGTTTCCTGCTTTTTCAAATGGTAAAGTGCTTTTGAATAAAAGGCAGGGACGTCTCCCTGCGATGGGCTGGAACAGCTGGAATGCATTTGGCAGTAAGAACAGCGAAGCGCTGACAAAGGCGATGGCTGACGCGATTATTGATTTAGGGCTTGCTGAATTGGGATACAGCTATGTAGTGCTTGATGATGGCTGCTATAAGTCCGAGCGCATAAACGGACTGCTTTCAAATGACACTGTGAAATTCCCAAGCGGCTTCAAAGCATTATCTGACTATATACACAGCAAGGGACTTAAATTCGGTATGTACAATGATATTGGCACAAATCTTTGTGCAGGTGCTGCGGTAGGCACCTGCGGTTTTGAGGATGTAGATACCGGATCGTATATAAACTGGGGAGTCGATTTCTTAAAGGTCGATAATTGTTACTATCTTTGGGACGATGCAACATTCTCACACCCGACGAATGCAAAATATACATATGCTCCGAATATAAGAAGCATAACAGTATCGGGCGAAGGATCGAGAAAAACCTTCAATGCCATAAAGGACGGCGTGCTTTTAGGACAGGGCGCATTAAAGAGCAAAGATGACTATGTATATAATATTGGCACCTTCGATGGAACAAATGTGGGAACAACACCTGTCGGTGACCTTTGGTGCGAGCTTCAGTTTACGGTGGATGTGCCTGCTGCCGGAGAATATACCATAACCGTTAATTTTGTAAGCGGTGAGGAGGTAGGCACAGGACGCTGGCTACAGCTGGCAGTAGGAGAGGCGGATAATGAAACTCGTTTTTTCGATGATTTGCTTCCTCTCACCGAAAGTACAACTAGCTTTATTGATTCCGAAGAAATAACTGTATCTCTCAATGAAGGAGAAAATGTCGTCCGTCTTATGAACCACAGAAGGCAGGAAAATACCCTTAATTCATATGCAGCAGTGCTGGCTGGATTGAACAGGGCGGACCCTGACCATGATGTCGTACTGTCGATCTGTGAATGGGGCAAAACACAGCCGCATAACTGGGGATACAAGATCGGAAACTCATGGCGTATCCTCAATGATATAACCTTCAGCGTCGGATCTGATGTTGATCCGGGCTCGGCTGTATGGAGTTCAAACAATACAGCAAGCATAACCTCACAGTATAATAAGGCTGTTATTATGGACGAATTCGCCGGGCTCGACAAAGGGTGGAACGATCCTGACATGCTTGTGATTGGAATGGACGGAATTTCAAATACCATGAGTAAAACTCATATGACTATGTGGTGTATGATGAATTCTCCCATTATGCTTGGATTGGATCTAAGGCGGGTCGCAAGAGGTGATGAGCTCTGGAAGATCATTGCGAACAAAGGTGTGATCGCATTGAATCAGGATGCACTTGGTATCCAGGCAAAAAGGATCTACTGCTCTGTAGATAACTCCAATCCGGATACTGCATATATCGCTAATAACAATCGTGTTGATATACTTGCAAAGCCTCTTTTAAATGGAGATGTTGCGCTGTCCATCATAAATCTTAGCGACTCGGAGGACAGAATGGAGCATTCGGTCGATGTAATACGAATTATCGATTACATCGGGCATAAAATGGTTGATGCGGATAAGTTTAAAAATGCTGTAAGCTACCGCATAACTGATTTATGGACAGGTGAGGAGACAGTAAATACTTCAGGAACCTTCGCTGTTAAAGGTATTGACGCCTACGATAATGTAACTCTACGAGTTACTCCTATCTAGGAATACAGTCGGCCATTTATATAAAAGGATTACTAATATGAATAGTGTTACTACGGAAGAGTTTACGACAATGGTGATCAGAAGCATCAAAGGTGATATGGAGCCGACACGTGACGGCTGGTCATCAGGTTATATGGATCATGCATTGCATAAGGGCATAATAGAGGACTATGATATTACAAATATGAGCAAACCGATCGAGCGCCGTTCCGCTGCAAGAATAGTTCATGAAGCTCTTCTAAGAGAACTTGGAGAAAAGGATGAGCGCGAATGGACGGCAGCAGAATGCTTAGGAGACTTATATTTGTGTCATACCTGCGTTATGCATATAGCACAGGTGTATGTTAAAGGTATAATGCCCGGGCATGATGATAACCTGTTTGATGCTTTGGGCTGTATAACCCGCGCGGAAGCGGCAGAAATTGTTGTAAGAATGCTTAATAAGGAACAGCGTATTCCTCAGACTGAAGGAAGACAATATCAATGTGAAAAGCTGTCGCCGGATGAAGCCAGAAAGCTGATGCTGAACGATAGAACTGCAATTCTTGTTGATGTGCGGTCCAATGAGGATTACAATGCAGGGCATATAGAGGGCAGTATTTCTATACCGCTACAGGATATATTAAATAACCCGTTCTCTGTATGCAATAGAAAGGACACTCCTATTATCCTTTATTGCCAAAAGGGATATAAGAGTTCCCTGGCAGCACAAGTACTAATTGATGCGGGCTACAGCAGGATCTGCACAATTCCGGGCATAGAGCAGTATCAGTATGATTTGACCAGGTAAGTTCAACACAAATACACATGCAATTTTTGCTGTATTTATGTTACTATTAAGCCAATGATATTAGGATTTAAGGAGCGATTCTTTGAAAAATATACATCAATCTTTAACTAAAAAAAGATCTAAGGTCATAGTTCCGGTATTCGCGGCGAATACATCTTCCGGTTTTGTGAGTTATGAAGATGTGGCTGCTTTACTCCCGGAGATATTCAAGGATTCCGATATATTGACGCCGGAAGCAGGAAAAGAGCGCTGGGAAAGGATATTTTCCCAGTCGGAGCCTGATAAGGCTGCTAAACGGGATTTTGCGGGAAATCTTGAGGATCTGGCCTTTGTTTTACATTTTCTCAGGGATATCGGAGTAACAGACGTTGCAGAGCTTCCCTTCACGCAGAAACACGGAAGCTATACAAGCCCGTTTTCTTCCTCATTGTTTGGTCTTGACCTGGATTATCTGGTATTGGAGCTGGTCCCGGAAGTGCAGGAGGATCCCGATCTATTGGCCATGATCCCGAAGAGGCCCATGATTTATGAAAATGACATGTGCTGTGATTTTGATATACATCGGGAAGCCAGGAGAGTTATCCTGGCCAAAGCTGTTGAAAAATTTTTCAGCCGAATGCGCTCTGAGCCTTCTTCAAGCCGCTCCTCGGCATATCGGGACTATGCCGAAAGATATCGGGAGCAGCTGACAAGAAATGCGGTTTTCTTCATTGTACAATCCAAGGTATTGAACACTTACGTAGGCGCCAAGCCTGATTTCAGAACCTGGCCCAAGGAATATCAAAACCCTGGAAGTGAGGCGGTCAGACGCCTGGCTGAACTGAACAGGGATGCAATCGAGTCTTATAAATACGGACAGTTCTGTATTCATGAGCAGCAGCTGCTGATCAAGGATCTATACATGGCTTTGGGCCTAAAGCGCGAGGTGAATATTGCCTTTGGGATAGATCCGGCCTCCAGCGGGGACGTGTGGGGACTTCAAGGCAAGGGGTTCGATATCGGGTACGAAATTGGAACCGATAACGGTCAGAAGTGGGGTATTCCGCCATATATCACTGATGGAGATGCCTATTATGAACTGATGAATGATCGGATCAGATATCTGGCTCAATATATCGACATCGTGTTTCTCGATCACATGTGCGGCTATGCGACCCAGTACATCATGAAGCACGGAGATGACAATGACTATGGCAGATATGAGATCGATCCGCAGGACAGGACCAGGATCGTCGGGAATGTTGAGAAAATGATCCGGATCGTCTTAAGTCACGGGCTGGAAACAGGGGGAGAGACCCTGGGAGATATTCAGAGACAGAGCGCTGTTGAAGAGGCGATCAGGAGGGTGAACATGTCCGGACATCCGATCCCTGAGATGCATGTCGCGCCGCATAAGAATTTCAGCGGTCAATATGCAGATCCCAGAACGCTGCCGGAAAACACGGAACTGTTTTTATCCACTCATGACCTTCCCACGATCGTGCAGATGCTTTGCTGTAAAAGAGGAAGTGTCGTTTTAAACGATTTCAGGTATCCCGAGCATAAAATAGCAAACTTTTTAAGTCAGCAGTTTGGTATACTTACCACTCCGAACCAGACTCCGCTGGACCCGGAAGACATTACGACCGAAATGGGTATTGCCATGCTTGAGGCTTTCATGAACTCATCCGCCGGAACGGCAACAATACCTCTTCAGGATATTTTTGCGCTGCTCTTCCCTCAGGAGGTTGGTGTGAAGGAGTATTACAACCTTAATATCGCCGGTACTTCATCCCGGGTCGGGAATGAGAACAAGAACTTCAGCAGGATATTGCCGCCGATCCAAAAGCTTGAGCCCTTCAGGGAACAGCTGAAAGAGATCTTCACCAGACCCGGCCGGCCGTTTGACTATCCTCAAAGGTTAACGGAACATGGTGATTTCTTTACCTGGATCGCGAATATCACGCCTGGACGTAAATTGATATATCAAAATCCACAAAGCAGACGATGGGGTCAGCTGCAGCATCAGAAAGCAGGTGTGCCCATTCTGGAGATGGTCGTTTCAAACCTTACTGCGGTCGGGCAAATCGGCACTGTTGAGCTCCCTGAAGAGTTCCGCCATGTGATAAACCTCAGGAAGAAATACAAGCTTTGGGATATTGCGTCGCCGAAAGCAGTTCCGCAATTCTATTATAAAACTGGTGAAGATATGCTGGGACACATCTATATTGAGCTGCCTGAACGAACGGATCATCATTTTGTGATATATGAATTACCGGAAGAAGCTTAGCTATTTCCTGAGGGGAACTATGAATAAAGGCAATAAAAGAATCCGCTCTATTTCTGTAGCGGATTCTTTTTGTATACTCTTTCGTATATTTCAACAATCTCTATGGTCAAATACACGCTGTGTCTTCTTCTCACTTCTCGGAAGTGTACCAATTGCAACGACCACAACCTTCGGAGTGACATTTATACGCGACTTGACCAATTTCCTTATTGTTTCTGCGGTCTTATCAAAGTTGATCCTTCCCTCTGCTTCAACCGTGAGCATAATGATATCTTTGTTTTTCTCATCATCATGCCCTATATCGATCTTGTACTCGCTTGAGACACCGTCCAGCATTCCCAGTATCTCCTCAAACTGGCTGGGGAACATATTCACTCCATAGACCTTGAACATATCGTCAGTTCTTCCCTGGATAACATCCAGCCTTGGATGATCCGTTCCGCATTTGCACTTTCCCGGAATAATGCGGGACATATCATGAGTCCTGAATCTGATAAGAGGAGCGCCTTCTTTTACAAGAGTTGTAATAACGATTTCACCCTCTTCACCGTCAGGCATATTCTTACCTGTAACAGGATCAATGATCTCAATATAGATATAGTCATCCCAATAATGTATTCCCTTTTCGCCGGTACAGTTGATCCCTATTCCCGGACCATAGATCTCAGTTAAACCGTATATATCATAGAGTTCTATTCCAAGCTCATTTGCTATGTATTCACGTTTCTTATCGCTCCATCTTTCCGAACCGATAACTCCCTTCTTCAGATATATCTTATCCCTTAATCCGCGTCTGTTTATCTCTTCTGCCAGCAGAAGAGCATAGCTGGATGTAGCGCAGATAACTGTTGATTTTAGATCCTGCATCATCTGCAGCTGCTTATCAGTGTTGCCCGGACCCATTGGGATCGCCATGGCTCCGAGTCTTTCAGCGCCTGCCTGAAAACCGATCCCTGCCGTCCAGAGACCATAACCCGGGGTGATTTGGATTCTGTCTTTATTAGTGATGCCTGCCGTTTCATAACATCTGGCAAACATTATTGCCCAATCTTCCACATCTTTTTTTGTATAAGGGATAATAACGGGTTTGCCTGTTGTACCTGAAGAAGAATGGATTCTTACTGTTTCCTCATCCGGGACCGCCTGTATTCCAAGCGGATAAGCATCTCTAAGCGCTGCCTTATCCACAAAAGGTATCCTTTCGAAGTCTTCCTGACAGCTGATCCCTGTTATTCCTGCTTCCTCGAACATTTTGCCAAAATAGCTGTCTGAACTGATCAATCTTTTTATCTGAGCATCAACCTGTTCCACCTGTTTTGCACTAAGTCTCATTTTCGTCCTCCTATGGCAATCCCCTTTTCAAAAGCCTTTTTATTCGCATCCAAATACTTTCCGGGAACTCTTCTTTCGATTTCCGCAAGCACCTGCTCTTTGGTAAATCCAAGCCTGCCGCTGCCTACCGCAACGCCAAGCATTGCGATGTTCAAAAATTTGGCTGAATCAAGTTCCGACGAATCCATGACCACACATTCACAATGCCCGGAAAGATACTCAAGTACCTCCGAGCCGTCATAGCCGGTATCATGAAGCGATTCCGTCACAGGCTTCACCGGAACTTTATTAACTATCACTATTCCGTCTTTTTTCAGATAGTGCAGATTTCTTGCTGCTTCTGCCGGCTCAAAGGCCATAATGATATCTGCTTTCCCCTTAGGGATCAACGGTGAAAATGATTCTCCGATCCGTACATGACTCGTTACCGAGCCGCCGCGTTGAGCCATACCTATCGTTTCAGCTGAATGGACCGTCTCGCCGGTGTTCATTGCCGCCGCAGCCAGGATCTTTGATGCAAGGACCGTTCCCTGACCGCCTACGCCGCATAACAAAATATCCTTATTCATTATCGGCACCTCCTATCGCTGATACAGGGCATACCTGAGCGCACAGACCGCAGCCCGTACAAAGCTCCTTGTCGATGGCAGTCTGCCGGTCCACTGAAATCAGTGCCGGACAGCCGATTTCCCTAATGCATTTCTTACAATTGATGCATTTATCACTGATCACGCATTTGACTGCAGGTTTTGAAACCGCAATACATGGTGATTTGAAAATGATTGCTTTTACACCCTTCTCATTTACACATTCATTGACTGCACTGATTGCTTTTTCCAGATCGAGCGGGTCAACTGTGATTATCTTCTTTAGTCCGATCCCTTCCAATATCTTTTCTATACTTACCTTTCCGGCCACATCTCCCATCAGGTTCCTCCCGGTACCCGGGTGAGGCTGATGTCCCGTCATTGCCGTAGTCGAATTGTCAAGCACACACAAAACCATATCAGCACAATTATATACTGCATTGACCACGCCTGTGATCCCAGAAGCAAAGAATGTCGAATCACCTATAAAAGCAAATGCCGCTGCAGCTTTATCTACCCGGTGGAATCCCTGAGCCATCGTTACGCCGGCGCCCATACACAGGCAAGTATCGACCATATTGAGCGGCATGGCATTTCCCAGTGTATAGCATCCGATATCGCCGCAGTAATAAGTTTTTTTACCTTTCATAGCTTTCTTCACCGCATAAAATGAAGCTCTGTGAGGGCAGCCTGCGCATAAAACAGGCGGTCTTGTTGGAAGAGCCGGTCTGTCTGAATAATCAATGTTTTCCGCACGGTCGATGCCAAAGAACTTTCCGAGGATCACTGCCGCATTATCGGCACTGTTTTCACCACTTGCCGGCACTGTGTCATCCAGCTTGCCGGATACCTTAATGTTAAGATGATGCTTGCCGATGAGCTTTAAAACATTCTCCTCAAGGAACGGACTCAATTCTTCAAAACACAATACTTCATCTACTCCCTCCAGTGCCCTGAGCATGAAATCTTCCGGGAACGGATATGGAGTAGCAACTTTGATAAGCCTCAGATCCGGATAATCTTTCAGAAATTCTTTGGCATATGCGTAGCTGACGCCTCCTGTGACAACTGCCTTATTTGATTTTCCGGTAAATGTATTGAATCTGTATGAAGAGAAATCCTCGCCTATCCGGACATTTCTCTTCTCGATCATTGCATGATTGGCATATGATAATCTTGGGAATATCACCCACTTATCAGGATCTTTGACAAAACCTTCATAATCCCTGCCTGTAAAGTGATCTGCCACATCCACTGATGCATATGCGTGGCATACTCTCGTGGTAGGTCTGAATAATACCGGTGTACTGTACTTCTCCGAGTAAAGGAATGCATCCTGGATCATCAAGAATGCCTCACCCGGCGACGAAGGATCAAACACGGGGACCCTGGCAAAATCTGCGAATCTTCTTGTATCCTGCTCAGTCTGTGATGAGATAGGCCCGGGATCATCTGCCGATACCACTACCATTCCGCCTTTGATGCCTACATAAGCAAGAGACATAAAAGGATCCGAGGCCACATTCAGTCCTACCTGTTTCATTGTGACCATACTGCGTGCGCCGCTATATGCAGCAGCACTGGCAACCTCCATTGCAGCCTTTTCATTTACCGACCATTCAAGATGGATCCCACCATCAGAATACTTCGAGACATATTCTATGATCTCGGAAGATGGAGTTCCCGGATAACCGGATACCAGATTTACTCCGGCTGAAAGAGCGCCGAGTGCTATCGCACCGTTCCCCATTACATACTCTTTCTTCATTGCCTTTCCTCCTGTTTGTGAAGAGATTTTCATATGATCATCGGCATAAAAAAAACTCTATCCCACGACAATAATCACATTATTGCCGGGACAAGAGTTCGACTCCTGCGGTGCCACCCCGTTTGATGTATCAGATACATCCGCTTTGCAGCGTACCAACATACGCATGATTTGTTCACGAAGTTTTCTCTCCGTCTCCCCTAATAAAGAACCAGTTCTTTTTCAGTTTGCCCTCAAGAGCCCATTCGCTTACTTTAAAGTCTGCCGCATTACACCATCCGCGGCTCTCTGGAGACATCCGGCAAGTTACTATCCTCTGTCATTGGTTTCATTTTCTGTCATAATAACACTATCTAAAAAATATGTCAACACTCCATTTGTACCCAAAGCTGCTTGATGATATTCTGCCTGTATATTTGAATTAGTGAAAAAAATAATGTAAAATTAATTACGCCAAGCGCACATTTGGGCGACTGGCGGTATTATTAATTTGAAAGAAATCGTGCTGGACTTTATACACGAAATCGAACAAGTGAACTTTGCAGACAACTCCAACATAAAAATGCTGTATAACAAGGCTAAAGAGATCGAAACACAATTGATAAGCATCGACTATATCGGCAAGCCCTCAAATATAAAACGCCTGATTGAAATAACGGATAAACTGTGTCTTATCTCAAACGAGTGGTATACACTAATGTAGTGAATATTGGCGGTATCAGCAGCTGCCGTGAAAGGGTGGTCAAATAATGAAAGTTGTAATCATAGGCGGTGTTGCGGGTGGCGCAACAGCAGCGGCAAGAATACGCAGGCTTGATGAGCAGGCTGAAATCGTTGTTTTCGAACGCTCGGGATTTATTTCCTACGCCAACTGCGGATTACCGTACTATATCGGCGGCACCATCGAAAATGAAAGGGATCTGACTTTACAGACACCCGAAAGCTTTTGGAAACGATTTCGTGTAAAAATCAATGTGCATCATGAGGTCACGGCAATTCACCCTGACAACAGGACTGTTATCGTGAAAAATCTCGAAAACGGCACAGTGTTTACCGAAAGCTATGATAAACTCTTGCTCTCACCCGGCGCAAAGTCAATAAAGCCAAACTTTGAGGGCGGCAGCAGTGACAGGATTTTCACTCTCCGTACCGTTGAGGATACGCTGAAGATCAAGAAATATGCAGATGAGCAGCACCCGCGATCCGTCGTTGTTGTTGGAGGAGGCTTTATCGGAATTGAGGTCGCAGAGAATCTGCGAGGACCTGGAATCGATGTCACGCTTGTAGAAGCCGCAGAACAGCTTATGGCTCCCTTTGACAGTGACATGGTATCTTTTATACACGCAGAGGTTCGCAGGAACGGAATAAATCTTATGCTTGGTCATATGGTCGAAGGTTTTGCAGATACAGATTGCGGTATTGATGTAAAGCTAAAAGATGCTCCCACACTTCATGCCGATATGGTGATAATGTCAATTGGTGTTGCTCCCGAAACTGTACTCGCTGAAAATGCAGGTTTGGAACTCGGCATTAAAGGCAGTATTGTTGTCAATGATAAAATGGAAACCTCCATTCCTGACATTTATGCTGTCGGAGATGCGGTGCAAATCAAGAATTTTGTAACCAATACGGATACGCTTATATCCCTTGCCGGTCCGGCCAACAAACAAGGCAGAATCGCCGCTGACAATATCTGTGGCGGTGACAGTCACTACACGGGCGGTCAAGGCAGCTCGGTTATCAAGATATTCGATATGACCGCCGCTACTACGGGAATTAACGAAAGAACAGCGAAAGCTCTCGGACTCTTTGCTGATAAGGTTGTTCTTTCCCCGATGAGCCATGCAGGATATTATCCCGGCGGAAAAATGATGACTATGAAGGTGATTTTCGAGAAAGAAACCTACCGCATCTTAGGAGCTCAGATGGTGGGATTTGATGGTGTCGATAAACGGATCGATGTATTGGCTACAGCTATTCGGGCCGGAATGAAGGCGTATGACCTCGCCGAACTCGACCTTGCTTACGCACCGCCGTACTCCTCTGCAAAGGATCCGGTGAATATGGCAGGCTTCATTATAGATAACCTTAAAAACGGTGTTGTAAAGCAGTGGTATTATGAGGATGATGAAACACTTCCCCGGGATGGGAGTGTAACACTTCTTGATACACGTACACCAATGGAATATAACAAGGGCCATGCAGCAGGTTTTATCAATATTCCAGTTGATGAACTGCGTGAACGCATTGATGAGCTTGACCGCAGCAAGCCTGTGTATGTCATTTGCCAAAGCGGACTGAGAAGTTATATTGCAAGCAGAATCCTTGTTGGCAATGGTTTTGATGCTTATAACTTTGCCGGCGGCTTCCGATTCTACGATGCGATCCGCAGCGATAAGGCATTAAACTGCAGATCCACTCCGTGCGGGATGGATGAAAACTGAAAGGATTAATTATTGATTTCACGCTCAAAAAGGCGGTACATTGTAATCTCTCTTCCGTCATCTTATGAATCATAGTATAGCATAAAGTCAGCTGTTGTTTTTTAGCCAGTCGATAGTCAAACGATTGTAATCTGTCATAGATAAAAAATATTCCTCGAAGTTAGGATACCTCTCAATTTCCTGACCGGAAAACCATATCACAATACCTGGCTGATGTGACGACGGACGGGTCATTACATGCAGATCTCTGTCTTCAAAAGCGGCGGCGATCGGCAGCAGTTCTGATTTTGAAAATCCTGTAGAATCGGCGATCGGAAAAGCATCATCTATGACATCCAGCATTTCCAATGCATGATCCATCAAGGCAGAACCCATTAAATCTCCTGTACCAAACAGATTAACGGATTGGGAGAAACACTTCCAGCCATTCGCGCACAGCAGGAAATCCATACTGTTGATCAACAGGATGGCCTAAATGCCTTTCAACTGTTGCCAACTGTTCTTCAGCAGCCGCCAGCTCCGGGTAATAATATTGTAAAATGCCCAACTTATCGCGCCGTTGTATTTCCTCCTGCACCAGAAACAAAACAGCAATTTTATCTTTCCAAGCCTTCAATCTGGTGCTTTCTTCGTGTTCCATCGTTTTCTCCTGCCTTTTAATCAATTTCCTGCTGTATCAGGTCCAGACTCCTTTTTACCCTTTGCATGACGGACGCTGATCGTCACCGTTACAGAGAACCGTAATCAAAGTGTAGCACATTGTCGAGATCGTATTCAAGGTGAGGAATATTGAGTCGGTATTTGTTTGTGGATGTGTTTTACTGTAGAAATTTATATGAGATTTGTATTATTATCTGGAATGGTACTTAATGGATGACATAAGCGGCAGATCGATAGCAACAGTTACCGAACAACAGTTAAAAGCATTATTGGATAAAGCATTGGAAGAATCGGCCGGGACAGGGAACAATCAGGCGCCTAAAGCTGAATTGAAGATATCTGCTCCAGACAATGCAAAAGAGGTCCAAACAAGCCTGCCGGAAGGAGCGTTGGGTGCTCTGGCCGATAGCGGCATCACCGAGCTTAAGGTAACGACTCCGATGGGAACGATAACCTTATAAATAGCCGTGCACTCATTGGCAGTGTACGGCTATATTACACATTACATATGTGATAGACTAGAAGATGTTATTCAGTTTGCTTCGTGTGAAAAAGTCCAAAGGAGGTTAAGGATATGGAAAGGAAAATCAGTCAACAGGTTAGAGGCTATAGAACGATTGACGGAGCCGGAGTGAGTCTGGTCAGGGTATTGGGAAACCAAACTGTTCAGGAATATGATCCTATATTGATGCTCGATTCCTTTGACAGCACAAATCCGGAGGATTACACAGCGGGATTTCCCATGCATCCACACAGAGGTATCGAGACGATCAGTTATGTATATCGTGGATTTATGACCCATAAAGATAGCTTGGGTAATGAAGATACCATTGGCGACGGAGAGGTACAATGGATGACAGCGGGCTCCGGTATCATGCATGAAGAGTTGTTGCCGGCTGCGAAGCGGATGCTTGGTGTGCAGCTCTGGCTGAACCTTCCCGCAAAGGACAAAATGGTTCCTCCGGCCTATCACAGCATCAAGAACTCTGAGATCGAGGAAGCAGCTTTTGATTGGGGCAAGCTTAGACTGTTGGCGGGCGAATTTGAAGGAAGAAAGGGATATGTGAGCAAATACCTTCCTCTTGACTATTACGATCTGCACATAAACCCCAATGCAGCTGTGTTATTGGATACAGAAAGGGAACGCTCTGTCATGGCGTTCACCCTTTTAGGGGACGCATATATCGGCGGTGACCTTGTAAAGGAAAAGACAGCGGTAAAACTCACCCCTGGAGACACGGTGGAGAT
Source organism: Bacillota bacterium (assembly GCA_023435305.1). Lineage (GTDB taxonomy): Bacteria > Bacillota > Clostridia > Acetivibrionales > DTU013 > DTU013. The sequence continues at coordinate 59,693 of JAEYRV010000002.1, forward strand.
AAAGGCAACAGACAAAAAGGTCCAGGTGCTGTTTATGAGTTCAAAGGCTCTGTCTGAACAGGTAGTATGGGGCGGCCCTATTGTTATGAACACAAAGGAAGAATTGAGTAAGGCCTTCGACGATTTGAGAAGGGGCACATTTATACAGGACAAGATTTCTTATTGAGGAGACGAGGCATGACAGGAGCAATCACATTTATCTCTAAATACAAGAAGACGCCCACCTCTAAGCTGCATATCTCGCGGAAGCGAGGGCGTAGGTGGGTGATGAATTGTTCGGGGTGTGTAATAGTGGTATGTGAATATTTCCCGAAGCATTGCGGCTTTCCTCTTTTTGAGATATAATAGAACAAATGTTCG
>JAEYRV010000034.1 GCA_023435305.1 Bacillota bacterium
GAAAAATTCCTTTATTCACAATTGTGAATAAAGGAATTTTTCAAGCCTGACCCCGATTTCCGATTCCTGTTTATCTAAGTGATACTGGGGTAATAATAGAAATGGTACATGCTACCCGGCAAACTCAGCTATGTGCGCATTCGGGAGCAGAATCACCCCGTAAATTTATTAAATAAGGAGGCCGACTATGAGAAGTTTCACTACGTTAGACTTGCAGTATGCACACAGGTTCTATGGGTTCAAAGGCGAAGCGCAGTATTTGCACGGACATACGGGAATATTAACGATTGAAGTCGAGGATACTGTCAACATGGGAGTTAATATGGTATTCCCCTGTAATGAAATCAAGAAGACTGCCTGGGAAGTATTGCAGAACTTTGACCATGCGCTGGTCTTAAGGGAAGACGATCCGCTGCTGCCTGCGATCCTCGGAGTTTATGAGGCACAGGGCATCAGGAACGGAGCCCCGAGCAACAAGCAAAAGGGCCCGGCATTCAAGACGGAGCTTGCAACAGCGTATCCTGAATGTCGATTGGTTGTCACTAAAGAAACAATGACCGTTGAGGGCATGATCAAAATAGTTTACGATTTGCTGAAGGACAAGCTTAATATTGTTAAACTCACGTTTACAAGCGGAGTAAACGGAGCAACAGAAGAATACGAGCCCAAGAATGACATTGACCGCTGCCCGTTATGCGGCATTGCATTGAACGAAAACGGCGTGTGCCCTAAATGCGGATACAAAAAATAATCTGATTTGTTAAATGGACTCCTATTTAACACTAACTGCTGCAAATCAGGCACTCTATGGCAAATTGATATCTGTAGAGTGCCTGATTTTTTTGTGTTCATTACAAGCATGTATTGAATTATTTTTTCTTATTTGACTACATGCAGTATAATATGATTGGAGTATCACTATAATAGCATGATGCCTTGCTGCTGTCAGGTTTATGGCATTTGGCGGGCATAACTGCTGTATGGGAGTTAAGGGAGGAGCCGGATAAAATGATAATTGTATATGAATCAAAGACGGGCTTTACCAAAAGGTATGCCGACATGCTTGCGGAGAAGACAAAACTAAAGGCTTATCGGGTGAAAGAGCTTACAGCGGCTGCCAAAGATGAGGAAATCATTTTTCTCGGTTGGATGAAAGCCGGGAAGCTGCAGGGCTTTGATAAAATGAAAAACCATAATGTCATTGCTGTCTGCGCATCGGGTACTGCAAGGAAGGTTGAACCTGATGATGAAACGGTTATCACAAGGAACGGAATAAAGGGCATACCGTTTTTTTACCTGCGCGGCGGATGTAAGCCCCTGAAAGAGCTGAAGGGTATGGACAAGCTCATGATGTCCATGTTCCTGAAGATGCTGAAAGGCCGCAAAGAGAAGGATGAAGAGCTGGAAGAATCGATAAAAAACATTGAATATGGCTATAACGGTGTGAAAGAGGAAAATCTGGAGCCTTTGATCCAATGGCTGAGTGCCAGGTGATGCCGGACGAGAATCTTCAGCTAAAGTTCAGATAAGAAACAATTGTACTTCAGTTCAATGGAATAGAATTAAATCATTCCAGCAAAGAGGGGTGATAAAATGAGTGAATCCCGAGGCAGACATGAGCTGAAGCATTATATAAACTATTCGGACGTAATACAGCTTAGATCCAGGCTTCCGTTTGTGGCTGCCCTCGATGAGAATGCAGCTGACGCAAACGGCTATCGGGTCAGGAGTCTCTATTTCGACAATTACAATGATAAAGCATTGAGAGAAAAGATCGATGGCGTAAACGAGAGGGAAAAGTTTCGTTTGCGCATCTATAACGATGACGCATCCTTTATCCGTCTTGAAAAAAAGAGCAAAATAAACGGAATTTGCTTCAAAGAAAGTGCCTTCATAACAGCAGATGAATGTGCCAGGCTGCTGAACGGCGATCTTGCTGTACTGAAAGAAAATGGGGGCAGCTTGTGTCAGGAGCTATATGCCAAAATGCATTACCAGCAGCTTCGGCCTAAAAACATCGTAGATTATCAGCGGGAGGCTTATATATACCCAATGGGAAATGTCCGGGTCACTCTGGATCATGATATTCGCACAGGCGGCAATGTTTGTGATTTTTTGAGGCCCGAACCCTTACCTGTACCAATCCCGGGAATATATATCCTCGAAGTGAAGTATGACAGCTTTTTACCCGAGGTCATCCGCGGAGTGGTGTCCCTCTCCAGCAGGAGAAGTACTGCGTTTTCAAAATATGCAGCAACAAGGATCGTTTAAACAGGAGGAAAATATTATGACATTCAATGACATTTTCAAATCGAGTTTCTTGGAAAAGGCGGCGGAGTTTTCCGTCTTGGACGTTGCAATTGCAATGCTGATGAGTTTTGCAATCGGACTGTTTATTTTTTATGTTTACAAAAAGACATTTGCCGGGGTAATGTACTCTGCGTCCTTTGGGGTTTCCATCATGGCTATGACATTGATAACAACGCTTATCATACTTGCTGTGACATCAAACATCATACTGTCTCTTGGTATGGTAGGCGCATTGTCCATTGTTCGTTTCAGGACCGCCGTGAAGGAACCTCTGGATATAGCATTTTTGTTCTGGGCGATTTCGGCGGGAATTGTAGTCGGCGCCGGACTTATACCTCTGGCTGTGATAGGTACGATCTTCATTGGTATCATCCTTCTTGTTTTTGTGAGCAGGAAGAGCAGTGACACGCCATATATAGTGGTGTTGAATCTTGAAAATGAAGAAGCTGAAAATGCCTGCATGGAGTTGATCAAGGCGAAAACAAAGAAAAACCTGATCAAAGCAAAGACTGTTTCAAAAAATGGAATCGAGCTTACAGTTGAAGTGCGGCTCATTGATATGTCCGCCAAGCTTCTGAATGAGCTGCTTAAAATAAACGGTGTGAGCAATGCCTGCCTTGTAAGCTACAATGGCGAATACACCGCTTGAGTATACCGGGATTCGAGGTTAGAGCATGATAAAAAATAAAAAAATTAACATAATCGTTGCGATAGCCGTGGCTTTTGCCTTGATAGCAAGTATTGCTCTTGTTGTCGCAGGAAATACTCAAATCAAAAACGGCGGCATAAAAACTGAAACAGAGTACGCAGCTAAGCTATTCGGCGCTGATGTGATATCCATAGAAATCATTGCAGACGAAGCTGACTGGCAGGAAATGCTCGACAATGCCATAAGTGAACAATTTATCATGGCCGATGTGGTTGTTAACGGAACGAAATTTCAGAATGTCGGCATCCGTCCGAAGGGCAATTCAAGCTTAAGCATGGTTGCAAGTTCGGGCAGCGACAGATATAGTTTTCGCCTGCAGTTCGATGAATACATCAAGGGTCAGACATGCTTCGGGCTCGACAGCTTTGTGGTCAATAATATGATGGGTGATTATACTTACATGAAAGAGTATGTATCATATGAGTTGATGCGTGAAGCCGGTGTGGATGCGCCATACTTCGGATTTGCCGATATCAAGGTGAATGGCGAAGGATGGGGCCTTTACCTTGCGGTGGAAGCCTATGGCGACAGTTATGAGGCAAGGACCTTCGCTACGACCAGCGGTATGATGTACAATGTGAAAAGCATGGATATGGGCGGCAATAAAGATGATAACGGCTTCCCTCAGATGGGCAATTTTCCGCAGATGGGCGGCTTCCCGCAGGGGGGGATGCAGTGGCCGTCAGATGGACAGGGCGGTAACTTCCCACAGATGGATAACTTCCCACAGGGTGGAATGCAGCCACCAACAGATGGACAAGGCGGAAACTTCCCGCAGGGCGGAATGCAGCGGCCAACAGATGGACAAGGCAGAAACTTCCCGCAGGGCGGCATGCAGCCGCCGACAGATGGACAGGGCGGAAACTTCTCGCAGGGCGGAATGCAGCGGCCAGCAAAGGGACAAGGCAGCCAAGAACAGTCAAACACACAGACCGATGCAACCTCTTCTGCCACAACCCCGACTGATCAACAAAGCAGCGGAAGGCAAGCTGAAGGAGCCAACAGAAATTTCGGCGGCTTTATGGGGGGAAGAGGGGGTAATGGCGGCAGTTTGGAATATACAACGGACGAGGTTTCCTCTTACGGTTCGATCTTCAATAATGTTGTCGGTAAAGGAAGTAACAGTGATTTCAAGCGCGTCGTAACTGCATTGAAGGCATTGTCAGAGGGAGAAGATCTGGAAAACTATTTTGATGTCGACAAAATTCTGCGCTATCTTGCAGCTCATACTATCGTGGTGAATCTTGACAGCTATTCGTCAAGCATGGCGCAGAATTATTACCTTTATGAGAATAACGGGAAGGTCACGATCCTGCCGTGGGACTATAATCTGGCATGGGGCGGTTTTCAAAGCGGAAGTGCATCCTCTGTGATCAATTTTCCGATAGATACACCTGTAAGCGGTGTGGAAATGAGTTCACGGCCTTTGATCGGGAAGCTGTTCTCTAATACGGAGTACCTGGAAAGATACCATGACTATCTGCAGGAGCTGATGACAAATTATTTTGCAGATGGTAAATGGGAAGACAAGATAACACAGCTTGATGCGCTCATTTCTGACTATGTCAAGAACGACAAAACAGCCTTTTGTACTTTTGATGAATATAAAAAAGCTGTTGAAGCTTTCAAAACTCTTGGCAATCTGCGCTGGAGCAGCATACAAGGTCAACTCGACGGCACAGTTCCGTCTACCACGGCAGAACAGGCCGCGAACCCGGACAAATTGATATCAGCCGGAAACCTGAGCCTTTCTCCCCTTGGCTCCATGATGGGAGGAGGCAACCGCGGCGGAATGGGAAATCGTCAGACTGACGGGAACAACCCGCAGGGCGGACAGGGCTTTGATCCAGGCCAGACATGGAATATGGCGGATGGTGAGCTTATGATGCAGGCAATGCGGATTTTGCAGGATGCCGGAGGAACTGTTACTGATGATGCGAAAGCGAAACTCCTGGAGCTTGGATTGACTGAAGAGCAAATCTCGATGTTGTCACAAATAGGAAGAGGAATGCCGCAGGGAGCCGGCGGAATGCCGCAAGGAGCCGGAGGAACGCCGCAAAGAGCCGGAGGAATGCCACAGGGAGCCGGCGGAACGCCGCAAGGAGCCGGCGGCAATATGCGAAATCCTGCCGGGAATGAAACGAAGTTCTCTTCGGACAGAAGTGCTTCAACATCACCATTCGGAGGGCGGGCAATCAGCGGGGCAGGCACTGCGGGCACAACTGAAAGCTTGCTGATTTACTCAGGCTTGTTTGGACTTGTTTTGCTCTCAACATTTTTTGTTGCAAAGAAGAAGAGAGGTTACTAGATATTCAACAATGTTCAGCTAAAGTTCAGATAACTTGTTTCGTAACATTGTTTGGGGTAAAGTATTATTAAACTACTGGTATTTATATCTGTGGCGGTGACGGCATTGGTCTGCCCGCCACAGATGATCGTTTTTATACAGGAGGAAAGCAATTGGCCAGAATTCTGATTTGTGACGATGAAGAAGGCTTGCGGGCCGTTATAAAAAGATATGCACTATTTGAAGGGCACGAGGTTTTCGAGGCCTGTGACGGGATACAAGCAGTGGAGCTATGCAGATCCCAGCACTTTGATATCATTATTATGGATGTCATGATGCCGGAGCTGGATGGTTTTTCTGCGGTTAAGGAGATCCGTAAAACTGCTGATACTCCGGTCATAATGCTCTCTGCACGGGGGGAGGAATACGATAAGATCCTGGGCTTTGAAGTGGGTGTTGACGACTACGTGGTAAAACCATTTTCATCAAAAGAAATAATGCTAAGGGTGAACGCGATCCTGAGACGTGTAAAAACATCACAGCCCCCCAAAAAACAGGATGACCATATCATTTTTGAAAAGGATGGTTTTTTGGCGGATTTGACCGCCTACAAGGTGTTTATCGACGGAGTGCAGGCAGATATGGCTCCAAAGGAATATGATCTTTTGTTTTTCCTCATACGCAACAGGAATATCGCCGTACCGAGAGAGAAGATACTTACCGAGGTGTGGGGGTATGATTATTTTGGTGATGACCGCACCCTGGACACCCATATGAAGCTGCTTCGCAGGCACATGGGCAAATATGCAGAGCTTATAACTACTCTTAGAGGATTGGGGTATCGTTTTGATGGGTAGATTGAAACTGAAGTGGAAAATATTCATATTCCTTCTTGCGTTCTGCGGTTTTTTGCTCTTCATCCTCTGGCTGTTTCAGACAGTCCTTTTAAATGACATGTATAAAATGATAAGGCGAAGCGAGCTTCAACAAGCAGTTGCTCTTGTTGAGGAAAATATCGACAGCCCTGATTTAAGAGAGATCCTCTATCGCCTTAATGCGGAAAAAAGTATTACGGTTTCGCCTGCCAGAGATTTTATCAAACCGCAGACTCCCTCTCCAGCTCCTGATGGGCGAGGAGGCATACGTCCTGAATCAATTACAGAAACAAGGGAGTTCACTTTGTCTAATGGACAAGTGATGTCACTTACCTTCCACGCTATGATCACTCCTGTAGATGCTACGGTTTCAACACTTCAAATACAGTTATACATCATTACTGCATTGATGATCCTGGCATCTGTAGCGATTGCCCTTGTGCTGTCGGATGTAATAGCAAAACCGCTTGTGCGTTTGAATGATGGAGCAAAAAAGCTTTCCAGGGGCAATTATAGTGCGGATTTTAACGGAAGCGGCTACCTGGAGGTAAAGGAGCTTTCCGATACTCTGAATTCTGCTGCAATTGAGCTTTCAAAGGTGGATGAGCTTCGCCGGGAGCTTATTGCCAATATTTCACACGATCTGAGAACGCCTCTGTCGCTGATTTACAGCTATGCCGAAATGATGCAGGACTTTCCGGATGAAATTTCCTCCACACAGCTCCAGACCATCATGTCAGAGACCAAGAGGCTTTCATCTCTTGTAAATGACATACTTGATGTGTCCAAACTCGAAACAGGCATGACGGAGCTTCATGCGCATTGCTACAACCTCACTGAAAGTATCGGTGAAACGACTGCAAGGCTTTCGGAGCTTTTGAAGAATGAAGGCTATTCCATTGAGTTCGAGCATTCCGAAGATGTATACGTCACAGCGGACGAGGCAAAAATTACCCAGGCTTTTTACAATTTACTCATTAATGCTGTGAATTACAGTACTACTGACAAGCATATTATTGTGAAGCAAAGCAGGGTGCAAAGCAGCGTACAAGGCAGTTCACAAGGTGGTTCGCAAGGCGGTTCGCAAGGCAGTTCGCAAGGCAGTTCGCAAGGCAGTTCGCAAGGCAGTTCACAAGGCAGTTCGCAAGGCAGTTCACAAGGCAGTTCGCAAGGCAGTTCGCAAAATAATGTGAAGGACTGTGTGCCCGACAGTGTGCGGGTCGAAGTTCTTGATCACGGCGACGGCATTGCACCGGAACACATTCCTTATATATGGGACAGGTATTATAAAGTCGATAAAAAGCATAAGCGGGCAATAACCGGAACAGGGCTTGGGCTATCCATCGTCAAAAAGATCTTTGAGCTGCACGGCGCTGAGTACGGTGTGGAATCAGAACCGGGAAAAGGCTCTATATTTTGGTTCCAGCTTGAAGAAAAATTACAGATCTGAAGAATTTTCAGACCGCGGTGTGCAAAAAACGTTACTTCTGGGCGCCTTTTACTGTTCTGGAGCCACTAAACCACTTCGGAATGTCTCTTTGTGGCCCTTTTTATTGAGAAACCTCAATAAAATCGATGAAGGCGTGCCCAGAAGTCGGCATTTTTGCACACCCCGCTTATAACCTCAACGTTTCAAAGCCAAACGAAGCCAAACATAGCCAAACGAAGCCAAACGAAGCCAAACGAAGCCAAACGAAGCCAAGCATAGCCAAATAGTATTGCCAATGCCTTATCCGTCTTGTTTTAATCCTTGGCAGAAGGCTATTGAGAGCAGAAATCAATTCGTACATAATAAATCATTTGACAAAACTAAACTATATGTCAATATTGATAATGTAAGAGCCATGTTGCTATATAAATCGCTATATATACATAAAGGCTTAAGCAGGTCGAAGCTATAGTGTGCTATTGTCTAAGCCTGTTAATAATTCTAGCACTGTTTGGAGATATGGAGGAATGATTATGAAAAACGTGGTAATAACCGGCAGTACACGCGGCATCGGACTATCAATGGCAAGGGAGTTCCTGCTGGCAGGATGCAGCGTTACACTTTCCGGAAGAGGTGAAGTTCTGGCGGAAACAGCACAGAATACATTGAAGCCTTTCGAAGGCAAATACATCTATATCCAATGCAATGTCCAGGATAAAACGAGCCTGCAAAACCTCTGGGATGCATCTTTTAAGAAGTGGGGCAGTGTTGACATATGGATCAATAATGCGGGACAGAATGCGCCTTATCGATATGCGTGGGAAACGGGCGAAGACTATACACGGAAAGTTGTAGACACTAATATTACAGGCATGATCTATGGATCACAAATTGCGGCTGCCGAAATGATCCGGCAGGGACACGGTGCGATTTATAGCATGGAGGGACTTGGCTCCAACAACATGATCCAACTGAAAACAATACTGTATGGGACTACAAAGTGTGCGCTGACATATTTCATGAAAGGACTTGCCAGGGAGCTGAAGGGTACAGGTGTAACAGCCGGGCGGTTGTCGCCCGGAATGATGCTGACAGATTTCATATCGAAATCACCTGATGGAGAACAGTCGGAAGTCGTATCGGATGAAAAATTCAAAAAGATATTCAACATTATGGCGGACACTCCAGACACGGTCGCTAAATTTTTCATACCTAAAATACTTAGCAACACCAGGAATAATCCGCATATTAATTGGCTGACAAACAGAAAAGCGGCATGGCGCTTTATGACTGCAGGCATAAGCAGGAGAAAGCTGATTTAGGCTTTGGGGGTCCTTCGGGGGTCAGGCTTGAGTAATTCCTTTATCGGGGTCAGGCTTGAGTTATTCCTTTATTCACCCAAGTGAATAAAGGAATAACTCAAGCCTGACCCCGAAAATAAAGGAATTTCTCAAGCCTGACCCCCATTCCTTATCTTCTTCACTATTAAGATTATGAGCGGGAAGAGAAAGCCCAGGATCAGGTTTGTAGGCATGGTGATAGTGTTTGTGAAGTTCTCGAGTTCAAATTTATTATTTGCTATGTACATTGAGAAGATAAAGGCAAATATCGTTACAGGGCTTATGAACGGTTTCACATCTGAAAGAGAGAAAAGCGATTTTAGTATGTTTACTGCAATATATAAGGTGACTGATATGGTAATGAAGTCTGCAATCACCCAGGATACTACAGCAATGGACTCTATACGCTCGATGGTTTCAAGTACGGATATGCTTTTTACCACAAAAGAGTAGGCCAGCGGGATACGTTCGATGACGGAGTAGCCATACACCCCGATTGTCTGTATCAGCAGCATCAGGGACATGATCGCCAGGTAAGCCGCGCTCTGCAGCCCGAACCTTTTAATATGCTCTTTGTTGTTTATTTTATCTGCGAAAAAGAAAATAAACGTGAATATGCTCCACATACCTATATTTGAATAGGATGCCTGTAATACAGGCAAAGTGTCATAGTATGTAACAGGAAACAGATTAATAACTTCGAAATTCGGGATAGTAAGCAGAAAAAGAACGAAGAAAATAAACGTGATTATTATAAAAAGGAATTCAGCTGTTCTTGAAATGTTAACGATCCCGCCCCGCAGGGTGAGGAAAACGACTGCCAGCATCGTTGCAGTGAAAAAGCCCGGGGCTGTATCAGGAAGCAGTGAGGATAAAAACCTTTCGGCAAAATTTCTTACTATTATGCCAAGGGCGATCAACTGCCAGATAAGATTCAGTACCAACAATATTGTCCCGAAAAATTTTCCTATATTTTTATAAATAATGTCTGAGAGGCTCGCCTCTGTGTCATCCCTGAACAATGCCTGGATGATCAGCACGAGGCAGATAAAAGGCAGGATGGCCGGAACAGGCGCCAGCCACCCGGCCCGTCCTGCAGACTTCGATGCATATGGCGGAAATATACGTATAGACACAGAGTACACAAACATGAGGAATAGTATCATTGCCTGACGTATCGATATTTTTTCCCGTGATGAGAGCAACTGAGGTCAATCCTCCTTTTTTATAAGCGAAAGCACTATTTTTGAGAAGCTTCCTCTTTCCGGATTTGACAGGTAAAATATGCCGAAAGCTGTAACCAGCAGCATGATAGCTGCATATATGATCAAATCCTTCTTCCTGTTTTGGGATGCAAGCTCCCGGATATCCATTATGCTTACTGCGGCGATGACTAATATCAAATAAACCATATTCACTCCTTCATTCTGTTTCCGATAGGGTCTCTGATATCATAGGTCCTTTTTATGATGGAATCCACCTGTACGTCGATTGGAATACTGGTATAGATCTCCATCCAATTGTCTTTGATCCTGTGCCATTTCAAAGGCTTGCTGAGCCGTATCCCGTCACATATCTCAAGACAGTCTGATTTATACTTCACTATCTCTTCGATGACCTTTAGCATCTCATTTTTCAGTATCTCCGATTGCTGGGATTCCATATTCGAAATTGACTTCTCATCTTTAAAATCAGTTTGTGATTGAATTTCGCCGATATTGCTGGAGACCTTTGTTTTAAGCAGTATGCTTTCGAGATCATCACCATTGAAGTATGGGATGACTTTTGTTCTGCTGTCAATGATTTCAAGAGATGCGTCCTGGCCTGTGGAGTCTTTTACTGTAACGATAGAAGAGTTAACAGAATTTGTTATGAGATTCACACCCCTTGATATATCGATCCCTACGAATCCTGTCAGCTTGAAGTCGCTGAAAATTGCATAACCACAGGTATCTATATCCTTTATCCGCTTTCCCGTCTCACTGTCCCGATTTGTCAGGTATAGGCAGGGGACACGCGCAGAAGCGTGATGTATATCGAGGAAGCGCATCAATTTGTGGATACGCATTTCCTCCGAGTTGCTGAGCAATTTTAAGTTCTGTCCCAGGCTTTCAAGCTTATCGATAATAAAGAAGCCTGTCAGGTTGAACTGTTCGATCATGTCCTTGGCAGTAGAACCTTTTACTATGTATAATCTTGAATCTACGCGCAGCTCATGATCTCGTGTAAAAAAGTCTATATACTTGGCGATGTTATCTCTGGCAGCTTCTTCTCCTATAAGGTAAAAATCTGAATGGCCCCAAAATATCGTTTTGTTGCTATGCGTCTGTATATTTCTGACGGCATCGAACACCGTTCTGCCTCTTGCCGTTATAACCAAAGCCTTTGATTTACTGCTGCCTGCACTTTTATCCTCACTGCCGCCCATGCTTCCGGAACTCTCCTGTCCGCCTCCTGATTCAAGGTTCTTGCTTGCTATGGTCACCATGCAGTCAGTTGTGTTATCCGGCAATTTGTCGATCCCGACAACCTGAACAAGCTGCAGATCGTTTATTTCCTTTCTTTTTGGCAGAATGTTCTGCTCACATCCAGTGAGATCCATAATAAAAAACAATAGTACTGTGCAGATAACTATTTTTCTCATATCCCTCACCTATCCCTGACGTTTTTTATTCGTAGTTTTCAGGGCAACCGGACGCTTTTTCATCAGATACAAGGGCGCACGAATTATTGTATCCTTTGTGATATCACGTCCCTCATCTGCCACAAAAGGGGATAGGTAAGGCACTCCATAGGTTTCCAGCGTGCTGAGATGGTATATAAGCAGAAGGAAACCTAAAGAGAGACCGTATAGGCCCGCGACGGTCGCAAAAAGCACAAACACCAGTCTGCAGATCCTGAGAGCATTCGAGAAATCCTGGCTCGGCATGGTGAAACCTGCCAGGCCCGATATGGCAATAATGATCACTACGACCGGTGAAATCACTTTTGCCTGAACGGCAGCCTGCCCTACGACTAAAGCCCCTATGATCGAAATAGTCTGCCCAATGGTTTTCGGCAGACGAAATCCGGCTTCGATCAACACTTCAAACGACATTAACATGAAGAGTATAGAGGTTGAAGTAGGGAAGGGCACTTCCTCCTTACTTCTGATTATGGATATGGCAAGTACTGTGGGTATCATTTCCTGATGGAATGTCGTTATCGATATGTAAAACGCAGGCAGCAGCAGTGTTATCATTGAATTGGCAAATCGCAGACAACGAAGGAAAGAGCTTACGATATAATTTTGTGCGTAATCCTCCGGAGCCTGGTAAAACATGTTCAAAGTAGCAGGAATTATATATGCCGTGGGCAATCCGTCAATAAACAGCCCTACCCGTCCTTCTATAATATTGTGGCAGAATTTGTCGGTCCTTTCTGTGAATGCGACCAATGGGAATAAAGTGTGTTTATTGTCGATTATATTTTCCTCGATGCTTCCTGCCGTGATGACACCATCAATATCCGTGCTGTTCAGGCGTTCCAATACTTCTTCGACAATCTTTTTATTTGTCAGATCTTCTATATAGATGACAGCAACAGGCGTCCTGCTTTGCCTTCCAACTAAGGTTTCCTTTATACGCAAATAAGGTGTATGTATTTTTCGGCGCACCAATGATGTATTCACACGGAGCACTTCGATGAAGGATTCCTTGGAGCCCTTCAAAGCGCTCTCATTTGTTGGTTCGGAGATACTTCTTTTTTCGTAATCCTTTATATCAAAAGTGACAGCTTTTTTCTCGCTGTCGAATACCAGTGCCACCGCACCATATAAAATATCATCAAGAGTGTCTCCCAGGGTGGTCCGCAGCTTTCTGGAAGCATGATATATCGTACCATGCTCTATAAGCCGGATGATGCTGCCGGCATCTCCAGCTCCTTCCAGTATCCTTTCCTGCGTCAATGGCTTCAGGACATCATCATCGACTATCTTTGTATTCACAAGACCGTCAACAAAGACAACAGTGACCGGCAGATCGCGTCTGCTGTTAATATAATGCTGTTGATAAATAATATCGTCGCTGTCGGACAAAACACTCCTGATATTATCTGAGGTGATTTCGTTATTGTCAGACCAGGTATTATCTTTATCAGTTTTTGGCTTTTTACTGTTTCTAAATCCGGCGAATTTCACTTATATATGGTTCTCCTATAGCAGCATATTATATGTGACTATAGTTTCCCAATATGATGGATTTATACAGCAGGGGTTGGGGGGTCAGGCTTGAATAATTCCTTTATTCACTTGGGTGAATAAAGGAAT
>JAEYRV010000017.1 GCA_023435305.1 Bacillota bacterium
GTCAGGCTTGAAATATTCCTTTATTGCATCAATAAAGGAATATTTCAAGCCTGACCCCGTTTCCTATTCAAGCCTGACCCCGTCAGCTATCTTTCGCATAGATTGCCTGCGCCATCGTAAAAGCTTTCGCCGGGCGACCTCAATATTCCCTGACTGTCGTAAAACTCTTCGTCAGCCTGTCTCAATATGCTCAGGTAGTCAAAGTAATCTTCGCCCGGTTCGCGTGCAATACCTTCCTTGTCCAGATACCTTTCCCCCGGATTTCTCGGAAGGCCCTGCCCATCATGAAATTTTTCTTTTAACGAATACAAAAAAAATCACTCTTTCAATAAATATATCACGAGCATGCTCTACAATATATATTATCATATCTGTTCTAACAATTTCCACACTGCGGCAATTTTTTACCGTACATAGGGATCTTCTGCTGTGCCCGAACCATTCAATGCCATTTTGGAGCCAGACAGGTACATAGCCGGACGTATACATGTATTTGCCAGAAATGCATTTTTCTCATCCAGAAATCCATCATAGCTGACATAGTAAACACAATCAGGTGTAGTTGCACATGGTGTGCTGAGCCACCATGACCAATTGCCGTCAGTCTCGTGCTTCAGCTCTTCGTAATCCGACTCATCCCTTGCTTCCGCCTGGGGAATCGGCGCAGCCTTTATATCCCAGCCTCTGTCAAGGACAAAATCTCTGAGTTCCTTTATCGACAACAGGAATACTTTATCCTTCACCGTTTTGCCAAAAGCGCTGTCATAGTTGCCAAAGGCCCGGTTCAGTTTATTCTTTTGCGCCGATGAGAATACTTCAGTGCCAAATTCCTTCAAATCCTTCTCCATCTCCGGCAGCAGTATTTCATGAGAATGTGCCTTAATCAGTTTCTGTTCTTCATCCGTGAACCCGGCCAGAAAACCAGGTTCATCAGCGAATGAATTTTCTCCATAACAGACATTTTCAGCCGTCGGGGCGGATGTCGAATAGCTGACTGTCTTAGCCGCACTGTTGAGCCATTCCCGTATATTCGAGTTCTCCCAGAAGTTGCTGCCATAGATCTTTCTGACTTCATCGGTGGAGCTGTCCCTCTCGGCCGCATCAAAGCACTTGAAGCTGAGCAGCTTGTCAGACAGCAGCAGCGGACATCCTTCCTCATCCACATTTATTACCCTCCAAAGCACAGGCTGTCCGTAGTATTTACCAAAGCTGATATAGTCTCCTGTCTTCAGCTCCGTACCCTGTACAGTAGGGGTCTGCTCTACATTTTTTGTGTTGCTGGATGGCTCCTTATCCACTGCTGTCTGAGTGTTTTTATCCTGCACCCCAGCAGCAGAAACACTGTCAGAGCTGTCCACGCCTGTATCCTTGTCAGTCTGAGTAGTTAACTGCCCGTCATCGGCAGGCTGTGACGCTGCATCATTATCCGTGTTTGCATTATCTGTAGCATCATCACCTGCTGATGTGCCGGCAATGTCTGCTACCGCAGTATCTTTGTCTGCTGCCGTACTGTCATCACCTGCATTTTGCCCCGCCGGTTCCATCTGCTGCCCGCTTGCCATGTTAGTATCGGCAACAGGCCCGCGGTTCGGTGCAAACCAAATCCCATATACGCCGAAGGCAATCGACAGCAGTGTGATTACACCGGCAGCGATCAATATCAGTTTGTTGTTCCCGCCTTTTGCCTGTTGCTTTTCTTCACCCATCCTGCCTGATTCCGGCCGTATAACAGCCGGACTGCCTGCAGCCGCTTCCTCTGAACTATCCAGGACATCAGCCATTACATCCGTTTTCCCGGTTCCGATAAGGTTCGATACTGTCTCGGTCAGTACAGCTATATGTTGTGGCATATCAGAAGTCATTGCATCAAGCCAATGGGTCGAATATAGAAAATACTCCATTGATTTGGTTGGTACGACATCTTCTATCCTAAAAGGTATTATTACTACTTTTTTATTGACTGCCCTTTCGACCTCACGAAGCACCTGCTGCGATTCGTTGGAAGCAGCAGAAAAAATCAGCACCATTACCTTTGCTTCGGAAATCGCAGTTACTATTGCCTCTCCCCATTCCTTGCCGGGTGTGATATTCCTGGGCGCTATCCAGCAGCGTATATCATTGTTTTCAAGAGTATTGCAGACTGCATCGGCAATATCCTTGTTTTTCTGTGAATATGAAATGAACACATCATGTGCCACGACCTATCCCCCTGTCTATGTATGTAAAATCCTCAGCACATTTATCACGAAATCTCATAAGATTCTATCATTTTACAAATTTTTCTTCAACTAGTTAATCAGGCCTTATGTGATCGCCGACATCGGTAGTCTTTATATGGTCCTCATATTTGATGCCTGATTTATACTTCATTCGGTCTGAACAAAACAAAAGACCTGAGCAGAGTTGCCCTCTACCCGGCCTTTAACAGTACTCAGTTCTTTATTTATCATTGGTAAGGTCGCCGTTGCCGTCCACCGGTATTGCTTCGCCAAGATATTTGGGTTCCGGCTTGAAAATAACAAAGAAGAAATCCTTGACCCTCGCAAGTGCTTCTCTGAAATCCCTGTAGGACTGACCGCTGTAATTATTTCCGCGGGCAGCGACGCCATAGGCTTCGATACCAAGCTTATCTGCAATATACAAAGCACGGTAAAGGTGATATTCCTGTGTAACGATAATGATCTTTTGGGCCCTGAATATATCCCTTGCCCTATAAAGACTTTCATATGTTGAGAATCCTGCGTGATCCATAAATACATTCTGGGACGGTATGCCCGTATCTATGGCAAACTGCTTCATGACGTTGACCTCGTCGTAATTGACCCTGCCATGATCGCCGCTCATCAGAAGCCTGTCGGATGCACCCTGGTTATACAGCTCGATACCACGGTTCAGCCGGTCCTGCAAAATAAAGCTTGGTGTTTCATCGGTCCTGACAAATGCACCGAGGACCAGTATGCAGTCAGCATCCAGCTGCGATGCCTGCTGTACTGACAAAATACTGTCACTGACAGACGCTTTTACATGTGCATCAATGCCAAACAATGCAACAATGCAGACAATGCCTGCAATAAGTATGAACATCAATATCTTCCTAAACTTTGACTTGCCTTTCTTTTTCATAACATCTTTATCTCCTGTACAGCTATTGATCTTATTCATATGTCAATTTAGACATACAGGTGCGGACATTTGTTCCGCACCTGTAATAAATAATTTCATCAGCAGCTATACTGCCTCATTCAGGTCTGCTCCTGCAAACTGACTGTTGTATATGTCTGCATAGAAGCCGCCCTTCTCCAGAAGCTCATTGTGATTGCCCATCTCTACGATACTTCCGTTATTCATGACAAGTATCGTTTCCGCGTCCCTTATTGTTGAAAGTCTGTGTGCAATAACAAAGCTCGTTCTGCCTTTCATGAGGTTTGTCATCGCCTTCTGGATAAGGACCTCCGTTCTTGTATCCACGCTGCTTGTAGCTTCGTCCAATATCAGTATCGCAGGGTCGGCAAGTATTGCGCGTGCGATGGTCAGCAGCTGCTTCTGCCCCTGTGATATATTTGTCGCCTCTTCGTTGAGGATAGTATCATAGCCGTCAGGCAGGGTCCTGATAAATCGGTCGGCATGAGCAGCTTTTGCAGCGCCGACTACTTGCTCTAATGTTGCCCCTTCCTTTCCGTATGCTATGTTTTCCTTAATAGTTCCGTTAAACAGCCAGGTGTCCTGCAATACCATGCCGAACATCTTTCGCAGCTCGCTTCGTTTGATATTCCTTATATCAATACCGTCTATGCTGATCTTGCCGGCATTGATCTCATAAAAGCGCATCAGCAGGTTCACAAGCGTTGTTTTTCCGGCTCCGGTGGGCCCAACGATCGCAATGGTATGTCCTTCCCTCACATCCAGGTTCATACCCTCTATAAGCGGTGCTTCCTCCTTGTATCGGAAATCCACATTATCAAATCTGACTTCTCCCCTGGGTTCCTCTATGACAGCAGCATCTTCACTGTCCGGGATCTCCTCCTCCTCATCAAGCACCTCGAATACCCGTTCAGCGCAGGCTAACGTGGACTGGATGACGTTGGCTATATTTGCTGTCTGGGTTATGGGCATGTTGAACGACCTGGAATACTGGATAAATGCAATGATATCACCTATACCAAGGACGCTCTTCGTGATCCATATACCTCCGATAACGCTTATACCTACATAGCCCAGGTTGCTGATGAAGTTCATCAGCGGGAACATGATGCCTGAAACGAACTGTGCCTTCCAGCTTGTTTTATTGAGTCTTTCGTTTATGTCATCAAAGACTTCTATCGATTTGTTCTCACGGCCGAAGGCCTTGACTATCTTGTATCCAGAGTACATTTCCTCGACATGTCCGCTCAGGGCACCAAGCTCTTTTTGCTGGGCAGCAAAATATTTCTGGGACTTCTTTGCTATTGTCATTGTCGTCAAAACATACAGCGGCAATGTCGCCAAAACGATCAAAGTCAGTACGGGGCTGATCGTCAACATCATTATTATATATCCGATGATAGTGATAACTGATGTTATGATCTGAGTAAGGCTTTGCTGCAGCGTCCCTGCAACAGTATCAACATCGTTTGTGACTCTGCTGAGTATATCACCATGGGCATGCATATCAAAGTATTTAAGAGGCAGCCGTGACAGCTTGCTGTCAACTTCCCTTCTGAGATCACGCACTGTATTTTGTGCAACGCCCGACATAACCAGTCCCATGATGAGGGTAAACATAGCACTCAACAGGTACATGCCTATCAGTGTCAGGATTATACTTCCGATATACCCAAAATCATATTGACCGTTTGTTTCGCGTATAGCCTCGATAGCGCCTTCTATCTGATCCTGTGTGAAGTTGACACCCATTGCTTCATTTCCTGAAGAAGAAGCGGGCATCATTCCCTGCATTTTAGTACCGATTGCTAAAAGCTTTTCACATACGTCAGCCTTTTCATCAGGATCGGTAAGTGTATCGAGCATTGGCAACTCAAGAAATTCCTGAATGCTCTTCATATCCTCAGGTGAAATGTCAGCTGCCGACATATTTCCTTTTCCGGCGGCCATACCGCTTTGCATAGCCTCTACAGCTGATCTCTGTACTTTTGCCATTTCAGTGATCAGCTTATCGGCCATGTAGGATTCCTGAAGCTTGTTCATTGCCTTTCCTGATACCTTTGGTGCCATTATTGAAAACACAGTACTTGCGACTGCAAGTACAAGCACGATCAGCAAACGTATCCTATGAGGCTTCAGATAGTTGATCAGTCTTTTCAATGTACCCTTGAAGTCTTTTGCCTTCTGGACCGGCATTCCCATGCCGCCCATACCGCCCCTTCCTATGGGGCCTCTGCCGCCCGCCGGCCTTCCTGCGCCCACAGCTCCCTGTCCACCCGGAGACATCGACGGCCTTTGCTGCTTTCTATCATGTTCACTCATGCGATCTCCTCCTTCGACAGCTGTGATTCTACAATTTCACGGTAAACACCGCAATTATCAAGCAGTTCCCTGTGTGTTCCGATACCCGCCACCTGACCGTCGTCAAGGACGATGATCCTGTCTGCATCCATTACAGTGCCGACCCTCTGGGTAACCAAAATGACTGTTGCTTCGGCGATCTCCTTTTTCAATGCAGCCCTAAGCTTCGCGTCCGTTTTAAAGTCCAGGGCTGAAAAACTGTCGTCAAAAATATATATTTCCGGCCTCCTGACCAGCGCCCTTGCAATTGACAGCCTTTGCTTCTGGCCCCCTGACACATTGGTTCCTCCCTGCGCGATCTCATGATCGTATCCGTCATCCATGCCGACTATAAAGTCAGCAGCCTGTGCGACCTCTGCGGCATGCCTTACTTCCTCGTCCGTGGCATCCTCCTTGCCGATCCTGATATTTTCGCTGATCGTGCCGGAGAAAAGCATTGACTGCTGCGGAACAAAGCCGATCTTGCTCCGCAGGCTTTCCTGTGAAAGCTCTCTTATATCGACTCCGTCGATCAAAATACTTCCGCTTTCAATATCATAAAAACGCGGGATCAGATTGACCATAGTCGATTTTCCAGAACCTGTACTTCCGATTATTGCCGTGATCTCCCCGGGTCCGGCTGAGAAGCTTACGCCCCGCAAGGCCGGTATTTCAGCGCCGTGATACCTGAAGGACACGTCTTTGAATTCAATGTAACCCTTCCCCTGACAAGTATCCGTCGTATTCAATGGATCATTTATTCCCGGTTCGGTTTCGAGGACCTCGTTTATCCTCGTTGCAGCCGCTTGTGCCCTGGGCACCATGATAAACATCATTGCCAGCATGAGCATCGAAAACATGATCATGATCGCATATTGCGAAAAGGAGGAGAGGGCCCCCAGATCCATGTCGCCCCTGGCAATGCGGTGCCCGCCAAACCAGAGGATCGACAGCTGCGTAAGATTCATTATTGTCATGATGGAGGGCATCATAAATGCCATTATCCTGTTGACCTTTATATAATTATCCGTCAGATCGTCATTTGCCGCCCCAAAGCGTTTCTCCTCGTGGACAGTCGTATTGAATGCGCGGATAACGCGTATCCCGGTAAGCTTTTCCCTCAGTACCAGATTGATTTTATCGATTTTCTTCTGTACTGATCGGAACAAAGGTATCATCTTTGATGCAATTAAAATGATCACACCGGTCAGTACAGGGATCGCAAATACCAGCACCAGCGTCAGCGGCTTATCACGCCTGAATGCCAGTATAGCCCCGCCTATTGCCATCATCGGCGCTCCTATCATCATTCTCATCATCATGATAGTGACCATCTGTATCTGGTTTATATCATTGGTTGTCCTTGTGATCAGCGTCGCCGGTCCAAGCTTGTCAAATTCGTTGAAAGAAAAGCTCTCCACCTTTCTGAATACCTTTCCCCTCAGGATGGTACCGATTCCAACTCCGATCCTGGCGGAGAGGTAGCTCGCTATGACCGCGCATATCACACCGCCTGCAGTCACAAGCAGCATCCAGCCTCCGATCTCCATTATCCTGCTTGTATTGCCCTGCATGACGCCCTCATTTATTATATCTCCCATCAGCGTAGGCAGATACAGATCCCCCAGCGTCTGCAGGAATATAAAGATCAGTGCCAGACCGATCATAATGGTATAGGGTTTTAGAAACCTGTAAAGTTTAAGCATACAATTTATTCATCTCCCGCTCTTTTTCTGTTTCCAGTCTATATACGTTGTTTGTGTGATAATGTTTCACTCATTGCTGCTGCAATCAGTGAGTATTTTTTTCAAAGCATTTAGTCCGTCAACGATCCTGGATATCTCATCATGGGTTCCCTTGCTGAGTATATCCTCAAATATCTTTTCCGTCTTTTTATGAGATTCCTCATGCATTTTGATAAATTTCTCCGAAGTCCTGACGTACACCACTCTCCTGTCCTCGTCGCTGCGTCTGCGTTCAACAAGCTGCTGCTTCTCCAGCCTGTCGACAATGCCCGAAACAGTACTGTTGGAAAGGTTGACTCTGCTGCTCAGATCAGTTATCTTCATCTCGCCGTTCTTCAAAAGGATACCGAGTACAAATCCCTGAGGCATCGTGAATCCCTCGGTTTCAAAATGTCTGCGCAGATGCTTCTTCATGATCCTGTTAAGCTCAAATATCAGATTGCTGACCTCAGCCCTTTCCTTCGCGGCCGCGACATCATTCCTTCCTTTTCCCTCTGCCAACTACCTCTCCTCCTGCTTCTCAGATTACATTTCACATACTATCATTTCGCATACAACTATTTCGTATACGATTATTTCGTATGCTAAATAATTATAATGCGAAAAAATGTATCCGTCAAGAATAATCCTGATCGGATACACCCCGCAATATATCCTGCCGTCAATAGTTGTATCTGTAGAGCTTCGAAGGCCTGTGGCCTGCATCTTTGGTGGACTGGTTGGTCTCAGTGACCATATCTGCGATCTTTCTTCTGAATGCAGCGGCAAGCAATTCCTTATCAAGTATCACTTCATATACCTGCTGCAGCTCTGTCAGGGTGAACAGCTCCGGCATCAGATTGAATGCGATGTCGGTATACTCGATTTTATTTCTGAGTCTTTCGATTGCATAACCGATCATCAGAGCATGGTCAAAAGCTATCCCCTTTGAGCTGACGATCTGCCTGTCCACGCTCCTTGCTCTGGCGTCGTATCTCTCGATGACCTTGATGACTGCTTCCAGCGAATCCGGGTCACTGTCAAGATCGATCCTGATCGTTTTATCATTTATAAAGCCCTTCTCAAGAATCGTTTTTCTTTCCTCAAGCAGCTTGTACCTGACGTCGAACCATGCAGCATCAGCCGCATCGTCGCCGGCCTTCACTTCAAATCTGCTGCTGTCCGCCAGAGCCATATAGGAGCAGCTTATTACGCGCGTTCTCGGATCCCTTCCGACACTGCCCCAGGTAAAAAGCTGTTCCATATAGACATCATCCACGTTGGTTTCTGTCTTCAGCTCCCTTTTCGCAGCTTCCTCCAGGCTCTCGTCCATGGAAACGAACCCGCCCGGCAGCGCCCAGTCTCCTAAATACGGGTGGCCTCCCCTTTTGACCATCAGCAGCTTAAGGGATTTTTCCGGCAGCTTGCGGTAGTTGTCCTCTTTCTCGTTCATAATAGTGAAAATGAGCATGTCGACAGTCACCGACGGCCTGTCATACCTGTCCGCGTCATAGTTTCTGAGGAATTCAGCTTCAGTGGATCCCTGCTGTTTTTTCAAATCGTCATTTTTCATTTCCGGCACCTCATAAAATTATTACCGCTTCCGCCTGTAATAATACCGATTCTGATATTAATATTAAGTTATTATCATAGTATTTAATATTATACATACTGTCAAGCTAAAAAATGCCTGGCCCGCATCAGCAGGTCAGGCATTTTGATAAACATTGGGTCGACCGTCAAAGTCTATTCAACAGTCAGTACAACAACAGACATTGCAGGTAATGTGACTTTTATGCTTCCATCCTTCAGGCTCGCTCCCGTGAAGGCTTCCGGCTTAATGTTGTCCGGCTTGTCAAAGGTATTGTGCGCGTTCATGGCAGGAGCAGTGAGAATAGTACCGCTCACTGATGACGGTGTTATACCGCCGGGCAGACAATCTATCTCAGCTGAATTCTCATGGCTCAGGTTGCACAGTGAGATGTGGACCTTTCCGTCCTTATCCTTTGAAGCAGATGCGCTGATCTGCGGTATTGACTCATCGCCGAGGCGATATTCATCACATTCGAGCATCAAAGGAAGAAGCTCTGCATCCTGGTGCACCTTGTACATATTGAACACATGATATGTAGGAGTCAGCAGTATCTTATCGCCTTCTGTCAGTATGACAGCCTGCAGAACATTGATCACCTGAGCAATGTTTGCCATCCTCACCCTGTCGCAGTGATTATTGAAAATATTCAAATTGATTCCGGCAACCAATGCGTCACGAAGAGTGTTCTGTTGATAGAGGAAGCCCGGATTAGTCCCCTCTTCGACTGCATACCAGGTGCCCCATTCATCGACTATCAATCCGACTCTCTTTTCCTTGTCATACTGATCCATGATCGCGGAGTGGCGAGTTACCAGCTCTTCCATGAACAAGGTCTTCTTCAGCGTCTCAAACCATCCATTCACGCTGAAGTCCACAGCCGAACCCTTATGCTCCCAGTCAGTTCCGGGAACAGTATAGTAATGGAGGCTCAGTCCGTGCATCATGTTGCCGGCCTCACGCATCAGCACTTCGGTCCAGTGGTAGTCTGCAGTGTTCGGACCGCAGGCGAACTTGTTCACCTTGTTTCCGCCGAAGTTCCTGATATAGGTCGCATATCTGCGGTATTCATCGGCATAGTACTCAGCCCGCATGTTTCCGCCGCAGCCCCAGTTCTCGTTGCCTATCCCGAAATACGGGAGCTTCCAGGGCTCCTCTCTTCCGTTGGTCCTTCTGATATTGGACACAGGCGATTCGCCGTCAAATGTTATGTATTCGACCCACTGCTGCATTTCCCTTACGGTGCCGCTTCCAAGGTTTCCGCATATATACGGCTCTGCTCCGATGAGTTCGCAAAGTCTCATAAACTCATGGGTCCCGAAGTGGTTATTCTCAACTACGCCGCCCCAATGGGTGTTGACCATCTTAGGCCTCTGCTCGTATGGTCCGATGCCGTCCTCCCAGTGGTACTCATCGGCAAAGCAGCCGCCGGGCCATCTGAGGACCGGTATTTTCATTTCACGCAGTGCTTCGATCACATCATTGCGAATACCGTCGGTATTGGGTATGGGAGAGTCCTTCCCCACCCATATGCCCTCATATATGCATCTCCCCAGATGCTCGGAAAAATGTCCATAAATGTTCTTGTTGATTTTGTTCTTGCTGTTACCAGTGCCCATGATCAAACGCGCCATGACTCTGTACCTTCCTTTCGGTTATGAAATTCTACTTTCGTATCTTATAACACTTTATTACCGGCTGAACTGGATTTGTTTATTTCAAGCGCCAGATTACATCATTCCATCTTAACTCGTTCTTAAAGTCATGCATTTTAGTATCATTGTTTATCAATAAATATTCGATCCCGTTCATTTCGGCCCAATCGACCATATGCTCCTGGGTAATATCCAGGGAGAACACGGTATGGTGAGCTCCGCCCGCCAGTATCCATGCCTCTGTGGCATCCCTCAGCGACGGCTGGGGCCTGAGCAGCACCCTTGCCACCGGAAGCTGCGGCATGTCATTCTTCTGCTCCACCGCATCCACTGAGTTGATGATCAGACGGAACCTGTCTCCCATATCTATCAATGAAGCATTCATTGCAGGACCTGATTTTCCTTTGAACACCATTCTTGCCGGATCGGCCTTGCCGCCGATCCCGAGAGGATGGACCTCGATCCTTGGCCTGGAATCAGCTATTGTCGGGCACACTTCCAGCATGTGCGCACCCAGGACCATCTCATTGCCCGGCTCCAGGTGATATGTATAATCTTCCATGAATGAAGTACCATTGTCAAGTCCTGCTCCCATAACCTTAACCAGCCTAACCATTGCGGCGGTCTTCCAGTCTCCCTCGGCTCCAAACCCGTAGCCGGCTTCCATCAGCCGCTGAACTGCAAGTCCCGGGAGCTGTTTCAATCCGTGGAGATCCTCGAATGTGGTCGTAAAGGCGCCAAAGCCGCCCTCCTGCAAGAAGCCCTTCAGCGCAAGCTCTATTTTCGCCTGTACTCTGACGGCGTCACGTGCAGCGCCCTCTGGAACAGCCTCGCTGGCAAGGATGTATTTCTCCGAATATTCCTGCAGCAGTTTGTCCGCTTCAGAATCAGACACCTCATTCACAAGCTTTGCAAGCTCTCCTATGCCGTAACCGTTGACCGACCAGCCAAACTTGATCTGAGCCTCTACCTTGTCGCCTTCGGTTACCGCGACCTCTCTCATATTATCACCAAAACGCGCGACCTTCAATACCCGGCTTTCAGCGCTGCCGTATGCGGCACGCATCCAGACGCCTATCCTGCGGCGCACCTCTGTATCCTCCCAATGGCCGGCAACCACCTTGCGGGCCAGGCGGAGGCGGGAGCCTATGAAGCCGTATTCCCTGTCGCCGTGGGCCGACTGGTTTAGGTTCATAAAGTCCATATCTATGCTGCTCCAGGGAATATCCCTGTTGAATTGCGTATGCAGGTGCAGCAAGGGTTTTTGCAGTATCGAGAGACCGGCAATCCACATCTTTGCCGGTGAAAATGTATGCATCCAGGTAATTATGCCTGCGCAGCTCTCGTCACTGTTTGCTTCCATACAAAGCCTGCGTATCTCATCCGGTGTTTTCACAACAGGTTTGAAAACCACTTTCCCCGGAATGGATGGGTCCTTATCCAGCGCCGCTGCGATCGCAGCCGAATGCTCAGCAGCCTGTGCCAGTGTTTCAGGCCCATATAGATGCTGACTTCCTGTTACAAACCAAAAAACATAATTCTTCAAATCCTTCACAAAAAACCCTCCCTGCTACAATATTCTACTTCTGACCGTAATATGCATTCGAGCCGTGCTTCCTGAAAAAGTGCTTGTCCTGTAAAGCCTGGTTTAAAGGATTCAATCCGGGCGTCAATAAAAGTGAGTTGAACGCCATCATTGCAACCGTTTCAAGAACAACCGAATTATGGACCGCCTCTGCGGCGTCCTTGCCCCAGGTAAAGGGTCCGTGGCCGCTGACCAGGACACCCGGCGCGTGTACGGGATCCCTGTCCTTGAAGGTCTCTGCAATAACAATACCGGTATTCATTTCATAATCAGACTTTATTTCATCATCTGTCATTTTTCTCGTACATGGTATCTCTCCATAAAAATAGTCGGCATGAGTAGTGCCAAAGGCCGGAATGCCCCTTTCAGCCTGTGCCCAGATCGTTGCCCAGTTGGAATGCGTATGGACAACTCCCCCGATATCCCTGAAGCTCTTGTAAAGCACCAGATGGGTAAGCACATCCGAGGATGGCCTCATATTTCCTTCGACCCGGTTCCCATCCAGATCCACCACTACCATATCCTCAGCCTTCAGTTCCTCGTAAGGCACGCCGCTTGGCTTGATGACGACCAGTCCGCTTTCCCTGTCGATACCGCTTACATTGCCCCATGTATAGGTCACGAGGTTTCTGGCAGGCAGCTCCAGGTTTGCCAGCAAAACTGCCTGTTTCAATTGTTCAAGCATCAATATCCACCTCCCGTGATTTAATCCAGATTATCAACTGCCGCCCTTTCTATTGCCAATCCCTTCGTATAACGTTTCATAAATTCATTGAAGCCGGCCGCATCTGACTGATCAGGCTCGACAGTGCTCACCTGACATCCGGCGAAGACCTTTCCGACCAGGAAATCCTCCAGAGACTCGCCATTCTCCCTGGAAGCCATATATGAAGCCAGCAGCGCTATGCCCCATGCTCCGCCTTCACCCGCTGTTTCCATGACTGATACGGGAACGTTGAGAGCGGCAGCCATTATCTTCTGACCCACTTCCTTTGTCTTGAAAAATCCACCGTGGCCCAGTATTTCATCCACCTTCACAGACTCCCTGCTCATTAATATATCCATGCCGGTTTTCAGCGCGCCAAGGGCGGAAAACAGATTGGCCCTCATAAAATTAGCCAGATTGAATCTGCTGCCGGCAGAGCGGACAAACAGGGGACGTCCCTGTTCAAAGTGTGTTATATGCTCTCCTGACACATATCCATAGGACAGCAGTCCTCCGCAGTCCGGATCTCCCCGGAGGGCTTCTCCCAGCAGTGTGTCGTAAAGCTTCGCTTTGCTCACATCATTTCCCAGTGCTCTGGAGGCTTCCGCAAACAGCCCTATCCATGCATCGTAATCGGATGTGCAATTATTCGAATGTACCATGGCCACAGGCTTGCCGGAAGGTGTCGTCACCAGGTCGACCTCGGGGTAGACCGAAGACAATTCCTTCTCAAGCACCAGCATTGCAAAAACCGAGGTCCCGGCAGATACATTTCCCGTGCGTGCAGCTACGCTGTTGGTAGCGACCATTCCCGTCCCGGCGTCGCCTTCCGGCGGACACAGGGGGATCCCCGCTTCCAGCTGCCCTGCCTCATCCAGCAGGCGGGCTCCCTCCGCGGTAAGCGTACCGGCATTTTCTCCAGCCGGAAGCACGCCCGGAAGTATATCCCGGAGCTTCCACGGAAGACCCAGCGGGCTTACCAGTTCTTCAAACTGTCCCATCATTTGCTGATTATAGCTGCCAGTAGCCGCATCTATCGGGAAAACGCCGGAAGCATCGCCGATACCGAGCACCTTGCTCCCGGTCAGCTTCCAGTGTACATATCCCGCCAGCGTCGTCATGAATGCGATTTCATTTATATGCTCCTCACCATTGAGGATCGCCTGATAAAGGTGGGCAATGCTCCATCTCTGAGGTATCGGGAAATCAAACAGTCCCGTCAGTTTTTCGGAAGCCTGCTCCGTAATATTGTTTCTCCATGTACGGAAGGGAGTCAGCAGCCTTTCTTCCTTGTCTAAAACTATATAGCCGTGCATCATTGCACTGATGCCTATCGCGCCGACCTTCGTGATCTGAGTTCCATACCGGGCCAGCACATCTTCAGCCATAGCCTTGTAGCTGAGCCGTATCCCCTCCAGAATTTTCTCGGGGCTATAGGTCCAGATGCCGTTTATGCAGCTGTTCTCCCAGTCATAGCTGCCAGATGCCACAGGCATTTGATCCTCGCCGATCAGGACAGTCTTTATACGTGTTGACCCCAATTCCATACCAAGCGTTGTCCTGCCGTTGATTATAGAATTTTTGATATCCTTGGATTCTGCGCTCATCATATCCCTCCGTTACATGATAATATTTCCTATAAGGCATTACAGGTATACTCGCGGGTACATGTAATGTCATATGTTTCATTTACTGCTATCTCTTCTTACACGAATCCTTGATCACCAGCTCGGGAACTATGACCTGCTGCGAATAGCTGCTCACGTTGTCCTTCCCTGCCAGAATATCAAGCAAAAGCTCTGCTGCCGCCGTTCCCAGCTGCTCCTTTGGATGTGACACCGATGTCAGCCTGACAGCGCCGTTTTCAGAGAGATGTGAGTCGTCAAATCCTGTGATGGATATGTTCTCCGGCACCTTCAGTCCCATTCCCTCAACGAGCTGGAATATCCTGAAGGCGATCTCGTCATTATAGCATGCAATGGCATCTATCCTGCGTCCCGACATGAGCATTTCCCTGATTGCATTTACCGGTTTTACAGCCTTGTCCTCGGTATGGAAAAGGATCACATTATCAGGGTCATATGACAGTCCGGCATCAGCCAGCGCCCTGGCATACCCCTTGTGCCTGTTCAGGCCCTGTACATCGTCAGCCTTGAATATGCCCGCGATCTTCCTGTGGCCCAGCTCCGCCAGGTATTTTACGGCAGAATACATACCGGCGGCATCATCCAGTATGACGCATGGCTTGTTCGCCAGATTCTGAGGGCAGCCATGAATGAAAACATACGGTATGCCGCTGTTGTCCAACGCCTTGAACAGCTCCAGGCTGCGGGAAAGCAACGCGCTTTTTGTCGGCTCTATGATCAGCCCTTCAACGTTTTTGCCCAGCATATCCTTCAGGCAGCTGTACTCGTTTGCTGTATCGTTGTTGGTGTTTTTCAGAATAATGCTGTAACCGTTCCGGGAAAGCACACTGTCGATCCCCTGGATCACCTTCGGGAATATATATTCGGATATATATGTTGTTATTACTCCAATGTTTCTTGAAGAACTCCGTTTAATACTTGTATCAAGACAATATGTGCCCCTTCCGTGTTCGGAGGTCAGATATCCTTCGTTGATCAGTATCGATATAGCCTTCCTCACCGTGTTCCTGCTGATGCTGAACATTTCGGCAAGGGTATTTTCCGAGGGAATCGGCTCTCCCGGCTTGATCCTGCCCATGAGTATCTCATCCTTAAGATACTCCTTAAGCCTGCAGTATTTAGGCTGATTATTATCATTTGTCATAAGAGGCTCCAGAGAAGTTCAACTTGTATGCACATGTTGCTTACATTATAACATATATAATTCAAAAAGAAGTTCCTGTTTGCAGAAAAATTTTAAATCGAAATCCACCGGCTGGCAACTTCCTCACTACT
Organism: Bacillota bacterium; assembly: GCA_023435305.1. Taxonomy (GTDB): domain Bacteria; phylum Bacillota; class Clostridia; order Acetivibrionales; family DTU013; genus DTU013. The sequence continues at coordinate 15,664 of JAEYRV010000017.1, forward strand.
CTGCCTCCACTGGTATGAACCCGGCCTTTGTGACGTCAAAAAGCCCCATATCCGTCAGTTTGAGCTCTGGTATGACCGGGAGGGACATAAAGCATAGGGTCACGACCGGCTCTACCTCCCTGCTTATGCCAAGCCGGACATATGCGTCCTCATGTATCAGTGAAAGCCTTTCGCTGACCCATTCTCCGGTCCGGTCCGTCATTATCCCGCCCACGACCATCGGCATAGAATTGATGACCTCGCCATCCTTGACGAGAATGATGCCGCCGCCCTGTTCCACCAGCTTTTCGACTGCCAGCGCCATATCCGGGTCATTTGTGCCGACGGTGATGATATTGTGGGAATCATGTGCGATAGACAATGCCACAGCGCCCGATTTGATCCCGTATCCCCTGATAAGCGCCAGTCCGACATTTCCTGTGGCCTGATGACGTTCGATGACCGCCGCCTTGGCAATATCACTGCCGGGCTGCCACACAAATGCGCCGTCAGCGTCCAGCTCGATCTCAGCCGTTCCTTTTGCTGTTACGACTCCGCCGGGCAATATATCAATGACATTGACACGATTGGACTTCAATTTAAGCTCCAGCTTTTTGACGGAAAAATCCTTTACATGAAAACTGCCCTGTACGGAAGAAATATCACAGTGCCGCACCTCCGGCAAATACCTTCCGCCCCTTGCCGCTTCCTCTCCTTTAATAAATACCATATTCACATTGAACTGTTTTAGATCATCCAGCAGCACGATATCGGCACGCAGTCCGGGAGCAATAGCCCCCCTGTCACGCAGTCCGAAACATTCCGCCGCATTCAGGCTCGCCATCCGGATCGAGGTGACAGGATCGATGCCTTCCTGCACACAAATTCGGAGATGGCCGTCGATATGTCCCTCTCTGAAAATGGTCTCGGGCTGACGGTCATCCGAGCAAAGCAGACAACGCCTGCTGTTGGCCGGTGTGACAGCCTGCAAGAGATTCCTCAGATCATGGCAGGCAGAGCCCTGCCTCATCAGGACATACATCCCCAGTGAAATACGATCCAGCATTTCCTGTGTAGTCGAGCATTCATGATCGGTGTGGATCCCTCCGGCTGCATATGCATTGAGGCCTTTTCCGGACAGTGCAGGACAATGGCCGTCGATGAGCCTGCCTTCGCCAAGAGCCGCCATCAGCTTATCCAAAACAGCATCCTCGGCATCAATGACTCCGTTATAGTTCATGAACTCACCCAGCCCCAGTATCCTGGGATTTTTCAGCGGTTCAGTCATGGCCGCCGCGTCAATAACAGCCCCGGCATGTTCAAAGGGCGTCGCCGGGACACATGACGGCAGCATATAAAGAATGTCGAGCTTTGTGCCCTTTGCCGCCTCCAGCATGTAATCCATGCCCGTCATACCGCATACATTGACTATTTCGTGGGGATCGGCAATAATAGTAGTCGTCCCATGGGGGACCAGAAGCCTCCCGATTTCCTCCGGAGTGACATAAGAGGATTCGATATGGATATGTGAATCGATGAATCCGGGAGCCGCATACTGCCCCTTGGCATCTATCACGCGGATGCCGTCATAGTCTCCGACACCGGCTATATATCCGTCCTTTATGGCAATGCTTTTGCCCTCGATAATGGAACCGCTGTAGACATCAACTATTTTAACGTTCTTAATTACAACATCTGCGGGAATTCGCCCCGCTGCCGCATCTATTCTTGATTTCAGTGACGATTTATCCACGACAAATCTCCTTATTCCTGTCCAATATATTAACTTCCGTATAGAGCAACCGGCAGTGGGAGTATTTGTGCCCCCATTGCCGGTCTATATCCATTATACTATACTAGTATTCAATTATACAGTAGTGCTTGTTTTCTCCTGCAGTCTTATCAGTTCCAGTCACCGATGACGTTCTCAACCAGGAACTGCTGTGTATTGATTTTATCATCGCTCATGACCTCTCCGGCAGCTACAAGGACATTACCCTTGTTGTCCTTCAATTCTCCGCCAAAGACCTTGATTTTTCCTTCGGCAATATCCTTCTTTGCCTGTGTGACCTTATCCTGGACATCCTTGGGAACAATGGCATCATTGAAAGGAGACAGTGCCGCAGCTTCTCCGCCTTCATAATAGTAATCGCTGCTCTTTGATATTCCATCTGCCACAGAAGCGATTATCTTTGTAAAGATAGGCTCGAAGTTCCACATATAGGATGTGATGACCGCTTGGGGAGCAAGCTCCTTCATATCGACATTATAGCCTACACAGAAAGCTCCGTTGGCCTGGCATGTCTGAGGGATCGCAGGGGAGGATGCTTCCATACCCATGTATTTGATGCCCTGGTTGATCAGTGTCAGCGCGCTCTGTGTCTCAAGGTCAACATCATACCAGCTGTTTGCCCAGACTACCTGGACCTTTGCATTGGGGTTTGCATACTTTGCGCCAAGGGCATAGCCATTTATTGCACCGCGGACCGATGCTTCGGACATACTGGTTGCAAAGCCCAGCAAATCGCTGTCTGCCATCAATGCACTTGCATAGCCTGCTAAGAACATACCTTCATAGTTGCGGATCTGATAGCCTATAAGATTTTCTGTCTTGTCACCCTGCTGAGCAATTATAACATTAGGATTCTGAGCTGCCAACTCGCTAAGGATTGCAGCGTAACCGGCGCTTGCACCGAATATAAGGCTGGCGCCTTCACTGACCAGCGCATCATAAGCATTATTAACCGCTGACTGCTCTTCAGCAACATTTTCGACTACAAGCAGGTTCTCCTCAGGGATACCCAGCTGCTTCATGGATGCAAGTATGCTCTGGTGTGTCGCCTGGCACCAGCCGCCGTCATTTACGACGAGTGAGGTGATCTCACCGATCTTGATCTTCGAATAATCGTGGGCTTTAGCTTCGGCCTTCGGTTCTCCGGGGCCTGCACATCCAGCAAGTATTGAAACAACTAATACCGCCGCCAACAGCAAACTTAGTAATTTTGTCTTTTTCACAACATTTTCCCCCTTTATATTATTCCGGTCCCAATGGTGTCATCACCGATTCCCGCCTCCTATATCAGCGTCTTCCCGGTCAAAGCTCCACTCTCCCGTATATATCACCGGTTCTCCCGGTCATAATTCACTCTTACAGTTCCTTCAACGATCAACCCGGCCGCGACTCACCTGCCCAAATGCTTTATCGGTCCTCGCAGTCGTACTCCATCCATCCGGTCCATTCAACGATCAGCCCGGCCGTACTTCCACTGCCCAAATGCATCACCGATCCTCCCGGTCGTACCGCGTCCATCCGGTTCATTCACCGATCCTCCCGGTCGTACTTCCCCTGCTCAAATGCATCACCGATCCTCCCGGTCGTACTTCCGGCACAATGCTGCCGGCTCGTCCGTGTGTCTCTTGCGGAAATTGGCTGTTGTCAAAATAAACGCCGCTACTGTCGCAATATACGGCAGCATCCCATAAAACTGCGAAGGCACCCCCGGCAGATATATCTGCATATTCATGCCGACTATGCTGATCCCGCCAAAGAGCAGCGCACCCAGAGCAGCCTTGGCCGGATTCCAGCCTGAGAATGCCACCAGCGAAAAGGCTATCCAGCCCTTTCCGCCCGTCATCCCCTCATTCCAGAAGTTCGTATACGACAGCGAAATACATGCTCCGCTAACAGCGCACATAGCACACCCGAACATGATGTAGGCGTACCTGAGCCCGAAAACATTTATGCCGACTGCATCAAGAGCAGATGGGTTCTCTCCCAGAGCCCGCAGGATCATGCCGGGCTTTGTCCTGTATATGTAAAACATACTCAACGGAATAATGATGTACATCATGTAAACCAAAAGGTCCTGCTTGAACAATATCTCACCTATCACCGGTATCTGTGAAAGCAGCGGTATCTCGATCTTCTCGAACTTCACCGCAGATGCGATGCCTGTCACATTCTTCCCTATGAAGCCGCTCAGGCCGCTTCCGAAAATAAGAAACGCCATACCGCACACTGTCTGATCAGCCTGTAATGTCACCGTAAGAAACGCAAATATCAGGCCAAGCAGCGCTCCGACAACAATAACAGCAAGCATGGCCAGCGTTAGGCTGTTAGTGTAATGCACCGTCAGGAAGCCTGAAACCGCCCCCATAAGCATGATGCCCTCAACACCGAGATTCATGATCCCAGCACGCTGTGAAAAAATTTCACCTGTTGCAGCATACAGTATCGATACTGCATATACAATTGCCGCGGCGCATATCGAAGTAATTATAGCAATCATTGTGCAGCTCCTTCTGTTTTACTTGGACTTATCTCATTTTTTCCGGTGTCGTAGCTGGTGTCGTAGCTGGTGTTGTTGCCGATGTTGTTACCTGTACTGTTGCCGGTGTTGTTGTCGGTATTGTTACCTGTACTGTTGCCGGTGTTGCCGCCCCTGCCTATCGATATCTTGTACCGGTTCAAAAACTCACCGGCAATGACAAATATCATTATACTTCCCTGCAGCATCGTTGCTATCTGCGATGGAACCCCCATTATCTGCACCGCAGCGCTGCTGTTCTTGAGTCCGCCCAACAGAATGGAAACAATTATTACTGCAATGGGATTGAATTGGCTCAAATAGGCGACCACGATGCCGGTGTAGCCATTTCCTCCGGGGAGCTGGGCCTGCACCCTGTGCACTATGCCCGTGATCTGCACAAAACCGGCAAGGCCTGCAATAGCTCCGCTGAGAGCCATTACAAGCAAAATATTCTTCTTTACGTTGATTCCTGCATACTCGGCTGACCTGATGCTATTCCTGATGACTCCGATCTGATATCCCGGAACAGTGTATTTATAGAATGCGAATAAGAGAGCCGCAATAACTATCGCAACGATGATACCGGAATTGATCCCCGGATTTCCCATGTTGGGCAGGAACATCCCTGCAGGTATTATCTCCGATATCGCAGAAGTCTGCTTTGGAGCCATCCATGGGCCATAGCACAGGTAATCCATAAAAAGCAGCGCTATATAGTTCAGCATTAATGTAATAATTGTTTCATTGACATTCCAATATGCCTTCAACGCTGCTGCGATCAGCGCCCAAAGCGCACCGCCTGCCGCACACAGCACAAACATCACAAGCAATCCCCACGGCGCAGGCATCTCAGGGGCAAACAATGCAAATCCGCCGCCGAGTATGGCTCCCATAGCATATTGGCCTTCTGCACCTATGTTATTCAAATTCATCCTGAACGCCACCGAAACACTCAGTCCGCAAAACATCAAAGGAAGCGCTGCTTTTATGCTTCCGCTGATACCGCGCATATTCAGAAATGAGTATGAGATCATTTTAGAGTAGACGGCAATGGGATCAAAGCCCACTGCAATGATCAGGATAGAGCTGAATGCCAGTCCGAGCAGAACAAAAATAATGGAATTCAGAATCTTGCTTCCAAGGGGCACTACCTGTCTTTTTTCAATATTGATCGTTCCGATCCTCATAGTTTTCTCCTGCAACCGGTTTCTATCAAACCAAATCCCCGGGCTTTAATGCGCGGTGATCCTCATTCATGCTCACCCGACATCATTCACAGCGATCCTCATGCATGCTCGCCTGACATCATTCGTCCGATCTCGTCATAATCCGTTTCCGATGTATTTCTGATACCCATCAGCTTCCCATCGCACAAGACGGCGACCCTATCGGACATCTCGAAAATCTCATCCAGTTCCTCTGATATGAGAAGCACACATGCTCCCCTGTTACTCTGATCCGCCAGTATGTTATTTATAGCCTCCGTCGCCCCAATATCCAGCCCGCGGACCGGATAGGCCGCTACTACCAATGCCGGAGCTCCGTTTATTTCCCTACCCACCAGCAGCTTCTGCTGGTTTCCGCCTGACATCATGCTCACAGGCAGGTCTGTTCCGCCATTTCTGATATCATACCGGTCGACATATTCATCGGCGGCAGCCATGATGCGCTTGCTTCTCAATATACCGAGCCTGCTGAACTCAGGCCTTCTGAAGTCTTTTAGAATCGCGTTTTGCATTATATCCATCTCAGGGATCAGACCCATTTTCAACCTGTCTTCGGGAATAAATGAGATTCCTGCTGATATTCTCTGTTTTGCATTTGTTTTAGTGAGATCGTTGCCATTCATGATTATTCTTCCGGAGGTGACCTTCCGCAGTCCCGCAAGGGCTTCGGCAAGCTCCCGCTGTCCGCTTCCGGCGACTCCGGCTATGGCGAATATTTCTCCAGGATGCAGCTCGAAGGATACGTCATGGAGCGCTGTCAGCCCTTTGTCGTTCTTTACACTGAGGCTGTCGATCTCCACCATTGATTTTGCTTTTTCCCGGACGGGCTTGCGTGTCGTCTTGTCCAATACTCTCGAACCAATGACTGCCTTCGTCAGACGTTCAATGGTTGCATCTGCAGCCAGCATTTCATCTTCCACTCTTCCGCCCTTCAATACAGTTATGCGGTCTGAGTTTTCCATTACCTCATTCATTTTGTGGGATATGAAAATAACGGCTTTTCCGCTGTCCGCCATCTTCCGGAGCGTTTTGAACATTTCGCGGGCCTCCTGCGGTGTCAGTACGGCAGACGGCTCGTCCAGTATCATTATCTCGCAATCTCTGCAAAGCAGCTTCATTATCTCGACCCTCTGCTGCTCGCCCACCGACAGCTGCCATACCTTTGCGCCAGGATCGACCTGCAGGCCGAATTTCTCAGAAAGTGCCCGGATAGAATCCTCCATTTTAGCCTTATTTAAAATAAAGCTGCATTTGCCGATGCACAGGAATATATTCTCCGCCACAGAAAGCGTCGGGATAAGCTCGAAGTGCTGGTGTACCATTCCAATACCGAGTTCAACGGCTTGCTTGGGGGTTTTTATCGAGGCTTTTTTACCTTTATAAAGTATCTCACCGGAATTTGGCTTGTAAATGCCCAGCAATATGTTCATAAGAGTACTTTTTCCCGCGCCGTTTTCGCCCAGCAGCGCATGGATCTCACCCTTGTAAAGACGCAGGCTCACATTATCGTTGGCCAGTGTTCTGCCAAATCTTTTCGTAATGCCTCTCATTTCCAATAAAGCCGGTTTTTCCATTACAAACCTCCGTCTGCCGGACCTGGGTGAAAAACGATTGTATGATAAAACAAAAAAGGACAGAGAAGCTAGTGCTCTATCCATTTATACTCACAGTTTCAATTATTATGTAAACTTTCCAAAAAGCCCGCATCATTTAACAAACGATTGGCTTGGCTTCTTCAGTCCGCATATAACAGAACCGCCCCGGAGACACTATAGCGTAGGTAATTTACGGTTACCACGTAGATACTTCCACACCATATAAGTGGATTAATATAGTACTATTATTCTATAAAATTTTCGAAAACAGTTTACCATGGCCGCCGTATTATGTCAAGCTGCACAACCCATGCCCGCCAATCACTGATCGGCCGATTTTCTATCGGCTATCTGCTGATTATGCTGACTTTCTGTCGACTTTTTGCCAACTTTCTGCTGACATCCGCCGAATCTGCGTCTGCTCTCCGCCGATTTTCTACCGGCTATCTGCCGATTTCCCACTGACATTCTGCCGATTCTCCACCGACTTACCACCGACAATCGACCGATTCTGCATCGGCTATCTGCCACTTTCCCTAAGATTATCCACCGCTGATCGGCTCATCAAATCTCAAGTCCTAAAGCTCTCAGCTCTTCCTTAACCTCATCGTACATACTCTGCCATTGTGGCAACGGTGTGACCGTGCCCATATCATAAGCCTCATCAAACCTTTTCCCCGTATATTTTTCGGGCTGGCTGAAGATGTGCTCATATTTTTCAAGTAATTTAAGAACCATCTCATTTGCAGTCTCCCTGGTGATCCCCTGCCTTGAGACAGCCTTACCAACCTCTCCCATAAGCCTGGCTTCAAGTCCGGTGCCGTTGGGTTCCCTGCCGTCAGCCGCACCTACACCCTCCAGGTGTCCACCGCTGACAGTAACTACTATGGCATTAGCTGCTACTTCATACAACAACTCTTTTGTCATTGCTCCGCTCTTTGGCCAAATATCGCAGACAATGATAGCCGGCGCATTCTCTGCAAATGTCTGACATAAAACAGATTGCAGCCACAGACAGCCCCTTGCTGTAGTAGCGACATCTCTGATATGTATAGGATGGCACAGATGGTAGTCTGCCAGGCAGATAAGATTGGCTGCCATGATAGACGCAATCATTACGACAGTAGCGCCGGGAGCATCGCCGCCCAAGCCTCCGACCATAGAGCAGGCCAAAGAAGCATTTTTCATACCATAATCAAGGGAATATGCTGCTCTCAGTATATTTCCGTTATCCATCATCAGCTCGTTGAACATGGCTATCAGATGGGAATCACATGGACGAAGCCTTTTTTCACTTGCAGCCGCCAGATCCCCAACCTCCGTAACAGCGCTTTCAGCCGCCAGCATTCCCATGCCCGGCCTACCTGCAGCGCTAAGGGCTTTACGCAGATATTCCAGCTCACGGCATGTTGCGAGCAACTCTGTGGGATGATTCCTTACCACCTGGAATCCGTCCACATCCACCAGCGACCCACAGGTCAGCAGATCTATCACAGGCTCCTTTGCGTAGCTCAACACGTTTTCATAGAAGATTTTCTCTGGCGTCGGGCAGCCAGGATTTCCGGCCCAGACAGCAGGATCTCTTTTATCTTCGATCTTGCGTGCATAGAGCGTATAGGCATCCTTGCCTTCTCCCATTACAAGCTCCGTCTTCATAGACCTCAGGCCTTCATCTATCTCTTCCTCGGAGAACTGTATGATGCGGCTTGTAGACATATTGTATATCCCGGTTCTGCAAATCAGCTTTTTACCTGCTTCAAACAGCTGATCCAGCAGCTTTTTATCAGAAGGGATCAATACATTTTTATCCCATGAAAAATCGTATTCATCCACCAGGTCTCTGACTTCGGTAATTATGTAATCTACATCCCAATCGTCCTTGCTGACTTTGGGTCCGGTATTGCTTCTTTCACAAAGCTCCAGGTATTTTCTCGTATCCATTCTCGTCCCTCCGCTGATATCTATAAAATCAGAAGCCTGTATTGCAAATGACAGCTATGAAATCTTTCTCTGCTTAACTGAACAATGACAGTATTATAACATTATTCGACACTTTTTCAATAGCGAGTTCAGGCTAAATCCTAGCACCTAACCAAAATGTTGTTAACAAAGTAAATCCTACCTCCTGTATGGAGTATTTTCAATAGAACTAACCCCAGCAAATCCCTCATGTTGTATTTGTCCTAATAAAGATTCTTGCTGCCCGAACGAAATTGCTGATAGGGGCAGCTCACCCCGGTCAAACTGGATGGAATTTCAATTAGGGGCTGCTCACCCCAGTCAAACTGGATAGAATTTCAATTAGGGGCAGCACACATCGGTCAAACTGGATGGAATTTCAATTAGGGGCTGCTCACCCCTGTCAAACTGGATGGAATTTCAATTAGGGGCTGCTCACCCCAGTCAAACTGGATGGAATTTCAATTAGGGGCTGCTCACCCCAGTCAAACTGGATGGAATTTCAATTAGGGGCAGCATGACTGCTCATTTTCTTGAAATTAATCCATATTTGGAATACATAATTCGGGTTTTCCTATGTTATGTCATCATGTTATTGCAAAAATTCTGCCCCTAATTGAAAAATCATCCAAGTAGATTTTATAACCCTGCTGGAGACACGGAGATGACTGATTAACATTCGGACTACTTCGTCACCGCCCACGATCCTGAGGGTGTATGTGCCCTCGCAAATAAAAGCTTGAAAGAAGAGTCAGCAGATAACAACCTGGCATCAACAAAGCTCTCATTTATGTGATATTATAGTAGAATAATATGTATTCGGGGGTGCCGTCTATGAAAAGTAGAATGGATTCTATCAGGGAAAGTATGTCCCAGTTATCAGATGAAGATCTGGTGATGATAGTGACTGAAAATTCTGACGAATATGAACCGATAGCCTTGAAAATCGCTCAGGAGGAGCTTGATAGCAGAAATATCGATAAAGAAGAATTCCTCGAACAAAAGAACATTCAGAACATGCTTGAAGAATACGATTCTGAAGCCAGCTTCTCAAATAATGATATTGCAGAAAATGATATTGCTGTTACTGACATGGTGCCTTTCATGGAGGTAGTGCAGAAAGCATTTTATCCTCTTGTTGAAAAACACCTGCACTTGTCACATCCTGAGGACGATGAATATCTGGGATATTACAGGGAATTCTACGAGAAACTTCTCCAGACGACACCAACAATGCACAACAATGTACTCATCACTCTCAAAAAAGAAAAAATGTATACCGACGGCCCGGCCGTGAGCTTTTGGCACGTCTATGGCTTATATACTGATCAGAATGCTGTTCTCAAGCTCGATGAATGCACTTGGAGCGACTGGCTCGGACTTCATGTCCTGCTGCAGGATCTCGAAAGAATAGGCCATGAAGCCTTTGTAGCCCATTGCTTTTACAAGATGACAGAAAAGGGGTTCTCTGAAGAAACATCAGATGAAGATACAGGGGAGGAAAATAGCTGATCCTCCCCACTAAAATATTGTATTTATGAAATGCCGCCCAAAAATAGGACAGCAGCCAAAAGGTAGAGTGCAAACAACACCGATATTATACCAAAAACAGCTGCAGCGCATACTGCCATTGTGATTCTGGCATTGTTTTTCTTGCGTCTGACCGCTATAGTCAAACAACACGCGGACCCTGATATACCAACTATTAATATTACTGCCGACAGCCAAACAGGCATGCGTGCACCTCCTCTTTTTCAGCTAAATCCACCTTTGTGAGCCTTGTAAGCTTTGTAAGCCTTGTGAGCTTTGTAAGCTTTGTGAGCCTTGTAATCCTTGTGAGCTTTGTGATCCTTGTGATCCTTGTGACCTTTGTAAGCTTTGTGAGCCTTGTGAGCCTTCCATCAGCTTGCATCAGCCACTTCCGTCGCCTTCGCCAGCTTCCGCCAACCTCCGCCAGCCCTTCGCCAGCCTTCACCAGCCACTTCCGTCGCCTTCGCCAGCCACTTCCGCCAGCTTCCATCGCCTACCCGATGCTGACATCCTGGCGCTTATGCTCTTCTATTTCAAAGAATTCCTTCGCTGTCATCTTAAGGCTGCTGCCTACGACACTGCTGGGGAAGGACACCAGAAGCTGATTAAAGGCAGAAATATTGCTGTTATAAAACCGACGTGACGCCTGAAGGTGCTCCTCTGCATCACGGATGCCAAGCTGCAGCTCGCGGAACTGCTCGCTGGAGCGCAGCTCGGGGTACTCCTCTGCAATAACGTTGATGCGTCCTGCCAGCGAATCCATCTGTCCGTTGGCCGTACCGCGTTCGGCCATGCTCATGCCCTTACGCAGGTTGATGACATTGGCAAAGGTATCTGTCTCGTACTTGGTATACATTTTACAAACGTCGAGCATCTTGGTCAGTGTATCATAGCGTTTGGTGAGCGCGACGTCGATACCCGATTCACTCTCATCGATCTTGACATTCAGCCGGCGGAAGCGATTACCTGTAGAAATCCACCAAATGAGTACCAGCAGTATCAGTGCTCCTAGAATAGCCAATATAATAACAGTTGACATAAAAGGATACCTCCAAAAATTTATGTATTAAATTAGTATCTTACTCCCATAGTCCATAAAGTCGAGGGACTGCCTATGCCCCTGCCTGTTTCCATTCACCGCCGGCTTCCTTATAGTAAACATTCCCGCTTTGGTATGCGTAAGCACAGTTGGAGCCAGTATCATCCAGACGGTAGATATAGCACTCCTCTCCCTTGATATCATCAATATTGATGAGAACCATGATGTACTCTGTACTATCACTGTATTTCGGAATATTGCCGCCGGATTTCAACGCATCGAAAGTCAGCTTCGCAGCCTCGGCAGCATTGGCATAATCACCGGGATCACTTTGGATTTGATATTCCTCGGCATAGCCAAGATTCGGCCCGAAATCTAATCCGTTCCAGTATGGCAGGTCGGAGGAAAGCTCCAGTTCAAAGGCATCGCCTTCCTTGCCGACAGTGATGTCAAGCGTAAAACCCCGCTTTCCGTCTTCAACGACGATCGTGCCCGATATGGTGGTCATCCCGTGGTTATGCGCCGTCACAACTCCGTCCTTGCTTACCGTAGCCACATCGTCATGGACGGAGAGCGGCTCGGCAATCGTAAATGCAAATGGGTATGGCGAATCCAACATCAGCTTTGCGGTGGTTCCGGGCTTGAGGAAGGTACCGTCTTCCATAATCACATCCAGAAGAGGAATAGCTTCGGGGAGAATTTCCGCCTCCGAGTCAATACCTTCTTCAGGTTCAAGGTACACCACCCTGTCGAGCATGGTCTGTGCCTCGCCGAAAATAAGAACAGGCACGCCATTCTCTGTATCCAACCTCCATACGGAGGACAGATCACCTGCAACGAGGAAATCTGCAAGCACCGCACCTGTGTCGTCAAAGGTTGCAGTCACCGGGTAGAAATAGTTCAAAATACTGCTGTCAGGGTAGTTGACAGTATACGCTCCGAGATTGCTGTTGAGCGAAGTGACGGCGGTGGGCAGATTTTCAAGCAGCGCTTTGGCCATGCCCTCATCTGCTTCAATAAAGCCCTCCAGCCAATTATAAGTTCCGTCCGGATTCATGGCAATATCGCCCTCATGCGTAACGGTAAGTTTCTGACCATCTTTTGCAAGCTGAAAGTTGATGCTGAATATAGTTTCGCCCGATTCATTTATACCTTCATAAGTGCCTGTTAAGTCAGAATTAGCAATAAATGCTCCGGATATATTGACTGATTCGGCCCTGTCTGTGGATTCACTCCCCTCCATGATGTCGAAGCCGAAGAGGGCGATGCCATCTCCCAGATCCTTGATTTGGAGTGTCGCGTTATTATACTGGCTGCTGTCTGAGCGTGCGAACGAGCTTGTAAAGCCGCCCCACCCCTCCCACGAGGCGGCATCGGCATTATCGTTATCCTGACCGCCAGTGGTGTCGGAGGTATCGGGTGTATCAGCAGGTGTATCAGCGTTTACTGATCCGGAAGGATCAGGCTCAGGTAGATTGGTCTGACTCCCGCAGGCAGTAAATGTGACGATAATCAGTATGGAGCAAAGCAAGATTGCTATAAGCCTTTTCATGAATGATCCTCCTTAATACATTGTTATCCAGGTAGTGGTTTGTTTCGGATTTCCGTTATCCACCCAGTACTTGATCGTATATTCGCCATCCGGGCAACGCTTTCCGCCGTCTGAAGGATATCCGCCCCAATGAAAGGCAACCTTGCCGGATTCTTTTTGTACTGGTTTTGACTTGTTCTTGAAAACGCGGCTTCCCCACTCATCATAGACCTCAATATGTATCACTTTGCCCTTACATCCGGACTGACTTAATACAAAATTCGTCACATACGCACCATCATCAGTGAGGACGTGAGGATTTTCGATGAAGGAAACTTTGGCTGTAGCCTTGTGGTCGATGGTTCTTGACCAATACCAGGTTTCCGAGTCATTCACATATGAAATGAGGTCAAATACTGATCCTGATACTTTAACATAAAGCTTGAACGTGTATTTACCGGAAGGAAACTTACTCCAATCGTAGCCGTATCTGCGTGTGATCTTCTTATTCGGTTCAAAGCTCACACTTGTCCAGCTGATGACTTTCTTGCCTGCAGAATTGTATACTTCCGCCCATATCTCAGTTTTGGCATTAGAGGCATTTGATTCAATAATGCCGGTATTGATGGCGTAACTAATCCATGTTTTCCCATCCTCATTATAGCTTTTTACAAAGCTGGCACTTACACCATAATCCGATGCAGCGGCAAAAGCAGGCGTACCCACGCTGCAGACCAGTATCGCGCAAAGCAGCAATGGCACAATAGTTTTCATAATATGTCGTTTCATTACGATTCCCTTCCTTCCTAGTTTCATGGATTCTACTTCTCAAGGGTAACAGAAAAATTTTCTTCCATGCGAAAGGTTAAGAAATCTTAACTGTTTTTATTATTTTTTTGCACAAATTTCAATAAATGTAACCTAAGTACCGAGTTACAACAATAAATAAAGCCCTCATTATCCTGATATTCAGAGATGAAAGAGAGTGTAATGAATTATCTCAAGTATTTCCGAACAAAGTGGCCTGCCTTGATCATGTCCCGCAAAATGTTTGGTACCGGCAGGCAGAAGACGCAGGCAAAGTTGTATACAATTCGTGTGCAGGTGTATATGAATAGGGATTCGAGAGAACTTCAAGCAGCTTCTGCATAACACTATAATCCCCATCTTTCTCTGCTGCCTCGAGAGCTTCCTCTACCCGGTGATTTCGCGGGATAACAACAGGATTGTTGTGAGTCATCAACAGATGCGCTTCATCCATCGATTGAGGCTGCCTGCTGAGCCGTGCCTTCCACTGTTCCCTCCATCCAATGAATTCACTGGTTTTGAACATCTCCATACCTTCGCCATTATCATTTGTCAATGCTCTGAATGTATTGGTAAAATCTGCACTGTTTTGCTGCATCATCCCCAGCAGGCCTCCTACAAGCTCATCATCATCAGGTTCATCGTTGAATATCCCCAGCTTTGCCCTCATTCCATCAAGCCAGTAACTATAAAATAGATCGTTGAATTTGGACACTTCAGCCTGAGCAAGCTCTATAGCCTTTTTCTCATCATCATGAAGCAGCGGCAGCAATGTCTCAGCAAACCTGGATAAATTCCATGCCGCAATAATTGGCTGGTTTCCATACGCATATCGTCCGTGGGTGTCGATAGAGCTAAACACTGTGTCGGGATCATAAGTATCCATAAATGCGCAAGGTCCATAATCTATGGTCTCGCCACTCAACGCCATATTATCGGTATTCATTACACCGTGAATAAAGCCCACCAGCTGCCATTTGGCTATTAGTGACGCCTGCCGCCTCACTACCTGACTTAGAAGGTAAATATATTTGTTTCCATAGTCTTCACAGTTGTCTGATTCAACCGGGGTATCAACATATGCAGCATCCTCATAATTAACTAGATCATCATGATAGGCCTGTCCAGTGCTCAGTTCAGTGCTCAACCCTCTGCCACCTCCGAAACCTTGACTGCCTTGATTTAATTGACTGCCTTGATTTAATTGTTTGCCTTGATTTAATTGGCTGCTGCGACTGCTTTGGCTGCCATGATTGTCCTGACCACCCTGATTACCTTGACCTCCTTGGCCTCCTGGATTGCCTTGAGCGCAGAAGTTTCCAGAATCGCCATTATCACGATTTCCCGAAAAATGCCGTTCAAGCGTATAATCAGCCAATGCCCTGAGGTCGTCGATCGTACCCCACCATGCGGCGTATTGGAATGTGCCTACTCTGATGTGGCTGGCCGCGATGCGTGTCAAAACGGCACCCTGCTGTACCTCATTGCGGAGAACCTTCTCGCCGGTGGTTACAACAGCAAGGCTGCGGGTAGTAGGGATCCCAAGCGCATACATCGCTTCGCTGATTATATACTCCCTCAGCATTGGACCAAGTACCGCGCGGCCGTCACCTCCGCGGGAGTAAGGGGTCCTGCCCGAACCCTTGAGCTGCACATCGTATCTCTCACCCTTCGGAGTTATCTGCTCTCCAAGCAATAGCGCCCTTCCGTCACCGAGCATGGTAAAATGTCCAAACTGGTGGCCCGCATAGGCCTGGGCCAGTGGCTTTGAGCCTGGGGGCACCCGGTTTCCTGCAAATATGGCTATACTTTCATCTTTTAAAAGCGCCTCGGGGTCCAAACCAAGAGACTCAGCAAGAGAATGATTCATCACAGCCAGCTTCGGCGATCTCACCGGAGTCGGGGCAAGGCAGGAATAAAACAATTCAGGCAGATCCGAATAGCTGTTTTCAAAATTCCATCCCGCATTAAGTCCACTAGTTTTCATTGACATCTTTTCTCCTTATCACGGCCTATATCAGAATTTATACCATTCTTTGCGGCGAATCATTCAGAAGATTTTATGCAGCCGGCTTTGCTACAACACATCATTCTGAAAAAATTTTCATCTGAGCATTTTCAAAGATGCATACGCAGCACCTGTCTAATTATTTTTTCTGCAGCATGCGTGTTTCATTCTGCCGAAAATTTACCACAAAAAACAAGGCACATTACTGTGCCCTGCATCATCTTTCGCTTATTCTGATTTCCAGTCTGTAATCATGATTCTTCAAAAATATACTGCCGATCCCGGCGAACAGCGCCTGTGCTTCCTCACCCGTCAAGCTTTTTGATAAGGTGAGCATCAGATTCTCTTCCCTCTTTACTTTCTTCTCCCTCATTCGCTTGGACTGAGTTTTTTCCTGTCCGATAACTGCCGTCCGAGGTACAACTATCGCTTCAACCGGTTTTGCAGCCTCTCCTGTCAATTTCAACTCCGTATTTACTTCAGCCTCTGCTGCCCTTGCAGCCTTCGCCTTTGCTTCCCCCGCTGCCTTCGCCTCTGCTTCCCTGACTGTCTTCACCTCGGCTTCCCTGACTGTCTTCGCCTCGGCTTCCCCCGCTGCCTTCACCCCGGATTTCCTTACCGCCTTCGCCCCGGCCCTTGCGTCCGCTCTCGGCTGTCCCTCATCATCTGCCTTCACATACTTGGCAATCATATTGTATATGTTGGCAGGATTGACGCCAAGCTTTTCCGCGATCTTCTTCTGGGTGGGATAAAGAGCCTTCAGCTCCTTCAGGGCTTGGACCTTCTGATCCCTCGGGAGGCTTTTCAGCTCTTCATAAGTTATGCTTTCATACACATTTCTCACTCCTGTTCCATATTAACGTTCGTTCTAATTGAATAATCACCATTTATACAATAAGTAATTCATTTTTCTAATAAAAAGAACCAAAATTTTAGAAAAATCTTCAAAAAAACGAACAGAAGCAAAAAATCATACGATCAGGATCAATATAAGAAACGCGGCCAACGATAGCAGTATGTTGATAGAAATGGAATTTAAAACAAAATCCCTGTCACTGCCATTGCTTTCCCTCATATAAATTGGAACAACGAACGGCGGTGGCAGCAGAAACAGCGTATAAAGCGCGATCTCATAGCTTTTATCAAGCTGCAGTATCCCACTTATCAGAACTTTATTCAGCACAAAGGCAATGAACAATAGCATAAAAACACGGACCGCAACAGCCAGCAGCGGACCCTTGAGAGCTTTCATGCTGACATGCAGCTCATACCCGATAATGATACAAATGAGAGGTGATGTCAGATTTGAAAGAAGCCTGATTGTTTCAAGAATAGAACTGAACACCGGCAGCTGCTCCACTGTAGTAATCACGCCAATGCTTCCGCAAATGCTCCCGATAATTATCGCCAGGATGACCGGTGATTTGACAAACGACAATATAAGCTGCTTTACATTTGAAGTCTGGCCGTTCTTTCTCTGAAGATAGCTGACGAGCACAAAGAAAACGAATGTCACCTGGCCCAGATCCATTATGGCAATCTTAAACATGTTTTCAGCGCCGAATACGGCCACATAAAGGGAATAACCCATCATCCCCGTCTCAAACCCGCTGAATAGAGCAGGAACATAATCGTTGTCAAGCTTTGCAGCCTTTTTGTAAAGTCCTCCGAAAAAAAGCATAACCGCACATACAATAAATACGGCGGCAAAGATGAGCAAATACCGGGCTTCGAAGGCAGTTCCCGTAAAGGCCAGGAACAGCAAGGCCGGCAGACCGATATTGACAGTTATCTTCTTTAAGTCATCAATGGTACTCTGCTTGATAAAACCGGTTCTATTCAGCAAATTACCAAGCAATATCAGCAATATGACCGGTAAAACCTTAGAAATGACAGCGACAGCGTTATCCACCAGGATGCCTCCTTAAGTTATGATCCAACTCCTGCCGTAAGTGTGCCTAACGTCCGCAGCTTCTGCGCTTCTCGGCTGAACAGCCGCATGAGCAGCCGGGGCAGGAATTGTTGCGCATGTTTTTAATTGTCCTGTACGCAGCATAAGCTACGATTCCGAAAAAAATGACTCCAATAATAATATTCGCTGTCATAACACATTTCCCTCCCTAACTGTATTACTTGTTTTCAGAACTTTACCGCTGCGTTTACGTGTACTGAAGGCAAAAAGGCTAACGAGTATAACAGCGATAATTATAGAGATCACCGCTCCCTCAGCGGGTTTGCCATATACCAGCAAAGTCCCTATTTGCGTAATAAGCATGGCAACCGTATATCCCACTCCAAGCTGGAACAGCAGTGCCTTGAATATCCACCTGCGTCCTCCAAGCTCCGAATTCATCGCACCAACCGCTGCAAAGCAAGGAGGTGCAAACAGATTGAAAGCAATGAACGCAAATGCAGTGACCGGCGTAAACATCCCAACCAATGGTCCGGTTGCAGAATATAGAGTATCTTCAGAGGCAGCAAGCAGAATCGCCAGTGTTGCTACCACATTTTCCTTTGCAATAAATCCTGTTACTATCGAAGATGCCATCTGCCAGCCCGCAAGCCCCAACGGTATGAGCAGCGGAGCAACAACGCCGCCAATAGCAGCCAGGATGCTCATACTCTGATCCTCTACAGGCTGCAGGTTCCATCCGTACATCTGCATGAACCATACCAATGTATTCATAACCAATATGATCGTAGCAGCCTTCCTCAAAAAAGCCATCGCCTGCTTCAACATCTGCCGCAGTGCATGCTTCAGGCTTGGCAGCTTATATTCCGGCAGCTCCAGTATAAAGCTGGAAACATTCTCTCCTTCATATTTATAAAGCTTCTTTAGCAGCAATCCTCCTGCGATGATCACCAGACCGGCCAGCACATACATACCCGGGAAAACCCATGTCGCTCCAGGGAAAAACACTGCCGCAAAAAGCGCGATGATCGGAAGCTTGGCACCACACGGCACAAAAGGCGTCAGCATTGTTGTGATCCTTCTTTCCGTGTCGTTCTCAATAGTTCTGGTCGCCATAACTCCGGGTATGGAGCAGCCTGTTCCGACGATCATTGGGATAATGGACTTGCCCGACAGTCCTATCTTCTTGAAATAACGATCCATGACCACAGCTACCCTTGCCATGTATCCGCTGTCCTCCAGCAATGCGAGGCAGAAGAAAAGTACCATGATGAGCGGGATGAAGCCCAGTACCGCTCCGACGCCTCCTACCGCTCCGTCAACAATGAGCGCTTGAAGAATCGGACTCAAATCGATGGACTCGAAAAAACTGTTCATAACATTGGGAATGGTTTCAGCAAAAAGGACATCGTTGATATATCCGGAAGCCCATCCGCCGATACCATTTATCGAAAACGCGTACACTCCCCACATGATCACAGTAAATATGATCAGCCCAAAAACCGGATGTGCAATGACTCGGTCAGCCTTATCGGAAAATGTAAGCTCATTCGAACTTCTCTTCCTGACAAAATACTTGCCGGCTATTCCCTTTACATAAGCCTGCCTGGCCCTGTCGAAATAATCCGGATCTGCCGGTTTCTCCGCTTCGGCGACTCCGGATGATTCATTCAGCTCTGCGGCTACTGCCGGTATGTTGCCAATTTCGGCACTTCCGGTTGATTCCTTCAGCTCTGCGGCTACTGATGATTTCTCCGCTTCGGTGTTTCCGATTGATTCCTTCAGCTCTGCGGCTACTGCCGGTACACTGCCGATTTCGGTACTTCCGATTGATCCCCTCACCTCTGCGGCTACTGATGATTTCTCCGCTTCGGTGTTTCCGATTGATCCCCTCAGCTCTGCGGCTACTGCCGGTACACTGTCGATTTCAGCCTGGCTTGCAACAGTATCAGCAACAGGCAGTTTCTCTTTATCCTGAACAGATACCCTCACTGCTTCAGCAATAAGCCTGTCCAAGCCTTCCCCTTCATTGGCAGAAACCTCTACTATCCTGCACCGGAGTGCGTTTGACAAGCCCTCTACATCTATTTTGTCACCATGTCTTCGGATGATATCAACCTTATTCAGCGCAATGACCATCGGAACACCCAGTTCCAGCAGCTGTGTGGTGAAAAAGAGGCTTCTTTCGAGACTGCTGCAATCAATAATATTAATGATCACATCAGGCTTTTCGCCGGTGACAAAGTCTCTGGTTATAGCTTCTTCACTGGTAAACGGAGATATGGAATACGCCCCCGGCAAATCGACCACACGTATCCTGTCATTGCCGCCCATTCTGTCGTTGCCGAACATTCTGTCGTTGCCGAACATTCTGTCGTTACTGCCCTTTCTGTCATTGCCGCTCTTTCTGTCGTTACTGCCTTTTCTGTCGTTGCCGAACATCCCATTATTGACGGATCCATTTTTTACATCAGCCATAGTTTTATTGGCAATCTTCCTGAAAACACGCTTCAGATCAGCCTCTTTTTTCTCGACTGTTACTCCGGGCCAATTTCCCACATATTCCGTTCTTCCTGTTATCGCGTTAAATAAAGTAGTCTTCCCTGAATTGGGATTGCCCGCTAATGCAATCTTCATACCCGTCCTCCACTGTAAAAAAGCATCTCAATTTCACTTTATGATTTTGATAATTATTATCAATTAGCCTTATAAGAAAAGCAGCCTTGCTGCTAAATTGTTTTTCATATATCCATCTGCCTATGTAAGATGTTGTACTTTGCGGTTGTACTTTGCGGTTGTACTTTGCGGTTGTAATTACCGCATATCCTTGCTGCTTATACCACTTGCTATCCTTGCGATTACGTCTGGCGCTTATTCCTGCTGCTTATACCACTTGCTATCCTTGCGATTACATCTGGCGCTTATTCCTGCTGCCTATGCCACTTGCCTATATTTGCGATTGCGCTTACCACTTATTCCTGTTGCCTATACTCTCTGCTTATGCCACTTGCTATCCTTGCGAATATGCCTACCGTTTATACCTGTTGCCTATGCCGCTTGCCTGCTTCCTGATTGTATATGGCAGCTGTATTCACTGCCGGAGCTTCACTAGATAAGCTCTATCGCCTTTGCAATAGTTCGGTCGATCGCATATCTGCTGTCCTTGACGCTGATAATATAATTACCTGACAGAACGGAAATCAAAGTGAGCTCCTCTCCCTCTGAACAACCGAGTGTAAAAAGAAACTTGCGCATCTTCTCATTTCCATTAACGGCCTTGATTTGACCACAATGTCCTGGTCTTGCTTTAGACAGCGGCATAATATCCACCTCCACGGCTATAAACATTCTTCGATATTGATAATCGTTATCATTACAATCTAATAATACATTATACCTTAACCTCTGTCAATAATAAAGTTACTAATATATTTATTTTTTCTACTGGCCGTTATTTCAAGCAACAAGCACAAGATTATTCCTTCTACACAGATGTTCTTCTAAAAAAATACCCCTGGATATGAGTCGATATTGACAATTTTACAAATAGGAGTCGGTCGTTATGATTTCCCAAGACCGCGGTGTGCAAAAACCTCGACTTCTGGGCATTTTATATTGCTCTGAAGTCTACATAAATCAATAATGATCCCATTATATGCCAAAATCATTGAATACTCTCAATAAAATCGATGAAACTGTGCCCAGATGACTTGGTTTTTGCACACTCCGCCTGTATTTCCCAATAATTATTACCAAGTTTTGGTCGCCATGTCTTGAATCCATGGAAGAAGATGGTTATAAGAAGTCCAGTTATTGAATTTTTTCAATCCGGACAGCATAATTCAACACAGTCGGATAGAATTTCAATTAGGGACAGGCTCAATCAGTCTACTTGGTTGGAATTTCAATTAGGGGCAGTCTCAATCAGTCTACTTGGATGGAATTTCAATTAGGGGCCGGCTCAATCAGTCTACTTGGATGGAATTTCAATTAGGGGCAGGCTCAATCAATCTACTTGGTTGGAATTGCAATTAGGGGCAGGCTCAATCAGTCTACTTGGATGAAATTTCAATTAGGGGCAGGCTCAATCAGTCTACTTGGATGATTTTGCAATTAGGGGCAGGATTGGCAACAAATTTATGGAAATTCCACCACAATCAGTGAACATAATACCCAGATTGCCACGTTATGTAGGCTCCTAATGGCAAGAAATCTGCCCCTAATTGAAATTTCATCCATGTGCACTAAAAAGATAGCTCCTTTCACATAAAAATCGGCCGGATCCATCATCAGATCCAGCCGCAATAGCATTCAACCTTTACTATTCTTCATTTTCCCATTCATCAAGCTTCTTCATTACTTCATCATACGTGGCCTTGCTTATATCCGGGAGTTTGCCGCCGAGCGCCCTTTCTGCCTGGCGGAAGCCTGCTTCTATGCCGGACCTCAACTCGGCCAGTTTGGTCTTGTCTCCGCCGGACAATGCCTTGGCGAAGTCCACTATCCTTGTGCTTACAGCCTTGACGCCCAGTTCTCCGTCCTCGGACAACAACTTCTCCGCCTCTGCCCTGGCCTCATCATCAACGAAAACCTTATCCTTACTGGACAACACATTTTCAAACTTTTTACCCTGGCTTAAAAGAAGCTTCTCAACTATTGACCTGAGTGATTCATACGCCTTTTCGCTTTCTTCCCAAAGGCGTTTTATCTCCTTTGAATCTCGACCCTGAACAGGCTTTGAGTATGTAGCGCTTTTTACTTCGCTTTTGCCGAGTTCCAATACCACCCCGGATTCATCCTTCTGTATATTTGGCTGTTTTTCTTCAGCTTTTTTATCATTCGTGTAAACAGGCTGATATCTGCCAGTTGAATTGACTTGATTCACCATAATACTTCCCTCCTTGGAAATATAATATGTCCCTATAGCATATTTATCGGCATATTATGTAAAAATATAATGAATTTTATTATAATATACCCTGTTATGTCTATCACAATCAACCAGCAGCACGCTAAGTAAGAAATAATATCAATGTCGGGGACATGAAGCATCAGCCTCTGAAATATGCCTGCTTCATATACTCTGATGGTGAATAACCCATAACCTTCTTAAATACACGGCTGAAGTAGAGCGGATCCCTAAAGCCCAGCCTGTCACTGACCTCGGAGATATTCAGGCTGGAGCCTCTGAGAAGCACGGCGGCCTCGCTAATCCTGACCTTCTCATGGTATTCCATTATGCTCATGCCTGTTTTCTTCTTAAACAGGCCGCTGACATAGTTGTAATTCATACAAATATGGCTGCTGATCTCACAGGAAGTGAGTTCTCTTGAGGCATTACTTTCCAGATACAATATCAGTCGGCGGGTAATGATATCCGCCCTATCCTGCTCCAGCCGGCTCCTTTGCTGGTTGAAAATGTCGAAAAACAGCTCCATTGCCCCATAGCTCAAATATGCCAGGCGCAGGTCATTTGATGATTTGCAGAGTTGGGTGAGGGCATCCAGTTTCCTCTCAATCAGCTTGGGGTTGTCCACCCTCATCAGTTTTGGCAGCCTTATGTATTGTTCATAATCCTCTTCGCTGAACTCTCCCAATACCGCCATCGTGCTGTATTCGTTGAATATACGGCTGTTTTCCGCATCCGGCCCGTCATGGAAATGGATATAATACCAGGTCGTGCCCTGGGGAATCTCCGTCTTTCCATAATGATGCAGCCCTTTTTTCAGAAAGAAGACATTTTTTTCACCAACAATATATTCAATGCCGTCCTCCCATATTTTCATATATCCGGAGACAACATAAATGAAGACATTGAAGTCAAGTACCCTGTCGGCATGGACAAAAGGCCTGTCGGCTATGCAAAAATCAACGATCCTCACCTTCACTATATCCTTCAGCCCGAGCAAAATGTCCGATCTCATAAAACACCTGCACCTTCATTAATCCCCTTATGTTAAATATATAATAAATCGCCACGCTAGTCGAGACAATAAACGAAGGGCACTGAAAATTGTGAATGTTTTCTGATAAATCCTTCATTCACAAATGTTGTCAAAATAACTACAATAATAGTATAGACCAGTATGGGCCATGCCCAGAGTTGCGATATGGAGCCAGTGTGACAACTACAATAGCGCTGGTACAACAATGGATGCAATGGCAATATCCCAAATAGTGAAAAATTGCGTATAGCAAAAAAACAGGAGGATAAATCTATGGACAGTACAAAAATGAAAGGCTTGCCTTACAGCGCTGTAGAATTGCTGCCGGGTCAGCTTTATAAGAAAACCGTTTCCAACCGCAAATACATGATGAGTCTGGACAGTGAAAACCTCTTACGCAATCATTACATGGAGGCCGGTTTATGGTCCTCCAGCCAACAGCCCGAAAACATACACTGGGGCTGGGAATCGCCCACCTGCCAATTGAGAGGCCACTTTCTCGGTCACTGGCTGTCATCGGCAGCGAGGATCTTTGCCGCCACAGGCGATACCGAGGTAAAAGGAAAGGCTGACAGGATAGTATCGGAGTTGGCAAAATGCCAGAAGGAAAACGGCGGAGAATGGGTCGGCCCGATTCCGGAGAAGTACCTGGACTGGGTAGCAAAAGGAAAACAGATTTGGGCGCCTCAATATACACTGCACAAAACCTTTATGGGATTAATGGAAATGTACAAGCTCGCCGGCAATAAGAAGGCGCTTGAAATAGCCGATAAATGGTCCGACTGGTTCCACCGCTGGTCAGGTCAGTTCACCAGGGAACAGTTTGATGATATACTTGACTGTGAAACTGGCGGGATGCTTGAGATCTGGGCTGATCTTTACGAAATCACGGGACGGAGCGAGCATTACGAGCTAATGCAGAGATATTACCGTCATCGTTTATTCGATCCGCTGCTGGCAGGGGAAGATGTTCTGACCAATATGCACGCCAATACTACGGTACCGGAAATCATAGGAGCCGCCCGCGCATGGGAAGTGACCGGCGAGCAGCGATGGAGGGACATCGTGGATGCTTACTGGGATCTGGCTGTGACCAAACGCGGCAGCTACTGCACAGGCGGTCAGACATGCGGCGAGATCTGGACTCCACCGGGTGAAATGTCCGCAAGACTCGGCAATAAAAATCAGGAGCATTGCACGGTCTACAATATGATGAGGCTTGCCGGCTTTCTGTTGAGATGGACCGGTGAGGCTACATACGCAGATTACTGGGAAAGAAATCTGTATAACGGCATAATGGCCCAGGGACACTGGGAAGGCTTCTTCCCTAACGGAACGACCGCCAGCCAACCCAATACAGGATTGATAGCATATTTCCTGCCCCTTGCTTCCGGCTCTCATAAGCACTGGGGTTCCCATATACATGATTTCTGGTGCTGCCATGGAAGCCTTGTGCAGGCTAATTCAGTACACACTGAGGACATTTATTTCGAGGAACCCTCCGGTATCACCATATGTCAGTACATACCCTCCGAGCTGAAGTATATGCGAGGTGACAGCACAATAGTGGTCAGGCAGGAAATCGATCACAAGGCCGGCAGCTGTAATATCGTCAATAAAACAAATCTGGAATTTATGCACAAGCCCATGTCACTATTTATAGATTTTTCAGTCAACAGCAGCAGCCCGGCTGAATTCGAATTGAAATTCAGGATACCGTGGTGGATAAAGGGAGCGGCCAAAATATATGTCAATGGAGAGCTGCAGAATATAAAAACCGATTCCTCAAGCTTTTGTTCAATAAAAAAGGCCTGGGGCAATGATAAGGTCAGCATAGAATATCCGATGGAGCTTTCTGTATGTCCGCTGCCCGATGATCCACGGGTCGTTGCCTTTATGGAGGGTCCCGTAGTCCTGGCAGGCATTTGCGACGATGACCGCATCCTGTACGGAGACACAGAACATCCCGAGACCATACTTATCCCTGATAATGAAAGGCAGTGGAGCAGTTGGAATATAAGCTACCGAACCAAAAATCAGGACAGGAACATACGCTTTATCCCATTGTATGACGTGGGTTACGAGAAATACAGCGTTTACTTTCATGTTAAAAATCCATAATCAGACGGCATAATCCGGAGATCAAAAATGAGATCCTGGCTATGGGATCCTGGCTATGGGATCCCGACCACGGCAATGTAAAATGATGCCTCGGTCATACAAAGTATTCAAGAGAAAGGATAGCAGATCATGTTTGATAAAAATGAATTTGTCAAAACTCCGCCGATGGGATGGAACAGCTACGATTACTATGATACAACGGTGAACGAAGCCGAAATAAGGGCAAACGCAGAATACATGGCAGCACATCTGAAGCCCTTCGGATACGAATATGTGGTTATCGATATACAATGGTCCGACCCGAATGCCGGCACAAAAAGGGGCCAGTTCCAATACATCGATTTCAGCCATTTCACCATCGATGAATACTCCAGGCAGCTGCCGGCCGTAAACCGCTTCCCTTCTGCAAAGGATGGCGCCGGCTTCCGCCCTCTTGCCGACTATGTTCACAGTCTGGGTCTGAAATTCGGAATACATATCATGCGCGGCATCCCGAGATATGCGGCCCACACACATATGAAGATAAAGGGCACCGATGTGACCGCGGATCAAATAGCAAATCCCTATTCAATATCAAAATGGAACCCCGACATGTACGGTGTGGACTACAGAAAACGCGGCGCTCAGGAGTACTATGACTCAATATTTGAGTTATATGCTCAATGGGGCGTAGATTTCGTGAAGGTGGATGATATCTGCAACACTAATATGTATCCACATGACCCTTACTCAGCAGAAAAAGAGATAGAAATGATACACAGGGCAATCGCTTCCTGCGGACGAAATATTGTGCTGAGTCTGTCTCCCGGACCCGCTATAATAGAAAAGGCATGGCACCTGTCGAAATACGCGAACATGTGGCGTATAACCGACGATTTCTGGGATAACTGGAGATTGCTCAAAAATATGTTCGAACGTTGTGAAGTATGGCAGGCACATGTTGCACAGGGCTGCTACCCGGACTGTGACATGCTCCCGGTAGGCTGGCTCGGAAAGGGCTTTGGCAATGAACGTTACACGAATTTCACACCGGATGAGCAGATAACAATGATGACTCTCTGGTGTATTTTCCGCTCTCCACTTATGATAGGCGCCGAGCTGACACGGATGGATAACCGGACATTGGCCCTGCTGACCAACCCTGAGGTCCTGCGTCTGACAATCAGCGGCCGCGGAGCAAGACAGATAGAACGTGATGACCAGCATGCCGTCTGGTTCAGTAAGGATGACGACGGCAACTTATACACTGCATTGTTCAACCTGTCGGATGAAGCCAGATCGCTTGGCGTAAGCCTGAAAGAACTTGGCATCAATACAACAGTTAGCGTTCGTGATCTGTGGAAGCATGAAGATATAGGCTGCTGTGAATCTGTGATATCAGCCGATATCCCGGCACATGGAGCAGTCCTCTACAAACTGGCGGAACAAGTACTCTGAAGATCAAGAATTAAAGTGAAGCTCCTGTGAATCAAATTACCGTAGATTCACCGGAGCTTCGTTTCTTTCTAAGATTCATGTTTACTATAGGCTTTATTGCACTATACAGTCATGCTTATTCCACATCGACTGTCGCACCATTGCTTTCAAGTGCAGCCTTGATTGCGAGTGCATCATTAAGAGGTATGTTTTCCAACATGACAGAAGGCACATTATCAGCAATATCCTTTGCTTCCTTCAGACCACATTCAAGGATCTCTCTGATTGTCTTTATAACCATTATACTGTTTTCACCCACACTGCGCAGGATAACTGATCCGACTGCACCATCCTGGCCATCTACGGGAGTGTTATACTGAGCTGTGCCGTCGTACTGTCCCGCAGCTGTGCCGTCGTACTGAGCTGTGCCGTCGTACTGGCCCGCCGCTGCACCGTCGAAACCATCGGCGGCCGCTGTGGTGGTATCCGCGGCTGTGGTGTCCGCACTGGCTGCAGCCGCATTGGCATTCGCATTATACTGCTGGTTGCTCAACTCGATAAAGCCATTGATATCCTTTTTATAGAACTTTTCCAATTCATCGCTATAGCCCAATAATATATGCGGGTTGTTTGTGGAATATTGCTTAAGTGCTGAAGAAACACCATCATCGCTGCGCATGACAACATTATGCATAACCTTGTTTCTTGTCTGAAGTATCAATAACTTGGTGACATGCGTTTTAATACCATTTGTTCTATGGGTGATCCGCTTCAGATATGCCCAGAGCACATCGCTGTTTCTTACTATGATGGCTTTGATTCCTTTAAAATAGAAGGTATAGTATTTACCGATCCTCACTGCTTCGATGGCTGCGGCATTTTGATAATCTGCTTCGATTGCTTCAAGGCTGTCCGTACCTTCATTCTCACTAATGAATTTCTTGATCGTTGAAAGTCCGGACTTGGTCGCACCCTGCACAATAAATATAATGAGACAGATCAACAGAGCTGCGCATGCAGCAAGTACAAAATAAACAAGGGTTTCCTCAAATGCTCCTATATCGCTGGGTTCCAATACCAGGGCAAGAGCATATTGTTCAAGCTCCTCAGGTGATGAATAATCAATAAAACCTGAATCTTCGAACCACTCATAATAATATCGGAGAAGCTCTGCATCCATTTTTTTGATCGTTCCTTTGACATGCATGGAGTTGGTGAGTTCATCTCTTTCACCGATTATATATTCAAAGGTCTCATTACTTATCCGCTCTGCCGTACTAAGGTCTTTCTTTTTGAAGCCCATGCCAAAAAACTCGACTTCACCTACAGGAACCACATAATATTCTCTTATAGTTGTTTCCCGTCCGGACTTTTCAGTTTCGGTATATTCGGCAAAAACATCTATGATAACGCCGACCTCCGCTTCCACATAAGCGCCTTCCAATTCATCCACCGATAATGAATACAGATCTGTCGGCCCAAGTATCAGCTTGATAAAGCTTGAACCGAATATAACGAGCAATACGATCAGGGCCGCACCAGATAATATAGCTCTCGTCGTGATTTTTTTCATTATGGTTTTTTGCATTTCATTAAACATTTTATTGCCCCTCTCGCATTTTTGATCATTGCATATGTACAGCGATTCTTATGCTAACATAATATCTATTTATCTGCAACTATTGAAATTTGAGGGAAAACTGTCGCCTTAAAATTATGTACATGCATGCAAAAAGGAGCTTTATAAAAAAGCTCCTCTGGCTATATCGATATCATAATCATGCCCTAGAACAAGCCCGATGCAAACAGGGCTATTTCGCGCCTAACATCATCACGGCAGTCGTAGTGGACATCATGGCCCGCATTATTGTAAATCAGGCATTTTGAATTCTTGATAACTTTTACCGGCCATAAAATGTCCGTGACAGGGATCATTCTATCCATATATGCATTGATCATCAAAACAGGTATCTCTATCTTCGAAAGCTCCTCATAGACCTCCTCATCCGTCTTCAGGTATGAAAGAGGTTTTTTAGGATTTATTCGCAATTCCTCAGCTGTCCTTTGCAGCTCCCATTCATATCCTCTCTCTGCCTTGCCTTCAAATTCCGCCTTCAATTCCGGATCATCGGCGAATTTCTCTGCAAAGGAAAGGAAATACTTTTTGGTCGACTCTGCTCTTCTTTTGGCAGCTTCCGGATCATCTGCCGTCATAATGGTCCTCATCCTGCCGGCCGAGGTCTCTCCGCCCTTTCTGGAGTGGGGACCGCCCACCAGAGCTGCAAATCCGACCAGCACTTCGGGATGCCTCAATGCAAGATGCCAGCCGATACCTGCTCCATGGGACTGTCCTGTATAAAGGAATTTCTCGATTCCCTTGTTTTTAGCAAATTCATATACATCATCCGCCCAGATGTTGTACCACTCACCGCCCAGGTCGTCAGATACATGGGTTGACATTCCATAGCCCCTGATCTGGATCGTAAAGACATGAAAGCCCTCATCGGCAAGATCCATCGGCCATCCCTTTTCATCGGAATCAAAGCCCATCTGGGACGACAGAATATATTTATCACCCGAACCATACTCGTTGTAATAGAGAGTTGCACCATTGACTGTCTGATACATATGCTCACGCTCCTGAATTGCTCAATCGTTTTAGCTATATTGTATCATTTTTCTTAGAAAATGAGAAGTGGCATTTCTGTCTGCTGGTCATGACTTCTCTTGCTGGTCATTCGGCCCTGCCGCCCTTAATGACTCTTATTTCAACTTCCTGTTTATCAACCTTGTTAGTCAAGTCATCGATTTTTTGCTCAACAACTCCCAGTCGTTCAAATGTCTGCTTGTAGCCATCGAATAGTGCCATTGAATTGTTGTCCAGCTTGTTCTCCAAACGTATAATATCGTTCTTCAATCCGTTGACATCAACCTTCAATCCGTTGACATCAATCTTCAATCCACCGACATCTTCCTTCAATCCACCGACATCGTTCTTCAATCCGTTGACATCAACCTTCAATCCACCGACATCGTTCTTCAATCCGTTGACATCAACCTTCAATCCACCGATATCTTCCTTCAATCCGTTGACATCAACCTTCAATCCACCGATATCTTCCTTCAATCCGTTGACATCAACCTTCAATCCACCGACATCTTCCTTCATATCTTTAAAATCGGTCTTAAATTCAGTAAACTCACCATACATCCTGGTCAGCAGTTCAAGTATTTTTTCTTCCATATTAACACACCCTCTGCCATGTTCGTCCTACCCAATAATCATATCAGAATGATCCTCATAATTCTATGGGTAAGAGCCATATTTAATCTATATATAGATCATACATTATTTCCCATATAAGAACAAGTGTTCCAATTATATAACCTGACCCAATATAATATATACCTCTCAAAAAAGGACCTTGTCCAAAAAGGGACTGCCCAAAATCAGGTTTTCACCTTTATTTGAGACAGTCCCGGTAACGATTTTCTCCGGACTGAAGTTCAATAGCATCAAAAGTTCTATAGCATCAAAAGTTCTATAGCATCGAACAGATGGCTTGCGGGATTTTATCCAAAGGCGCCTGCTTTTCCACGGCGCCGATATTATATGCGACTTTGGGCATACCATAAACGACACAAGAGCTTTCATCCTGTCCTATGGTCCTCGCACCGTTTTTCCTCATGGAGAGCATTCCCTTAGCGCCGTCATAGCCCATACCTGTTAGTATGACTCCGATTGCGTTCTCTTTGCACTCTTTTGCCACAGACTCGAAAAGCACGTCGACAGACGGACAGTGCCCATTCACTTTTTCTCCTGCGAAAGCATGTATCTTGAATCTGCCGCCGGCCCTGACGATCTTGATATGCTGGTCCCCTGGCGCGATCAGAACACGGCCTCTTTCGATATAATCGCCGCTTTCAGCCTCTTTTACATTCAGGTTTGTCGAGTTGTTCAGCCTTTCCGAGAACATGCGTGAGAAAACTGGCGGGATGTGCTGCACGATAACAATCCCGGGCAGGCTGTCCGGCAGCTGCCTGAGAATGCTGTGTATAGCCTCCGTACCGCCTGTTGAGGCGCCGATGGCAATGATCTTCTTCGTACTTGGGTATATATTGTCTGCAAGTTTTTCAGGAACTCTTCCCCTGGGCACCGGAGCAACCTTCGCCTCGGCTGCGATCTTGATTTTCTCTATCATGTCATAGATAAAGAGCTCAACATTATTCGCAGACTTCATATCAGGCTTGGCGATAAATTCAACAGCTCCCGCATTCAAAGCATCAAAGACGATCCCGCTGACAGAGCTGACGACGATGACCGGCATGGGATACCGTGGTGTTAGCTGACGTATAAAGTCGATCCCATTCATCTTTGGCATTTTCACATCACATGTCATGATGTCGGGCTTGTATCTGGCGATCTTGTCCAATGCATCATGCGGATCACTTGCCGTGGAGACGACTTCAATAGAGGGATCTGAGGAGATGCCCTTCGAAATTACTTCTCTGAAAAGTATGCTGTCATCTACGACTAAAACCTTGATTATCTTCCCGGGCACAGTTATCCTCCTCTTATTCCTTTCTGTAGACCGCCGGCATTACGTATTTAAACCTGCTGCTTTCACGGTTTATGGATTCTGAATGACCTATAAACAGATATCCTCCGTGTTCCATTGAATCATAAAAGCGCTCGACCAGCTTGTCCTTGGTTTTCGAGTCAAAGTATATCATAACGTTCCTGCAGAATATCACATGGAACTTGCGCTTAAACGGAAACGTATCACTCACAAGATTAAACTTCCGGAAAATGACCTCATTTCTTATCTTATCGACTACGGTGCTGCTATTACCATTCACCTGCTTAAAGTTGTTCAGCCTCCATTTGGCAGGGAGCGTCGCCAGGCTCCCATTGTCATAAATGCCCTGGACCGCCTTATCAAGCACTTTGACCGATATGTCCGTCGCAAGGACCTTCTTGTCCCATAGGTTCCTTTCACTGCCGAAGTATTCATCCATGATCATCGCCAGTGTATATGGCTCCTCACCTGAAGAGCAGCCTGCGCTCCATATCCTTATGTCCCTGTCTTTCTCCGATTCCTTCAGATAAGGCAGTACGGTATCGGCAAAAAAGCGGAAGTGTTCGGCTTCCCTCATGAAGTAAGTATAGTTGGTCGATATCCTGCTGACCAATGCAGCCGCTTCTTTGCCCGTTTTATCTGAAAGGACGCGCTCGATGTAATCGGAGTAATTGCTTATGTTGTTCTGAACAAGTACGTTGTGCAGCCTTCCTGTCACCAGAGCGCGTTTTTCCTCTCTTAGATTGATACCAAAATTTCTCCTGATGTAATCAGCTAATTGATTAAATTCCTTATCGGTAATGGTGCATGCACTTTTTCTTTCACTCATCATCATCATTATCAGTATTTACCAAACTCCACATCGCTATGAACTATTCTTGCATTGCCTGTATCGTATGTATTCTTCACTTTATCCGACCCGCCTGATCCGGTCCTGCCCTTCTTTGTCAGGCCTTCCAGCATCTCCAGCACATCGGGGTTCAGTTTCTCAAGCTTGCCGCCTGCTCTTGCACCTTTCTTGATTGTGAATTTACCTACCATGTCCTGCAGCAGTTCTGCCTGTCCGGTAAGCTCCTGGCTCGCGGCCGCACATTCCTCTGAGGTTGCCGAGTTGCTCTGTACCACATGGGATACCTGCATGATGCCCTGGTTGACCTGTGAAATACCTGTATCCTGCTCTTTTGAGGCGATGGAAATGTTGTTCACCAGGTCTGCGACCTTATCGATTTCACTAACGATCCTGTTAAGCGCTTCGGCAGTATCTCTTGCTATATGGGTTCCGACTTCAGCCTTCCTAATAGAGCCTTCGATCATTTCTGTTGTTTCCTTTGCCGCATTTGCTGAGCGTGCTGCAAGGTTCTTAACTTCCTCCGCCACTACCGCGAAGCCCTTTCCATGCTGACCTGCCCTGGCAGCTTCAACTGCTGCATTCAGTGCAAGCATGTTAGTCTGGAATGCGATATCGTCAATGACCTTGATGATCTTTGAAATGTTGGAGGAAGATACATTGATCTCTTCCATAGCATTGAGCATTTCCTTCATCTGGGCGTTACACTGCTCAGCGCTGGTCTTTGCTGTCATGGTGAGCTCATCTGCCTGGTCGGCATTGCCGGCATTCAGCTTGGTCTGAGAAGAAATCTGCTCTATGGAGGCTGTCAGCTCTTCGATAGAGCTGGCCTGCTCGGTAGCTCCCTGTGAAAGTCCCATGCTGGAATCGGCGATCTGTCTCGCTCCGCCTGCAACCTGTTCCGAAGCCGATTGTATACCGGCCATTATCTCATTGAGTCCTTCGACCAGCTGCATCAATTTTTTGCCTAAAATGTCCTGTTCCGATCTGGGGGTCACCTCTACGGTCAAATCGGCATCTGCTACTTTTTCTACGGCTATTGCCTGTTCCCTTGTACTTGATATCAGGTTTTTGAAAGATTTGGCCAACTGTCCGATCTCATCCTTGGAATCTATATCAACATCAACATCCAGATCACCTACAGCAAGCTTATCTGCGGCTGTGGCAATTTTACTGATCGGTCTTCCGATTGAACCTGCAAAAATGATCGAAAAGACGATCGATATTGCTATGAACAATAAAGCAGCCATAATGGAGATAGTAATACCGCTCCTGAAGGATGCCATCATTTCACCCTCATCAGCAGCCATGGCCAGTATCCAGCCGTCAGTGCCATCGACAGGAATATATGAAATGAATTTTTTAGAACCTTCAAAGGTAATATCATCCTGGCCGGTACGCTTATTCAGCATTTCACTGATAAAACCGCCCATTTCGCTCAAAGACGGATCTTCCTGGCTCAGCGCCGGATAGTTGGTAAATGCCTCGACAAGTGAATTGTCCTTGTGTGCAACTATCGTGCCCGCCCTGTCAACGACAAATCCATAGCCCTTGTTGCCTATCGTGACATCCTTTATCATTTGGCTGAATATATCGTTACTCATTTCTGCGAATACAATTCCGTTATAACCTGTACCATTATTGACCTTTGCGGCAATGTACAAAACAACGGCATTATTGGCTCCCGCTCTTTTGCTGACAAGCGGACTCGATATATATGTCGTTCCAGAAATAGCCGCTTTAAAATAATCTCGCTCAGCAAGGGATATATCCATGTCATAGGGTTTACCGTTACTGTCAGCAAAAGATACGGTCAGGAAGCCATACTTCTGTGTCATATCTTCACAGATCTTCTTAATTTCTTCCTGAGTTGAAGAAGGGGTTATACGTGTATCCATGGCCATGTTATCCAGCTTCGATTTAAAAATCTCGATAGCATTCCCTACAGCCTGCGAATATGCATGGGCTGATGAGGTCACACTTTGATCCATCCCGTTCTGAGCAGTCCTATATATCAGAATGGAGCTTACCATGCCCAGAAGCAGGCAAATGGCAAATGTAATAACACATATACTTACAATGAGTTTGAGTTTGATTGTTTTCATAATAATTCCCCTTTCAAATTATCGATATCATCGTTGTTGAGCAATTTTTCGCAATCCAGCAGCAATGTCACATTATTTCCTATCTTGCCGATATTCTTTATATATCTGTTGCTGACACTGATATTCGCCTGAGGCGGCTCAACTACATCCTGTTCCGGGATCGTTATCACCTCTGAGACCCCGTCTACTATCAATCCGATCGGCATACCGCTGATATCGACAACAACAGTGCAGGTCCTGTCCGTATACTCCTTCGGCTCTTTCCTGAAGCGAAGCCTGACATCCATCACCGGAATGATCTGGCCCCTGAGATTCATGATCCCTTTTATGTACTCAGGCAGCTCCGGTATATCCGTTATAGCCTGTATACCCGTGATTTCAGTAACATATCTGACCTCGATGCCATAGTTTTCACTGCCGATCATAAAAGTAAGATATCTGTCCTTCTGCGTATCTTCTTCCATTCCTTCGTAGCTATCAATGTACTCTGTCATTTATACATCCCCTTTCTTTGAACCTTTCTGTATATTAAGCATCTGTGTTAAACACCCATTATGCCCGATATATCTAAAATCAGACTGATACTGCCATCGCCCAGCAGCGTGCAGCCTGAAAATCTCCTGGTTCTGCACGATTTCCTGATGTATTCCGGCAATGCCTTTACAACCACCTGCTGCTGTCCTATCAGCTCGTCTGCAAATATGCAGATAGTCGTATCATCCAGCTCAGACATGATGAGAACTCCTTCATACAGGTTTGTAATGCAATTCTCATTGCCAAGAATCTTGTGAAGCCTTCTGATCGGCAAGCATTCTCCTCTGACCATGATCATCTCATTGTTGTCAGGATCTGTGAAAACGCTGTCCTTTGCCGGTCTGAAGGACTCCCGGATCGATATGGTAGGCAGTGTATAATATGATGAACCTACCCGTACATTCATACCGTCAATGATCGCCAGTGTCAGCGGTATTTTCAGTATGAATGAGGAACCCTCGCCTGGCATGCTCTCTGCCGCAACGGAACCGCCGATGGCCTCGATGTTTTTGACCACCACATCCATGCCGACTCCACGTCCGGAGAATTCCGTGACTCCCTCCTTAGTTGAAAACCCGGGAGTGAATATGAGGTTGAAGATATCCCTGTCCGACATTTCATCTTTGGATCTATTCAGCAAGCCGTTTTTTACTGCCTTGTTCAATATTTTTTCTCTGTCGAGTCCTCTGCCGTCATCTCTTATGATAATCAACACGTCGCTGCCGGAGTTTTTTGCCTCCAGTGTAATGGTTCCGGCCTCGGTCTTCCCCTTGCTGAGCCTTTCCTGCGGCGTCTCGATCCCATGGTCCAGAGCATTTCTCACCAGATGCATCAGAGGGTCGGAAATATGCTCGATGACATTCTTGTCCACCTCTGTCTCCTCGCCGATTATCTTGAGCTTCACTTCCTTTTCAAGCTTCTTGCTCATGTCCCGGACTATCCTGTTCAGCTTTTGGAATGTCGCGGACAGCGGGACCATGCGAATGGACATCACTACGTCCTGAAGCTCACTGGTGATCTTATTGAGCTGTCTGGATGCCTTTTGAAAGCTGTCGAGCTCGAGGCCCTTCAGATCACTATTTTGAGTAACCATCGCCTCTGCGATAACAAATTCCCCCATCAGATCCATGAGCTTATCCAGCTTGGATACAGGGACACTGATTATGCTTTGCTGCTTTGGTACATTATTACTTGTACTCTGCTCCCTGGCGGCCGGCTGGCTGTCCTCTGATGACGCCTGCGAAACCTCTTCATTGCTTATCTGCTCCAGTTCCAGCTCCTTCAGGAATATTGTCTGCATCATCATCTGATGTATATCAACATAGGAGCAGTTGGTTTTGAGAAACACTGTGAAACCCTTTTTCCGTATGACATCCGCGGCCTCAGTGTCCATGATGTTCTCGGGTATGTGCCGTATCTCGCCTGCAATATCCTCCAGGTTGTGGATCACACTGAAGGCTCTGATATTTTCCATCTCGCAGCCTTCCTGAAAATATATGACAGCCTTGAATGAATTGGCATACTTAACACCTGCATCATCATTCGGATCTTCAAATCCGCCCTCCTTCAGCTTTATAAGGAAGGCTCTGTTGTCGTCGATCAGTCTCGAGGCATCGTCATCAGTAGTACTCCCGGTCTTGATTTTCTCGATCTGTGCCTTGATAAAATCCACATCTGCCAGTATCAGATCCGAAAGAGCAGAGCAGTTATACTTCCTGGATTTTTCCTCACGCAGCAGAAAAAACATATCTTCCACGGAATGAGCCAGCGAAGAGATGTTGTCACACCTCATCATGGCAGAAGACCCTTTAATGGTATGCATGATCCGAAATATCTCATTGACTGTATCCTGAGAGTAATGACCTGCCTTTTCAGTATCGAGGATACATGCTTCAAGCTGCTCCAAGAGCTGCGTTGTTTCGAAAATGTACATATCCAGCAGAGGACCGTTCAAAAATTGTTCTGACATATTTTTCACCCTTATCACAAACTAGATTTTATTCAGCGTCATCATCATATGCTCTTCTGTGAATGGTTTTACAATAAAGGTTTTTGCACCGCTTATGATCGCTTCCCTTACCAGATGCTCCTGTCCCATTGCTGAGATAATGACAACCTTTGCATCGGGATCCAGCTCCTTTATTTTCCTCAGTGCCTCTAATCCCGTCATTACCGGCATGGTGATATCCATGGTGACAATATCCGGGCGTAATTCCTGATACTTTTGTACACCTGCTTCACCGTCCTCGGCCTCTCCTGCGATACCAAAGCCGTTTCTCTCAAGTATTCGTTTTATGGATGCTCTCATAAATGCAGCATCATCCACGATAAGTATTCTTTTCAATGTAATCACTTCCCCGTCAAATGGTTTATTTGTTATTCGTATGGGCGTAAATGCGGATAATCGATTTGTTAATGATAGAATACAAGACTTCATAATCGAATAGTGATTTTTACCATGAAACGTAAAAAAATCGACATGAGCTGTCGATTTTAGCCGATTAATAGAAATTAGTTTGCTGATTTGTCGATTTGAACTTCGCTGATGATCTGTTCGCAATCCTCTTTGGAAATGCCGACATAACGGAGCACCGCCGGATCAACACTCCAGTACTCCCCGCCGTAAATGCTGTTCCATGAATAAATATCAGCAATATTCAGCAGCGACACCAGTTTTTTGTCTGTTGCTCTATCATCCAGCGGATCATGATGAAACAGCGCCGCTTCAACCATGGTCTGCGGCAGCTCCCACCAGTTCAGCAGATATGCACCGATTTCCTGATGCGAGATATCTACGAACTCCATATTTTCATAATAATATAACAGATCCTTCTTATCTTTTATAGCAGCTGCTGCTTTTAGATATCTGTCTGTAAAGTTGTTTATCAAAACAACCTTACCGATATCATGCAAAAGGCCTGCCATAGAGCATATCTCCGGGATGCGTTGTCCAAGGATCTGCAAATACATATGCGCAAGTATCTGGTTGGTAGTTACAGCATGCTGCCAGAGTACGTTGATATCCTTGTTGAGCCGTAAATTATTCTCATTTATGCCATTACTGAAAGTAGTCGCACCCAAAATGATGTTCTTAACATTGATCAGTCCCAAATATGTTATAGCCTGCCTGACAGATCCGGTCCTCAAACCATAGATCGCCGAGTTGGCAACATGCAGTATTTTCGCGGCTAGAGACTGATCCGTCTCTATCATTTCCGCTATTTCATTCATACCCGCATCCTGTGCTGCAAGCTGATTGAACCGAAGCAATGTGCTCCCGGGAGAGGGAAGGAATTCGATCTTGTTGACAAGCTCCAGCAGATTGTTGTTTTTCAGCATCCTCTCGACGTTGAACATCTGCTCCACTGTCTCAAGAAGCTCCTGGTTCTTCCACGGCTTTAGAAGGTATCTCTTGGCCAGACTCATTTTCTGTATCTGTACGACCAGATTCTCATCGGTGTAGCCGCTCAGCACCACTCTGATGATCGAAGGATATTTTGCCTTGACCTCTTTGAGCAGATCATCTCCGTTTATTCCCGGCATTCTCATATCGGTGACCACCATATCTATTGTTTCTCTTTCGAGAATGGTCAGCGCTTTATATCCGTTCTCAGCCGTAAAAATATTATAGCAGCCGCCTGAAAAAACCCTCTTTAGAGAAGTCAATATCTGGATCTCATCATCGACGAATAATATACTTTTATTCTCCATAGGTTCCCCTGATCTCATTCCCTTGATCGACCGGCAGCAGAATAGTGAATAAGGTACCGGCCATTGGCATGCTTTCCACAAAGATTTGCCCGCCATGCTGGTTTACTATGATATCGTAGGCAATACTCAACCCTATCCCTGTGCCCTTGCCCGGGGGTTTTGTAGTAAAAAACGGGTTGAATATTTTATCGATGTGCACTTTGTCTATCCCTATTCCGTTATCCTCTATCCGGCACCGAACAAATCCATCATCTGTATCCGTAGTAATCGTGACCGATCCCGATCCTTCCGGCTTTCCTTCCTTTATCGCGTCGGAAGCATTAATGATAATATTTAAAAGGACCTGATCGATTTTACTTCCCAATGCCCGGATCTTCGGGATGTCGCCCAGATTCAATGCTATATCTGCATGATATTTCATATCATTTTTAGTCACGGCCAGTATCTTATTAATGCCTGCATTCAGATCATACTCACCAAACTCATTATCCTGATCCGGCCTTGCAAATGCTTTCAGTCCCATGACGATCTCTCTTATTCTCTCCAGGCCATCCTCTATATCGGTCAGCATATCGCCATATTCATTCAAAATAGTATCTATGTCATGTTTCTTCTCCAGATCAGAAAGCTTTTGTATCTCCGATGCCATATCTTCTGTCGGGATATGCGGCAGTTTTCCGACAAAATGCTTGTATGCCAGCAGAGTTTCTATAAAATTAGCGCAATAGATTCTGGATATTTCAATGTTGCTGCATATAAAACCCAAAGGATTATTTATCTCATGAGCGACGCCTGCAGCAAGATGCCCGATACAAGCCATCTTCTCCTGCTGGATGAGCTGCCTTTGTGCCTGCTCAAGCTTTTCCAGCGCCTCTTTCAGCTGCCTGTTGTTTTCAATAAGCTTTTGCTCGATCAGCTTTCTATCTTCAATATCACTTGCCAACTCAAAACCATTCGACACCTTTTGCTGACTCATTTGATGTCCTCCGACAGATCATATTCCCAAAATATTTCGCAGAGCCTTCATATTCTCTCTGCTGACAGGTATGCTTTCCTTGCAGTCCGTGAGTGCTAAATTGTATGAGCCGTTGAACCATGGTGAGATTTTCTCGATCTTATCGATATTTACGATATAGCTTCTGTGGCATCTGAAGAAATTGCTCTTCCCCAATTTCTCACTCCATGCATTCAGTGAGTCATGACTCTTGTACCTTCCGCCAACAGTAATAACATGCACGTCACCTTCCATTGCGGTCAGGAATAAGATATCCGAGCTGTTTACCATTATAATATCTTCATCATCAAGAATGGGAAACTTTGAGTCATTGTGCTCAAGTATCCTGTCAAAAAACTGCAGTTTATCGACCACTTTAGACAGATACTCCCTGTTATCCTTTATAATATGCTGGAGAGAGCTTCCATCCTTCTGACTGTGTTTTTTCTCAAGAGCATGTTTGATCATTGCTGTCACATCTTCATTTTTCCATGGCTTTGCAATATAGTAGAAGATACTTCCCTCGTTGATAGCCGAAATAGCTATATTGATATCAGAATGCCCCGTCATCAGAACTCTGGCTGCATTGGGAATTACATCCTTGGCATATTTCAGGACATCGACCCCGCTGAATTTCGGCATGTTATAGTCGCAGATAACAATATCAGGCTTTGAGTGGTCAATGATCCTCATCGCATCTTCAGGATCGGTCGCAGTTATAACATCATGGTCCATTAATTTTATGACACGCCTAAGCGCATTAATGATCTGGATCTCATCATCAACTATTAAAATGACATCTTTATCACTCATATGTTCTCCATGCCTCATATGTTACATAGTTCAGGTAGGGCATATATCGTCATTCAGCCTTTTCTTCCGCTATCACACAGCCTTCTGCAAACTCGGCTGAGCAAGTATCTTCATTTGGAATAGAATATACTTCTGCACTATTCATCTCTTTTTCCAAGTTCTTCTCATTCACATCTTTCCTATTCATAATCGCACCCCCGATATACTTATTGTTTAGTATATTTAC
This sequence comes from Bacillota bacterium, assembly GCA_023435305.1. Classification (GTDB taxonomy): domain Bacteria; phylum Bacillota; class Clostridia; order Acetivibrionales; family DTU013; genus DTU013. The sequence continues at coordinate 56,852 of JAEYRV010000017.1, forward strand.
CCACGCCATACTGCCTGTAAACAAATCGGGGTCAGGCTTGAAAAATTCCTTTATTCGAAGATCGGGGTCAGGCTTGAAAAATTCCTTTATTCGAAGATCGGGGTCAGGCTTGAAAAATTCCTTTATTCGAAGATCGGGGTCAGGC